>NZ_JBEZDR010000037.1:0-64249 GCF_040648415.1 Nonomuraea sp. NPDC049141
CGGGCGCGCAGCGGCGGCCGGTAGCCCTCACGGTAGAACTGCTCGCGGAACTCCTCCTTACGCAGCAGGTCGGCCTCCGACACCATGCCGACGACATGGCCGCCCTCGTCGACCACCGGGACAGCACTGATGCCGCCGGCGATCAAGGTCTCGGCGATGTCCTTGAACGGGGTCTTCGCGGTAACCGTGACGACCTCGGCGGTCATCACGTCGGCGACGGTCCTGCGCTTCACGGGTCAGCCCTTCTCGGCGGCTGTTCTGCTGTCTTCATCACAGCCCCGCAGCTGGGCGTCTGGTAGGGCCGGAAGTCCCGGCTGCGGGTGGTCGTTGGTCAGCGCAGGTGGCGCAGCAGCGGCGAGGTCGGCGGACGGCAGGGGGCGATCCTGATCCGCGCGTCCACTGTCACAGCGCCTTCGGATGTGACGATCACTGGGTTGAGGTCGAGCTCGGCCACCTCGGGCAGGTCTTCCAGCAGCCTGCCCACCCGGACGAGCTGGTCGGCCAGGGCGGCGACGTCGACGGGTGGCGAACCGCGGTAGCCGTACAGCAGCGGGGCGCAGCGCAGCTCGCCGAGCATGTCGGCCGGGTCGGTGATGGGCGGCACCCGGAAGGCGCGGTCGGCGAGCAGTTCCGCCGTGACACCGCCCATCCCGGCCATGATCAGCGGCCCGAAAGACGGATAGTTGACGCCGCCCATGATGATCTCGACCCCGCCTGGGAGCATGCGCTGGATGACGGCGCCTGTCATGTCCGCGCCGATACGCCGTGACATGTCGCGATACGCCTGCCGTACCTCCTCGGCAGTCCGCAGATCGAGCCGTACGCCGCCGACGTCGCTCTTGTGCACGGGCCCCGTCACCTTCAGTACGACCGGCAGCCCGACTCGGCCGGCGGCCTCGGCGGCGGCGTCCGGGTCGGCCACGGTGACGGACTCCACCAGCCGCACCCCATAGAAGCCGAGCAGGCGGGCGGCGGCCGCGGGGGAGAGCCAACAGCCGTCCGCGTGCGCGGCCAGCTCTTCACCGACGAGGGCGCGCGCGGCGGCGGTGTCCACGGCCGGCGGCTTCGCTTCCTGGCCGGCAGGCCGCTCGCGCCACTCGGCGTAACCCACAACGTGGCCGAGCGCCTCGATCGCCTGCTCGGGGAAGGCGTAGCTGGGGATCCGGCCGTCGATCAGGCCGTCGTGACCGACGACGCAGGCCAGCACGGTCTTCTTCGTGTGCCGGGTCGCCTCGGCGATCGCCTGGCGAGTATCGTCCAGTCCGGAGCCGAACGGCGGGGTGTAGACGATGACGACCACATCGACATCAGGGGAGACGACGAGCGCTTCGACAGCGGCGCCGATCTCGGCGGCAGTGGCTTCGGCGGTCAGATCCACCGGGTTGCCCACGGAGGCGGCGGCGCGCGCCCGGAGCACTCCGGCGGGCAGCTCAGGCACGAGCAGGCCGTGCCGCTCGCAGGCATCGGCGACCATGGCCCCGGGCCCGCCGGAGTTGCCGACGATCGCCACGCGGCGACCCTTGGGGAGGGGCTGGCAGGCCAGCAGCCGGGCGGTGTCGAGCAGGTCGCGCACGCTGTCGAGCCTGATCACCCCGCAGGCGCGGGCGAGCGCGTCCACGGCCACGTCCGGAGTGGCCGCCGCGGCGGTGTGGGAGCGCACCGCCCGGTCGCCCGCGCCCGAACGGCCGCTCTTGACCAGCAGGATCGGCTTCTTCGCCGCGACGCGCCGGGCGATGCGGGCGAACTTGCGCGGGTTGCCGAACGACTCCAGGTAGAGCGCGATCACGTCGGTGTGCTCGTCGTCCTCCCAGTACTCCAGCAGGTCATTGCCGCTGACGTCGGCCTTGTTGCCGACCGACACGAACGACGACACGCTCAGCTCATCCAGCAGCGCCGCCCCCACGGCGCCCGACTGCGACATCAGCGCGACGCGGCCCGCGGCGGGGGAGCCCGGCAGGAAGCTGGCATTGAGGCGGGCGGCGGTGTTGACGACGCCCAGGCAGTTCGGGCCGACCAGGCGCATCCCGGCGGTGCGACAGATCGTCAGCAGATCCGTCTCCGCATCGTGCAGCCCGCTCTCGGCGAATCCGGACGTCAGCACCACGAGCCCCGCCACCCCGGCCGCCGCGCACTCGTGGGCCACCTCAAAGACATACTTGGCGGGAACGGCGATGACGGCCAAGTCCACCTCGCCGGGGATCGCGCCCACGTTCGGATGGCAGGCCAGCCCGGCTACTTCGGTCGCGTTGGGGTTGACCGGGTAGATCGGACCAGTGAAGCCGCCGTCGATCAGGTTGCGCAGTACCCGGTGTCCCACGCCTGACGAGTCGCGGCTCGCGCCGATCACCGCCACAGAGCGGGGTTCGAGGACGCGAGCCAGCGAGGCGCGCTCGGCCTCGTGGTCGCGAGCCTCGACGCCGGCTCGGAGCCGGGGGGTCGGTTGCGCGGAGATGGCGATATGCAGGGTGCCGCCGTCGAGGCGCTGCGTCGTGTCCAGGCCGAGGTCGCGCAGGACATTGATCATCGGCCGGTTCTCGGTGAGCACGTCGGCCACCAGCTCGCGCACTCCGTGGTCGGCCGCGTCGATGGCCACGTGCTCGAGGAGGAGCGTGCCGAGGCCGTGCCCGTGCACGGCATCGTCCAGCAGGATCGCCAGGTCGGCGCTGCCGTCCTCGATGGGGATGTACTCGGCGACGGCGACCAGCCGGTCCCGCATGGTGGCCACCAACGCGTGGCCCCGATATGCCTCGCCGGTGATGCGGTCCATGTAGAAGTGGGCGGTGTTGCGGCCTCCGGTGAAGAAGCGCAGATAGGCCGACCGCTCCGAGGAGCGGTCGACCAGCTCGTGCAGCGCGTGGCGGTCGCCGGGGCGCAACGGACGTACGTGGGCTATGCCGCCATCACGCAGCAGTACGTCGTAGCTTTCAGGCATGGTGGGTCTCCAGTTCGCTGGCCGGGCGGCGCGGGGGGCGGGCTCCGTAGGGGCCGTAACCGAGCCGGATGATCATTTGCGGGTGGCCGTGCCGGTGGTGCGGATCCCTGCGGCGGCGCATGTCTCGTAGGTCCAGCGGCTGGTTGAGGAACGACGCCGACAGCCCGTGCGCGGTGGCCACCAGCAGCACGCGTTGTAGCGCCTGTCCGGCTCGGAGCCAGTCGAGCGGCTGGTCGCCCGGCGTGGTGAGCACCGCCAGCAGCGGGTGCTCCTCGAAGCGGGCCTGACCGGCCCGCCGTCCGAAATCGCGAGTACGCCCGGGCTCCTTGCCCGGCCGCGGCCCATGCACGTGACTCGGGACGCCGTCGAAGCGGGCGCCGGACATCGTCCACGCGGCCAGCTCCGCCTGGTAGGCGTGGTCTCGGGCCAGCTCGTCCTCGGCTTTGGCGGCGTAATCGAGTGTCTCACCGACGCCACGCCGGTCGAGGACCCGCAGGTACGCGCCCTCGCGAGAGGCGGCGATGCGCAGCTCGGCCAGTACCGGCAGCGGAACCTGTCGCTCGAAGAACGGTTCCCGGCTGGTGCGACGTACCGGAATCAGGTCGTACAGCTCGCGTTGCTCGCCAGAGGCGAGCGCGGCGCCGGCCATGCGCACCGCCGCCAGCAGGCCGGGCTCCTCATCGGGGTTCGGCAGCAGCCAGACCAGCGGGCGCCGCCCGGTCACCCGCACTGCCAGGCGCAGGTTGAACAGGGCCGCGCCGCAGCTCACATGCTGGGACCGCCTTCGCGGGTCGCTCACCCGTAGTCGCCGGTCGGGATCGGTCCGCAAACTGATCTCCTCGCCGGACACGGCGAAGCGCCACGGCTGGGTGTTGTGCACGGAAGGCGCCTGGCCGGCCGCGACGAGCAGCCGCCTGACGCCGAACTCGGTGGCGAGTGGTGAGAACATGACGCACCTCCCGCCAGCCACGCTGTCGCAGGTGCCGAGCCGTCCGGCAGTGCCGAAGGTCCCCGCTCCTGGGGTACACGTGGCGTGTTCAACGAGGGCCGATGCCTCTAACGGGGCGGGACCTTCGGCCCTGCCCGGCTGTGCTCGCGGGAGTACCCACAGATGATCATGCGACCGATGTCTGGTGGGCGTGGCGCTGTCCTGGTGCAACACTGATCCCATGACGGAAGGCGAGCATCGCTCATTGATGCCGAGTATGCGGCTGGATGAGTTGCTGGCCGAGCTGCAGGTGCGGCTGAGCACCGTGCTGTCGACTCGTGACCGGGTGCACGCGCTGTTGGAAGCGGTTGTGTCCGTGGGCAGCGAACTGGATCTTGAGACGGTGCTGCGCCGGATCGTGGAGACCGCGACCAGGCTAGTGGACGCCACCTATGGGGCGCTCGGCGTGGTCGGGCAGGAGAACACGCTCGTCCAGTTCATCCCGGTCGGGCTGAGCGAGGAGGAGATCGCCCGCATCGAGCACTGGCCGCACGGACTCGGTCTGCTCGGGCTGCTGATCAAGGACACCCGCCCGCTGCGGCTCGGCCGCATCTCCGACCATCCCGAGTCCTACGGGTTCCCTTCCGGGCATCCGCCGATGGGCACCTTTCTCGGCGTGCCGGTACGGGTGCGCGATGAGGTGTTCGGCAACCTTTACTTGACGGAGAAGCGGGGCGGGGCGGAGTTCGACGAGGAGGACGAGGCCATCGTCATCGCCTTGGCCGCCGCGGCCGGCGTCGCCGTGGAGAACGCCCGCCTGTATGAGGAGACCCGGCGGCGCGAGACCTGGCTGCAGGCCTCCTCAGAGGTCACCACCAGCCTGCTGTCCGGGGCCGACCCGCGCGAGGTGCTCACCCTGATGGCGGCCCGCGCCCGCCAGATGAGCGATGCCGACCTCGTGAAGATCCTGATGCCGGAGGAGAGCGGCCAGTCGCTGGTGGTGGAGTATGTCGATGGCGAGCACGCCGAACAGGTGGCGGGCCTGACCTTCGATCTGGCGGCCACCGCGGCGGGCCAGGTTTACACCCGAGGCGAGGCGGTGTCGGCGGAGGACCTGAACGAGACGAACTCACCGCTGCGTCATTTGGGCTTCGGCCCGGAGCTGCTGATGCCTTTGGGGGTGGGCGAGAAGGTACGCGGCGTGGTGGCGGTGGCCAAACGATCGGGCCGGCTGCCGTTCAGCGCCGCGGATCTGCGGATGGTGGGGGCGTTCGCCGGGCAGGCCGCCATCGCGCTGGAACTGGCCGAGGCCCGCAAGGACGCCGAACGCCTCAACCTGCTCGAAGACCGCGACCGCATCGCCAAAGACCTGCACGACGTGGTCATCCAGCGGCTGTTCGCGATCGCGATGACGCTGATGAGCACGGTCCGGCTGGTGAACCAGCCCGAGGTGTCGAACCGGATACGGCACGCGATCGACGAGCTGGACGCGACCATTCGGCAGATCCGCTCGACCATCTTCGCCCTGCAGGGATCGCACGAGGCGCTTGGCCCCAGCCTGCGCGCCCAGATCGTGGCGTTGGTGGAAGCTTCCCGCGGCCATCTCGGGTTCATGCCGGGCCTGCTGATGGAAGGCCAGCTCGACAACCGCGTCCCCGAAACCATCGCCGAGACCCTGCTCGCCGTCCTGCGCGAAGCACTGTCCAATGTGGTCCGCCACGCCAAGGCCTCCAAAACAAACATCTCTGTCGAGGTGGCCGACGACACGCTCACACTGACCGTTCAGGACAACGGCGTCGGGCTGCCCTCCGGCGGCAGGCGCAGCGGCCTACGTAATTTGCACGAGCGTGCCACCGCGCTCGGCGGCTCCTTCGACGTCACCTCTCCGGACGACGGCGGGACCGCTCTTTGCTGGAGTGTCCCACTCTGACCCGGCAGCCGGTCACCGACCAGCCGGCGCGTGCCTCCCTGCGTGCGGGATGCGCTCAGGGCTCGCGGTCGCAGCGGGACGCCATCAGAGGCGAAGGTTGCGCGTCCTTCGGTACTCGCCGGTCAGGCGAGTGAAGACCAAAGCACAAAGCACTCAACAGGCAGGACTTTCGCCTCTAGGAGGCATGGAGCGGCTGCGGTGGGATGCGATGAGTGAGGGCAGGGCAAGAACATCGCGATAACCAGGTGGTGGTCGGCGAATGCCGGAGGCGGCCGATCGCCCTGGGGGCCGTTCTCGCGGGGTCAGCGGCCGACGGAACCGCCACGCACCACGGCACCTGCTTTGAGCATGATCGGCGTGACAAGGACGGATGAGATGAGCACCGATAGGACCAACCGGGCAGTTCCCGGCGGCTCCACCCGTCGGTCGGCGATGATGCTGGCGTTGGCGACCGTGGGATTTGCGGTGAACTTCTGGGCGTGGGCGCTGCTCAGCCCGCTGGGCCCGCGGTTCAAGGAATTGCTGGGCTTGTCGGCTACGGAGCAGGCGTTGCTGGTCGCGGTCCCGGTGATCGTCGGCTCGCTGGGCCGCATCCCCGTCGGAGCGCTCACCGACCGCTTCGGCGGCCGGGTGATGTTCCCCCTGATCTCGGCGGTCACCATCGTCCCGGTGCTGTTCATCGGCGTGGCCGGGCAGAGCTCGTTGGCGGCGCTGCTGGTGGGCGGGTTCTTCCTGGGCATCGGCGGGACGGTGTTCGCCGTGGGCGTGCCCTTCGTCAGCGCCTGGTTCCCGCCCGAGCGCCGCGGTCTGGCCGTCGGTGTCTTCGGCATGGGCATGGGCGGCACCGCGATCAGCGCGCTGACCACCGTCAGGCTGGTCAGGACCGGCGGCTCGGCCACCCCGTTCCTGCTCACCGCGGCGGCGCTCGCGCTCTACGCCGTTGTGGCCTGGTTCGTGTTGCGGGACGCCCCGGGTCGTACGGCGCCTGCCCAGTCGAGTCTGGCCCGTCTGGCCGCGGCCGTGCGCCTGCCGATCACCTGGCAGGCATGCGTGCTGTACGCGGTGGCGTTCGGCGGGTACGTCGCCTTCTCCGTGTACCTGCCTGTCTATCTGCAGTCGGCTTACGGCCTGGAGCAGGCCGACGCGGCCAACCGCATGGCCGGGTTCGTGATCTTGGCGGTTGCGATGCGGCCCATTGGCGGCTGGCTGTCGGACCAGATCGGGCCGATTCCCGTCCTGGTCGCCGTGTTCACCGTAGTCGCGCTCTGCGCCGCTGTGCAGGCGTTCACCCCGCCGCTCATGATGCTGGGCACGGTCGCGTTCCTGACCATGGCCGCGGCGCTCGGCGCCGGCAGCGGGGCGACCTTCGCCCTGGTGGCGACGGTGGCCCCGGCCGACAAGGTGGGCTCGGTCACGGGCCTGGTCGGCGCTGCCGGAGGGCTGGGCGGGTTCGTGCCGCCGCTGGTGATGGGCCTCGTCTACGGCCTGTTCGGCTCCTACGGGCTGGGTCTGGCCGCGCTGGCCGGAGTGTCGGTGCTGACGCTGGTGCTGACCCTCACCGCAGTCCGTGCCACGGCCAGGCGGTGCTCGGCCGCGCCGCCGGTGCGGTCGATGCCTGCACGGTGACGTCAGCGGGAGACCGCGACAGCTGAGCGATCCTGTCTGGCCGGGTCGCGAAACCGCTTGGGTGCCGCAGGTGGGGAGTCGTGTCGGCCGGCGAAGGAGAACCCCGCTTGCCGACGGCGAGCCCGAGCTTCGCATGTTGGACGGTCTACGGTCACCACCACCGAGGGCGATCGGCGGACGTCACGGGACTTTCGTCCCTAAACGGTCAGGTAGGGGTGCTGACAGGCTGGCGGTATGAAACTCGACTCGGCCGGCCTGCAGGTGCTCTCGCACGAGGAGTGCATGCGCCTGCTGCCTTCGTGCCCGATCGGGCGGATCGTCTTCACCGATCGCGCCCTGCCGGCCGTGCAGCCGGTCAACTTCTGCCTGGACGGGGAGGACATCGTCATCCGCACGGCGGCCGGTTCCAAGCTGGCCGCCGCCACACGCAATGCGGTCGTGGCCTTCGAGGTCGACGACTTCGACTCAGGAGAGCGGACCGGCTGGTCGGTCACTGTCGTCGGGTATGCCCGTGTCGCCGACGACTCACAGGTCGCCCGGCTGGAACGATTGCCGCTGACGCCGTGGGCACACGATGGCGACCACTTCATCGTCGTCACCACGGTGGAGGCCACCGGCCGACGCATCCAGCAACCCAGCTGACCGTCCCCGGTGACCGAGGTCCGCTGGGCTCGGAGTTCCGGATCCACCGGAGGCTCGCCGACGCCTATCGCCGCGGCCCACATCCAAAGCCCCACCGGAGGCCAAGGACAGCGCACCGGACTGGGGACGCGGAAACCTCGCCTGGAAGCCGGTGCCGACGGTCGCGTCGCCCGCCGGCTGAACCGGCCACGCTGGCCCGTTACGGCGGGGTTTCGGGTCTTTGGGGTCTTGAAGGTGGGACTAAAGACCCTGAGGTGTCCGTATTGCTGGCAGCAAGGATGAAGGCGTCATCCCGGCCTGGTGCCCGATCGGATCGGTGCAGGTAGCGAGATGGTCGAACGGGTACGGGGTGTTCGTGCCGCTACCTGACTATCAAAGCGCTGATGGCGGGCCGTGTTCGGGTTTGTGGTGCCAGATGAAGGGGTTGTACGTATGGCGAGTACGGATGGGCCGGTCAGCGACGCCCTGCTGAAGCTTGGCCGGCACCTGCGGTCCGGCGCCGTCTCCGACGATCTGCGGACCCTGCACCAGATCGGCGGACGCCAAGGCGACGCGTTCTACCGTGACCGGTGGAGCCACGACAAGGTCGTCCGCTCCACCCACGGCGTCAACTGCACCGGTTCCTGCTCCTGGAAGGTGTATGTCAAGGACGGCGTGATCACCTGGGAGGCGCAGCAGACCGACTACCCGAGCGTGGGCGGCGACCGGCCGGAGTACGAGCCCCGGGGCTGTCCTCGTGGTGCGGCGTTCTCCTGGTACACCTACTCGCCCACCCGGGTCCGCTTCCCGTACGCCAGGGGTGTGCTGGTGGAGATGTACCGGGAGGCCAGGGCGAGGCTGGGTGACCCGGTCGACGCTTGGGCGGAGATCACCACAGACCCGGACAAGCGGCGCCGCTACCAGTCGGCCCGCGGCAAGGGCGGGCTGGTGCGCGTCACCTGGGACGAGGCATGCGAGATCATCGCCGCGGCGCACGTGCACACCATCAAGACCTATGGCCCCGACCGGGTGGCCGGTTTCTCCCCGATTCCGGCCATGTCGATGGCCTCCCACGCGGTGGGCGCCCGGTTCGTGTCGTTGATCGGCGGGGCGATGCTGTCGTTCTACGACTGGTACGCCGACCTGCCGGTGGCCTCCCCGCAGGTGTTCGGCGACCAGACGGACGTGCCGGAGTCGGCCGACTGGTGGGACGCCGCGTACCTGATGCTGTGGGGCTCGAACGTGCCGGTCACCCGCACACCCGACGCCCACTTCATGGCCGAGGCGCGCTACCGGGGCCAGAAGGTGGTGGTGCTCGCGCCCGACTACAACGACGCCGCCAAGTTCGCCGACGAGTGGCTGGCCCCGCACCCGGGCACGGACGGCGCGCTGGCCATGGCGATGGGGCATGTGATCCTCAAGGAGTTCTTCGCCGACCGGCCGACGGCTTGTTTCACCGACTACGTCAAGCGTTTCACGGACCTGCCGTTCCTGGTCCGGCTGCGTGAGCGGGACGGGGCGTACGTGCCGGACAAGTTCCTCACCGCGGCCGACCTGGGGCAGGAAGGGCAGGAGGCGGCGTTCGCCACGGTCCTGCTGAACGCGCGGACCGGCGAGCCGGTCGTACCGAACGGCTCGCTCGGCTTCCGCTACTCCGAGGAGGGCCAAGGCCGCTGGAACCTCGACCTCGGCGATGTCGACCCGCTGCTGACCACCCTGGGGGAGGAGGCGGTGCCGGTCGCGCTGCCCCGCTTCGACGGCCACGAGAACGGCGTGCTGGAGCGCGGCGTTCCGGTGCGGCGCGTCGGCGGCCACCTGGTCACCACGGTGTACGACCTGATGCTCGCCCAGTACGGTGTGGCCCGCGACGAGCTCCCCGGCAGGTGGCCGACCGGCTACGACGACGCGGCCGAGCCCTACACCCCGGCCTGGCAGGAGGCGATCACCGGGGTGCCGGCCAAGGCAGCGGCGAGGATCGCCCGGGAGTTCGCCCGCAACGCCGAGGAGTCCGGCGGCCGCTCCATGATCATCATGGGGGCGGGGACGAACCACTGGTTCCACTCCGACACCATCTACCGCTCGTTCCTGGCGCTGACCACGCTGACCGGCTGCCAGGGCGTCAACGGCGGCGGCTGGGCGCACTACGTCGGCCAGGAGAAGTGCCGGCCGATCACCGGCTGGGCGCAGCTCGCCTTCGGCCTGGACTGGTCGCGCCCGCCGCGGCAGATGATCGGCACCGCCTACTGGTACCTGCACACCGACCAGTGGCGCTACGACACCTACTCGGCCGACGTCGTCTCGTCTCCGCTCGGCAGCGGCGCGTTCACCGGCAAGGCGACCGCCGACCTGCTCTCGCAGTCGGCACGTCTGGGCTGGATGCCGTCCTACCCGACGTTCGATCGCAACCCGCTCGACCTGGCCGACGAGATCGCCGCGGCGGGTGCGGAGGCGGGGCCGTACGTGACCGAGCAGGTCGTCAAGGGGCGGCTCGGGTTCGCCTGCGAGGACCCCGACGCGCCCGGGAACTGGCCGCGCGTGCTGACCGTGTGGCGGGCCAACCTGCTCGGCTCGTCGGCCAAGGGCAACGAGTATTTCCTGCGCCACCTGCTGGGCACCGACTCGGCCGTACGGGCCGAAGAGGCCGCGCCCGGACAGCGGCCGGAGAGCCTGGCCTGGCCGGAGGAGGCGCCGCGCGGCAAGCTCGACCTGCTGCTGTCCCTGGACTTCCGGATGACCTCCACCACGCTGTTCTCCGACATCGTGCTGCCCGCCGCCACGTGGTACGAGAAGCACGACCTGTCCTCGACAGATATGCACCCATTCGTGCACGCCTTCACCCCGGCGATCGACCCGCCTTGGCAGACCCGCACCGACTTCGCCGCCTTCCACGCCATCGCCCGCGCCTTCAGTGACCTCGCGAAGACTCACCTGGGCACACGTACGGACGTGGTGGCCGTGCCGCTGCTGCACGACACGCCCGATGAGCTGGCCACCCCGCATGGGCGGGTGCAGGACTGGCGCGCGACGGGCCGGCCGCCCACTCCGGGACGCGACTTCCCCAAGCTGGTCACGGTGGAGCGCGACTACGGGGCGGTGGCGGAGAAGATGGCCGCCCTCGGTCCACTGCTGGAACGGCTCGGCGCCACGACCAAGGGGCTGACGTTCGACGTCTCCGGTGAGATCGACCGGCTGGGCAGGATGAACGGCACCGTCCGCGGCGGCGTCGCCGGGGGCCGCCCCTCTCTGGCCCGCGACAGCGACATGTGCGAGGCCATCCTGGCCTTGTCGGGCACCACCAACGGGCACCTGGCCGCCCAGGGGTTCGCCACGCTGGGCCGGCGTACCGGGACGTCGTTCGACGGGCTGGCCGACGAGCACAAGCAGATCACCTTCGCCGACACCCAGGCCCGGCCCGTGCCGGTCATCACCTCGCCGGAATGGTCGGGCAGCGAGAGCGGCGGGCGGCGCTACTCGGCGTTCACCATCAACGTCGAGCACCGCAAACCCTGGCACACGCTGACCGGCCGCCAGCACTTCTATCTCGACCACGACTGGATCCACGAGGCCGGCGAGGCGCTGCCGGTCTACCGGCCACCGCTGAACATGACCGCGATGTTCGGCGAGCCCGGCGTCGGCGAATCCGGGGCAGACGGTGTCACCGTGCGCTACCTCACCCCGCACTCGAAGTGGTCCATCCACTCCGAATACCAGGACAACCTGCTTATGCTTACGCTCTCCCGAGGCGGGCCGACCATCTGGATGAGCCCCGCCGATGCGGCCAAGGCGAAGATCCGCGACAACGACTGGGTGGAGGCGGTCAACCGCAACGGCGTCGTGGTGGCCCGCGCGGTCGTCTCGCACCGGATGCCCGAGGGCACCGTGTACATGTACCACGCCCAGGAGCGCGTGGTGGACGTGCCCAAGAGCGAGACCACCGGGCGGCGCGGCGGCATCCACAACTCGCTCACCCGGCTCCTGGTCAAGCCCACCCACCTTATCGGCGGGTACGCCCAGCTGAGCTTCGCCTTCAACTACCTCGGGCCCACCGGCAACCAGCGCGACGAGATCACCGTGATCCGCCGCCGCTCTCAGGAGGTCGACTACTGATGCCCGCGAGCGTAGCGAGCCGCGAACGGAGTGAGTCATGAGACTGATGGCGCAACTGGCCATGGTGATGAACCTGGACAAGTGCATCGGCTGCCACACATGTTCGGTCACCTGCAAGCAGGCGTGGACCAACCGGGCCGGCACCGAGTACGTCTGGTTCAACAACGTCGAGACCCGCCCCGGCCAGGGCTACCCTCGCACCTACCAGGACCAGGAGAAGTGGAAGGGCGGCTGGGAGCTCAACCGGCGCGGCCGGCTGCGGCTGAAGGCGGGCGGGCGGCTCAAGAAGCTGTTCACCATCTTCGCGAACCCGCTCATGCCGTCCATCCAGGATTACTACGAGCCCTGGACCTACGACTACGACCGGCTCTTCTCGGCTCCCGCCTCCGAGGACACGCCCGTCGCCCGGCCCAGGTCGCTGATCACGGGCAAGAGCACGAAGATCACCTGGAGCGCGAACTGGGACGACAACCTGGCCGGCGGCCCGGAGCTCACCTCCGCCGACCCGGTGCTGCGCAAGCTGTCGGACCAGGTGAAGCTGGAGTTCGAGCAGGCGTTCATGTTCTACCTGCCGCGCATCTGCGAGCACTGCCTCAACCCCTCGTGCGTGGCCTCCTGCCCGTCCGGCGCGATGTACAAGCGCTCCGAGGACGGGATCGTCCTGGTCGACCAGGATCGCTGCCGGGGCTGGCGCATGTGCGTGACCGGCTGCCCGTACAAGAAGGTGTACTTCAACCACCGCACCGGCAAGGCCGAGAAGTGCACGTTCTGCTACCCCCGGGTCGAGGTCGGCATCCCCACGGTCTGCTCGGAGACCTGCGTGGGCCGCCTGCGCTACCTCGGCCTGCTCCTCTACGACGCCGACCGGGTCGCCGAGGCCGCCTGCGTCTCCGATGAGAAGGACCTGTACGAGGCACAGAAGAGCGTGCTGCTGGACCCGCACGACCCCGAGGTGATCGCCGCCGCCCGCGCCGCGAACATCCCCGAGGACTGGCTGGAGGCGGCACGGAACTCCCCGATCCACAAGCTGATCTTCGAGTACGGCGTGGCGCTGCCGCTGCACCCGGAGTACCGCACGATGCCGATGGTCTGGTACATCCCGCCGCTGTCGCCCGTGGTGGACGTGCTGGCGAACACCGGCCACGACGGCGAGGACCCCGGCAACCTGTTCGGCGCGATCGACGCCCTGCGCATCCCGATCGGCTACCTGGCCGAACTGTTCACCGCCGGCGACCCCGAACCGGTCCGCGCCGTGCTGCGCCGCCTGGCCGCCATGCGCTCCTACATGCGCCGCCTCAACCTCGGCCAGGACCCCGACGAGTCGATCGCCGCCACCGTGGGGATGACCGGCGAGCAGGTCGAAGGCATGCACCGGCTGCTGGCCCTGGCCCCCTACGACGAGCGGTACGTGATCCCCAAGGCCCACGCCGAGCAGGGCGCGCAGTTGGAGGAGAGCGCCACCGGGTGCAGCCTCGACTACGAAGGCGGGCCCGGCATGGGCGGCCCGTTCGGCGAGGCCTCCGGCCTGCCCGCCCCGGTGGCGGTGGAGAACTTCCACGCGCTGCGCGACCGGCAGACCGGCGATGACCTGGGCGATGTCGGCGAGCTACGCGGCCGCGTCAACCTCCTCAACTGGGACGGCAAGGGCGCTCCCGACGGGCTGTTCCCCAAGAGAAACAGGGGCGAATCATGATGGATCTGCGCGAGGGTGAGCTGCGTACAGCGCACATGGTGGCATCGGTGCTGCTCGGCTACCCCGACGACCGGTTGTACGACGCCCGGCAGTTGCTGGCCGGGGCCGTGGCCGCGCTGCCCGGCGGACAGGTCCGCGAGCGCCTGGGCGCCTTCCTCGACCACGCCGCCGTCACCGCGCAGGCCGACCTGGCCGCCCACTACGTGGCGACCTTCGACCTCAAGCGGCGCTGCTGCCCGTACCTGACCTACTACGCCTACGGCGACACCCGCAAGCGCGGCGGGGCGCTGCTGCGTTTCAAGCACGCCCTGCGCGCCGCAGGCTTCGAGGTGGCCGACGGCGAACTGCCCGACCACGTGGCAGTGGTGTGCGAGCTGTCGGCCCGCGGCGGGGTGCGGGAGGCCCGGCGCCTGCTGCGGGAACACCGGGCGGGCCTGGAACTGCTGCGCGCGGCGCTGGAGGACGTGCGCTCGCCGTACGCCGACGTGGTGGCGGCCGTGGCGGCCACGCTGCCCCCGGCCGGCTCGCGCGAGAAGGAGGCCACGCTGCGACTGGCCGCCGAAGGACCGCCGGCCGAGGAGGTCGGGCTGGAACCCTACGCCGTCGAGGAGGAATCCCGGTGAACGCGCTCGACATCCTGCTGTGGGTGGTGGCGCCCTACGTGGCACTCACCGTGTTCGTGCTCGGCCATGTGTGGCGTTACCGCTACGACAAGTTCGGCTGGACCACCCGCTCGTCGCAGATGTACGAGTCGCGGCTGCTGCGCGTCGGCAGCCCGCTGTTCCACTTCGGCATCCTGGTCGTCCTGCTCGGCCACATCGGCGGGCTGGTCATTCCCAAGAGCTGGACCGAGGCGGTAGGGGTGAGCGAGGAGGCCTACCACGCCGGCGCCGTCGTGCTCGGCACCATCGCGGGCCTCGCCACTCTCGGTGGCCTGGCGATCCTCATCTACCGGCGGCGCACCGTCGGACCGGTGTTCACCGCCACCACCCGCAACGACAAGCTCATGTACGCCGTGCTGAGCGTCACCATCGTGCTCGGCCTGGCCGCCACGGTGGCGGCCAATGTCATCGGCTCCGGCTACGACTATCGCACCACCATCTCGCCCTGGTTCCGGTCGATCTTCTACTTCAGCCCGGACCCCGCGCTGATGGCCGGCGCACCGATCCTGTTCCAGTTGCACGCCCTCAGCGCGCTGCTGCTGTTCGCCATCTGGCCGTTCACCCGGCTGGTGCACATGCTCACCGCGCCCATCGGCTACCTGACCCGCCCCTACATCGTCTACCGCAGCCGCGCCGACCAGCCGACCGGTGCCCACACGCCCCGACGCGGCTGGGAACCGTCACGCTGATGACCGACGGCCAACCTGAAGCGCCGGCATCACAAGGAGATTGTCTGGCGGCTGAGCTGTTCAGCGAGCATGCGGGTCGAGGTGGCGTCACCACAACGGCGACATCGGATCCCCGCGTGTTGTCCGTGCGCCGGGTCATGCGGCCGGAGTTGTAGTGTGCCCAGCGTCGCCCGGTGACCAGGACCAGGGGGTAGCTGTCGTCGGGTTGCTCGCCCGGCGGTAGATAGGGGCGCGGCGGCGAACATCTCCGGGATGGCGGCGAGGTTGAACGTCGTCCGACCCGCACGGGTCACGCGCGGGATTGATCGCTGTGGTCGGGCTGATGGGCTGACGCGGGGGCGCCCGGCGATGGCACGGGCCGTGGCGGGCGGGAGGGGTGCAGGATCCGGTCGAGGCGGACGGCGGCGTAGCCGAGGGTGGACAGCGCGGTGACGATCAACAGGTCGCCCAGGGGCAGCGGTTCGGTGCCGAGTAGCTCGCGCAGCGGCGGGACGTACAGTCCGGCGAGCTGCAGGACGAACGCGCCGGCGACGGCGAGGAGCAGCATCGGGTTGGCCAGTGAGCCCGGCCTGGTACGGGAACCGAGCGCGACGCCGAGCTGGGTGGCGCCGAGGGCGAAGAAGGCCATGCTCTGCCATGGACGTCCCGTCTGGTGGGCCCAGACGGCGACGCCGAGGGTGACGGCGGTCAGGACGACGGCGATCCGGATCAGGCGCTGCCACAGCCCCGCGCCCAGGATGCTCTGGGTGGGCGGCCGGGGTGGGGTCGTCATCGCTCCGGGGATGGCCGGCTCGCCACCGAGAGCCACGCCCGGCAGTCCATGGGTGAGCAGGTTGATCCACAGGATCTGGGCCGGAAGCAGGGGGAGTGCGAAGCCGGCGAACGGCCCCAGCAGCATCACCGCGATCTCGGCGGCTCCGCCCGAGAGGCCGTAGACCAGGAACCGGCGGATGTTGGCGTAGACCCGGCGGCCCTCCTCGACAGCCGCGACGACGGTGTCCAGGTTGTCGTCGGCGAGCACGAGGTCGGCCGCCTGACGGGCGACTTCGGTGCCCCGCTTGCCCATGGCCACACCGATGTCGGCCCGTCGCAGCGCCGGGCCGTCATTGACGCCGTCACCGGTCATGGCGAGGGTGTCGCCGCGATCCCGCAGACCCTGGATGATCTCGAGCTTCTGCCCAGGGGTGGCGCGGGCGTACACCGCGGCCCCGGCCTGATCGGAGGCTTCGAGCTCCCGGCAGTCCACGACCGGGTCGCCGGCGGCGATGATGCCCAGCTCGGTGGCGACGGCGCGTGCGGTCCCAGGGTGATCGCCGGTGATGAGAAGCGGTCTTATCCCGGCCTGCTTGCAGGCGGCGATCGCGGCGGCCGCCGCGGGACGCGGCGGATCCAGGATGCCGACCAGCCCGAGCAACGACAGCCCGCTCTCCCGCGCTGTTCCCGGGACGGCGTTCAGATCGGTGCTCGCCACCGCCATGACCCGGTATCCGGCCTGGGCGAGCTGCTCGGCGCGCTCGGCCGCGCGGGTCAGCAGCGCGGGATCGTCGACCAGGACGGGCGGGTGGAGCAGCGCTTCGGGAGCCCCCTTGCAGATCACCCGGCCACGTCCGCCGGGCAGGCGGTGCACGGTACTCATCCGCTTGCGTTCGCTGTCGAAGGGACGCTCGGCGACGCGCGGGAAGCGCCCCTGCAGTTCCCCGCGGTCCAGGCCGAGCTTGGCGGCGGCGGCGAGCAAGGCCGCCTCGGTCGGGTCGCCCAGCGCCGTCCACTCCTCGCCGGGATTCCGCGGTGGTGACAACCTCGCGTCGTTGCACAGCACGGTCGCCGTCAGCAGGTCGGTGAGGATCGCTCCGTCGAGGGAGTCGTCACGTTCGACCTCGCCGTCGGGCGCGTATCCGGAGCCGGTTATCGTGGCCTCGCCCGTAGGAGTCCACACGTGCCGGGTGACCATCCGGCCCTCGGTGAGAGTCCCGGTCTTGTCGGTGGCGAGCACGGTCACGGAGCCCAGCGTTTCCACGGCGGGCAGCCTGCGTACGAGAGCATTGCGCGCGGCCATCCGGCGAGCTCCCAATGCCAGGCTCAGGGTCACGACGGCGGGCAGCGACTCGGGCACGGCCGCGACCACCAGGCTGATCGCGGTCACCACCATCAGCTCGACCGGTTGCCCGCGGACCAGGCCCAAAGCCAGCACCACCGCGGACAGCAACACCGTGACACCGGCCAGCAGGCGGCCCACTCCCATCAGACGCCGTTGCAGCGGCGTGAGACCGGCTCCCCTGACCATCATGGAGGCGATACGGCCGCTCGCGCTCGCCGCCCCGACGGCAGTGACCTCGGCGCGGCCACGCCCTCTGACCACGGCGGTGCCCGAGGAGACCGGGTCGTCGCCGGCCTTGTCCACCGGCACCGACTCGCCGGTCAGGGACGACTCGTCCACGAGCAAGGCCGCCGACTCCACCACCGTGGCGTCGGCCACGATGATGTCGCCTTCGGCCAGCACCAGCAGGTCTCCCACAACGACATCGGCCGCCGGCACCTGCGTCTGGGAACCGTCGCGGATCACGCGGGCCACAGGGGCCGTGAGCTGTGACAACGCCGTGATGGCTCGGTCGGCGCGTATCTCCTGCGCCACCCCGACGGAGGTGTTGACCACGATCACGAGCATGATGACGGCCGTGTCGGTCCAGTCGCCCGTGACGATGGTCAACGCCGCCGCCACGAGCAGAACGATGATCAGCGGATCGCGAAGCTGGGCCATCACCCGTCGCCACAACGGAACGGGCGGCTGCTGCGGGAGCAGGTTGGCTCCATCCCGCTCCAGACGCACGGCCGCCTCCGCGGACGACAACCCAGAGGGCGCGGGAATCACCATGTCTTCCTCTCTGGCCTGCTGTCTTCCGGCCCGCATCGGGGGACCGCATCATTTCCCTACCTGTTTTCGCAGGTGCTGAACTGTCGAACCAGAAGCGAAGGTCCCATGGGGACAGGGCCGAATGGCACCCGTCTGCTCGGGCGGGGCCTGGGTTCGCGCCGGTCGTGCAGGCGTTTCGCGGATCCAGCCTGCCGTGGTGACTTAGGTCACACTCCGTCGGGCCGTTTGCCCCGGGCGCGCGAAGAGGGTCAGAGACAAGGTGAGGTCACCACGAAATCCTGAGCGGACAAGGGTGAGCGAAATGTCGGTTTTACTGGGTGTGAGGCACGCCGAGAATGACCCGCTGACCGAGACGACGGGCAACTGTCCACAGACGTTCTGGCGGCACACTGTGGCGGCCTGGGGCGCAAGCTTCGTGGTGCCTGTGCTCGACCGGCACCTCAGACCGGACTTTTGAGGGCCGAAGGTCCCCCGCCGTGGAGACCTCCGGCCCTGCTGGATACCGACCGAACCCTGCAGGGTGAAGGCGAGTGAATACCACCGCTTCGTACCCGGAGATGAGGGGATCGCCATGAAGGCGGCAGTGGGTGATCGGCTGATCGTGGAGGCCACGTGTGGCACCAGCACACGTCATGAAGGATTCATCATGAAGGTGGACCACCCCGACGGCTCACCGCCCTACCTGGTCCGCTGGCTGGACACCGAACGCGAGACCCTCGTCTTCCCCGGCCCCGACGCACGAGTGGTCCAAGCCACGCGATGACCAGGGCCGGCCTGCACTTCGACCGGCCGGAGATCAGGACCTGGAGCCCATGAGGGCCGTCACGGCGTGACGGCCCTCGGCCATGACCTGTGCGGACCTGGCCAGGTCCTTCGCGGACGCTGCCATCCGCCGGTCGATCCCGATCTCGACGATCTCGACGATCTCGCCACGCACTCTGCGTGCGGAGCTCGAGGCGCTCACGGCTCCAGCGACTGCGGGATGGAGTCCGACGGCCCGGTCGGGTGCTCGGTCTGCCCCGCCGAGTCGTAGATCTTGACCCATTTGATCATCGGGAACTGCTTGAGCGTCGGCCTGATCTGGTCGGCGATGGTGAAGGTGGATCCGCCGCTGGTGACGCGGCCGGTCAGGTACACCCGGGCGATACCGTTCTTGATGGTCAGCTTGCTGAAGCCGGTGGCCTTGGAGCCAGCGAAGCGCAGCCCCTGCGCTCGTTCGATCTGGGTGGGGCCGGCGAAGAGCCGTTGCAGCGCGCTGAAGGCCGTCGCCGGAGAGATCACTGGGCGCTGCACAGTCGTCGTGTACGGTCTGCGGCCGGTGTTGTAGTTGGCGGTGTTGAGGAAGTAGTCGCGCACGGGCACGGTCCGGTAGGGCGTGGCGATGTCCACGACGACGCGGCTCGGCGCGGTGAGCGTGTAGACCCGGTACGGCACGCGCCTGGCCAGCCCGACCCCGAAGGTGAGCGTGGCCTCGAAGTCACCGGTGTTCACGACCTGGATGACGCCGGGCAATGCGTACGTCCTGCGGGTCGGCCCGTAGGTGACCTTGCCGCGGCGGTCGTGGCCGTCGGCCTGGTCGAAGCGGACCTGCAGCAGCGCTCTGCCAACCGCGTTGACCGTCTCGCCGGAGCCGTCGGCGATCAGCGTGGACACGTAGCGGACGTCGCGCCGAGCCGGTAACCGGCCGCGGAACTCGAAGACGAGCCGGTCCAGGCCAACCTGGTGCGCGGCCCGGATGCCGACCAGCATGGGCGGGACAGCCTGCTCAGTAGCCTGCGCCGCTACGGCTGGCAGTCCGGTGGCGGTGACCGCCATCGCGGTGGCGATGAGGGGGCGAATCGAGAGCATGATCACTGTCTCTTTCCCGTGGGGGTTCCGGATTTCAGCCTGGCTCCTGCCGTTGCCGGATAACACTGGCGAACGTCCCGAACTCTGCGGCCTTCGGTCATATCAGGGACGAAGGTCCCGGCGAAGACGAGAGGGACGACTCTGAGCGGCACCGCATGTTCGGACGACGGTGGAAGGGTGGGTCGGACTCCACTATCCGAAGGTGCCGCTCAACACGCTTACCGACAGGGGCCCGCCAAGCGTGGTCTTGACCGATCTGTCCAGGGACGCGGAGCTGATCGTGGTAGGCACTCGCGGCTACGGACCACTCGCGGGACTGGTCGCCGGCTCGGTGAGCGCCCACGTCGCGGCACACGCCTCCTGCCCGGTGATCGTCATGCCGGGGACCCGGACGAACGCGACGCACACGAGGTGGTGGCCGGCTTCGACGGATCACCGCCGTCCGT
Source organism: Nonomuraea sp. NPDC049141 (assembly GCF_040648415.1). Taxonomy (NCBI): domain Bacteria; kingdom Bacillati; phylum Actinomycetota; class Actinomycetes; order Streptosporangiales; family Streptosporangiaceae; genus Nonomuraea; species Nonomuraea sp. NPDC049141. The sequence continues at coordinate 20,355 of NZ_JBEZDR010000037.1, forward strand.
AGCCGCCCTGGGCTTCGCCGCCATGGAAGCGCACCGGCTGGCGGCGCCGCTCAAGGCACTGATCGCCTACCACGAGCGAGGCGGGGAAGGCCTGCTGGTGGTGGGCGCCCGTGGCTTGGGGGAAGTCAGAGGGCTGCTGCTCGGCTCGGTGAGCCAGGCCGTACTGCATCACGCGCCGTGCCCCGTCGCCGTCGTGCACGCATCACGAACGACGGCTTCGCTTTCCCGCCCAGATCGGGATGATCGGCCCTGACTACCACCCGTTGCGGCATCGCTTGGTCGGACCGATGGCCTGAGGTGAGTGACATGGGCAACGCCGGCGGGACGGACCGGCGCATCGAGGCGGTGATGCGGGCCGACGAGATACCCGGGTCTGTCGATCGCCTTGGTGCGAGCCGAGGGGTGAGCACAGACCTGGACCCTGCCCCGTTCGTCGAGCGGCTCCTGACGCGCCACCGTCGGCTCAGGCATCCGCCCGGTACACGGGCCCGCTACTCCAATCTCGGCCACCTCGTGCTGGGGGAGGTGATCGCCGCCGTCTCCGGGAGGCCCTTCCAGGATCACTTGCACGCCCCATGTCCTCGGACGAGAGGTTCACGAGCGATCCCAGATGACAGGCGGTTCCAGGATGTCGTCTTCCTGCCAGGTGACGACTCTCTGGACGTCGACGATCCCGTCCAGCCCTTCGACCGCGCGGACGGCGGCGGCCGCCTCGCTGCGCTTGCCCGTGTGACCGGACAGCGTGACGATGCCGTCGTGGACCTCGACGATGATCCCGTCGCGGTCGTTCCACCTGGCATGCGATGGGATGCCCTCGACGACGCGCCGTCTGATCTCGTCATCGTCGCGCAGGTACATCCTGAGCAGGTCCCGTCTGCTGACGATGCCTTGCAGCCTTCCCTCGGCATCGACCACGATCAGCCGCTTGACGCCGCACTCGTCCATGATGCGGGCGGCCTTGGAGGTCGAGGCGGATGGGGCGACGGTCGCTGCGGGCGTGGTCATCAGGTCGGCTGCGGTATCCCCTGCGGCCTTCCTGCTCCCACTCTCGACCTGACCGGTCATCCGCCGGCGCAACCGGGCGCGCAGCGGCGGTTGGTAGCTTTCGCCGTAGTACTGCTCCCGGAACTCCTCCTTGCGCATCAGGTCTCCTTCGGACACCACGCCAAGGACCTGCTCATCGCCGTCCAACACGGGCGCGGCGCTTATGCCATTCGCCACCAAGATCTCGGCGATGTCCTTGAACAAGGTGTCCGTCGTGACCGAGGTGACCTGGGTGGTCATGACATCTCTCACCGTAGTCCGCATCGTGGACCCCTCCTTCCGATTCCTCCCCTCCATGGGATCGCTATCCGCGGCGCCATCGTAGGGACGAAAGCCCTTGACCCTGTCTCCTTTGGAAATGCCGAAAGTCCCAAGTCAGCGCGGCTGCTCGGCAGCGTGCTCACAGGCCTGTCCTGGTGGTGCCTCCGACCGGATGCCGCCGCCGCGCAAGTTCGGCGTCGTGATCCCCGGGCCTCAGGCGCGCAGCGAAGCTCATGTTCGAGAAGTATTTCCTGTGGAGGTCCCGGTACGGCTACCGTGACAGCGCGCTGCGGTTTCCTACCGGGACCAGTGATCAGGAGCTGACGAAGACGACGTGGCCGCACAATCTGGTGAGGCTGCCCGTTGCCCCGGGAACGCCCCGGTGTGAATGGCGAGGCTTTCGTCCCAGGTGGGCAGGCTGGTCGACCCTACTCGGCTCCAGAACCGACCGGTATCAAGGGAGTGGGTGGCCGTACAGGGTGACCGGGTTGGAAAGGGGTGCGTCATGCCGACGAGCGAGCAAGTGTGGCGGGAACTGGCCATGTCCACGCGCCTATTTCCACCGAGTCCTCGCCGTACTCGCGAGTGTGGGCGCGGGCCTGGAGCCGGGTGTCGACCATCCGCTGGCGCAGGTGGGCGGCGGTGGTGCCGAGGCCGGGGACGCGGTCGATGACGTCCATGACCAGGTGGAAACGGTCGATGTCGTTGAGCATGGCCATGTCGAAGGGTGTGGTGGTGGTGCCCTCTTCCTTGTAGCCGCGCACGTGGAGGTTGTGGTGGCCGTGCCGCCGGTAGGTGAGGCGGTGGATCAGCCAGGGGTAGCCGTGGAAGTTGAAGATGACCGGCTTGTCGATGGTGAACAGCGTGTCGAACTCGGCGGCCGACATGCCGTGCGGATGTTCCGACGGGGGCTGGAGGCGCATCAGGTCCACGACGTTGACGACCCGCACCTTCAGCTCCGGCAGATGCTCGCGCAGCAGCGCGGCCGCCGCCAGGGTCTCCAGGGTGGGCACGTCACCGGCGCAGGCCAGTACCACGTCGGGCTCCTGATCCTGGTCGGTGGACGCCCACGGCAGGATGCCCAGGCCCCGCGTGCAGTGGGCGACGGCCTCGTCCATGGTGAACAGATCGAGTACGGGCTGCTTCCCGGCGACAACGACGTTGACATAGTCCCGGGAGCGCAGGCAGTGGTCGCCCACCGACAGCAGGGTGTTGGCGTCCGGCGGCAGGTATACGCGCACCACGGAGGCCTTCTTGTTGACCACGACGTCCAAGAAACCAGGGTCCTGGTGGCTGAAGCCGTTATGGTCCTGCCGCCACACGTGGGAGGACAGCAGGTAGTTGAGCGAGGCGACCGGACGCCGCCACGGGATCTTCTTCGCTGACTCCAGCCACTTGGCATGCTGGTTGAACATGGCGTCGATGATGTGGATGAACGCCTCGTAGCAGTCGAACATCCCATGTCGGCCGGTCAGCAGGTAGCCCTCCAGCCAGCCCTGGCAGAGATGTTCCGACAGCACCTCCATCACCCGCCCGCCGGCGCCCAGGTGTTCGTCGGTCGGCTCGATGGCGGCGTTCCACGCCCGGCTGGTGGTCTCGAAGACGGCCTGCAGCCGGTTGGAGGCGGTCTCGTCCGGGCCCATCAGCCGGAAGTTGTGCGGGTTCGCGGCGATCACGTCGCGCAGGAAGGTGCCCAGCAGGCGGGTGGGCTCGCTGGTCTGTGTCGCGGGTGATTTGACCTCCGCCGCGTAGTCGCGGAAGTTCGGCAGGGCCAGGGGGCGCAGCAGCTCGCCGCCGTTGGCGTGCGGGCTGGCGCTCATCCTGCGCTCGGCCTGCGGCACGGTCTGCAAGATCTGCGGGACCGGATGGCCGTCGGCGTCGAACAACTCTTCGGGCCGGTAGGAGCGCATCCACTCCTCCAGCATCGCCAGGTGCTCGGGGTTGTCGCGTACGCCGGACAGCGGCACCTGGTGGGCGCGCCAGGTGCCCTCCACCGGCAGCCCGTCCACGAAGCGGGGCCCGGTCCAGCCCTTGGGCGTCCGCAGGATGATCATGGGGAGCCTGGTGGCGCGGCCGTCCTTGTAGGCGGCGATCTGGTCGAACACCTCATCCAGTGTCCGCGCCATCTGCTCGTGGTCCGGGCCGACGATGTGCGGTCGGTACCCGTACCCCTCCATGAGCTTGACCAGCTCTTCCTCGGGAATCCTGGCCAGTATGGCCGGGTTGGCGATCTTGTAGCCGTTCAGGTGGAGGATCGGCAGCACGACGCCGTCGCGGTCGGGGTCGAGCAGCTTGTTGGAATGCCAGCTGGCAGCCAGCGGTCCGGTTTCGGCCTCGCCGTCGCCGACGACGCACGCCACCACAAGGCCGGGGTTGTCGAAGGCCGCTCCGAACGCATGCGCCAGCGAATAGCCCAGTTCGCCGCCCTCGTGGATGGAGCCGGGCGTCTCGGGCGCGACGTGGCTCGGAATGCCGCCGGGGAAGGAGAACTGGCGGAACAGCCGCTGCATGCCCGCGGCGTCCTGCGAGACGTCCGGATACTTCTCCGAGTAGGAGCCCTCCAGCCAGGCGTGCGCGACCGCGGCAGGACCGCCGTGCCCGGGGCCGGCGATGTAGATCATGTCCTGGGCGCGCTCGGCGATGATCCGGTTGAGGTGGGCGAAGCAGAAGTTGAGCCCGGGTGTGGTGCCCCAGTGGCCGAGCAGACGGGGTTTGACGTGCTCGGGGCGGAGCGGCTCGGTCAGGAGCGGGTTGTCGAGCAGGTAGATCTGCCCCACGGACAGGTAGTTGGCGGCACGCCAGTACGCATCGATCTTCGCCAGGGGTGTCATGCCTCTCAATATTTCGGATCCAGCGGGATGGGCCTAGGGACCTTGGTCCCGATCCCTCAGGGCACATGGTTGGGATCCCGGCCCAAGCCGGCGTGGTCTCGGTCCAACCGTCCCCGGCCTGGACTCCTCGGGCGTGAAGCAGTCCTTGGCGGGCGAACGGTGCGCTCCTTATAGAGCGGTCACATCTCGAAGACCAGGCGGGCGGGCACGGTGCCGGCGAGGACGTCGTCGAAGGATTGGTTGATGTCCTCGAGTTTGCGCGTCTGGTAGATGACCTTGGTGCGTCCCGCGGCGTGCAGCTGGAACACCTCGGCCAGGTCGGCCCGGGTGCCGACGATGGAACCGATGACGGTGATGCCGCCCAGTACGGTCTGGAAGATGGGCAGGCTCATGGCGTTGTCCTTGGGCAGGGAAACCAGCACCAGGCGGCCACCGCGGCGCAGCGAGGCGTGGGCCTGCTCCAGGACGCGGGGGCTGGCGGCCAGGACGATGGCCACGTCCACCCCGCCCAGCGCCTTGATCTCCTGGACCGGGTCGGAGGTGGCCGCGTTGACCGTGTGCGTGGCGCCGAGGTTCCTGGCCAGCCGTAGCTTGTCCTCGGTCACGTCGACGGCGATGGTCTCGCCGCCGAAGATCTGCGCGTACTGCTGGGCGAGGTGGCCCAGACCGCCGATGCCGAAGATCGCGGCTCGTTCGGCTGGGCGCAGGCCGGAGACCTTCACCGCCTTGTACGTGGTCACGCCCGCGCAGGTCAGCGGTGCCGCTTCGGCAGGGGCGATGCCCTCCGGGACGGGGACCACGTAGGAAGCGTGGGCGACGGCGTACTCGGCGTGGCCGCCTTCGAGGGCGTAGCCGGTGTTCTGCTGGGCTTCGCACAGGGTCTCGCGGCCGCTGACGCAGTATCCGCAGGTGCCGCAGGCGTAGCCGAGCCAGGGGAGGGCCACCCGCTCGCCCACCTTGCGGCCGGTCACCGCGGAACCGATCTGCTCGATGACGCCGACGCCCTCGTGCCCCGGGATTAAGGGCAGGGACGGCTTGACCGGCCAGTCACCATGGGCGGCGTGAATGTCGGTGTGGCACAGGCCGCTGGCCTCGATGCGGACGAGGACCTGGTACGGCTCCGGCTCGGGGACGGGCACCTCCTGAATCTCCAGGGGCTTGTCGAATCCGGTCACGACGGCAGCGCGCATGCTCTCCACTCTCCTTTGGTTTGCGCTTCACCTTCACCGATCGGGCGGGCTGGGAGGAGGGCCGAAGGTCCCGTGCCGCACGGCCGTCAGTCCCTCGTGCTGGAGCACTTGTTCAGCGGCTTCTACCTGCCGCTGTTCCTCATCCTGCTGGCGTTGATCGCCCGCGGGGTGTGGAGTACCGCAACAAGTCCGACAGCCCGCGCGGCTCGGCCCGGCCTTCCTGTGGGGCGTCGCCTTCGCCAACACCGTGCGCGGCGTGCCGCTGGACGCCGACCACGAGTACCCCGGCACCCTTCTCACCCTGCTCTGGACGGCCACTTCATGCGCACACCCTCCTCCACGGCATCGGTGACCTCCCTGTCGTGGGCGGACATCCGCTCGCGGGTGCGGCGGTAGACGACGACCGCGTCGGAGGCGCCCTGTCGCTTGGCGGTCCTGGCGGCGTCAGAGGCCTCGGTTGGGGCCCGGCTGAGCGGAGTGAGCCGCCGATGGGACGGACCAAGGCCCGCCCCATCGGCCGTCGGTGCCGTGCGTCGTTCAACGGCCGCCGATGGGACGGTCGTGCCTGGCGTGCAGGACCTCCAGGCCCGCGTAGTACTCCTCGGAGCCGATCTCGCCGCGGGCGAAGCGCTGGGCGAGCAGTTCCTCCGGTGCCGCCGAGGACGCCTCGACGCGGACGTTCCTGCTCGCATAGCGGGCGGCCACCACGATCAACGCGACCAGCAGCCCCCAGAACACCACTGTACTGACACCCATGAGCGCGTAGCCCCAACCGCTCATACCGCTGTAACCCCACCACATCATTGCAATCACCTCTGTTTGTCTCCTAGAGGCATGGTGACGTCGCGGCCCACGTCGCAGAAGGGACCAAGGTCCCGACTACTACGGGAATTAGTAAAACGCGCCGGCGCTGCCTACTGGTCTTTGGGCTTGTCCGTGAGGGACCTATGGCTCTGGGACGGCGAGGCGGCACGCGATGTGATGTTCGTGGTCGCTCCTGCTGTGATGAAACGGACGCTCGTGTCGCCGGGGCACCGGGTGGAACAAAGGCTCCGGCCGGATTGGGGTGGAGACATGCGGCAGCTCAGCGCACTGGACGCGCAGTTCCTCAGCTTCGAAACGGTGACGAATGTCGCGAATATCGGCGGGCTGGCCGTACTCGAAGCGGGCCTGGCCAAGGACGAGATCCTGCACAGGCTGGCGGAGCGGATGGCCGGCGTGCCGCAGTTACGGCGGCGGCTGGTCAACGTGCCCTTTGGGCTCGACCACCCGTACTGGGCCGACGACGTCGAGGTCGACCTGGACTATCACGTCCGGGAGCTTGCCCTGCCACCCCCTGGTGACGACGCGCAGTTGGCCGAGCAGGTGGCCCGCCTGCACGAGCGGCGGCTGGACCGGGCCCGTCCACTGTGGGAGATGTACCTGATCCACGGCCTGACCGGAGGCCGCTGCGCCCTCTACACCAAGGTGCATCACGCCGCCGTCGACGGGTTGACCGGGGCCGAGGTGCTCGCGGCGCTCATGGACCCTGCCCCGGAGGCGGTCGCCTGCGAGCCGGACGCCCCTCCGGAGTTGTGGCGCATGCTGGCCAGGAGCGCACGGCACCTCGTGAGCAATCCCGCGCATCTGCTGAAGTTCGTCGGCGAGGCGCTGCCGGTGCTGGATCAGTTGCCCGTCATCTCCCGGCTGCCGGGTGCGGGCGACCTGTCGCGGCTATTGCGCCGCAGCCCTCTGCCCGACCTTCCGGATTTCGCGGCCCCGCATACCCCGCTGGGCGGTCTGGTCTCGGGCCACCGTCGCTACGCCTTCGCCGAGCTGCCGCTGGAGGAGATCAAGCGGGTCAAGAACGCCTTCGGTGTCACGGTGAACGACGTCGTGCTGACGCTGGCGGCCTCAGCGCTGCGCCGCTGGCTGGTGGACCACGCGGCGTTGCCGGACGCTCCGTTGATCGCAGGCGTGCCGTTCTCTCTGCGAGGGCGAGCGGGTACGAGTGAGGGCAACCAGGTCACCATCATGATCATCCAGTTGCCCACGCATGTGGCCGATGCCCGGCGGCGGCTCGAACTGGTGGGCGAGGCGATGGGGCGGATCAAGGAACGGTTCGCGCTGGCTCCTGCGTGCTGGCTGCAGGAGCTGAGCGAAAGCCTGCCCGCCGCGCTGAGCGGCCTGGCCGACCGGGCCGCGTTCGACCTGGTGGGTAGAACGGCGCCGCCCATAAATGTGATCGTGTCCAACGTTCCCGGGCCGCAGTTTCCGCTGCGGATCGCGGGGGTGAGGCTGCTCGGGCACTATCCGGTGTCCGTGATCACCGACGTGAGCGGCGCGGTGAACATCACGGCCTTCTCCTACGACGGCCACCTCGACGTCGGGATCACCGCCTGCAGGGACCTGGTTCCCGACGTGTGGGCCTTCTCCGGCTACCTGAGCGAGACCCTTGACGAGCTCAACGCAGAACTTTAAGGCCCCGTTCCGTGCCGATTCCCGTGCGCTCCACCGGTCGCGCCGCTGCACGTGGAGCGGTCTACGGCATGTCGTGCAGGGCCGCCAGAGCCTCCTCCAGACCGCGGACGTGGCGACGGTCGTCCGGCGCAGGACGAAAGTGCGGCCACGTGACGACCGCGGGGTGGATGCCGCGTTCCCTGCCAGCGCGGAAGCGTGAGCGGGCGCGGGAGCCAGGACCTTGGGTCCGCGGCTCCGGGACGATCGCAGAGCGGAGCGATCGGATAATCCGATGTCAGACGCATGTGGCCCAGCCACAAGGGCGTCGGCGGGCCCGGCACGTTGGTCACGTGCAGTCCGTCTTCGACCTCGTCATGGAGCACCGTAGGCCTGGTGTTCGCGCTGCTCCGCCCGTAGCCGGGCGGCGAGTGCGGCGGCTTGGGTGCGGCGTTGCATGTCGAGTTTGGACAGCAGGTTGGAGACGTAGTTCTTGACGGTCTTCTCGGCCAGGAACATGCGCTCGCCGATCTGCCGGTTGGTCAGCCCGTCGCCGATCAGGTCGAGGATGTGCCGTTCCTGCTCCGACAGCGCGGCCAGGGGGTCTTTTCTGGCCGCTTGATCGCGGAGGCGATGGAGCATGGCGGCGGTGGTCTGAGGGTCCAGCAGCGACTGGCCGGACGCGACCGTGCGCACCGCGCCGACCAGGTCGGAGCCGTGGATCTGCTTGAGCACGTAGCCGGACGCCCCGGCCATCACGGCGTCGAACAGCGCGTCGTCGTCGGCGTACGAGGTGAGCATCAGGCAGGCCAGCTCCGGCAGCTTCGAGCGCACCTCGCGGCACACGTCCACGCCGTTGCCGTCGGGCAGTCGTACGTCCAGCACCGCGACGTCCGGTTTGAGGGCTGGGATGCGGGCGATGGCCGACTCCGCGGTCCCGGCCTCACCGATCACCTCGATGTCGTCCTCGGAGTCCAGTAGGGCGGCCACGCCCCGCCGCACCACCTCGTGATCGTCGAGCAGGAAGACACGAATCATGCCTGCGACGCTACCGGACCGAAGATCTGATCAAAAGGAACGAAAGTCCCCACCGCATGAGGTCTCTCGGCGCTACGCCGGCTGCCGTCTCCAGCGTGTCCTGGATGAGGAACAGAGGAGGACGCATGATTCTCGTAGGAGTGAACGGGCCGCACCCACACGATCAGATGGGCGCCCGCCCGCTGACCAGGAGATCCGGCTTGCCGAGCGGATGGGAGGCAGGGGCTCATGCCGCTCGTCTGATCGAGCAAAGGGTGACGGAGCCGGGCCTTGAGGCAGCGTCGCCGACGGCCGAGCCGCCAGAGAGCACCTGATCGAGCGAATCTCACGAGGGGCAACCGGTTCTCCACCTGGTGGGTCCGCAAGGCCATCCAGCGCGGCCTGGAATATGCGCACACGACAAGACCGCCGGTCGGCGTGCATGATGAGCTGGGCAAGATCGCCCGGGCGGAGGCGGAGGCGACGCATCGGCTCGGACGCGTCCCCGCCGAGTGGGAGCCGGCCGAGGAATCAGGGCTTGGGCCGGCGAGGCTCGCCTACCTGCGACGGCTGCCCGCGCAATGCGTCAGCCTTGGCGTGGTAACCGCCTGGACGCTCGCCGGAGCCGCGATCCTGGCCCTCAAGGACGGCAGCCTGAGGGCGCCACACCTTGACCGGCTCGCTCATGGCAAAGGGGACGAAGGTCCCGGCTCTCCGGGTCGTAGGGCACTGCCGTGAAAAGTTCCCGCACGGTTTGCTTGAGGCGTGACAAGGACCACGAATCAGCACCGAAAGGGGGCCGTCATGGCCACCACCGTCAACAGGCTCGTCACCCAGAGCGGCACGACCGCCGCAAGCCGTCCCGTCGACTACGTCTGGGCGATCGCCCGGATCTCGATCGGCTGGATCTTCCTGTGGGCGTTCCTGGACAAGACCTTCGGCTGGGGTTTCGCTACCCCGGCCAACCGCGCCTGGCTCGAGGGCGGCAGCCCGACGACCGGGTTCCTCAAGGGCAGCGGTGAGAACGCGCTCGGCGGCTTATTCTCCAGCCTGGCCGGCCAGGCATGGGTGGACTGGCTGTTCATGGCCGGTCTGCTGGGCATCGGGCTCGCGCTGGTCCTGGGCGTGGGCACCCGGATCGCCGCCGCCACCGGCACCCTCCTGCTGGTCCTCATGTGGGCGGCCGAACTGCCGCTGGCCAACAACCCCTTCATGGACGAGCACATCATCTACTCCATCGTCCTTATCGGCCTGGCCCTGGCCAACACCGGTGCCACGCTCGGCCTGGGGAAGCTGCCGATCGTGCAGCGCAACCCGTACCTCAAGTAGTGAACACGACCACACGCCCGCCCCCGGTGCCGGGGGGCGGGCGTTCGCCCTTTCTGCAGCGCATCCGCACAAGGGGCCAACTCCTCCTGCCCTTATTCAGGACCGATGGCCCTTCGGGCTCAGGACGTTCGCTGGTGTGCGCGTCGGCGGTGGAGGAGATCGTGGGAACGAGGAGACGAAGAGACGAGGTGGTGGAGGTGGTCCGCGAGTTGGCCCACGACAAGGACGATCTCTTGGCCGGCCCAGATAGTGGCCGCACCGGGCCGATTCCGCACTTCATGTTCCGCTCCAGCGACAGCGCGATGCGCTCGGCGGGCACGCCGCGCCGCAGCAGCTCCTCGGCGGTCGCGCGCATCATCACCTCGAGGCCGCACACGAACGCGTATGTGCGGGCCGGCTCGAAGACGGTCCGCCGGACCAGCTTGGTGATCAGCCCGGTTTGTCCCTTCCAGGCCCGGTCTGGGTGATCCACGGTGACCCAGCGCCACCGGACGACCTTCGGTCATCGGCGCCCTCGACGAACTGGAGGCGGTCGTGGCCGGTGCTCGCGGCACCCGGATCCCGCCAGGGCCACCTCAATTCCGCACCGGAGGACCGAAATCCCCTGAAGCGGCAAGGCCCGTCCAGGGGGCGGTGAGAGGAGGGCAATCAGTGGGAGAACGCGAGGAGAGGTCGAACCAGGCGTGGCGGGCTGCGACGCGTTCTGCTCGGATCCGTCAGCCAGGCCATGGGGCGCCACGCTCCCTGCCCCCGTCGCGGTGATGCACGAACCGTCGAGGTGACCCGGTGCGGGGCTCGCCCAATTCCTGGCCGAGCAGAGCGCCACACTGGCGACCTTCGACACTTGAACGCGCGGACCGTCAGGAGTCGTCCTCGTCCCACGGCAACTCGTCGCGCACGTCTACGACGCCATTGACTCGGGCCGCGCGACGGTCGATGAGCGAAACGTCGGTGCGGGTGGCGGTGCGCCCGTCCAGTGCTACGACGCCGACCAGGCGGCCCCGGTCATCGACGCCTGCACCTCCAGGATCAGCCGCGACCCGCTCCCCTTCCCGAGCGTCTGCGCCACGTGGGGGCGCGCAGCCGGTCGGTGGTGGCGATGTCGAGCGCCCGGTCACGGTCACCGTCGCCATGCCGTCCTGCCCGGTGGTCGACAGCCGCAGTGCGTTCATCCGTCCCCTGCTCGGGCGATGTCCGTGGCGCCGTTGCCCGGAGGAACCGCGACCGGCAGAGCGACGTCTTTGATGGGAGCGGGTTGGGCGGCGGCCTTGTGCTCGCGGGCGAGGAAGGCGCCGAGTTCGGCGATGGTGGTCATCAGCGGGGCGGGGAAGACGACGGTGCTGTTCTTGTCCACGCCGATCTCCACCAGGCTCTGCAGGTTGCGCAGCTGCAACGCCAAGGGGTGGGCCATCATGATGTCGGAGGCCTCGCCAAGCGCGGCGGCGGCCAGGTGCTCACCCTCGGCGTTGATGATCTTGGCTCTCTTCTCCCGCTCGGCTTCGGCCTGCTTGGCCATCGCTCGCTTCATGGTCTCGGGCAGCTGGATGTCCTTCAGCTCCACCAAGGTCACCTCCACCCCCCATTCGACGGTGGTGACGTCAAGGATCTGGCGGATGTCGAGGTTGATGCGGTCGGTCTCCGACAGCGTCTCGTCCAGGGTGTGCTGGCCGACGACCTTGCGCAGTGTGGTCTGGGCGATCTGGTCGATGGCGGCACGGACGTTCTCGATCGCCACGACGGATTTGGTGGCGTCGATCACCTTGAAGTAGGCGACCGCGGAGACGTCGACGCTGACGTTGTCGCGGGTGATGATGCCCTGCGACTGGATCGGCATCGTGACGATCCGCAACGACACCCGGCGCATGACGTCGACGACCGGGATGATCAGCCGCAGGCCCGGTTCGCGTACTCCCTGCACCCGGCCCAGCCGGAAGAGCACGCCTTGTTCGTACTGCTTGACGATCCGCACCGCTAGCGCGAACACCAGTATCAGCCCGGCCACGATGATCGCCGGAATGGTCCAACCGTTCATGGACAGGCTCCGTTCGCTCGTCGGCGAGATCGCCGGGTCCGGCAGGATCGCCACGGACGTCCTCGCCGGCTTAGCTGGTGGAGTGGCCCGTGGGCGACCCCTCTTGCCAGAAGCCTCCAGCCGGGCGAACCCGGCCGACAGAGGCGAAAGACCTCTACTCTCGCGACCATCAGGGGGGAGCGGTGCCCGGCGGCGGCGCCGATGGTCACGAAGTCGGCGCCGGCTGCCTGCGCTCGGCGGCGGGTGCTGCGGCCAGGCGGACACCGATGAGGATCAGCGTGGTGCCGGCGAGTAGCAGGATCGCTGTGGCGATGAACAGCCCTGTGGTGAGCGCGGCCAGCCAGGGCAGGGTGGCGGCCAGCTTGAGATCGGTGGTGACCGGGGACGCGCCATCGGCGTTCATGATGACGACGGTCCAGTCGCCCGGCTGGACGTCCCACTCCACGTACCCTGGCCCGCTCGCCGCCCAGAAGGTCTCAGAGCCGGGCAAGGCGTCCGGCCTGCCACCGGGATGGCGCTGGTAGCGGATGTCGTCACCGCCGGTGCCGCGGGTGATCTGGTCGTGGGCCACCCCGTTCAGATAGGCGGCGGCGTCGGCTCGGTGGGCGATGCCCACGAACAGCGGCGTATCGGGGCCGGCGGCCTCAACGCGGACCCGGCCCACCAGGTCACGCAGGAACTCCACGCCCTGGCCGCTGACGACGATCTGCTCTGTGGTCAACGCGTACGTCGAGGTGGTGACCCGTCCGGCGGTCGTGGCGACGAAACCGTCGCTGCTGCGAGCTCGGTCCAGGAGACCCGAAGCGGTACCCGTTACAGCGGTGCCGATCGCGCCGAAGGCCAGCAGGGCGCCCATAGTGATGGCCACGATTGACCCCGCGCCGTGTCGTACAGGGACGTGGGCGGATGGAGGCGTGGTTTCGAGCTTGGGCAGTTCATGCCCGCCCTGCTCAAGGCGGAAGGGTGGGTAGGCGTCGGTCATCAGGCAGGCGTAGGCGGCCACCCGCAGTGCCCACCGGTTCAGGCCGATGACGAGGTCGAAGATGCCGTGCGGGTAGCGGCCGGAGAACAGCAGGAAGGCTGCGCCGATGAGGACGAGCAGTCCGATCAGGCCGCCCCAGTCCAGGGTGTAGAGCACGCCGCCCGCGTCGGGAAGCCCGCCGCGCCAGGAGATGACGCTGCCGCTGGTGAACAGGCCCACGATCAGGTAGTGCGGGGTGGCCAGCAGCCACCATTTGACCAGTACCAGCCCCCGCGAGAGCCGCTCGGGGTAGTCGATCTCCAGCGTGGCCGGGTAGTCCGAGGCGGGGCCGAGGGTGAAGGGTGGGTAGCGGTCGGTGCCTAAGGCGCCGTAGCTGTAGTAGGCCACCCGCCAGGTCCAGCGCAGCACGCCGAGGTTGAAGTCGAACAGCGCTCGCGGGAAGCGGCCGGTGAACAGGATCGCGAAGAACGCGACGACGGTGAGGACGCCGAAGGCGATCCACAGGAAGCCGAGCACGATGTAGTGGGGGATCGCCAGGATCCACTTGACGATCCACAGGCCCCGGTTGAGCGGTTCCTCCAGCCGGGCCTCGACACGTACGGGATAAGGGTTCATCCATCCAGCCCACCATTCGGCGCACCAGGTGACAGCGGCCGAAGGTCCTCCATACGGGCGCCGTTGGGCCCGTACCGCGGTGGCTCACGAGGTCCCGCCCGCGACTTGCGCCAGATCCGGCATGCATTGCCGATGACCGATCGCCCGCCCGCGGTGCTGCGCAACCCGCGGCACGTCTTCGACACCCGTGCGGTTGGCCGGTACCGGGGCAGGTCGAGCAGGAATTTGCTGCCTGTCACGGTGTCGGCCCCGCCGATGAAGGTCCGCGGCGGGGATCTCTTACGCTCCTCGCCTGCCCTTCGTGCGTGGTTATCACCGGCGGCGCCTGTCGCGTCAGCGGCTGTCCCATTTGGCGTCGTCGTGTTTCCAGTTGAGCCGGTCGACGACGTCGACGACGCCGTTGACGCGTGCGGTCATCCGCAGCGCGATCACGACATCGGTGCGCTGGTCCATCCAGCCGCTCAGCGTGACAACGCCCTGGTCGACCTCGACCTTGGTGCCGAGGGTCTCCACCCACAGCGACCGCTCCAGTACGTCCTCCCGGACTTCGCGGGCGATTGCGCTGTCGGTGCGCACGAACGCCTTGAGCAGGTCGCGCCTGCTGACGACGCCTTCGAGTACGCCGTCGCCTGTGACGACGACCAGGCGCTTGACGCCGTGCTCATCCATGCGGCGGGCGGCCGTGACGATCGAGGCGGTGGCGGAGATGGTCACCGCGGGCGCGGTCATCAGCTCCGCGGCGGTGTCGGCCGCGGCCTTGCGCCGGAACTCGGCCCCTTCTACGGCCATGCGGTGCCGTAACCGGGTCCGCAGCGGAGGCTTGTAGGCCTCGTTGTAGTACCGCTCGCGGAACTCCTCTTTACACAGCAGGTCCGCCTCGGATACGACACCGATGACGTGCTCGTCGCCGTTGACGACCGGGACGGCGCCGACCGCGTGCTCAATGAGCACCTCGGCGATTTCCTTGAACGGCGTGCTGTGAGTTACCGAGGCGACCTGCGTGGTCATGACGTCTCTTACTGTGACTCGCATCGCGGATCCTCCTTCGTGTCCTTTTCGAGCGAAGCGCGAACTGATCCACCCGGGTAGAGGCAGAGGTCCCAGGCGGACGGCCGTTGGTCAGAGCGCCGCCCTCAGACGTTCTCGATCTCGCGCTCGCTCCAAGGACGACGCGGCGCGGTAAGCGCGACGGGGCCATAGCTGGAGGCCGGCGTCTCGCTGCTGGCTGACGACCAGCCGCCTGACGAGGCAAGACTCTCAGTCCTAGACCCGCAGATGAACGCTGTCAGCCCAGGCCGCCTGAGCCTTCAGGCGGCTCTGCATGCCTGCTCACTTCTCCTCAGTGTGCGGGGGTGCTGATCTCACCTTCGCGGGCCATGGAGACGTCGGCTCGGATCATCGAGATGCCGGCCACCAGATCGACCAACTCGCAGTGGAAACCGGCGCCCCTTGAGCACGTGCCTAGGCGTTGGTCTTGGTTCAGCCACCCCCGGCTCCGCGGTCCACCGCCGCCCGCTCGGGCGGATCACGACCCGCTCTCGCCGTGTCCGATCCGGGCGATCATCGTGATCGCGGCCGGCACCAGCCACACCGCGAGCGCGGGGTAGAGGGCCGTGGCCAGCCAACCTCCGGCCGCAAGCGGCCCGCTGCCGATGACGATGCTCACCGACAACAGCGCATGGGCGGCCGCGGCCAACGCTGCCAGCCACCCCAGCCACGAGGGGAAGACGTGCGTGCGCAGCGACACCACGGCGACCGCCACCAGCATGACCGCCAGCGGGACGTTGGCCAGGACGAACACCGCGTCCATCGTCGAGATCAGGGCCGGTGGCACCTGGCCGTCATGCGGGGCGCCAGCCAGACCGACCTGGAACGCTTGGGCGAGGAGGTTCATCGCCGCTTGGGCGACAGCGGCGCCGAAGGCGAGCGTGGACAGGCGTTGCGTTCCGCCTTCCGCCCTGGCCAGGAAGGCACGCAGGCTGCCGGCGAACCACAGCAGAGCCGCGGCGCCAGCCGTGAACAACAGGCTCTGGGTCAGCTGGGCCTGACCGTTGCGGAGGTAGAAGTAGGTGATCTCGTTACTGGGAGCGCCTGGGCGCACGCCGCCCCGTTCGAAGATGAGGGCCGCAGCGCCGACGGCGACGCTCACCAGTCCGCTGGCCGCGCCCCACCGCTCCCATACCGTGTCGCCCACGCGTCAGCCTCCCCGCTCAGGTCAGGTGCTTGGTGAAGAAGGCGACGACGCGCCGCCGGGCGTCGCGGGCCGACGGCTCGTGGAACCCGTCCTTGGACAGCCGGCCCAGCACCGCCAGCAGCATTGGCACATCACGAGGGTCGTGATCGTTAAGGAAGGAATGGCCCGCATCGGGGTACTCCTTGACGTCGTGCTCCACCCCGGCTGCTGTCAAGGCGTGCTCCAAACGCTGGGCGGTGCCCCGGTTGACGCGGTCCCTGGCCCCGTAGCTGCCGACGATCGGGCAGGCTCCAGCAAGGAAGGCCTCGGAGAACACGTCCTTGGCGGAGGTGCCGTAGTTCACGCTGGAGACAGCGAAGCCATGACCGGGAGCCAGCAGCAGGGCGAACCCGCCGCCCATGCAGAAACCGATCACTCCGATCCTGCCTGTGCAGTCCTCGCGCCCCGCCAGGACGGTGCGCGCGGCCTCGATGTCGTCGAAGACCGGGCCCCGGCGGGCCCGCGCGTCGCGCATCATTCCACGCATGCAGGAGAAGCGGCCACTCCAGTAGAACAGGTCCGGTGCCACTGCCAGGAAGCCCTCGCCCGCCAACCAGTCCACCTGGTTACGCAGGTCATGGCTCATGCCCACGGCATCGTGGAGGACCACCACCCCAGCATGCGCGCCTGAGGCCTCAGGCACTGCCAGATAAGCGGGCATCAGCCCGCGCCGCGTGGCGATCTGCAGGTCGGTCATCCTGGAGCCCCCTCGCACCAACTCGCCGTCAGCACCCGCACCACGACGTCGGGCACGCGCTTGCCTCGCCCCGCAGGATGAGCTGCAACGCCCGATCCGGCAAGAGGCTTTGGTCACTCTGCTCGCCGTTGACACGGGTCATTCTGAGCGAGGCTCTCTACAGCGGTCCTCGGCACCGCAACGCAGGGCAGTTGGTGGCCTGAGACCGAACGGTGGGCCGAGGGCGATCTCCTCCGGTTCAGCGTCGAGGACCCTGTATTCCGGCAGGGGCCGAAGGTCCCATCCCGTGGGGACCGTTGCCTCTGAACGCCGAGGCTGGTCCGCCGGACGATGGCGGTATGAGAATCGGAATCAATGGGTTCGGCAGGATCGGCCGGGCCGTCCTGCGCCGCGCGCTCCGTACCGACCTGGACGTCGTCGCCATCAACGACATCACCGACGCGGCCGCACTGGCCCACCTGCTCAAGCACGACTCCACTTATGGCGCGCTCGACCTCCCCGTCGCCGCCTCCACCGACGCTCTGAACGTCAACGGCACGAGCATCGCGGTCAGCGCCCACGCGGACCCCGCCGAGATCGACTGGCGTGCCCACGGCGTGGAACTGGTCATCGACGCCACCGGTCGCTTCCGGACCAGGGACGCGCTGGCGGGCCATCTGAAGGCGGGTGCCCGCAGAGTGCTGCTGTCGGCTCCCGGCAAGGGGCTGGACGTCACCATCGTGCCCGGCGTCAACGACGCCGCGTACGACCCGGCCCAGCACGAGATCGTTTCGCTGGCCTCGTGCACCACCAACTGCGTCGCTCCCATGGTCAAGGTGCTGCACCAGAGCTTCGGCCTGGTGCGCGGGTTCATGACCACCATCCACGCCTACACCGGTGACCAGATGCTGCTGGACGGGCCGCACAAGGATCCGCGCAGGGCGCGTTCGGCCGCGGTGAACATCGTGCCGACCACCACCGGCGCGGCCCGCATGGTCGGCCAGGTGCTGCCTGAACTGGACGGCAGGCTGGACGGCATCGCCATCAGGGTGCCCGTCGAAGACGGCTCGATCACCGACCTGAGCGCCCAACTCTCCCGCCCGGTCACCGCGCAGGAGGTCAACGACGCCTTCGCCACCGCTGCCGCGGGCGAGCTGCACGGCATCCTGCGCTACAGCACCGATCCGCTCGTCTCCCGCGACATCATCGGCGACGCCGCCTCGTGCGTGTTCGATTCCGGGCTCACCCAGGCGGGCGGCGATCTGGTCAAGGTGTTCGGCTGGTACGACAACGAGTGGGGTTATGCCAACCGGCTGGTCGAAATGGCGCAGCGAATGGCATGACGCCGGAAGCGCCTTCTGCCTCGGGACTTTGGATCACCGGCCGTGGATGCGGCGGCCGGTGATCTGGTGCGGAACGATGCGGATGTAGAGCTGCCGGTCGCCACCGGCCCACGGGGTGACGTCGGAATCGGTGACCTTGGCCGGCTCATCGAGCGGCACGTGGTGGGCGGGGCCCTGGATGAGGACGCCCCAGCCGCCCGGCACGACCAGGCGCGGGCATTGCTCGGTCTCCAGCACGTCCACGACCGGGTCGGCCGAGGCGGGGCCACCACCTGGCAGACGATCTTGACCGCCACCCAGCAGACGTCCGAAGTCGCCGGTGCCTGTCATGAACGTCTCCTCGTCCTTGGTGGTGAAGGTGCGGCTGGTGTGCCGCGTGGCATGGCGACGCCGTCGACGCGTGTTTTGTCGCGGTCAACGTCGATGACCAGTTGATGGCCGCGGAAGCGGATCGGCAGCGACAGCGTGCCGAGCCGGTCGGGCAGGAGCGGGTTGAGGTGCAGGCCGTTGGGGTGGATCTCCAAGCCCAGGTAGCAGCGCTGCAACATGTGCAGCGTGCCGGCCATCGCGCCGAGGTGGATACCCTCCGCGGTGGTGCCGCCCTGGACGTCGTTGATGTCGCTGAACAGCGCCTCGGTGAAGAACTGCCAGGAGCGGGCCCGGTCGGAGCGGGCGAGCACCCAGGCGTGCACGACGGCGCTGAGGGTCGAGCCGTGGCACCCCCTGCCGCAGGTCGAGCTCTTGGCGGTAGTCCAGCAGGTCGGCCCGCTCCGGGCGGAACCACACTGAACCGGGCGAACGTCAGCGGCAGCCGGTCGTAGCAGAGGGATTCATCGCCGCAACACTGGGACGCTGCCGGCAATGCCCAGTTCGGCCAGGTCCGTCACCACGACGTCCGCTCCGACGCGGCGCATCGCGGCCCCCTGGGAGCCCGTCCGGTCCACCCCGACGACCAGGGCGAAGCCGCCTCTGCGGCCGGCCTCGACTCCGGGCAGCGCGTCCTCCACGATCGCCACCTCGCCCGCCGCAAGCTCCAACCGCTGGGCGGCCTCCAGGAACAACGCCGGGTCAGGCTTGCCAGGCAGCCCCAGCCGGGCGACCTCGGTGCCGTCGATCACCACGTCGAACAGGTGCATCAGCCCTGCGGACGAGATCACCGCGCGGCAGTTCCTGCTGGCCGACACCACGGCGGTACGGCAACCCCGCCGGCGCAACTCGTGCAGCAGCGCGACGGTCGAGCCGAAGGCGGCCACCCCATGCTCGGCGATCTCCTGGACGAACAGCGCGTCCTTGGCCTGCCCGAGCCCGTGCACGGTAAGCGCGCCCGGCTCATCCTGCGCCCCGCCTTCAGGCAGGCAGATGCCACGGGAGGCCAGGAACGTGCGCACCCCGTCCAGACGCGAGCGCCCATCGACGTAGCGCAAGTAGTCGGCGCGGATGTCGAACGGGGCGGAACGGCCGCGCAGGAAAGCGTCGAACACGTGCTTCCACGCCGCCGCGTGCACCCGGGCGGTGTCGGTGACCACACCGTCGGTGTCGAAGACGACGGCACGGAGCCGCGTCAGATCGATGGCTGCCATGCCCATGACGCTACGCACCCGCCACCGGGGCAAACAGGGTCTTTCGGCTCTTGCCTGACGGACTTCCGGCTCTGCAACCACGCCCTGTGAGCGAGTCCGATGGAGAGGTGACGAAGGAGGACACATCATGATCATCGTAGGTGTGGATGGTTCGGTGACCGCGCGTGCCGCGGTGGAGTGGGCGGCCAACGACGCCTTCCGGATGAGAGAGCCGCTGCGGATCGTGCACGCCGTGGACCGCTCGCCGTACCAGATCGGCAAGTTCCCCAACGCCGCGCTGCCCGACACGCTGCTGCGCGAGGGACAGCGGATCCTGCGCGAAGCGCTGGCCCTGGCCCACGAGCGGCAGCCCGACGTCGAGGTCACGACTCAGGACATCGAGGGCGCGCCCACCGAGGTGCTGCGCGAGCAGGCCAAGGACACGACCGAGATCGTGCTCGGCAGCCGTGGGCTCGGCGGGTTCGCCGGAGCTCTGCTGGGCTCGGTCAGTACGCACGTGGCGGGCCGTGTGCACGGTCCCGTCGTGGTCGTACGCGGCGATCACCAGCCGGTTCGCGGGGAGATCGTGGTCGGCGTGGACGACTCGCCCGAATGCGAGCCCGCGCTGGCCTACGCCTTCCGGCAGGCCAAGCTGCGCGGGAGCACACTGAGGGTGGTGCACGCCTGGCAACTGCCGGTGCACGCGTTCGCGCCCGGGGTGCCGTACGACATGGACGAGATCCGCACCGCGCAGCACCAGATCGTCAGCGACCGGCTGGAAACGTTCAAGAAGGAATACCCGCAGGTGACGGTCGTCGAGGACGTCCAGTCGGCGCAGCCGGTGGAAGCGCTCACCGACGCCTCCGCCCGAGCCGATCTGCTGGTGGTGGGCTCGCACGGCCACGGCGCGGCGGGCGCGATACTGCTCGGCTCGGTCAGCCGCGGCGTTCTGCACCACGCCCGCTGCCCGGTGGCGGTGGTACGCGCATAGAGGCCCTCTGTCGACGGGGAAGACGACCCGTGGCCCGTGCTCAACGCCTAGTAGGGACCAAAGGCTCTGCGGCGAGGGACGTTCGCCCATGCCGCCCATGGTCGCCCCAAGCGCATCGTTGCGAGAGAGATGAGGAGGCCACCATGTCCATCAAGGTCAGGGACGTCATGAGAAACGTCGCCATCGCGGTGCGGGAGGACGCGTCGTTCGCCGAGATCGTGCGCACGATGCGCCGATACACCCTCGGGGCGGTCAGCGTGATCGATGCTGATGGCCGGCCTGTGGGGGTCGTCTCCGAAGACGATCTGTTGCTCAAGGAGATGGACCCGGTACGACACAGCGCCCCGATCTTCGAAAGCCGCAAACGGCGCGAGGAGCATGAGAAGGCGGCCGCGGTCACCGCGTCGGCGCTCATGAGCGCGCCCGCGATCACGGTGACCCCGGGAAGTCCGGTTCGCGACGCGGCGCGGTTGATGCACGAGAAGCGGATCAAGCAGCTGCCGGTGATCGACGTGGTCACCGGTCGCATCGTCGGTACTCTGCACCAGTCGGACGTGCTGCGTGTCTTCACCCGGTCCGCGGGCGAGCTGGAGAGCGATGTCAGGGCCGTGATCGGTGACCGGACGTCCGTGTCGGTCAGCATCGCCGGTGCTGTGGTGCGGCTCAGCGGCCGGGTGACGTGCGGCTCTGAGGCCGTCCAGCTGGTGGAGGAGATCCGCCGGGTGGAGGGCGTGATCGACGTCGTGTCCGAGCTGACCTACGACAGGGTCGACCTGATCGTCGTCCCGCCGCTGCTGTAGGGGCCGACATGGAAGCCACCTGGCGGGCGGCGAGCATCGGCGAAGTCGTCGTCTCGCCCCAGCCGCCCGCTGCCGCGTCAGGCGAATTCACTGTCCCGGCAAGCGTGGCGGTCGGGGGAGCGGGCCGCGACATACCACTTGACCTGGCCACCTGCGCCGACTGCTTGCGCGAGCTGTTCGATCCGGCCAACCGGCGTTACCGCTACCCGTTCATCAACTGCACGGCGTGCGGCCCGCGGGCGACCATCATCGAGGCCTTGCCGTACGACCGGATGCGCACCAGCATGCGCGGCTTCGACATGTGCGCGTGCTGCGCGGCGGAGTACCGTGCCCCGGCCGACCGGCGCTTCCACGCCGAGCCGATCGCGTGCGCCGCGTGCGGTCCGCGGCTGCGGTTCATGGGTGTGGCAGGGGATGCGGCATTGCGGGCGGCCGCGGAGGTCATCAGCGGTGGCGGGGTGGTCGCGGTCGAGGGGCTGGGCGGTTTCCAACTGGTGTGCGATGCGATCAACGAGGATGCTGTGGCGCGGGTCCGGCAGATCAAGTGCCGGGAGACCAAGCCTCTCGCGGTCATGGTGCGCGATGTGATCACCGCGGGTGCGCTGGCCAAGCTCACGCCCAATGATCGAGCGCTCCTGGGCAGCCCGGCCGCCCCGATCTTGCTGGTACCGCCCCGCCTCGGGGTGCTGGCCGCCGGGGTGTGCGACGGTCTGGCCGATATCGGACTTTTGCTGCCGTACACGCCGCTGCACCATTTGCTGCTTGACGAGCTGCGCCGACCACTCATCGTGACCAGCGCCAACTTCGCCGACAGCCCCATGCTCATCGAGTCCGGGCTCATCTGCGAGGCCGGGCTAGAGGTGGACGGGGTGCTCTCCCACGATCGGGCCATCGTCAACCGCTACGACGACTCGGTGGTCCGTTCCCTTGGATCCCGTTCCCTGCTGGTACGCGGGGCTCGGGGGATCGCGCCCGCCTCGCACCGGCTGCCGATCGCGGCGCCGGCGCCGTTGCTGGCTGTCGGCGCTCAGCTCAAGAGCACGTTCACGCTCGCCGACGGGGAGCATGCGGTACTGGGCCCGCATCTCGGTGACCTGGAGGACGCGGAAACGCTGGCCGCTTACGAGGACGCGCTGGACCGGTTGCGGGCGATCCACGGCATCGATCCTGTGCACGTCGCCCATGACCTGCATCCCGGGTATCTGTCTACGCGGTTGGCCCAGCGGTGGCCGAGCCGCATCGCCGTACAGCATCATCACGCGCACGTGGCCGCGGTGGCTGCCGAGCACGGCCTGCAGGGCCGCTTCCTGGGTGTCGCCTACGACGGGCTGGGGTTCGGCGACGACGGCACGTTCTGGGGTGGTGAGCTGCTGCTGGCCTCCTACACCGGATACCGCCGGCTCGGCCGCTTCTCTCGCGCTCCGATGCCCGGCGGCGCTGCGGCGGTACACCGTCCCGGCCGCATGGCGCTCGGCTACCTCGTCGGTGGTGAGGGCACGGGGAAGTTCGTACCCGTGGGACCGGTCGCCGATCTCCACGAAGAGGAGATCATCCGGAGGGTGATCGCCAGAGGGGTGAACTGCCCGGTCGCCTCCAGCGCCGGACGGCTCTTCGACGCGGCCGCGGCGCTGCTCGGGCTCTGCGACGTCAGCACGTTCGAGGGGGAGGCAGCGATGCGGTTGGAGCAGGCGGCGACCGCCTTCGCCGGTGCCGAGCCGCTGGCCTGGCGGCTGGAGCGGCGTGACGGGCTCTGGGTGTACGACGGTGTGCGAACGTTGCGGGACCTGCTGGCGGCGAAGGCCGACGGCGAGCCGGTGGGCCGGATCGCCGCGGCTTTCCACGCCACCGTCGCGGCGGTGACCGTGCTGTTGTGCGAGCACGCGGCCACGGAGACGGGTGTCGGCACCGTGTGCCTGTCGGGCGGAGTGTTTCAGAACCGGCTGCTGGCCAATGACGTGCTGGCCAGGCTGGAAGCCGCCGGGTTCGAGCCGTTCATCGGCGAACGCTTCCCCGTCGACGACGGCGGGATCAGCTTCGGCCAGGCAGCGATCGCGGCGGCGAGGCTGTCATATGCCTAGGCGTACTCTGCGCTTCGGCGAGCAGCTCGATCAAGTCTGTGGTCGGTTCCGCTCGGCAACCTCGGGCTGATCGAGGCCGTCCAGCGCTTCGACCACGCCCGCGGCAACCGGTTCTCCACTGTCGCCGTCTGGTGGATCCGCAAGGCCATCCAACGAGGGCTGGAGCAGGCCCCCACGGTGCGGTTGCCGATCGGGACACGGCGGTTCGGCGTGGACGGGTACGCCCCGCACACGCCCCGGCAAATCGCCGGCCAGATGAGGCTGACCCCGCACTGGGTGCGCCGGCTGGAGAAGGAGTCGCCGGCCTGGATGCGGCGTCAAAGTAGCAGGCAGGGATTGCAGGCATGGGCATCGTGACCCGTCTCGGAGCAGGTCGCGGCAGGATTTCCAGGTAGGTGGGACATGACACATGATGGACATCGATCCGGACGCTGGTACCGGTGGCTGTATCGAGGTGGCCAGCCGAACCGCCTTGCGCGGGTGATGAACCGGGTATCAGCCGTCCTCCACTCGGCGGGAGTGATGCCCGGCCGCTTAGTGACCCTGGAGGTCCCCGGACGGCTTAGCGGCCGCGTCATCTCCTTTCCCCTGGTCGTCGCCGACTACCAGGGGGAGCGCTACCTGGTCGCGATGCTGGGCCAGAACGCGAACTGGGTGCGCAACCTCCACGCCGTTCAGGGGCGGGCGGTGCTGCGGCACGGCCGCCGCGAGAGAGTGCGCCTCGACGAGGTCGAGCCCAGTCTGCGCGCCCCCATCCTGCGCCGCTACCTGGCATGCGCGCCCGGCGCTCGCCCGCACATCCCGGTGGACCGGCGGGCCCCTCTGGAGGAGTTCGAGCGGATCGCGCACCGCATCCCGGTCTTCCGTATCACGGCACGTGCCGACTAGGAGTGGTGCGTACTCCCAGGTGGCGCGAGGAACTCCGACCTGCTCGCCGGAGCGGCGATCCGCGATGTGATCCCCATGACAGTCGCCGAGAGCCGTGGCGGTGGCCAAAGGCCTCTGATCTCGGGCCCTTCGGCCCGGGACGATCAGCGGGGAGCCTGACAGGCTCGTGGCGGAGGTACGCCGAGAGAAGGGACAGGGCCGATGCGCTGGAACGAGCTCTCCGAGCGGCAGCAGGGCCTGCTGTTAGCGGCTGTGTCAGCAGAGTTCGCGTTGACCGCGACGGCGGCGGTTGACCTGTGGTTCCGGCCGAGGGACGAGGTGCGGGGGCGTAAGGAGCTGTGGTGGCTGGGTATCTTCGTCCAGCCGATCGGACCCATCGCTTACCTGATGTGCGGGCGGCGGTCCCGGTGCGGGCGCTAGGCCGGCTGCAGACCCGGCTGGTCAACCCGATCGTCGCATGGGTGTTGCGGACTCCGTTGCACGACCTGCTGTCGCGATGGGTGGTGCTCGCGGAGATCACCGGCCGCAGGAGTGGAGCGAGGCTGCTCGTGCCGGTCCAGTACAGCCAGGAGGGAGACACGCTCACGGTAATCAGCCGCGGCTCCCGGCTGTGGTGGCGCAACCTGGAGGGTGGCGCACCGTTGCGGGTCACCCTGCGCGGTGCGACGCATGCGGGCTATGCGACGGTCAGTCGCAGCCCCTTGCGGGTGAAAGCCGCGGTGCGCGCGATCGGTGACAGCATCGGCCGTACCGAACTCGGCGTCCCGCCTGATGATGCCGTCGCTCTCACCATCCGCCTCGACCCGGTGACGCCGGTGGCGAGGCTGGGGATGAAGCGGCTGTGGCGGCGCTGGTTCGCGGCCGTCACGGTGGGCGAGGTCGCGGGTTTCGCCGTCCCGGCCGTTGTGGGCGCGCTGGCGGCGGGCGTGCAGTGGGGGGTGCTCGGCATCGGGCCGCTGCTGCAGGGCGCCACACTCGTGGCCGCGGGGCTGGTGGAGGGCACCATACTCGGCCTGGCCCAGGCATATGCGCTCCGGGCCGCTCTGCCAGGGATCGGCACCGTGGCATGGGTACGGGCAACGGCGGGGGGCGCCGGGATCGCGTGGACCATCGGGGCGTTGCCCGTCGTACTCGGTGAGCGGGTCATGAGCTGGCATCCGGCGGTGCTCATCGTGCTGGGCGTGGTCCTGCTGGCCTCGATGGGGTTGTTGCAGTGGCGGGTGCTTCGCCCGCACGTGCGAGGCGCCTGGCGGTGGGTGGCGGCGACCGCGGGAGCGTGGCTGGTCGCGCTCGGCGCGTTCGCCGCGGTGACCACGCCGTTGTGGCAGCCGGGTCAGCCGGGCCGGCTCATCGCCGCCATAGGCGTGCTCGGCGGTGCGGTCATGGCGGCCACGGTCGCGGCGCTCACCGGTGCCGCTTTGGTGCGCCTGCTGCGCCGTGGCCAACAGCTGTAGGACGACTGGGACAGTTCGTCGTCGTGCACGCGTGAGAACGCGTGCCGTGCCTCAGTCGCTGGGAGCCAGGCTGGCTGATGTGGGGTGAAGGTTCTCCACGGCCCGGACGAGCGCGAGGTTCGCGGCGGTCAGTGTGCGGACCAGCTCCTCGAGCTTGTCGACCCGCCTCTTCAGCGACAGCAGTTCGGCGTCGAGCACCGGTGACTCCATGATCATTCGTCCGCCGATCATGATCGGTTCACCTCCATGAAAACGGTACAAGTACATGGTGGGCGCCCGCAGCCGTCGCACGACAGCGGCGAACGTCCCCGGCCGGCAGGACCAAAGACACTGACCGCACAGATCCGGCGGGCGGACGCTCAGGGGGAAAGGAGGTGGCAGTGATGAGACTGACCTGGAAGGACGCTCTGGCGACAGTGGTCGCCGCGGCGAACGTCGCCATCTACGTCGCCTTCACGCAAGGCGCGGACGTGCCCGTCATCGACGGCGTACGCGGTGCGGCCGGGGCGATCCTGCTGCTGGGCATGGTGGGCGGCTGCGGACTGAGCGCAGCCGACGTGTACGAGCACAAGGGCCCGTACATGGGAGTCGCCAGCACCCTGGGCGGCATCGCGCTCCTCGCCGGCGTGATCGCGCTGATCACGGCTGCGAAACCGGCTCTGGCGGTGCTGTTCTACGCCACCATCGCGCTGTGGTTCATCGCCACCGTGCGGCACGCGCTCACCCCTCGAACAATGGAGGCGCTCAAGTGAAGGATGGGCCGAAGGTCCTCTGACAGGCGCCCTGGAGGGTTGAACGACGGGCAAGCCTAGACGTTAGAGCGCAGCCGGGCCGTGGCTCACCCCGCCGCTGTGCGACGCGGTCCACGGGCTCACCACGGCTGGCAAGACAGGGCCGATCGCCCTGACGGGTAGGGACTTCGGCCTCTGGGGCCGGGGAAGGCGCAGGTATGTCCTGAAGGTGTGGGAATCGGAACCACACAAGGAGGCTGTGATGAACCTGCCAGAGCGTAGGGACATCAGAATCCCGTTCCCGGAGCTGTTCGCGTGGATGGAGAGCCCGATGTTCGGGTTCCGGCCGTTCGGACAGATCGTCCGGGTCGAGGACTACATCGCCGACGGCCGGTACGTGCTGCGCGCTGAGCTGCCCGGGATCGACCCCGACAAGGACATCGAGGTCACCGTGGGTGACGGCGTGCTCCACATCCGGGCGGAGAGGACACGCAAGACCTCCGAGCCGCACCGCTCGGAGTTCTCCTACGGGTCGCTGTCGCGATCGGTGACGCTGCCGGCCGCGGCCAAGACGGACGACGTCAAGGCCACCTACACCGGCGGCGTCCTCGAGGTCAGCGTCGGGCTGGCCGAAGGCAAGAAGGCGGAAGGCCGGCGGATCGCCGTCGAGCACTGACGTCCGGCCAGGCGCGGGCGGATGAAGCCCAGGCTCCCGCCCGCGCCCACGGCCAGGAGGAGATCGACGATGATGTCCTTGCGGATCGTGCATGTCCGCGAGCGTTTCCGGGAACGGCCGGGCGTCACAGGCAGTGCCGGACGGCCCGTGGGTTGGTGCCGAAAGTCCCTGCCCAACGCAGGACGTGGCCGCGAGATTTGTGGTCATGACCATCCTGTCTCAGACCCGTTGCGGCCTCACCGCCGAAGAAGCGGCGCAGCGGCTGGCCGCCGACGGCCCGAACGTACTGCCCGCGACTCGCCGCGCCTCTCCTGTGATGCTGCTGCTGCGCCAGATGGTGCACTTCTTCGCCCTGCTGTTGTGGGGAGCGGCCGCGCTGGCCGTGTTGGCCGGGATGCCGCAACTGGCCGTGGCGATCGCGGTGGTCGTGCTGCTCAACGGTGGCTTCGCCTTCGCCCAGGAGTATCGCGCCGACCGGGCCACGCAGCGGTTGCGGGAGCTGATCCCGGCCAACGTGGTGGTCAGGCGGGATGGCAGGCGCGTGCTGATCGGCGCGGCTGACCTGGTGATGGGGGACGTGGCGCTACTGGAGGCGGGTGACCGGATCTCGGCCGATCTGGAGGTGGCCGAGGTGCACGGGCTGGCCGTCAACGAGTCCATGCTGACCGGGGAGAGCCGGCCCGCCCGGCCGCAGGTGGGTGGCCCGGCCTACGCGGGCACGTTCGTGGTCGAGGGGGAGGCCGAGGCCGTCGTGGTGGCCACGGGGGCGCGCACCCGGCTGGCCGCGATCGCCAAGCTCACCAGGGAGGCGAGCAGGCCACCCAGCCCGCTGGCCGTGCAGCTCGGCAAGGTCATCAAGATCGTCGCCGGGATCGCGACGGCGGTCGGGGCGGTCTTCTTCGGGCTGGCCGTGCTGCTGGGGATGGCGCCGGGGCAGGGCTTCCTGTTCGCCATCGGTGTCACGGTCGCGCTGGTGCCCGAAGGGCTGCTGCCGACCGTCACACTGTCGCTGGCCCGCGCCGCCCAGCGGATGGCCGCCCGCAACGCCCTGGTACGCCACCTGGAGGCGGTCGAGACACTCGGCTCGGCCACGTTCATCTGCACCGACAAGACCGGCACGCTGACCCGCAACGAGATGACCGTGGCCGAGGTGTGGTCGCCGTCGAGCTCGCCCGCCGAGGTCATGCGCACGGCGGTGCTGAGCTCCACCGGCCGCATGAGCGGCGGCAAGCCCGTGGGCGACCCGATGGAGGTGGCTCTGCACGTCGAGGCCCTGCGTCTCGGCGCCGATGTGGAAGGGCAGGCCACCCGGCGCTTTCCGTTCGATCCAGTGCGGCGCCGCGCCTCCGTCCTGGTGGACGGCGGGCTGCACCTGAAGGGCGCACCGGATGCCGTGCTGCCGCTGTGCCGGACCGTACCCGGGGCCGATGACGCGCTGGCCGGGATGAGCGACCGCGGACTGCGCGTGCTCGCCGTCGCGCGCGGTCGCACGGCCGAGGAGTCGGAGCTGGAACTGCTCGGTCTGGTCGGGTTGCACGACCCGCCGCGTGAGGACGTGGCCGAGGCGATCGGGAAATGCCGCATCGCCGGGATCAAGCTGGCCATGGTCACCGGCGACCATCCGCGCACCGCCCGCGCCATCGCCGCCGAGGTAGGGCTGCTCGGCCCGGATGAGCTGGTGGTGACCGGCGCCGAGCTGCCCGCCGACGACGCCGCGCTGGGCGAGCTGCTCGACCACGACGGCGTGGTGATCGCCCGCGTGACGCCCGAGGACAAGCTGCGCATCGCCCGGGCCCTGCGCGGGCGCGGCCACGTGGTGGCGATGACCGGCGACGGCGTCAACGACGCACCGGCGCTTCGCGAGGCCGACATCGGCATCGCCATGGGCAAGTCGGGCACCGACGTCGCCCGCCAGGCCGCCGACCTGGTGCTGCTGGATGACCACTTCGCCACCATCGTCGGCGCGGTCGAACTGGGCCGCGCCACCTACGCCAACGTGCGCCGCTTCCTCACCTACCACCTGACCGACAACGTCGCCGAACTCACCCCGTTCGCCATCTGGGCACTGTCCGGCGGCACCATCCCCCTCGCCCTGACCGTGCTGCAGGTCCTCGCCCTCGACATCGGCACCGACCTGCTGCCCGCGCTCGCCCTGGGCGCCGAACCGGCCAACCCCCGCACCATGTACGGCCCCGCCCGCGCCGGCACCCTCATCGACCGCCGCCTGCTCACCCGCGTCTTCGCGATTCTCGGCCCCGCCCAGGCCCTGGCCGAAATGGGGGCGTTCGTCGGCGTCCTGCTGCTCGGCGGCTGGCGGCTCGGCACCGCCCCGAGCCCCGGCCTGCTCGCCGCCGCCTCGGGCACGGCCTTCGCCGCCGTCGTGCTCGGCCAACTCGCCAACGCCTTCGCCTGCCGCAGCGAATCCCGCTGGATCGGACGCGTTCGCTGGCGCACCAACCCCCTGCTGCTGGGCGCGATCGCCGTCGAAGCGGTGCTGCTGCTGGCCTTCCTCGGTCTGCCGCCCGTCTCGCGCCTGCTCGGCGGCGCCTTCCCGCCCGCCGTGGGATGGGCACTGGCCGCGATGGCGATTCCCGTCATGATCCTGGCCGACACCGCGCACAAGGCGTGGCGGGCCACGCTTGCCAAGAATTAGGGCGGTGAACCGCCGCCACTCCTTGTCCTTTCGGTATGGCTTGACGAGAAACCGGTTGACATCGCGACACTCAATAGGATAGTTGTGCTATCCAATGCTAGATAGTACAACTACCCAATAGGGAGAGCCGTCGTGGAAACGATCATCGTACTGCTGGTGGCCCTGCTGGGCTTCCGGGCGCTGGGGGCGTTCGGGGTCGGCCGGTTCGCCTCGTGGCCGGTCAGTGCGGCGCACGCGCTGGCCGTCATGCTCTTCATGACGGCCAGCGCGCACTTCGTCCCGGACGGCGTCACGGTCATGCCCAACCATGGGGATCTCGTACGCATGGTGCCGCCCTTCGTGCCCTTCGCCGACGCGATGGTCTACCTGACCGGTGTGCTGGAGCTCATGGGCGCGGTGGGGCTGATCATCACCGGGACGCGCCGGCCGGCCGGGATCGGGCTGGCCGCGCTCTTCGTGCTCCTACTGCCGGCCAACATCTACGCCGCGGTCGCCGACGTGCCGTTCAACGGCGGCGAGGCGTCGCCTTTGTGGCTGCGGGTGCCGGAGCAGGTCGTGTACATCGCCGTCGCGCTCTGGGCGATCCGCTCAGCGCCGCTGCCGGTTTTCGCCGGGGTTACGGCACGCCGTAGGTGATGTCGTACTTGGCGGCGATGGGGTTGAGTTTGACCGGGTCGAGCCGGCCGCCCGTGGTGATGTGCGGCCTGGCCTCGATCAGGTCCTCGATGAAACACTCCCAGCCGCCCGGCGAGGAGATCTGGATGACCCGCGGGGGTGGGGTCGACCCGCAGCGCAGCGCGTGCGGGACCCCGTGAGGCAGCAGGACGAACTGCCCCTTGCCCACCTTCTCCGTCCGGTCGTCGTACTCGACGACGAGTTCCCCGTCGAGTACGTAGATGCCTTCGTCCGCCTTGTGGTGGATGTGGCGGGGAATGTCCTGAGCCACCACCATTTCGAGGAGCGACAGCCTGCCGTCGGTGTCGGTGCCGCGAGCCTTGGCGGCGAACGCGGGCGGGACCTTGATCCGCCCCGGGCGCACTTCGCCGCGCTGGAGAAGGTAGAAGCGGCCTTTGTCGCCGTTCTCCGCTGTCTGCCCGGCCACGGACTGGGCGTACTCTTCCCAGCCGCCCGGTGAGAACAGGTGCAGCGCGTGGACCGGAGCTTCCGACAGGGCGCGTATGGCGTGGGTGACGCCGCGCGGCAGCAGCGCGCACATGCCCGCGGTCAGGCGATGCGTCCGGCCGTCGAAGTCGAGGCCCAACTCCCCGTCCAGTACGAAGACCAACTCGTCGAAGGCGTCGTGGACATGCGCGGGGAGGTCCTGGTGGCCCCGGTTCTCAATGAGGGAGAACCGGCCCTCGGTATCGGCGGCTCCGGCCTTGAGCGTCGTCGGCGGCGGCATGGGCAGGCGTGACTCTCCGGGGTTCAGGAGGATGAAGCGTTCCTTGGACATGAGGTACCCTTTCCGGAGACGGATTCGGAATCCGATTCCGCTTAGAGTCTAGACAGAGGACCGCGAGGGATGTCAAAACCCACCGCCCGCAAGCCCCGTACCGACGCCGAACGCAACCGCGGCCGCGTGCTGGAGGTGGCCTGTGAGCTGTTCGCCGAGCGGGGGGATGAGGTGCAGATGGCGGAGGTGGCCAAGGCGGCCGGCGTCGGCGTGGGCACCGTCTACCGACATTTCCCGACACGTCAGGCGTTGATCGAGGCGGTGACGGAGCAGCGGTTCGCCGAGATCCTGGCGTACGCCCGGACCGCATGCCTGCCCAACCCCGACACGCGGCAGGCCCTGACCTGCTTCCTGACCCGCATCGGCGAGGTGCACGACGAGAGCCGCGGGGTCTCCAGCGCGATCGAGGCGGCCCTAGGCTCGACCGAGCCACGCGGCCAGGTGGGCGCCGACCTCCTCGCCCTCGGCGAGACCCTGCTCGACCGGGGCCGGGCCGACGGCACCTTCCGCGCCGACGTCAAGGTCGCGGACCTCTACATGATCGCCGGGGCGGTGGCCGCGATCAGCCGCGAGGCCATAGGCGACTGGCGGCGCTTCATCGACATCGCCCTGGACGGTCTCCGACCACGATGACCCATCGCCACCCGCCCGCTTCGAGTCCACGGCACAAGCACTCTCGCCCCTGGGAGTCCGGGGAGCCGTCGCAGTGGAAGGTGACGGGAGACGGCACTCACCTGCCGCGAACGGCGGGACGCACCACGCCACCGCCGGGCAGCGCCGTCGGGGCCCGCGTACTGACGCCGGCGGGAAACAGCGACAACTGAGAGCGGATCGGCAGCCGACATGGGACTTTCGTCCCTAACCGCGCAGGTAGGGGCGGCCACAGGCTGAGGGTATGAAACTCGACTCGGCCGGCCTGCAGGTGCTCTCGCAGGAGGAGTGCATGCGCCTGCTGCCTTCGTGCCCGATCGGGCGGATCGTCTTCACCGATCGCGCCCTGCCGGCCGTGCAGCCGGTCAACTTCTGCCTGGACGGCGACGACATCGTCATCCGCACGGCGGCCGGTTCGAAGCTGGCCGCCGCCACTCGCCGTGCGGTCGTCGCCTTCGAGGTCGACGACTTCCACCCGGTGGAGCGGACCGGCTGGTCGGTCACCGTCATAGGGCTGGCCCACGTCGCCGACGAGCCCGCGGAGATCGCCCGGTTGGAAAGACTGCCGCTGACGCCGTGGGCGCGCAGCCGCGACCAGTTCATCGTCATCACCACGGTGGAGGCAACCGGCCGGCGCCTTCGGCAACTCGCCTGAGCCGCCCCTTGGGTCTTTCGGATCCGGAAGGCGGGACCAAGGGCCCTGAGCCGCCCCGCTGCCGGCCGAAAGGATCGAGACATCCGGCGCGTGAGGTGAGGAGTTGTCCGCATGATGGATCTGGGCGAAGGTGAGCTGCGTACAGCGCACATGGTGGCATCGGTGCTGCCCGGCTACCCCGACGACCGGCTGTACGACGCCCGGCAGTTACTGACCGGGACCGTGGCCGCGCTGCCCGCCGGACAGGTCCGCGAGCGCCTGGGCGCCTTCCTCGACCACGCCGCCGTCACCGCGCAGGCCGACCTGGCCGCCCACTACGTGGCGACCTTCGACCCCAAGCGGCGCTGCTCCCCGTACCTGACGTACTACGGCACCCGTAAGCGGTCGGCTCGCGCGAGAAGGAGGCCACGCTGCGACTGGCGGCCGAAGGAGGGCCCCGTTAGCATCCGCCGAAAATCGGGCGGATATGGCTGATCGCGCTGGTCAACTGTTTTGGACCCACATCAGGATGATCTTGATGGATGGTGTGGCGCAACGCGCGTGACGAGCCGACTCGGGTCACTGCGCTGTTCCTACGGCCGCGTCGCGATCGAGGCGGCTCACCTGGTGGTGGATCAGTTCCAGGGCAGCTGAGGGCCCACGTCCCGCTTATTTTTCTATCTAATTTAAGTGTGCCGTCAACTCTTGAATTAAGTATTGACGCTCTCATTGGGTCACCGTAAGGTCACTGTAAGGTCACGACCGTGAATTTCTCTTAGCCATGGTGCTCACTCACGCCGGCGGCTAGCCACCGGCGTACACCCCCCACAGAAAGTGACACCCCCATGAAAAGACAAGGAATCATCCTTGCCTCCGTGACGGCTTTAGCCGTGGCGGGCCTCGCTTCCCCGGCCTCGGCCGCCACCGGCCGGATCACCGGCTATGGCGGCAAGTGCGTCGACGTCGCCGGTGCCAGCAGCGCCAACGGCACCCAGGTCCAGCTCTGGACCTGCAACGGCACCACCGCCCAGTCGTGGACCACGCAGTCCGACGGCACGATCCGCGCACTCGGCAAGTGCCTGGACGTGGCGGGCGCGAGCAGCGCCAACGGCACCAAGGTGCAGATCTACGACTGCAACGGCACCGCCGCGCAGCAGTGGACGTCCGCCTCCGACGGCACCCTGCGAGCGCTCGGCAAGTGCCTGGACGCCACCAACGCCGGCTCGGCCGACGGCACACCCCTGCAGATCTGGAGCTGCGGCACCGGCGCCAACCAGAAGTGGACGCTGCCCTCCGGCGACAGCACCCCCAATCCCGGCAAGCTACCCGGCGCCCCGTACCTCTACATGGGGTGGGGGAGCCCGCCCAACCCGGGCACGGTCATGGACGCGACCGGTGTCAAGTCCTTCACGATGGCCTTCATCCTGTCCGGCGGCGGCTGCACGCCCCGCTGGGACGGCTCCCGTGCGCTGACCGGCGGCGCCGACCAGCAGGCGATCAACACGATCAAGTCCAAGGGCGGTAGCGTCCAGATCTCCTTCGGCGGCTGGTCGGGCAGCAAGCTCGGCCCCAACTGCGGTACGCCTGAGGCGTACGCGGGCGCCGTGCAGCAGGTCATCAACGCTCTGGGACCCGCGGCCGTCGACTTCGACATCGAGAACACCGACGAGTACGAGAACTACACCGTCCAGGACCGCATACTCAACGGCCTCAAGATCGTCAAGGCGAACAACCCGAACGTCAAGGTGGTCGTCACCTTCGGCACCTCCACCAGCGGCCCGGCCGGCGCGGGCACCCGGCTGATCAACCGGTCGAGGGAGCTCGGCGTCCCGATCGACAACTACACGATCATGCCGTTCGACTTCGGCGGCGGGTCCAGTATGTACCAGAGCACGGTCAACGCGGCCGAAGGGCTGAAGAACGCTCTGAAGTCGGCGTTCGGCTGGTCGGACGCCACGGCGTACGCGCACATGGGCATCTCCGGCATGAACGGCCTGTCCGATCAGTCGGAGGTCACCTCGGTCGCCACCTGGACCCAGATCCGCGACTACGCCAACTCCCATGGCCTGACCAGGCTCGCCTTCTGGTCGGTCAACCGCGACCGCCCCTGCTCCGGAGGGCTGTCCGAAACCTGCAGCGGCGTCTCCCAGAGCGCCTGGGACTTCACCAGACTGACGGCGGGGTTCTGATGCGTGCCCTAGTCGTCCTCGTGCTGATCGCGGCCGGGTTCGTCCTCATGCCGGCAGCGCAGGCAGCCGTCCCCACCGGCCTGACCACCGTGGTCGCCAAGCACAGCGGCAAGTGCGTCGACGCCCGCGGCGCCGCCACCGCCAACGGCACCGCCGTCCAGCAGTACGCGTGCAACGGCGGCGGCGCGCAGCTCTGGCAGTTCCAGGCCACCAGCGGTGGTTACCACCGGGTCGACAGCTCGCTCAACGCCACGCAGGCCTGGGACGTGACCGGTGTCTCGACCGCCGACAGCGCACCGGTCCAGTTGTGGGCCTACGGCGGCGGCAACAACCAGCAGTGGCTGCCGGTGGAGGAATCCGGAGGCACGTACCACCTGGTCAACAGGAACAGCGGCAAGTGCCTCGACGTGCCGGGCGCCTCCACGGCCGACAGCGTGCAACTGCAGCAGTACGCCTGCAACGGCACAGCGGCGCAGTCGTTCACCCTGTCGGGCGGCGGCGGTGGCCCCAATCCCGACCTGGGGCCGAACGTGCGCGTCTTCGACCCGTCGATGCCCGCGTCCACGATTCAGTCGCAGCTCAACTCGGTGTTCAGCCAGCAGCAGTCCAACCAGTTCGGGTCCAACCGGTACGCGCTGCTGTTCAAGCCGGGCACCTACGGCGTGGACGTCAACGTGGGCTTCTACACCCAGGTCCTTGGCCTGGGACAGACGCCGGACGCGGTGACGATCAACGGAGCCGTGCACGCCGAGGCCGACTGGTTCGGCGGCAACGCCACGCAGAACTTCTGGCGCTCGGCCGAGAACCTCTCGGTCACCCCGGCGGGCGGCACGGATCGGTGGGCGGTCTCGCAGGCGGCGCCGTACCGGCGCATGCATGTGCGCGGAAACCTGCAGTTGGACGACGGCGGCTGGTCGAGCGGCGGGTGGATCTCCGACTCGCGGATCGACGGTCAGGTCAGGTCCGGGTCGCAACAGCAGTGGATCTCCCGCAACTCGGCCTTCGGGTCCTGGAGCGGGTCGAACTGGAACATGGTCTTCGTCGGGGTGTCCGGCGCGCCGGGCAACACCTTCCCCAGCCCGCCGTACACGACGGTGGGGCAGGCGCCGGTGGTACGGGAGAAGCCGTTCCTCTACATCGACGCGGCAGGGGCCTACCAGGTGTTCGTGCCCGCGCTGAAGTCGAACTCCGCCGGGGTGTCGTGGCCGGGCGCCGGCACGTCGCTGCCGATCAGTCAGTTCTTCGTCGTCAAGCCGGGCAACACCGCTGGTGACATCAACGCGGCGCTGGCCGCGGGCAAGGACCTGCTGGTCACGCCGGGCGTCTACCACCTGAACGACACGATCAGGGTCACCAGGGCCGACACCGTGGTGCTCGGTCTTGGATTGGCGACGTTCGTACCCGACAACGGCATCACGGCGATGACCGTCGCCGACGTGGACGGCGTCAAGATCGCCGGCCTGCTGATCGACGCCGGGACCGCGAACTCGGCGACGCTCATGCAGGTCGGCCCGGCGGGCTCGGCGGCCTCACACGCGGCCAACCCCACCTCACTGCACGACGTCTTCTTCCGCGTCGGCGGCGCCGGGGTGGGCAAGGCGTCACAGAGCCTGGTGATCAACAGCGACAACGTGATCGGTGATCACACCTGGATCTGGCGGGCCGACCACGGCAGCGGCGTCGGGTGGAACACCAACACGACCGTCAACGGGCTCGTCGTCAACGGCGACGACGTGACGTTCTACGGACTGTTCGTCGAGCACTTCCACCAGTACCAGGTCATCTGGAACGGCAACGGCGGGCGGACCTACTTCTTCCAGAACGAGATGCCCTACGATCCGCCCAGCCAGGCGTCCTGGATGAACGGCTCCACCCGGGGCTGGGCCGCCTACAAGGTCGCCGGTTCGGTCACCTCGCATGAGGCCTGGGGGCTGGGCAGCTACTGCTACTTCAGCGCCAACCCCGCGGTGGTGGCCGACCGGGCCTTCGAGGTGCCGAACACGCCGGGGGTCCGCTTCCACCACATGGTGACGGTCTCCCTGGGCGGCACCGGAACCATCGCCCACGTCATCAATTCCACGGGAGGCCCAAGCAACTCCTCCACAAACGTCGCAAACCTCACCGAATACCCGTAACCCACCAACGCGTCCTCCCCTTTACCGAAAGGGGAGGACGCGCCGCGTCGGCTTGCTCGGGCTGAGCGTCCGAGCCACGGCAACGTGCGCAAGGTACGCGCTCGGCCACCTGTGGGAATGACCACCGGACATGATGTCGGGACATTTCACCGAGGTGCACCTGCTAGACATAGGGTCAACCCAAGGGAGCCCGTATGGATCAGCTCAGTCTCGGCGTCGTGTCACACTCACGCAAGGAGAACGAGCACCGGCTGGCCATCCACCCGCTGCACCTTGAGCGGATCGAAGCCGATCTTCAGCACCTCATCTACCTCGAACGCGGCTACGGCGAGCATTTCGGCATCTCTGATGAGCAACTGGCGCCGCACGTCGCCGGGTTGCTGTCACGGGAGGAGCTGGTGGCGCGCTGCGATGTCATCCTGCTGCCCAAACCCCTGGCCCAGGACCTCAAGGAGTTGCGCGACGGACAGATCCTGTGGGGCTGGCCGCACTGCGTACAGGATGAGGAGGTGACCCAGCTCGCGATCGACCGGCGGCTCACTCTGATCGCCTTCGAGGCGATGAACCACTGGAACAGTGACGGCACCTTCAACCTGCACGTCCTGCACAAGAACAATGAGATGGCCGGCTACTGCTCGGTTCTGCACGCCCTGGCGCTCACCGGGACGACCGGCGACTACGGGCGGCGGCTGCGGGCGGTCGTCATCAGCTTCGGCGCGACCGGCCGGGGCGCGGTGACGGCCCTGAACGCGCACGGCGTGAACGACATCGATCTGCTCACCTTCCGCGACGTCACCGCGGTCGCCTCGCCCATCCACTCGGCGCGCATCGTGCGCTTCGAGCACGAAGCCGACGACCCCAACCGCAGTTATGCGCTCACCGACAGCGGCCGGATCCCGCTCGCCGCGTTCATCGCCGACCATGACATCGTCGTCAACTGTGTGCTGCAGAACACCGACCATCCACTGATGTTCGTCACCGAGGACGATCTGGACGCCTTCGCGCCGGGCACACTCATCGTGGACGTGTCGTGCGATGAGGGGATGGGCTTCAGCTGGGCGCGGCCCACATCCTTCACGCGGCCGATGTTCGAGGTGGGCGACAACGTCCATTACTACGCCGTCGACCACAGCCCGTCCTACCTGTGGGACTCGGCCACCTGGGAGATCAGCGAGTCCCTGCTGCCGCATCTGCGGACGGTGCTCACCGGCCCCAAGGCCTGGGACGAGGGCGACACCATCCGGCGAGCCATCGAGATCCGTGACGGCGTCATCCAGAACCCCGCCATCCTCTCCTTCCAGCACCGTTCACCGGACTACCCGCATGCGCACGTGGCTCCCTCGCTGTAGAGAGATTCCGAAAACGTGGCCCATACCCGGTTGACCGTGTAGGAAATTAGTGGATACGTGGGAGAATGAGCCTCTGGACTCCGGATCCCACGTTCTATCCTTCGCCCAGGGACGCGGCCGACGCGCCCGCCGAGAAACTGGCCTACGTCGCCGCCTTCGACAGGTCGGCGACCAGGCCGGACGCGCTGGCCGTACTCGACACCGATGCCACCTCGCCGACCTACGGCCAGGTGGTGGGCTGGACCGACCTGCCCTACACCGGCGACGAGCTGCACCACTTCGGCTGGAACGCCTGCAGCAGCGCGCTGTGCCCCTACGCCCCGCACCCGCACGTCGAACGCCGCTACCTCATCGTGCCGGGGCTGCGGTCCTCGCGGATCCACGTCTTCGACACCAAGGACCGGATCAGCCCCGAACTGGTCAAGGTCATCGACGCGGAGGAGCTGGCCAAGCGGGCCGGCTACTCGCGGCCCCACACCGTGCACTGCGGGCCGGAAGGGCTCTACCTGTCCGCGCTCGGCGGCGCGAACGGCAACGAGGGGCCGGGCGGGATCGCGATCCTCGACCACACCTCCTTCGAGGTGCTCGGGCGCTGGGAGGTCGACCGGGGACCGCAGTATCTCGCCTACGACTTCTGGTGGCACCTCAACCATGACGTGCTGATCAGCTCCGAGTGGGGCACGCCGTCGATGATCGAGGACGGGGTGGTCGGGGAGCTGCTGCTCGGCCGCGCGTACGGGCACAAGCTGCACTTCTGGGACCTGCGCAAGCGCAGGCATGTCCAGGAGATCGACCTCGGCGACGAACACCAGATGACCCTGGAGCTCCGCCCGGCCCACGACCCCACCCGCACCTACGGGTTCGCCGGGGTCGTCATCAGCGTCGCGGACCTGTCGGCCTCCGTCTGGCTCTGGTTCCAGGAGGACGGCCGCTGGCAGGCCCGCAAGGTGATCTCCATTCCCGCCGAGCCCGCCGACGCCGGCCTGCTGCCGCCCCTGCTGCAGCCCTTCGGCGCGGTGCCTCCGCTGGTCACCGACATCGACCTGTCGGTCGACGATCAGCGGCTGTACGTCTCGTGCTGGGGCACCGGCGAGCTCAAGCAGTACGACGTCTCGGACCCGACCAAGCCCGTGGAGCTGGGCTCGCTCAAGATCGGCGGCATCGTCCGGCAGGCGCCCCATCCAGCCGAGCCGTCGCTGCCCCTGCGGGGCGGCCCCCAGATGGTGGAGGTCAGCCGCGACGGCCGCCGCGTCTACGTCACCAACTCCCTGTACGGCGCCTGGGACGACCAGTTCTACCCCGAGGGCGTCGGCGCCTGGATGGCCAAGATCGACGCCGACTCCTTCACCCTCGACACCCGCTTCTTCCCCCACGGCGAGGCGTTTCGCGGCCTGCGCCCTCACCAGGTACGGCTTCAGGGCGGCGATGCCTCCTCCGATTCCTACTGCTACCCGTGACGATCGCCACCGTGCTCCTGCTGGGCGCCTTCCACGGCCTGAACCCGGCCATGGGCTGGCTGTTCGCCGTGGCCCGCGGCCTGCAGGAGCGCAGCAGGGACCTGCTGCTGCAGTCGCTGCCGGTCATCGCGCTCGGCCACCTGGCCTCGGTCGCCCTGGTCGCGCTCGTCGTCGGCGCCACCGGCTCGCTGGTCACCGGCAGGGTGCTGTCGATCGGCGGCGGGGTGGTGCTGGTCGGGTTCGGCCTGTGGCGGCTGCTGTCGACCCGTTACTTCCGCTGGGTGGGGATGCGGCTGTCGCTGTGGCAGCTGGCCTGCTGGTCGTTCCTGATGTCCTCGGCCCACGGCGCCGGCCTGATGCTGCTACCGGTCTTCACCAGCCTGCACGTCCCCGGCCACCCGGGCCACGCCCTCACGGGCGGCCTGGCGGTGGCCGCCCTGCACACGCTGGCGATGTTCGTGGTGGCGGGCGTCATCGCCCTGGTCGTGTACGAGGTGGTGGGCCTCACGGTGCTCCGGCGCGCCTGGTTCAACCTGGACCGCATGTGGGCGGTCGCCCTCGTGAGCGCGGGCGTCATCACCCTGGTCCAGGCGTGACGGCCAGATCCGCAGCGCCGTGGCGGCGAGCCGGAGCAGCTCCTCCCTCCCCGCACCCCCGGCGGCCGCGACCGCGATGCCGTCAGACAGGGCGGTGACCAGGCGCGCCAGGTCGGCGGGGTCGCAGTCGCCCGGCAGGTCGCCCTCGTCACGCGCCCGCTCCAGGCGCGCGCGCAGAGCCGCCTCGCCGGCCTCCCTGCGGGCCGCCACCTCCTGCCGCACCGGCTCGGCCTCCGGCCCACCGGCATGTACGCAGTGGACGCTGAGGCATCCGCGAGGGGTGTCGCGGCCGGCGGTCAGCTCGACCGCGCCATACAGCAGCGCTTCGACGACGTCCCTGGCCCGCGGCGCCTCCAGGGCGCGGGCGGCGTAGGCCCCCGGGCCCTGCAGGTAGCGGTCCAGCACCTTGCGGAAGAGCTCCTCCTTGTTGCCGAAGGCGGCATAGAGGCTGGGCCGGTTGACGCCCATGGCCGCGGTGAGATCGGAGATCGCCGTGCCTTCGTAGCCCTGGCTCCAGAAGACCTCGAGCGCGCTGTCCAGCGCGGCGTCGGGGTCGAACGCGCGCGGGCGTCCTCCTGGCATACGCACCTCCTCCATGTTTCTTACCAATCGGTACGTTACTCGTTGACGCGCGCCCCGGCTCCCC
The DNA here is from genome assembly GCF_040648415.1 of Nonomuraea sp. NPDC049141. Taxonomy (NCBI): domain Bacteria; kingdom Bacillati; phylum Actinomycetota; class Actinomycetes; order Streptosporangiales; family Streptosporangiaceae; genus Nonomuraea; species Nonomuraea sp. NPDC049141. The sequence continues at coordinate 61,284 of NZ_JBEZDR010000037.1, forward strand.
GCTAGTTTCTTACCGATCGGTATATAACTTGTGGAGGAGCCATCGTGATCCGTATCGGCCTCATCGGCGCCAGCCCTGACCGCGGCTGGGCGACGGCCGCCCACCTTCCTGCGCTTTCGGCCCTGGAGGAGTACGAGGTGACCGCCGTCGCGACCACCAGGCTGGACAGCGCCCGCCGTACGGCCGCCGCGTTCGGCATCCCGCACGCCTTCGCCGACGCCGGCGAGCTGGCCGCCCATCCGGACGTCGACCTGGTCGCCGTGGTGGTGAAAGCGCCCGGCCACGCCAAGGCGATCGAGGCGGCGCTCGCGGCGGGCAAGCACGTCGTCTCGGAGTGGCCGCTGGGAGTGAACCTGACCGAGGCCGTCCAGCTCGCCGAGGCCGCCACCGCCGCCGGGGTGGCCAACGCGATCGTCCTTCAGGGCTTCCACTCTCCCTCGGCCGCCTTCGTCAAGGACCTGATCGCCGAGGGGCGGATCGGCGTCCTGGAGTCGATCACCATCGTGGCCGCGGGTGACATACTCGGCGGGGCCCGCATCCCGCAAGATCTCGCCTGGAGCACCGACCCGGCCGCGGGGATGAACCTGCTGACCGTCATGGCCGGACATGTCCTGGCCATGGTCGAGCACCTGGCCGGGCCGATGACCGAGCTGTCGGCCTCGCTCGCCCACCGCCATCGCGAGGTCAAGGTGATCGAGACCGGCCGGATGGTGCCCAGCGGGGTGCCCAGCCACGTGGCCGTCCACGGGCTGCTGGAGAGCGGCGCCGTGGCCGTGGTGAGCGTGCACGGAGGCAGTGCGCCGGGGCCCGACGGCTTCCACATCAAGATCACTGGTACCGAGGGCACGCTGGCCGTCGCCCCCACCCGGCCGGGACTGTACCCGCACTGGGCCGACTGGACCGTGACCCACGCCGCCGCCGACGGCACCCGCGCCGAGTACACCGTCGCGAACGACTCGCCCCTGCCGGCGGGACCGGCCGCCAACCTCGCCGTCTTCTACCGGGAGCTGGCCCGGGCGCTCGCCGACGGCCGGCCGGCGCACCCGTCCTTCGACACGGCCGTGCGCCAGCACCGCGTGCTGGCCGCCATCGAGAACGCCTCGCGCACCGGCGTCCGCCAGGCGATCACCGGCTAGAGAGCGCCCCCGCGCCGAAGAACCGGCTCAGAGGGAGGCTGTGCCCAGGTCGCGGATCACCTGGGCCAGAGCGCGGACGGGTTCGGTCTCGGCGTCGCCGCGCCACACCAGCCCCCATCTCAGCAGCGGGGCGTCGTGGATCGGCAGGTAGACGATGTCGGGGCGAGCGTGGTAGCGGGCGGCGTGGGCGGCCAGGTTGTGCACGGCCTCGTCGGCGCCGACGAGGGTGAACACGTCGTCCAGGTGTGAGACGGCCAGGCTGCGCTCGATCAGCCGGCCGCTGGGGGTCTGGAAGGGCGTGAAGGCGTCCTCCCAGTAGTCGGGCTGGACGATCGAGGGCCGCATGACGCCGTGGTCGCCCAGCGCCTCGAGGGAGACCGACTCGCGGCCGGCGAGCGCGTGGCCGACAGGCACCAGCATCACCCTGTGCTCGGTGAAGACGACCGGCCCGACGGTCAGGTCGGGCTCCTCCACCGGCAGCCACGACACCAGGACGTCGATCTCCCCGTTGCGCAGCGGCTCGAACGGCTGGATGAAGGGATTGTGCCGGATCCGCAGCCCCCACGCGGGATGGCGGGAGCGGAACTCCTGCCAGAACGGGCGCAGGTCGTGGGCGTTGCTGGCCAGCATGCCGACGCGCAGCACATCGGTCTTGCCCTGGGCGGCCAGCCTGGCTCGTTCCATGCTGTCATGCAGGCCCTGGTACACCACCCGCAGGTCCTGGTACAGCCGCTCGCCGAGCGAGGTGAGCTGGACATTGCGGCTGGTGCGCTCGAACAGCTTGCCGCCGACGCCGCGCTCCTGCTTCTTGATCGCCTGGCTCACCCGAGCCGGAGTCACGTGCAGCCGCTCGGCGGTCTTGCCGAAGTGGAGCTCCTCGGCCAGGGCCAGAAAGATCTCGATGTCCCGCAGCTCCATTCCGCCCCCGATCGTGAACTTCTGGGTTAACCGGCATTGCGGCTTCCGCCGTTGTTTCCGGCCTGGCCAGCCAGAATGCTTGATCTTGTCAGCGGAGCGGGCTCCGGTGACCAAAGATCGACCTATCGGAAGGAAGTGTGGCATGTGCCTGTCGGTCCGGCGACCAGAGCCAGAGGCTCGCGCGTGAACGTGATCGCCTCCACGGTGTCGCTGAGCGTTGACGACATGGCGGCCTGCAGCCGGTTCTTCGGCACGCACCTGGGCTTTCGCGAGGTGGTGTCCGGCGACGGTTTCGTGTGGCTGGGTCGCGACGACGCGGCGGTGGACCTGGTCGTACGACAGCGCGACCTCGAGCAACCGCCGCAGGGCCGCGGCGACCGCCGGACGGACGTGATCGTGTCCTTCACCGTCGTCGGGATCGACGCCGAGCACGACCGGCTGCGCCGGGAGGGCGCCAACATCACCACGCCGCTGCGCCAGGAGCCGTGGGGCGAGTGGCGGCTGCGCCTGACCGACCCCAACGGCGTCGTGGTCCAGCTCGCCGAATGGATTCCGCCCGCCGGGGCGTGACCCCGCTGGCCGGCCACCACTGACCTGCACCCCCCTTCACACCATCAAGGAGACGAAGAACATGTCGGAGAACCTCACCTGGGACGCTGACGGCAACTGGACGGCCTCGGGGGAGTGGGGCACCAGCGGCTCCACCGGCCGGGGCTTCCACCTCGCCCGCTGGCAGGCCCGGCTGGACGAGCTGCGCGCCGCCCACCACGTGCCGGGCGCGGCGCTGGCCGTGCTGGTCGACGGCCAGGTCCACGAACTGGCCAGCGGGCTGCTGCACCGGGGGACCGGGGTGGAGGTGACGCCGGACTCCATCTTCCATTCGGGGTCGATCGCCAAGGTCTACACCGCCAC
>NZ_JBEZDR010000038.1:0-63500 GCF_040648415.1 Nonomuraea sp. NPDC049141
GCCTCCACGCCCATTTGGTCTTCACCCCCAAATACCGGCGGAAAGTGTTCACCGACGAGATGCTGCGCCGCTGTGAAGCCATCATGATCGAGGTAAGCGACAACTTCGGCGCCGTCCTGGTCGAGTTCAACGGCGGCGGTGGACGTCAGGCACGGCGCTCTGGTCGAGCGGGTCACCCAGGACGGCGAGGCGGCGATCGTCACCGCCGTGCATGGGGGAGACCGCCTCGAACTGATGGCGCGCTATGTCGTGGGTGCGGACGGCGGCCGCAGCCTGGTACCCCGGCAGGCCGGGATCGGCTTCGAGGGCCACGATGCGACCTTCACCGGCATAGTCGCCGATTTGCGCATGGACGGGTTGTGGTCGGGCGGGCGGTTGATGACCGACAACGAGCACGGCTGGATCACCTCGTTCCCCTTCGGCCAGGACGCGGACGGCGCTTCGGTAACGCGTTTCAACATCGTGCACGCGCGGCGACGTCATGCCCCGCAGTCCGAGACGGTGACCGAGGAGGAGGTGCGCGGTTGCCTGCGCGACATCCTGCAGCAGGATGTGGAGTTCGACGGCCTGCGGTGGGCGTCACGGTTCACCGATGCCCTGCGCATCGCCACGGCGTTCCGCAACGGCCGCATCCTGCTGGTGGGGGAGTCGGCCCGCATCCACTATCCGGCCAGCGGCGTCGGGATGAACTTCTGCATCCAGGACGTGTTCAACCTCGGATGGAAGCTCGCCGCCGTTATCAACGGTCACGCCGGCGACGACCTGCTGGACACCTACGAACAGGAGCGCCGGCCCGTCGCCGAGGAGCTGCTGCGCAGCGTGGAGGCGCAGTGCGCCGTGCAGTTCAACTTCACGCCGGAGGGCGTGGCGTTCAAGCGGATGTTCCAGGAGCATCTGCTGCCATTGCCGGAGGTCAACCGGCGTATCGCGTTGGAACTCAACGGTTTGACCCAGCCGTATCCGAGTCTGCGCGGCAGCCATCTCCTCACCGGTCACCGCGCCCCCGACCTCGAATTGGTCACTCCCGATGGCATCCGAAGGGTCGGAGAACTGCTGCGCGACCAACGCTTCCTGCTGATCGACTGCACCGGTGACAACAGCTACGCCGACCTCGACATCACCGGCCTGCCACTGCGCGTGGTCAGCGGGGTGCTTGTTGTGACCACCCCCGAGCTGCGGGCCGTGCGCAGCCTGTTGATCCGGCCCGACGCCTACGTCGCCTGGGCTGACGAAGACCCCCCCGACCCCCAGAATGCGGCCGACCAGATCAAGCACTGGATCAGGGGCCGGCGATGACCACGGCGACCCTCATCACCAACGGCCACGTCCTGAGCATGGACGACGCGGTCGGCGAGTTGCCGGTCGGTGACGTGCTGATCGAGGACGGCGTCATCCGTGAGGTGGCCCCGTCCATCGACCGCCCCGACGCCGAAGTCGTCGACGCCACGTCGATGATCGTCATGCCGGGGTTCGTCGACACCCACCGGCACACCTGGCAGACGGCGGTGCGGCACTACTACGTCGACACCGACCCGCTGCAGTACTTCGCCGAGATGCTCGGGCCGGTCGGCGCTGGCTACCGCCCGGAGGGCGTGTACGCGGGCAACCTCCTGGGCGCGCTCTCCGCGCTCGACTCCGGCATCACGACGCTGGTCGACTGGTCCCACATCCAGAACACTCCCGATCACTCCGACGCCGCCGTCCAGGCCCTGACCGAGTCCGGCATTCGCGCCGTCTTCGCCCACGGCTGGCCGCTGACACCCGAGTGGACGCGCGACAGCGCACTCGGCCACCCGCAGGACATCCGCCGCCTGCGTGAACAGTACTTCGCCTCCGACGGGCCGGAATGCGCGATCCAGGCGATGGTGGGCTACTTCGGCAGCTACGACTTCACGGCCCGCGCCGACTCGGCCCGGCCCGGCCCGACGCTGCCGGTGCCCGAAGAACTACTCAAGGCGAACTGGCCCGCGGACCTGCCGCGACCACCGAGCGCACGTCTGCGCCACGCGCTGCTCGCGGGCGTACCGGAGTCCGAGCTCACCAAGGAGCACCTCCGCGCGCTGAGCCCGGTCACGCACGTCCACCCCGGGAGTCCCCCAATGCTGCTTCTGCACGGGACGGGCGACGCCATCACCTCCGCGCAGCAGAGCCAGTGGCTCGCGGAAGCGGTACAGGCGGTCGGCGGCCAGGCCCGGACCCTGCTCCTGGACGGCGCCAACCATGAGGATCCCGCGTTCGACGAGCATGAGACCATCGCCGCCGTCGCGGACTTCTTCACCACACATCTCTGACACGACGGCGACTCCGCCACGACGGCGGCGAACAGGACATCGACGTGCACAACACGACCACGCCCCGGCTACCGAAACTCACCGAAGCCAAGCTGAACGAGGAGCAACTGGCCCTCTACCAGCAGATCACCTCGGGTGTCGGCGTCACAGGACCCCAGCACTTCGCGCTCCAGGACCAGGATGGGGCGCTGAACGGACCCTTCGGCGTGATGCTTGTACGCGCCTGCCCTCGGCGGCCGACTCCAGGAACTGGGAGCGGCGGTGCGCTACCGCACGCGGATGAGCGCCCGCACCCGCGAGATCGAGATTCTCGCCGTCGCCGCGGCAACCGGGAGCGACTTCGAGAGGTATGCCCACGAGCGGGTGGGACGCGCGGCAGGACTCACCGAAGAGGAGCTGTCCACTCTGGCCTGCGGCACCTTCACCTCCGAGGATCCCACCGAGGCGGCGGCCTACAGCCTGTGCCGACGGCTGCAGGATGACCCTCGCCCCTTGGACGACGACGAGTACGAGGCCGCGGTCACACCGCTCGGACGCGAGGGTGTGGTGGAGCTGGTCGTCCTCATCGGGTACTACCGCACCCTCGCGCAGCTGATGGAGGTGTTCGCGATCGGTGCGCCATCCTCCCAAAAGGAATCCACCCGTGACCGAGCTTGACGCCGATGTGAGCGTCGTAGGGGCTGGGCCCGGCCTGACCGTGGCCACCGAGCTCGGCCAGGAACTGCAGGATGGGCTGGCGGGTGGCCAGCACGGCGAAGGAGAGCAGCGTATACAGCAGCGGCTTGGGCTGGCTGCAGGGGTTGAGGGATGTAATCCGGGGCCTGGCCGTCCTTGAACATCAATCGCAGGCTGGCCGCTGTTGGGAGAAGCGGGGGGCTCTATCTTCGTTCTCATTAAAAATCTACAATGTAAAGGCGCTCGGCTGATGAACTACTAACCAACCGGAACACAGCAGGAACGGGCTTCGCCCGTACGCTCCGACGCAAACTGGCCCTGATCGTTTAGCCGGTTGGTGAGGAGGAATGCCTGGACCTGCGCGGAGAGCGCTAGGCGGGCATCTACGAGTTCGCGTAGCGAGTCGGGAGTTACGGCCGCTCAAGGAAGTCAGCGTATTGATCGCGGACAGGAGCCGCAGTCGTCTCAACGGGCCAGGCCAAGAGCGATCATCGTCGACTCGGGCGGCACCCGATACATCAACGAGGCGGGGCTCCTCCATAGAGGTTGGCCAGCGCATGTACCGGCGCCAGCTGGAGACCGGCGGCGGCGTGCCATCCTGAGAAGCTGCGGGCGCTGCTCGGCAGCACGCCCGCGGACGCCGTGCCCTGGCTGGTCGCGTTCGGGTCCGCGGTCGCCCTCTACGCTGTGCTGCGCTACATCAGCGACTTGTCCGGTATGCGGGTCGGGACCACCATGTTGCGCGGCATGTATCACCGGCTCGGCGAGCATCTGGCCGCCCGCTGCTGTCGCTGTCGGACATCGGCGGCAAACTCCGCGGCGCGCGTTCGGAGCTGGCCAGACTCGAGACGGTGCTACGCACCGAGCCGCTGCGGGAACCCCGCGAGCCGATCCAGCCGGCGCACCACGGCCTGGAGTTCGACGCCGTCGCCTTCTGGCACGGCGTGCACACGGTGTTCGACGAGGTGTCGCTCACCGTCCCTGAGGGACAGCGGCTCTGCCCGGCGGATGGGCGGCGAACGTCGGCGAGGGCGGCGCGCTGCTGTCAGGGGGCGAGCGCCAGCGTGTCTCGATCGCGCGGGCGCTGCTGAAGAACGCGCCCATCGTGCTGCTGGACGACGTGACCTCGGCGCTGGACCCGGTCAACGAGGCGGCCGTCCACGAGGGCATCCAGCGCCTGGTGGCGGGCCGGACGGTGGTGATGGTGGCGCATCGGATGCGGACCGTCCAACGCGCCGACCGCATCGTCTTTCTGGACGGCGGTCGGATCGTGGAGGAAGGCAGCCACGACGAACTGCTCGACCACGGTGGCCGCTACGCCGACTTCTGGAACATCTCCATGGCTCCCGCTGCGCGGAAAAGAGCCGGAGTATCGGGCGATCCGCTAGGCCCGTTTTCCGGCCTTGGGGGACATCGGTACAACCGTTGATGGTGGCAGGCCGTCGGTCTTCAACTCTGCGGGAACATTTGTCCAAGACTGGCGGCGGGCCGCGCGTGCATAGTCTCCGCATGAGTGAATACGACATTGAACGTTCGCATGGGATGCACGTGGTCCATGACGGCCCGCGGCAGGCGCCGCCGTTGTTGCTCATCCACGGGTCGGGGGCCTCGGGCGGTTTCTGGGGTCCGGTGGTCCCGGCGCTGGCTGGTCACCATCACGTCATCCGGGTCGACCTGCCGGGTTGCGGTCAGTCCCCGCCCGCGCCGTCGTTTGACGTGCCCGCGCAGGCGGGTCAGGTGGCGGCGCTGCTGGACGACCTCGGCCTTCGTCACGTCGCCGCGGTCGGGCACTCCAGCGGCGGCTACGTCGCCACCGCGCTGGCCGAACAACGTCCCGACCTCGTGGGTTCGCTCGCACTGATCAGTAGCGGCCCAAGTCCGGATGCGCTCCTCCGGCAGCCGTTCATCCTTCGGCTCCTGCTGGCCCCGCCTTTGGGCCCGCTCCTGTGGCCGAGGCGTTCGGATACGATGATCCGCAAGGGGATCAGCGCGACGGCCGTTCGCCCGGTGGACCTCCCGGACGACGTGGTCGCCGACGTACGGGGCATCACCTACCGCGTGATGAGGACGGTGCTGCGCCGGAACACCGCCTACATCGCCGAACGGAGCATGCCCGAGCGTCTGGCCGCCCTCGGGGTCCCCGTTCAGGTGATCTTCGGCTCTGCCGACCCCCGTTGGGAGCCGTCGTCGGCGCACCAGTACGACGCGGTGCCGAACGCACGGGTCGAGCTGCTGCCCGGCGTCGGGCACCTACCCATGGTGGAAGAGCCCGAGACGACCAGCAAACTGCTGCTGAGCTTCACGGCAACGGGCCGCCGATGACCCGTGATCCCTGATGCCTAGACTGGCCATGTGCTGCCGACCGGGACGCCACCTGACCGGGCGTGGGTGGACGTCGCAGTCCCACGCCCGTCGGTTCGGCTGCCGGGGGTCAGCATGGCCGGGTTTCGCCATCGTGCCCCGGCCTTGGTGGACATCGCCATGGTCGCGTACCCGTCCGTCACCCTGCTCGTCGATCTGAGCGAGGGAGGCGTCGTCTACGAAACCCATGGCCGGCACGAGCGCGGCAGTGTCGTCGTCGGGCTCCTCCCCGGCGATCTCCGGGCGGCTGGCTGGGGAGCCGGCCAGTGCCTCCAGATCCGGCTGGAGCCGGTCGCGGCGGCTGCGTTGTTTCGGCGCATCGACCGAGCTCAGCGGGACGGTGGTAGCCCTTAAGGAGGTCTGGGGCCGCGACGCCGAACGAGCCGAGGACAGGCTGCGCGCCGTCGCGTCGTGGGACGAACGGTTCACGATCGCGGTGGACATCCTCGGCCGACGGCTGGGTGCCCACCCACCGGTCGATCCGCAGGTCGCCTACGCCTGGCGGCGGACGCTGTCCAGCCGGGGGCGGGTGCGGGTCGACGGCCTGGCGGACGAGGTCGGCTGGAGCCGCAAGCGCCTGTGGTCCCGCTTCCAGTCCCAGCTCGGCATCACACCCAAACGCGCCGCCCGGCTGGTGCGCTTCGACCACGCCGCCCACCTACTCGCGGCGGGTCACGCCGCCGCCCGCATAGCCGCCGAGAACGGCTACGTCGACCAGTCCCACCTTCACCGCGAGGTCGCGACGTTTGCCGGGCTCACGCCCACGGCCCTGGCCGTCGCGCCGTGGCTCGCGGTCGACGACGTTGCGTGGCCGGCTTCATCGCCGACCCAGCGCCCGGCGAAGGATGGCGAACGCATCCGCGACCTTCGTTGAACAGCTTGCCTCCACGATGCGGCTGCCACGCGCCGTGCAGGTGGAGAGACCCGCCGTGTCAGGGCGGTTTCGTCAAAGTCCCCGCGGAAGGTTCGCTGGTCGGGGTCCCGGTAGCAATGAAGAAGTTTTCAACGAAATAGCGTCTGACCTGCGGATAGCCCGGTCTCTGCGGCTAAGGTCTCGATTCGCTTACGGTGCGGATCATGGAGCGACGATCCCTAATTTCAGCGAGGACGTCGGCGTTGGATGGGGTTGGCTTCAGCGGTGACGCGGGCGGAGGTCTCCTCGCCGAGTTGTACGTAGCGGCCGAGGCTGGCCAGGTGCTGGTGGCGGCTCTTGGCCTGCAGCTCGGGCGCGGTGCGGCCGGCTTGCGCGAGATGCTGCAGGGCCGAGTGACGGAGCTGGTGCAGGGTCCATCCCTGGCGGTGCGGGTCGAGCTGGGCTGTGGCGGTCTTGAACAGGTATTCGGCGCGCGGGTAGGACAGCCGGCCATGGCCGGTTACGGGGCAGACGTCGCCGGTTGCGGGCGCCCGGCGGCCGGAGGTGGGGGCGCGCCGGTCGGCCAGAAACACCGGCCCGGCGGTGCGGCCGGTCAGCAGGCGGGGCAGGATCCGGGCGGTGGGGGTGGCCCAGTGCACGTACTCGAGGGCGCCGCCCTTGGAGACGACGCGGGCGCGGCGGAACTCCAGGTCGAGGTCCCCGATGTTGAGGGTGAGGATTTCCTCGGCTCGGGCGGCCGTGTCGTACAGGAGCCGCCATAGCACCCGTTCTCGCAGCGCGTGCGCGGGGTCGGTGAACAGCTTCTCCAGCCGGGCGGCCGGGATGGCCCGATCACCGCGGCGGGCGGGCTTGCGACGCTCCAGCCGCCGGGCCGGGTTGGTGACCAGGAGTTCCTGGCGCTGGGCCCAGGTGGTGAAGGAGACCAGCGCGGACAGGTGCCGGTTCCAGGTGGCGGCGGCCGCGCTCTTCCACTGGTCCATCACCGCGGCGTACTGCTCGGGCGTGAGTGTGGCGACCGGATGCTGCGGCCCGGCCACGGTGGTCAGGCGGGCGAGGGTCTCGGCGTAGCCGGTGCGGGTGGTGGCCGCGGTGAGGGACTCCAGGAAACGGTCGGCGGCGGCGGCGACCGTCGAGCCGGTCGCGGGGTCGGTCGGCGGGCCGGGGAAGGCGACGACGGACACGGGCGACCTCCTCCAGGGCGATGTGACACATAATGTTGCCGAGTCGCCGTCGTGGCGGCGGATGCCGAGCTGGGCGGACATGGGCCGGCAAGGTTGAGTGACAGATAATGCAAGTTCTGTGTCACAAATGTGCGGCGCCATGGGCAGTGGCTAGGTGGTCGTTCGCGACCGGGCCTCGGCGGCCCAATGAGGGGGGCAGACCAAGTACGAGAGAAAGGGATAGTCATGTCGTTGACCAGGGCGATCACACGGCCCCACCCAGCGTGCCGCATGGCTCGCCAGCACGTTCGCCAACGGCGCCAGCGCCTGGCAGATGGTTACCCCCAGACCCGACACAGAGCGCCACCCGCGCTTTACACCGCACCGGGGCAACGACGTTCGGGAACCTGGTGCCCACCGAGCCGTCCCGGCTGGGGACGGTCAAAAGGCAACGGGGGTCCACCGGCGTCTTGGTCAATGGGTGATCACGATCTTGCCGTTGGCCTTGCCCTGCTCGACGTAGGCGAGGGCGTCGAGGGTTTCGTCGAAGTTGAAGGTGCGGTCGAGCACGGGGCGCAGCGTGCCGGCGTCATACAGAGCTGCCAGGGCCTTGAGCTGGGCACCGTCGGCGCGCATGAAGAAGAACGAGTACCGGACGCCCAGTCGCTTCGCCCGGCTGCGGACCTTGCGGCTCAGCACGGCCATGACCGGCTTGAGGAGCGGCTGGCCGAGCTGTGCGGCGAAGGCCGGGTCGGGTGGGCCGACCACGCTGATGGCCAGTCCGCCGGGCTTCAGGACCGTCAGCGACTTCTCCAGGCTGGCCGGGCCAAGCGAGTCGAGGACGACGTCGTAGCGGTTGAGGACGTCGGCGAAGTGGGTCGTGGTGTAGTCGATGGCTTCGTCGGCGCCGAGGTCTCGGACCTTGTCGATGTCGCGGGTGTGGGCGGTGGTGGCGACGTACGCGCCGAGGTGCTTGGCGAGTTGGATGGCGGTCGAGCCGAGGCCGCCGGCGCCGGCGTGCACCAGCATCTTCTGTCCGGGGCGGACGTCGGCGAGGTCGACGAGGCTCTGCTGAGCGGCGAGCGCCACCAGGGGTACGGCGGCGGCCTCGGCGAAGGAGAGCGAGGAGGGCTTGATCGCGATCGACTCGGCGAAGGTGCCGATCCGCAGGTCACGTGGTCGTGCGTAGATCTCGTCGCGAAGTCGGCCCCGCCCTGGTCGCGCGGGGATAAAGATCGTGGCTATGAGTGAGCCTTACCCGGACGAGTTGGTCGACGTGGTGGACCTGTACGTCGATGTCCAGCAGGTTCTGCTCAACCGGCTGGCCGCCGGTGCTGATCTGGGCCGTGTCGTGGTCGCCATGCAGGCTCACGAATTCCTGCAAACGCGGTCCGAGTGGGCGGAGCGGCGGCCGAAGTACCATCGTCTGCTGGCGGCGAGGCGTTCGGCGACTGACCGTGCAGTTCAAGCCCGGCGACAGCGCGCATGCGGTGGAGCAACTCGACTGGATGCGGGCGCAGTTCTTCGCCAACCGCCCAGACGACCGCCCTGCGGCGCGTAAACCTACGGGCCGTGTCTCCGCGGCGTCGAAGTGGGCCGACCGCATCAGATGCCTGTGCGACGAGGCCGGCCGTGCCGTTCTCAGCGGTGGTGCGGGCGAGGCAGCAATGCGAACGCGCTCTCCGCAATCGAGGTCAGGCGGGCGGGACTGTGGCCGTACGCGCCGACGACATCGGTCCCGCGGATGATGGTCAGCAGAAGGTACGCGAGGTCGTCAGGATCCGCGTCGGGGTCGATGTCGCCGTTGCGCTGCGCCGCTCGCACACAGTCGGCCACCGCCGTCGTGAGCACGGAGAAGCAGTCGTTGGCCAGGCGTTGCACCTCGGGGTCGGAGGTGCCGAGTTCCAGGGCCATCTTGGCGGCGAAGCAGGCCGCCGCCGCCCGGTCAGGGGCGGGGGGTACATCGGCGGCGAGTGGCACCCCGTGGACGGCGCGGAGCAAGTATCTGTGCAGTCGTTCCAGGGCGCCCTCGTCCGGTCCGGCGAGCGCCTTCGGCGCAAACTGCCCCAGCCGGGCGAAGTAGCCGGCCATCGCTTGCAGCAATACGCCGTGCTTGCCGTCGAACGCGGCGTAGAGGCTGCCGCGGCCCATGCCGGTGGCGGCGCTGATGTCGTCGACGCTCGTGCCGTTGTAGCCCGTGGTGCGGAACTGCCGCTCGGCGGCATGCAGGACGTGGTCGTGGTCGAAGCTTCGTGGTCTCGCCATACACAAAAGGTAGAGCCGACCTGCCGTACTTGACAACTCAGTACAGAACCGCCTAAGTTTCTGACAGTTCAGTACACAACCATCCTGGGACCCCGCACTGGGCACGACGAAGTCATGCCCGCAACCGAAGGAACCAACATGCAGACAGCTTCCCCAGTGGCCCTTGTGACGGGCGCCTCCTCGGGGATCGGGCGGGCGGCAGCGCTCGCCCTCGTGGACGCCGGCTTCGCGGTGGTCGGCACGAGCCGCAACGCGGCGAATGCCGGGCCGCTGGCCGGGGTGACGTTCCTCGATCTCGACGTGGCCAGCGACGAGTCGGTCCGCTCCCTGGTCGAGGAGGTGATCGAGCGGTTCGGTCGGATCGACGTCCTGGTCAACAACGCAGGCGTGGGCGCGGTCGGCGCCGGCGAGGAGAGCTCGATCAACCAGGCCAAGGAGGTCTTCGACATCAACGTCTTCGGTCTGATGCGGATGACAAACGCGGTGCTGCCCCACATGCGCGCCCAGGGCAGTGGCCGCGTGGTCAACGTCTCCTCGGTACTCGGTCTGATCCCAGCGCCCTTCATGGCCGTCTACGCTGCCGCCAAGCATGCGGTCGAGGGCTACTCCGAGTCCGTCGACCACGAGCTTCGCGAGCACGGCGTCCGGATGCTGCTGGTCGAGCCGGCCTACACGAGCACGAGTTTCGAGGCGAGCAGCCTGGCACCCGACTCGCCCCTGCCGGTCTACGCCGCGCAGCGGGAGATCGCTCGAGACGTGCTGGCCACCGCCGTGCGCACCGCCGACGACCCGGACGTTGTCGCGAAGGTGATCGTCGCGGCCGCCACCGATTCCAAGCCCAAGCTCCGGTACACCGCCGGCTCGATGGCCGCACGCGTGAGCCTCCTGCGCCGGATCGTGCCCTCGCGCGCCTTCGACAACCAAATCCGCAAGCTCAACCGGCTGGCCGGCTGACCCCGCAGTACACCCGGCGCCTGAGGAGACGCACATGTCCAAAACCAGAGACACCGAAGCCAGCATCAGCATCTGTCGTCCGAGCGCTCTTGGAGAAGGCTGACGCACATGGAGTTCGAACGCGTCACCTTCGACCTGCCACATGGCACCTTTCACGCGCTGCAGGGTGGTGATCCCGATGGTCAACCGACGCTCGTCTTGCACGGCTTCCCGGACCATCCGCCGACCGCGACGCCCTTCCTCGCCGAGCTCGGCCGCCGCGGACGTCACGTCGTCGCACCCTGGCTTCGCGGTTACGCGCCGTCCCCGACCGCGGGGCCGTTCGACTTCGCAGCCCTCACCAGCGACGTGCTCGCGCTGATCGACCGCTGGTCTCCCGGGCGAGCCGTGGAGTTGATCGGCCACGACTGGGGCGCCTTGATCACATACGATGCCTGCGTCACCGCGCCGGAGCGGATCGAACGCGCGGTCACGCTCGCCATCCCCCACCCCATCACGTTCCTGACCCGGCCGCGTCTCGCTCAGCTACGCCGAAGCTGGTACATGGGGCTCTTTCAACTGCCGGGAAGCGGCTTGATGGCCACCGCCCGCGATCTCGCCCTCATCGACCGCCTCTGGCGTCAATGGTCGCCCAGCCTCTCGCTCGATCCAGCTCTGCAGGTGGAGCTACACGAGCACCTGCGGGCGAGCATGCCCGCGCCCATCAAGTACTACCGGGCGATGCTGCGACCCGGCATGCTCGGGGCGACGCGCCGCCTATCTCAGCCGATCGCGGTGCCCCTGCTGCAGCTCCACGGTGCCGACGACGGCTGCTTCCTCCCCCCGCAGGTCGACGACCGGCATCGGTTCGCCGCCCCGCACGCGCTGGAGGTCGTCCCCGACGTCGGTCACTTCCTGCACATCGAGGCCCCCGAGGCGATCGCGGAACGGATCGCGGCATGGGCCCAGTAGCGGATCACTCGGCCCTCGCGGCGAGACCACCGGGATGGGCGGCGCGGGGCGGACTCTGACATGGCGTTGTCGCGGACGGCGGGATGGGGCGGATCGCCGCCCGGTGACCAGCGATGCAACCTTCAACCCGGTCGGTCAGAACCGTCAGGTGAACGCTGCTCGTCGATGAAGGCGACCATCAGCCGTTGCAGAGGTCGAGCTCCCCGACGAAGAAAGTTGGCCGCCTTCAGAATCGCGTCCTCACGCAGCCGACGGTTCTCCTCGTTCTCCTCGATCGTGACCCCGGGCGCCTCGCCGCCGTCAATCTCGGCCTGGGCGACCCAGCGCCACAACGACTTCTGCCTACCCCGACCTTCTTGGACACCGTCAGCACCGCCGCGGTATTTGGTCGGGTACTCGGCACGGTGCTACAGCACCAGCCGGACAGCTCGGGATCCAACTGCTTCGGCATGACATGCATCCCTTCCAACTCAGAAAGAATGCGGCATCAAACCGGCAAGGCCCCGCGAGGAGCATCGACTGCTCCTGGATGCGATCCGGCGCTGGGGCTCGGTGGACGCCGAGCGCGATTCCGCTCCGGTCACATCCGCCGGACCGGGGTCGAGCTGACCCGGCATCCGGAGCTGTTCAACCATGGCTCGCCGTAAGGCTCGGGTCAGAACGTCCTTCTGCTGGCGAGGTAGGCGTGGACTGCGGAGATGACCACGGATCCCTCGCCGACGGCCGATGCCACCCGCTTGACGGAGTCTGCGCGCACGTCACCGACGGCGAACAGCCCGGGTATCGAGGTGGCGAAGCTGTCGTGGGTGAGCACGAAGCCCTTGGCGTCGAGGTCGACACCGATGTCGTGCAGCCAGGTCGTGCAGGGGTCCGCGCCGATCATCAGGAACAGTGCGGCCGCGTCGAGTCGTACGTCCCGGTCGCGGGCGCGGTCGTGCCAGGTCAGCCCGCTGAGCCGGCTGCTGCCATGGACGGTGGACAGTTCGCAGCGAGGGTGCACGGTGATCCGCTCGTGGTGGGTCAGGCGCTGCGCCAGGTAGTTCGACATGGTGTCGCACAGGTCATCGCGGCGGATCAGGACGTGGACGTGGCCGGCGTTCCGCGCGAGAAACAGGGCCGCCTGGCCGGCGGAGTTGGCGCCCCCGACCACGACGGCGTTCCGCCCGGAGACCGAGTTGGCCTCCAGTTGGCTTGCGGCGTAGTAGACGCCACGGCCCTCCAGGTCGGCCAGGCCAGGCAGGTCCAGGCGCCGGTAGCGCACGCCGCTGGCGATGATCACCGCTGAGGCGAGGACGTCGTACTCGTCGTCGAGCCGCACCCGAAACCCGCCGGGCACCTCCGACAGCCCAGTGACTGAGCGGGGTGATAGAAGCCTGGTCCCGAACTTGACCGCCTGCAGCATCGCCGCCCGTGCCAGTTCAACCCCGGACACGCCGCGGTAGAAGCCGAGGTAGTTCTCGATCCGTGACGAGCTGCCGGCCTGGCCGCCGATGGCGACGTCCTCGACGACGACCACGTCCAGTCCCTCCGACGCCCCGTACACAGCAGCGGCCAGCCCCGCCGGTCCGGCGCCCACCACCAGCAGGTCACACCGGGAATCGTCGGCGATGCCCCACAGGTCGATTCCCAGCGCGGTTGCCAGGTCACGCGTGGTCGGCGCTGTCATTACGCGGCGCTGTGGCGTGACAACGGCCGTACCGGTCTCGGGCAAGGCACAGGTCTGCGCCAGCTCCGACCACGCCGACGGGTTCGAGCGCAGCACCGTCCGGTAGGGAATCTGGTTGCGTTCAGCGAAGTCCTGGAGGCGGTGCAGGTCGCGGTCGTCGTCTCCGGCCAGTACCAGACCGCCCTCGCCTTTCCTGCTCAGGAAGCGCCGCCGGGCATCCAAAGCGGACAGCACGACATCGCTCAGCTCCCCCGAGATCTCCACCAGCCGGCGCAGTTCCTCCACCCGAACCCGCAGGATCGCGGTGTCTTTCATGGCCACGCCCTGGAAGACGGCGCGTTGCCCCATCAACATGCCCAGCTCGCCGACGAAGTCACCGGCCTCGATCACGAAGACGACCCGGTCGTCCCGGCGGTCCACGAGGAGCACGCCACCGGTCAGCACGAGGTGCAAGTCGGTGGGATCACCGGCGTCCCACAGCAACTCGCCGGGCGTGGGGTGCAGCTCCTCACCGGATGACCGCAACAGGTCCAGGGCGTGTTGGCTCAACACCGGCCAGGCCTCATCAACCTCGTCCAGCCGACGGGACGAGTAATGGGTCAGCTCGTCCGGCACGGGGATGATGCTCATGCTTCTCCCTTACCTGGCAGGCGAATCGCTCCGGTCACGATTCTCCTCCGCTCGTTTCGCCGGCGTCGGCCCCGACTTCCGCTTCCCCAGGCTCAACTCTCGCCACGGCCATCGCGACCGTGCCCAACCACCACAGCGAGAGCCCTTCCTGGACCCTGACCAGCCTAATCGTTGTTTTTGCGCTGGAAACTACGGGCGGCCCCATACGCAGAAGGTTAGGCCGAACTGCCGTACTTGACAACTCAGTACAGAACCGCCTAGGTTTCTGACTGTTCAGTACACAACCGTCCTGAGCTTGCCGGACCGGCTTGGTCCAGGCGTGCAGGACCGCGACGCCGCGAAGGCGGCTTGGGGGTTGAACTCATGACACAGGTGACCCAGCGACCGCCCTTTGGCGAGGACTCCGCGAGCGATGCGCTGGCCGAGGGGACCGTCGACGCGGTGGTGATCGGCGGGGGCGCCGCGGGGCTGAACGGTGCACTGATCCTCGCCCGCTCCCGCCGCTCGGTCGTCGTGATCGACAGCGGCTCCCCGCGCAACGCGCCCGCGAAGGCCGTGCACGGCTTGATCGCCTTGGACGGCACCCCGCCGCCCGAGATCCTTCGACGGGGCCGGGAGCAGGTGCGCCAGTACGGCGGACGCGTCGTCCACGGCGAGGTGGTCTCGGCCGAGTCTGCCACCCCGTCGGCGGACGGGGACCTGCGGTTCACCGTCACCCTGGCCGACGGCCGCAGCATCACCGCTCGCCGCATCCTGGTGGCCACCGGCCTGACGGATGTGCTGCCGGAGGTGCCCGGGCTCGCCGAGCACTGGGGGCACAGTGTGGTGCACTGCCCGTACTGCCACGGCTGGGAGGTGCGCGATGAGCCCATCGGTGTCCTCGCCATCGGCGCGGCATCCATCGGCCACGCGTTTTTGTTCCGTCAGCTGACCGAGGACCTGACCTACTTCACCCACGGCACTGACCTGGACGAGGACAGCCGCGCCCGCTTCGCCGCCCGCGGCATCCGCATCATCGACACCCCGGTCACCGAGGTCGTCAACGACGAGGACGGTGCCCTCGCCGGGGTGCGCCTGGCCGACGGCCGGGTCGTGGCCCGCCGCGTCCTGGCGGTCGGCCCGCAGATGCAGGCCCGCACCCAGGGCCTGGAAGGCCTGAGCCTGCCGGTGCAGGACCTGCCGAACATGGGCCGCGGTTTCGCCTCCGGCCTGGCCGGCACCACCGAGGTGCCGGGTGTGTGGGTGGCCGGCAACGCCACCGATCCGGTCGCCCAGGTCGGGGCCTCCGCAGCGGCCGGCGCGCTGGCCGGCGCCGACATCAACAGGATGCTGGCCATCGCGGACACCGACGCGGCCCTCCAGGGGATCGCCGAGGTAGGCCCAAAAGGGCCACAGGATGATCTTGAGCCCTGAGATCTCAGCCCGTCACCCGCTCGCCTCACCTTCGTTGGTGGGGAAACCGATCTGTTTTCCCAGACTGGAAACCGATCAGTTTCCAGACGGTTTTCAGCCATGCCCAGCAAGCAAGCAGCAGGAGCGTCCCGCCGAGGTCAACGCCACACTCCTCGACTTCCTCGCCCGCCTCGACGACTCCACACCCTCAGGCTTCCTGAATAGCCGACCCACCCCAACCAGATGCAGGACACGACAATGTCGGAGCGCAATCCCATGGACAAGAACACGACATCGCGACAGCGGGCCCTGGTGGTCGGCCTCGGGATCAGCGGGATCGCCTCCGCGCTGCGACTGCATCGCGCGGGCTGGGACGTGGTGGTGCTGGAGAAGGCCCCCGAGCGGCGCCGCGGCGGATACTTCATCGCCCTGTTCGGGACCGGGCTCGCCGCCGCCGAACGGCTGGGCATCGCCGATGCGGTACCGAATCGCTTCGCTCCGGAAGGCGTGAGCTACGACGTCGACCGCACGGGCCGGCGCCGCCGCGGTATAGGCTACGCCGATGTGTTCGGCGGGTCTCGAATGGTGATGCGGGGCGACATCGAAGACGCGGCCTTCACCGCCCTGCCCGACGAGGTCGAGATCCGGTACTCGACCGTGCCGATCGCGCTGGACCAGTACCTCGACGGGGTGGACGTCGAGATCCGCGACCTGACGACGGAGACGACGACCGTCGAACGGTTCGACCTGGTGGTCGGGGCAGACGGACTGCGCTCGACGGTGCGCCGGCTTGCGTTCGAGCCCGAGCAGAGCCCGATCCGTCGGCTGAACTACATGATCGCCGTGTACAGCCTGCCCGAGCCGGTACCCGGCTACCGCCTACAGGACGGGCTGTACATGGCCGAGGCGGGCCGATCGGCGTGGGTGTTCTCATTCGCCGACCGTCCGCCGTCGGTGCTGTTCTCCTACCGCACCGACGACGTGGACGCCGAGTTCACCCGGCCGGCCATCGACTCGCTGCGCGCCGCCTACGGCCCCGAGCCCACCGGCTCCACGCTCGGTTGGCTGCTCGACCAGTTCGAGAAGGCCCCGGACCACCTGTTCGACTCCGCCGAGCAGGTGCACCTCGACCACTGGCACCGCGGCCGAGTCGTGCTCGTCGGCGACGCCGCGTGGTGCCTGACCGTTTACTCCGGCATGGGGGCATCCACCGGCCTGGCCGGGGCGGACCTGCTCGGCACCATGCTGGAACGCCACCCGCACGACGTGCCACGAGCGCTGCAGGACTGGGAGGACCACCTGCGCCCGTTCATCGACCACCACCTCGGCAGCGGTGTGAGCATGCGCGGTTTCTTCACCCCAGGCAACCGCGCCGAGTTGCTGCTTCGGTCCGTGATGATCCGCCTCGCCCGGCTGCCGATCGCCGGCCGGCTGCTCGCCAAGATGATGACCAACAGGGCGCGGATGAAAAGTCTGGATATCGCCGCCGCTGCAGCGTGAGTGGAGTTCCTCGAATACGAGCGGGAGAACGAGGTCGTCTGGGCCCGCAACGACTTCGTCGAACGAATGCTCGGACGCAAGCCGCGCACTGAGGCTTTCCGCACACTATCACTGCGCACAACGCAGGATCACTGCAACGAACACAGTGCAACTGCCATCGGAGGTCGGGATGAAACCGAAGAACGTGTCACCGCAGCACCTCGTTGAGGGCATCGCCGTCGCTGCATCCGACCAGAGCTGCTCGATTTCGGTGGGGATCCGGCTATGAACGCCCCGGCCCTAGCCCGCGGCGCCGCGGTGCAGGTCAAGGCGCCGCCGCTGTTGTACGGCCTTTCCTTGGCTGCGGCGCTGGCGGTGCACCAGTGGGTACTGCCCTTGCCGCTGTCGCTGCCGGGGCTCACCTACGCCGGGCTGGTTCTGGTCGTGGCGGGGCTGGGGTTGGGCCTGTCCGGTGTGGTGACCGTGCTCGCACACCGCACCACGCTCGCGCCGCACCTGCCGGTGTCGCGGCTGGTCGTGGCCGGCCCGTACCGGGTCAGCCGCAACCCGATGTACACCGGACTGTCGGTCGCCCTCGTCGGCGCCGGCCTCTGCGCCGGGTCGTGGTGGCCGCTGATCGTGGCACCGCTGTGCATGCTGGCCACCTACCGGTGGGTGATCCGCGCCGAAGAGGCCTACCTGCTCGACCGCTTCGGCGCCGACTACCAGCGCTACCGAGCTCAGGTGCGGCGCTGGCTCTGACCCACCCTGCAGGGCCGACAGGCCGGGCTCTGCCCGTGAGCCGACCGCACCACATCTCATCGCTTCCCCCGCAGGCGTGCGGGTGCAGGATCTCGGGGCATGGCCGGCCTGCAGGCCGGTGCCCAGGCGGCGATGTTCGTGGGCTACCACGCCCGCGCCGGCACCGGTGGCGCGGTGCTCGCCCACACCATGGCCGACGCCGTCCTCGACGTCCGCATCAACGGCACCTCGCACGGCGAGATCGGTATCAACACGCTACTGGCCGGCTCCTACGGCGTGCCCGTCGTGCTGGCCAGCGGCGATGAGGCGGCATACGCGGAGTTCAAAGCCCCGGCGCCCCAGGCCGCACCGTGCCGGTCAAACGCGGTCTCGGCCAGCACGCGGCCGACGGCATGCACCCCGACGAAGCGCACGAACGCCTGCAGCGCGGCGCCAGCCAGGCGATGCGATCGCACGCCACCACAGCACCGGCCTCGGTGCCACAGCCGCTCCGCCTCGAGGTCGACCTGCACCAGCCGCGCACGGCGGACCTGGCCGCTCTCCTGTCCGGCCTCACCCGGAGCGGGCGCACCGGCGCCTTCGACGCCGAGACCATGACGGCCGCCTACGGCATGCTCCACGTCATCGCCGCGCTCACCCAGAACGGGCCGTAGGTACCCAGGGGGTGGCCCGCGCCCGGCGCAAGCCACCCCTACGATCAACCGCCTGCGCCCCCTCCCTGCGGAAGGCGCGGCGCAGAACCTGTCAGGGCGTCAGCCCCAGCTCGCGAAGTTGCGCGGGCCGCAGCGGCCGCCAGCCGCTGGTGTCGAGCTTGGCCAGCTCCGCCTCCACGTCAACATTGATGACGCCGAAGAAGTTGATGTTGTCGCTGTGGCCGGGCGAGATGTGCGACAGGATCTCGTCGCTCACCTCCCGGCCCTGGGAGCGCAGCTCCAGCACCGCTCTGGAATAATATTCTGTCGTCCAGGCGACCACGGAGTTGGTCAGCAGGGTCAGGCACCACGCCTGCTCGGTCTGCTGCTCCAGATGCGGGCGGGTGATCGTGCCCTACTGGGCGTAGTGCAGGTCACGGCGCAGCGCGTGCAGGCTCTCGCCCTTGTTCAGCTGACGGGAGATCTTCCTTCTGAATGCTGGGTCCGACAGGTATTTGGCCAGGTGGACGGTCCTGCGCAGCATGCCCCATTCCTTCAGCGCGGCGGCCAGGGTGTTCTGCCGCGAAGCGGCCGACCACTTGCCGACGATCAGCGAGGCGGTGGCCTGCCCGTACTTCAGCGACCCGGCCATCCGCAGCAGATCCGGCCAGCAGCCGGCCACCAGGTCCTCGTTCCAGCGCGCGCCCAGCAGCGGCCCGGCATGCGGATAGCGCTTGGCGATCTCGGTCGGAGTCTCCTCCCGCACCAGGGTGACCCGGGTCAGATCCCGCAACCGCGGGGTCAGCGCCTTGCCGACCAGGTCGAACAACGCAAAGTCGATCAACGTTGCTCCGTGACTATCGGTCGCGTGCTCGGCGATCGGAAGGTCGGTCGCGTTGCCCAGGAAGTCGTCCAGGACGAAGTGCGCCTCCCGCGCCGTCGGCACGATGATCTTCGTGCCGTACGTCGACCACTGATCGGAGACATGGGTGTACGTGGACAGCACCTGACCACCGTGAATGACCATGTTCCGGCCGGTCAGCGTCTTGCCGCGGACCGGGAAGCGCTGGCCGTCGGAGGAGCTCATGGTGCCACCGCCGAACACCTTGGCCAACTCCAAGCCGTAGTGGTGGTCAACGATGACCGTGTTGGCCTCGCGCCGGCCATGCCCGGCCCGCCCTGGAGGTCGATCGCGGCCAGCACGTTCGGCGTGAACTGGCGCAGGTAGGTGTAGGAGGACTCCAGCTCCGACAGCCGGCCGTGGTCCCGGGGGAGCGGCTTCCACGCATCGGAGGTGATCTCC
This sequence comes from Nonomuraea sp. NPDC049141, assembly GCF_040648415.1. Lineage (NCBI taxonomy): Bacteria > Bacillati > Actinomycetota > Actinomycetes > Streptosporangiales > Streptosporangiaceae > Nonomuraea > Nonomuraea sp. NPDC049141. Next base: position 19,396 of record NZ_JBEZDR010000038.1, read on the forward strand.
CGCAGCCGCTGCATGCCGATCCGCTCGCGCAGCATCCCGCCCACCTCATCATCAGGGATCGACGGATCGGCCAGCACCGGCAGGATCACGTCCATCACCAGCTGCCGGGCCTCACCCTTCTTGGCCCGCTCGACCAGCGCCTCATCCGTCTTGGACTTCGCCCGCGACTCCCGCGCGCTGACGGCCTGGTCAAACAGGGACACCACCTCATCGAGCTGGTCGACCGCGGCCTGGGCGACGAACGCCAGCAGGATCGGGAACTTACGCTCCTTGCGCCGCTCCAGCCCCTGGTTGGTCGAGCGGCGCGCCACCTGCGCCAGGAACCGGCGCCGCTCGTTCGGCAGCACCGACACATCCATCTGATGCGCGTCGATCGCGCGCAGCCAGGTCAGCTTGTCGATCGACGTCTTCACCGACGTCGCCGAGGCGTCCCGGGCCGGGCTGACCAACCACTCCAGCCGGGTCATCCCCAACCCCTCATCGACGGCCAGCATCCGTTCCAGGTCGGAGCGGACCTCAGCGGTCAGCAGATGCCCCACCAGCTGCGAGGTCAGATCCGAGGCCGCCTTGCGCGCCGTGCCGACCATCTTGGCCAAGATGAGCACGCCGGGCCCGATCACCTTGGCCGCCATCAGATACTCGCGCGCCAGGTTGAACAGCAGCGTCGGCGAGTCGTGCTCCATCGCCCGGTCCAGCAGGAACTGCTCCAGCTCCTTCATCGCCTGGCTGCCCGCCGGCGCGGTCTGCCACTCCAGATACTTGGCGATCAGGCCCAGATGATCAGAGCGGGTCTGATCGCGCTTGCCGTACAGCCGCAGCGCCGCCGGGGTCACCCCCAGCCGCTCGGCCACCCGCGCTACCGCCACGGCCGGTGCCGCGGCCACGTCGTCGGGCACGAACCCGAGCCAGGGCAGCGTGCACAGCTGAACCAGCATGCCCAGCTGGTCGATGGTCCCCCGCCCCTTGCCCGGATCGACGAACGCCACATCCGCCGCCGTCGGCGTGAAATACCGGATCAACTCATCGCTGGCGATCTCCGGGTACGAACGCAGCTGCTCCAGCTGCTCCTCGGAGAACATCTTCTCGGACAAACGCACCACCTCTACCTGCCGTACCGGACGAAACCGGAACGAACGTAGCGGCAGTGATCACTAACTCGTCAAATGCAACCGTTTCCCCAGTTCAGGGGCTATTTCGTTGGAAATTTCTTCATTGCTACCGGGACCCCTGGTCGTGGCCGCATCTCGAGAACTTCCGGCTGAGCCAGCGCGATCGTCAGCTGCCAAGCTGTGGCCAGGCCGACATCGACGCCTGGCGCCTACCTGGGGTGTCACCGGAAGACGAAACGGGCCGCGGGCTGATCACCGGTCGTTAGGATCTGGTGGTTCGCGCTGGTTGGTAACGGTTTCCGGGGGTTCGGGTGGCGTCGATCGATCGGACGGCCTATCCGAGGTTCGTGAGGGCGGTGTCTGCTCGGGAGTTGGCGGAGTTGTTCACCCCATCGCTGGCTGAGGTGGAGTGGGCGGAGCGCTCGCTCCCCGCGGGTCGCACGCTCGGCCAGCCCCTTTCAGGCAGCCTCAGCCAGAGCGGTGAAGTCGATCTCGGGCAGGTCGGGGTCGAAGTCGTCGGGGCGCAGCCGCAGCACGTCGGTGGCGTACAGGCCGAACCGGCCGATATGCGCGGTCAGGTAGGGCGACAACTGCGCCACGTCCTCGGCGCTGATTTCCCAGCCCTCGGCCAGCAGTCGGCGCATCACCTCCATCATGTCCAGCGCCGTGACGATGACCACCCCGACACCGGCCAGTAACGTCCCCGCCGTCAGCGCGCCCCGACCAATCTGGAGTCAGGTGGGCCTTGCCGCTGGCGTGCTGGGCGCCCCCGCCGGCGTCTCCTTCGCCCACCCCTTGCTCGGACTTGCGCTCGGAGTTCTGGAGACGGTCATCATGGTGACCATCCTGTTGGCAGCGCTGCTAGGCAGCGAGACCATCAGCGAACGCGCGTTTCGTCTACTGCGCTGGCTGGCCAACCGTCCAGAACCTCCCGCCCCTGGCCATGGCGCTCCCACCGCACCCGGCCACACCAGCCAAACCCTTCATAGCCGAGCGCGCGCTCACGGAAGATCGCAAGCTCTCTGGTCAACACGCAGCACTTGACAGAGAACGGCTGGTCAAGCTCTCAACGATCCACCGGCGCGGCAACTGCGGGAAGCCTACTTGCCTGACGTGCCTGACAGACCTCCAAGCGGCTGACCAGCCGGTTCGCTTGACAACCCCAGATAACGGTCGCTGCGCGTGCGATCGTTATCTGGGGTTCTTGACCTCTTCTCGCAGGTCAGAGATGAGATGATCTTTTCAGGCGCGTAAGGCATGTTGACCGATCTTGAAGGCATGTTGCATCGATAGCGTCGCCAGGCGTTTTGGCCGATCGCGCGATGGCGATTGTCTCGGCGGAGACCACCGCGCATACCGACATGCCACTTGAACTGCATGGATGTAGTTTTCGGCAGGCGCAATAATCGACGCTCTCAGAGCCGTCCGCTGAGCGACCCGGCCGATCTCTGGCCATGATCAGCGCTTGACGTTCCACTTTCGCACCGTTTTGTCCGTCCCGGTGGTGAAGAGCGCCTGTCCGTCCGCCGTGAACGTGAGGTCGGTGACCTTGCCGGTGTGGCCGGTCAGCGGCGTGAGCCCCTGACCGGTCGCGGCATCGAACAGAGCCGGTTCGCCCTCCTTCGTCACGGCGGCGATGAGCTTGCCGTCCGGACTGAACGCCAGATCGCCCCGCACCATCGCGGTCAGAGTCGCGCGAACCTTCCCGGTCGCGAGGTCGAAGAGGCGGACGCCCCCGTCCTTGTCGGTCGCGTACGCCTTGGAGCCGGGCGTGAAGCCGGCGAAGCGCCCGGCCTTGGCGACCGAAGCCAGCCGTTTCCCGTCGGGCACGCGCCTCAGCTCGAATCCGTCCTTGCCGCTCGGCAGCGTGTCGGCGAGCGTCTTGCCGTCGGGGCTGATCCACACCGGGGATGAAGCGTTGTCCAGCGTCGCCGTGGCTTTGCCGCCGACCACGTCCCACACCTTCGTCACCCCGCCGGCGGCACCCGTGACCAGCACCTTCCCATCCTGGCTGAACCCCATGCTCTGGATCCCGTTATGGTGGCCGGTCAACGTGGCCAGCAGCTTGCCCGTCGAGGGGTCCCACAAGCGGATCGGCGCGTCAAAGGGCTGGTCGGTGGCGAGCGCGCTGGCCGTGGCGACGGTCTTGCTGTCCGGGCTGAACGCCACGGCCGCCCCCTGGTGGCCGGTTAACGAGGCCATGACGTCGCCCCTGCTGGTGTTACGCAGCGAGACGGTCGTCGTGCCACCCGAGAGGACACCCAGCGACTCGCCGTCCACCGTGGTGACTTCGCGCTTGCCGTCGAAGTAGGCAGCGGCGACCAGCTTGCCGTCCGGGCTGAAGACGACGTCGTGGTCCGTGTCGAACGTCGCCACCTTCTGGCCGGTCGATGTGTCCCACAACCTCGCGATCTGCGCGGCGGCCTGGTCGACCGGCGGGTCGAGCGTGACCACCCAGCGGCCGTCGGGGCTCAGCTCGGCGGACTCGATCGAGCCGTCGTGACTCAGCGTGATCATCCCCAGCGTCGCCCCGAAGCCTGCCGGGCCGTTGCCGCTCTCTGTAGTGCGCTGTTTGGGCAGTGCGGAGAAGGTACCGATCGTCGCGGCGATGGCGATGGCGACGACGAGGCCGATCGCGCCGAAGACCAACACGCGTCGGCGCTTCGTGACGGCCACCGGGGCGCTGCCGGGTGGCGACGGCGATGGCGTCTCGACCTGAGGCGCCTCGACCTCAGGCGTCTCGATTGTGGGCGGAGGTACGGCGGGCGGGGACAGCCGGGGCGGCGCGACGTCACCCAGGGCGGCAGCGGCGGCCTCCCGCACTTGCCTGCTGTCATCGTCGTCGCGTAACCCGGCGAGCGCCTCACGGGCGGCCCGCCGATAGCCCTCGCGCCCCCCGGCCAGCAGCTCGGCGAGCGCTCGCACCGCCTCCAGCCTCAGCACGGGCCGATCGCTGCCGAGATCGGCGCGGACCTCCTCCGGCAGCACGGCCGGGCGGACGCTGCGCGCGACCACCAGCGCCCCGGTCGTCTCGAAGCTCCACTTACGCGGCACCTGCCCGACCCCGGCCTCGCGGACGCGCCGGGCGACGTAGTCGAACAGCTCGTCAACGGTGATCTCACCATCGTGATCCAGATCGGCGCCCCCGGTCCTGAGCCCGTGTACCAGCGCTTCGGTGAAAACGGACGGCTGAGCCTCGTAGGAGGTGAGCCGGCCGCCCTCGAACGCGTACTCGGTCGCGCTGGACGCGGTCAGCACCGTACGCCCGGACCCACCCCCGCGGAACTCGTCCCCGAGGTAGACGGTGCGGTCCGCGCGCACCGGAGTGTCGCGCGCGAACGCCCCGCTGTAGCAACAGTCCAGCACCAGCAGCATCGACCGCGACGCGGACTCGCTCATCTGCTCGGAGATGAACGACGCCGGCAGCCCGGTCGCCGCGAGCGAGTCCAGCTCGGTATCGGCCGCCGCCAGGTAGAGCCGACCCCGCTGGTCCTTGAGCCCATGACAGGAGAAGTGCAGGAGCAGGACGTCGTCAGACCGCCGGTCGGCGAAGAGAGCCGCGACCCGGCGGCGCAACACGGACTCACTGGCATCGGTGAGCGTTTCGACATCGAAGGCACCGATGCCCGGTTCGCCGAGGACCTGGGCAAGCGCCATGATGTCGGAGACCGGCGAACGCAACCGGCTCAGCCCGGGATCCTGGTAGACCGCGTTGGCCACCAGAAGCGCGCTCCGCCGGCCGGCCGTACCGGAAGCAGCCGCACCACCAGACGTAGCACCGGCCTCGACGGAGACCAGGACCCGGCGACGACGTGGATGCGCCTGCCGCCACCGCTGGACGTAGTCCGCGATCTGCGCCACGGACGCCGCCGTGGACAGTCCCGTCACCAGGAAGCCGATCCCGGCGGCGAGCAGCTCGGCCGACCGGGTCCCGTCAGGGGCCGGCCCCTCCACCGCCCGCGTGACCCCGGAGATCCCCGACGCCATCAGGTCCCGGCGGAACTGGATGGCCAGCTCCTCGACCTCCGCCGGATCGACGTCGGCCCCGGCCGGGGTGATCCGCAGTGAGAAACCGTTCTCTTCTGACATCGCCGCTCCGGATCAGGATGTCGAACGTGGCAGACACCCCGATGCTGCCCGAGGAACCAGCCGCGCGCCACGTTTTCCGGGGGTCGTCTCATGGACTCCCGTCACCGGGAATGCGCGCGGCCGACAGTCGGCGCGACACCTACGCTGTCGTCCCGTTCCCCGAAATCGCCACTTGAAATGAGAGAGCAAGACCAGTGACCACCCCAGATACAACTGGCGAACCGCAGGTCAACGATGACTTCACACGGCTGGCAGCGGTCAGCGCAGCTGGTGCAGCGCCGCTCGCCCAGACGCCGGTCGCGGTCGCGCCCCGGACGAGGAGCGGCAGTGATCGTTATCTTGGGTTGTCAAGCGAAATAGATGGTCAGCTGCTTAAAGGCGTGTCAGGCACGTAAGGCAAGTAGGTGCGCAGCAGTCAGGCGTGGCGGGCCATCTTGACGGCTGAGATCAGCAAGACGATGGCCAGGGTAGGGATGAGGACCAGGTCCGGGATGACGCCGAGCAGCCGGCCGCCCCCTCTGTGTCAAGCCGCGGGCCGCAGGTGCTGCCGAGCCCATTCCTCGAAGCTGGTGAGCGAAAGGCCGAGGTCCCTGGCGTACTGCGGGCGGGCCGGCTGGCCGGCTATGTTCATCCACTCGTGTGAGGCGCCCATCGCCGGCATTCCGGCGGCGAGTGCCTGCTCCTCGGTCATGTCCGGCGCGGACAGGTGCGTGCCCAGCGCGCGGGAGAGAACCTCGGCGACCTCCGTCATCGACAGATAGTCGCTCGCCAGCTCCAGCTCGACCCCGTGGAACCGCTCCGGCTCGGCGATGGCTGCGGCGGCTGCGCTGCCGATGTCGTCCACCGCGACGAGGGACAGCCGGGTGTCCGGCTTCACGACGCTCACCAGACCTCCTTCAACACCCCGCGGGAACAGGAAAGCCATGGACGGCAGGAAGTTATCCATGAAGAAACCCGGCTTGAGGATCGTCCAGCGGGAGAAGCCAGCCGCGCGAACCCGGTCCTGGATCGTGCTCTTGGCTCCCAGACTGGCGTCCAAGGAGCCCCAGCGGCCTGCGATCCAGCCAGGAGCCTCGGTGTGCTGACCGGCGCCACTGGTGGACGTGTGTACGAACTGCGGCACTCCCGCAGCCTGCGCGCCCTCGATGAGGTTGACGGCCTGGGCCACCTCTCCATCGAAATCGAAACCTTTGGCGGCCATGGCGGGCATCTGAACAGAGAAGACGGCGCGGACACCCTTGGCGGCCCGCACCACCGAATCGCGATCGTGGAGATCACCGGTGACCAGATCGGCGCCTAGCGCCTCGACGGCCTTGGCTCGCTCGGTGTCGGGGTAACGCACCAGAGCGCGTACGGAAACGCCTGCAGCGAGCAGGGCACGAGCGGTGGCGCCGCCCTGCCTGCCGGTGGCGCCGGTGACCAGGACGGGTGCGGAATCTGCAGACATGGTGCTCCTCAGGGCTATAAACGGCGGGGGCCGCCGTTTTCTGTGCGATAAGATATGGCGGGCCCCGCCATTTAGCAACCCTGGAGATGACGCCCATGCCCGACCGCCAGCGCGCGGACGCCCGGCGCAACTACGCGCGCATCCTCACCGTGGCTGAGGAGGAGGTCGCCGCGCACGGGGCCGGCGCCTCCCTGGAACAGATCGCGCGCATCGCGGGGGTCGGCTCGGCCACCGTACGCCGCCACTTCCCGACCCGCCGGGCGCTGCTGGAGGCGGTCTCCCATCAACGCATCGAGGCCCTGGCCACCCGCGCCCGCGAGCTAACAGACAAGGGCGACAGCCGCGATGCGCTCCTGGAATGGCTCAGTGACGTCGTCGCCTACTGCGTCGCGGCCCGAGGGCTGGCGGCGGCACTGGCCTACGACGGGGCCGAGCCCGACCCCGTACACGAGAACACCTGCTCGGCGATGATGGCAGAGGCGGGGAACCCCCTGCTGCAGCGCGCCGTGCAGGACGGGGCAGTGGCGGAAGGTGTCACCGTCGCCGACCTGATCGCGCTGATCGTCGGCGTCGTCCTCGCGACGGAGCACCACCCTGACCCGGCGGCCCGCGCGGACCGGCTGTTCCGGCTGGCCGTGGCGGGCCTGAGCCCGCGGGGCTGAGAAGCCTGCTCGAAAGACCGTCCCTCGTCCTGCCTGCTTGATGCGAACCGTCAGGCGGCGAAATCGTCAGTGCGTGCCAGCCGGGTGATCGCAACCGCCGCAAGCCGCCCGGACCACTGCAAGCCAGGCTCAATCCCTGCGCAAGGCGCCACCCTTAGCGTCGCAGCGTGTTCAAACGACTGGTCCTCGGCGGGGACGCCCGCGCCCGGCACGGTGGCGAACAAGCTGTTCCGCGCCTGGCTGGCCGCCGACCGCGCGGCCGCGGCGAAGGCGGCCACCCCCGCTGCGGTCAAGACGATCTTCGCTTACGTCTACCGCGCACCCGATCGCTTCGACGGCTGCTCCAGCAACGTGTGCCGGTTCGTGCACACAAGCGTGCGCGTGCCCGGCGGGCTTGACGGCATCGCGATGGTGGTCATCGACTCGAAGGTCAGCAAGGTCTACCTGTCGCGGCACATCACCGAGCCGCCCACCGTGGCCAAGCATCTCTTCGCCGCCTGGAAGCGCGGCGACGAGTACAGCGGCATCGAGGTCGCCACCTCCACCACGGTGCAGAAACTGTTCAAGGTCACCTACGGCCCGCGCGGCGCCACCCACTTCTTCCAGGGCTGCAGCAAGGAACCGCAGGGCTACTCGTGCGCCTACTCCTATGAGGGCAGCGCGATGCCGATGCACGTACGCGGCTCCAGGAACGCCGGCTACGAGGTTCGCTCGATCTCCTACCTGGCCGACTGAGGGGAGAACAGTCAGGGACTGTCGTTGGCTCCGCCGTCGCCTCAAGCGGCGAGCCGGGCACTTACCCGGTCGTCGCCATCGCCGCCGCCGTCATTTGCAACCGCCGACTCGCCAAATGAGACGACGTCTTATGGCTGCCCGGTTCAGCACCGTGCCTTACCTGCCTGACAAGATCATCTCGCTCTGACCTGCGATAAGGGGCCGAGAACCCAAGATAAGCATGGCGGGCGCGGGCCACGTCCACTGGTATCGGCATGGCATTCCTGTTCACATTCGTCGTCATGATGTGGCGGCGGGGTTCAGGGCAGTCGCGGGCCGGCGTCCCGCTGGGTGGCGAGCCAGGCTTCCACCTCCTCGGCCCGCCGTGGCAGGCCGACAGAGAGGTTGACCGCGCCCTCGGCAGTGACCAGGATGTCGTCCTCCAGCCGGATGCCGACCCCGCGCAGTTCGGCCGGCACCATGTCGTCCTCGGGCTGGAAGTACAACCCTGGTTCGACGGTCAGCACGTTGCCTGCGCTGAGTTCGCCCTCGCGGTAGTGGTCCGGGCGGGCTGCGGCGCAGTCGTGTACGTCGATGCCGAGCATGTGGCCGAAGCTGTGCAGCGTCCAGCGCCGGTAGAGCATGGAGGCGGGATCCATCGCCTCGTCGGCGCTTACCCGCAGCACGCCCAGCTCAGCCAGTCCCTCGGCGAGCACACGCATGCAGGTGAGGTGAACGTCGGCGACCTTCACGCCTGGTTTGATGGCCTCCATACCGGCCTGCTGGGAAGCGTAGACGATGTCGTAGACCTCGCGTTGGAGCGGGGAGAAGGCTCCAGAGACGGGCAGGGTGCGCGTCACGTCGGCGGTGTAGAGGTGGTTGTTCTCTATGCCCATGTCCATCAGCAGCAACTGGCCGGGCACGGTGAGGCCGTCGTTGCGCTTCCAGCACAAGATCGTGGCGTGCGGGCCGGCACAGACGATCGAGCCGTATCCGACGTCGTTGCCGTCGTGGCGGGCGCGCAAGCCGAAGACGCCTTCGATGAGGCGCTCGGACACGCCGCGGTCGGCCGGCACCACACGGGCGACGTCCTCGAAGCCGCGGACGGTGGCGTCGATCGCGTCCTGCAATTGGGCGATCTCCCACTCGTCCTTGACGAGCTTCAGCTCGGAAATCGCCGCCGCGAGCTCACGGTCGCGGATGCCGGTGGTGGGCACGACCGCGTCGACCCGGGGGTCCAGGCCGCACCGGACGCCCCGCCGGGCCTGGTTCATCACTCCGACGCCGGCCGCCAATACACCTGAAGCGTCCCGGCTTCAGCGGAGTCTCCATCAAAGTCGGAGCGGTTCATCTCTTGATGTTTCCCTCCGCCGAGACTGCACCGGCGTCACGACAGCACGCTCGCGAAGGCCGTCAAAAGACCAGCGCCCGCAACCGCTGACCCGATATCCGGTCCGCCGGCCCGGAGACCTGAGCCACGGTGAGCGTCGGACCGTACGGCACCATGCGGGAAAGCGATCGGGCGGTTGGAAGAAGTTCAGGTGAGTATCGCCGATCCCGAGAGGTGCCCGCATGACGGAGACCCACACGTGACCCCTGGACCAGGCGCGGTCGAGGACGTCATAGATGCCCAGCTCGCCGCCCAGGCCGGTCGTGATCCCGCCGTTTTCTCGGCCGTCTACGACCGGCACTTCCGAGACATCTACCGGTACATCGCCGGACGGCTGGACGTACAGGCCGCCGACGACCTGGCCGCCGAAACCTTCCTCGTCGCTCTCCGCGGAAGAGAGAAGTTCGACCCCAAGCGTGGCGGCCTGCGGCCCTGGCTGTTCGGGATCGCCACCAACCTCGTGGCGCGGCACCGCAGCAAGGAGGCCCGCCACTACCGAGCCCTGGCTCGCGTGGGGGCGGAACGGGATGCCGACAGCCACGAGACCCAGGTGGTCAGCGCGGTCAGCGCCCAACTACTGCAGCCTCAGCTGGCGAAGGCGCTGATGAAGCTGACCCGAGGCGAGCGGGACGTGCTGCTGCTGATGGCGCTCGGCCAGCTCAGCCATGAGGAGATCGCACAGAGCCTGCGGATCTCGTACGGCACTGTCGGCTCCCGGCTCAGCCGGGCCCGAAAGAAGCTCCGCATCGAACTGAAGGACATCGAACCATGAACGAACTGGAGATGATCAGCAAGATGCTGCACAAGCCCGATCCCTCCGACACCGTCGTACGCGAAGGGCGGCTCCGGCTCCAAAACGCCCAGGCACGACCGAGGCGCAGGAGCTTCGTTTGGCTGACCGGAGGTATGGGCCTCACGGCGGCCGCGGCCGCAGCTGTGGCCGTGGTAATCACCACCAGCGGAACGCCTGTGGCGGTGACCACCGGTTCGCCGAACGGAACGCCTCACAGTGCGTCGGCTGTGCCTGCGCAACTGTCCAGCACTCAGATCCTGCTCGCGGCCGCCTCCACCGCGCAGAACAGGTCCGGCTCAGGGACCTACTGGCATATCAAGGCCGACCACAGCGTGCGTGCCGGGAAGAAGACACTTCCCACGAAGTCCTCCGAAAGCTGGGTCAGGCGCGATGGGCAGGCATGGGTGCCCTCCGACGAGGGCGACACCGTCTACGCGGCCAAGGGCTCCAAGACGTTCTCCCTGGCCGACAACCACGTCAGCTTCTCCCAGATTGAGAAGCTGCCGACCGATCCGGAGGCGCTGAAGGCGTGGATCGCCGACAAGGTCGACAACGGCGATGGCGATGCGGATCCCGCCGCACGCGAGTGGTTCGTGGCCAACTCCCTGGTCAACCTGCTGGGCGACTTGCCGGCTCCACCGGAGGTTCGCGCCGCGGCCTTCCGGGCGCTGGCCACGATTCCCATCGTGAAGAGCATCGGCACCATGAAGGACGACCTGGGCCGCGCCGGCGACGGCCTGGAGATCTCCGACCTCGGCGTGGACCTGAAGGTCATCATCGACCCGGAAACCTCGCTCGTCGTCAGCCGCAGCTACCACAGTGGCAAGGACGGCAAGATCTACAAGGAGGGGACGACCACGGTCCGAGTTTCCGAGTGGACCGACACGCTGCCCCCCGTGGTCCCCGAACCAGAGCGAACCGGCCCCGCCCGCGGCTGAAACACCCACGGCTGAGGGACCCGCCCGGCTGTTCTGCAGCGAGCGCGCGTTGGCGGCACTGGCCGCACTAGACACGATGCAGTCTGCGGGAGTGGGTTCTGGGCCGGTGTGTCGCTGGCGACGATGCGGATGTGGGCCTTGGCGTTCGCCCCGGAATGGATGCGTGAGAACGGGGGTGCGCAACGCGCCTGACCCCGGCCCCGGTCTCCGCTGTCCTGCGGACGTTCCTGACATGCCGTGGAACTAAACCTAATCAGCCCACTACGTAGTGATATCTCCCTGATGATCGGAGAACTGAGTGCAAAGAACGACAAGGTGGGCTGGTGTCGCCGTGCTCGCCGCGGCCATGACCGTCCAGTCGGCCGCCCTGCCACAAGCGGCCGCGGAGCCGGCCGCCCCGTCACAGGCCGTCGCGGCGGCCGGCGACCAGCCGGTGACCAGCGTGCGGACGGTCACGCTGGTCACCGGCGACAAGGTGACCGTGACCGGCCCCACGAGCGCGGCGGTCGAGCCGGGCGAGGGCAGGGAGCAGGTCACCTTCCTCACCGACGTGGTGCGGGGACGGCTGCGCGTCTTACCCGACGACGCTGCGCCCCTGGTGCGGGCCGGACGGTTGGATCCCCGGCTGTTCGACGTGACCGGACTGCTGGAGCTCGGATACGACGACAGCCGCAAGGATCTTCCTCTGCTCGTGACCGGCGCCTCCGGTCCCGCACCGGCCGTCCGCGCGATGAGCGGGTACAGGTCGCTGGCCGCGGTGCGCGGCTTCGCCGTACGGCAGCGCCAGGGCGAGGCCACACGGACGTGGCAGGCACTCGCTAGCGGGACGGGCAAGATCTGGCTCGACGGGCGCCGACGGATCACGCTGGACGTGAGCGTCAAGCAGGTCGGCGCGCCGCAGGCGTGGGAGCGCGGGCACACCGGCGCCGGCGTCAAGGTGGCGGTGCTCGACACCGGGATCAACGCCACCCACCCCGACCTCGCCGGGCGGGTCGCGGCGCGGGCCGACTTCACTGAGATCCAGGACGAGCGCGACGTGATCGGCCACGGCACCCACGTGGCCTCCACCATCGCGGGCAGCGGCGCCGCATCGGATGGCAGATACCGTGGTGTCGCGCCCGGCGTGACGCTGCTGGACGGCAAGGTGTGCGAGTCGACCTATTGCGCGGACTCGGCCATCTTGGCGGGCATGCAATGGGCGGCCGAGCAAGGCGCGAGAGTCGTCAACATGAGCCTCGGTGGCCCCGACACCCCCGGAACCGACCCGCTGGAGGAGGCCGTACAGACGCTCAGCGAGCGCTACGGCACCCTGTTCGTTGCGGCGGCCGGCAACTACGGCGCCGATCGCACGCTCATCTCACCCGGCACCGCCGACGCCGCGCTGCAGGTCGGCGCCGTCAGCAAGTCCGGCGCGCAGGCCGAGTTCGCCAGCCGCGGGCCGCGCGCCGGTGACGACGGCCTCAAGCCGGACATCACCGCCCCCGGCGTGGACATCACCGCGGCCCGCGGCAAGGACAGCCCAGGCGACGGCTCCTACGTCGCCATGTCCGGCACCTCCATGGCCACGCCGCACGTCACCGGCGTCGCGGCGCTGCTGGCCGGGGCACATCCCGACTGGAAGGGCGACCTGCTCAAGGCGGCCCTCATGGCTGCCGCCCGGCCGCTGCCGGGGATCGGGGTCTTCGCGCAGGGCGCGGGGCTCGTGGACGCCGACCGCGGCACGCGCCAGGCCGTGACGGTCGAGCCGTCCGCGCTGAGCTTCGGACAGCAGGCATGGCCGCACGATGACGACCAGCCGGCCAGCAAGAAGATCGTCTATCGCAACCACCAGCAGCAGCCGGTGACCCTGCGCCTGGAGGCGCGGGGCGACAAGGCCTTCAGCGTCGCACCCGCGACGCTGACCGTCCCCGCGGGCGGGCAGGCGGAGGCCGTCGCCACCTCCGACACCCGCGCCGGCGGGCCCGACGGCCTCCTCAGCGGGCACGTCGTCGCCACCGGCGACGGTGACCTGGTCCTCAGCACGCCGGTCGGGGTCGACAAGGAGAAGGAGAGCTACGACCTCACCCTCACGTTCACCGGAAGGAACGGCGGTCCGGCCACCGACGTCTTCGCGACCCTGTACCCCATGGACGCCGCTCAGACGCCGATCGACGTGGAGAACCCCGAGGGGCCGGTCACCGTGCGGCTGCCCAAGGGCAGATGGCTGGTCAGGACCACCATCCTCGACGAGCAGACCAAGACGCTCCTCGTCCACCCGGGCCTCGACCTGAACCGGTCGCAGACCCTGGACGCCGACGCGCGGCTGGGCCGGCCGATCTCGCTGACGCTTCCCCGAGCGGACGCCGTCTCGCTGCAGTCCGAGATGGTCTACCAGTACCAGATGGACGACGGGACGTCGCGGGCCTGGGGCTGGCTCGGCAGCTCCTACGAGGGGAGGTACACCGCTCAGCTCGGCCCCGCCCACGCCTATCCGGGCGTACGCACCAAGGTCGCCGGGCTGTGGGCCGCCGCCCGGACCGGCAGCCCGTACGCCTACAGCCTGGCCTGGTTCCACTCTGGGGGCATGGTCAACGGATTCGAGCGGCGCGTGGCGCAGCAGGACCTGGCCGCCATCCAGACCGACTACGCCCGCCACCTGCCCGACGCGGAGGCCCGCGCCTACAGGGGCGCCTGGCCGCGCGACGGCGCCGTCTTCACCTTCCTCTCGCCCACCACGTTCGGCACGCCGTTCAAACAGGCCGAGTACGTCAACACCGACGACGGCATCCGCTGGCAGCGTCACCTGTTCGAGTACGGCTCCGACGGCCGGCTCAACCGCTTCGACTCGCCCTTCACGGTCTACCGATCCGGGAGGACATACACGGAGCTGTGGAACCGCGGCGTCTTCTCGCCCGCGCTGCCCTGGGCGGGCGCGGAAAACCTGAACGGCGTCAGCCGCACCGGCGACGTCATCTCGACCGACCTGCTCATGTACGGCGACGGCAGAGGATCGCTCGGCTCCTCCACCCGATCCACGCAGCGCACCGCCCTCTACCGCGACGGCACCCTCGTCGGCGAGCAGCCGGAGACCAGGACGAGCTTCACCGTGCCCGCGCGGGAGGCCGCCTACCGTCTCGTCGTCGAGAGCGAGCGGGGAGCACCCGCGACGCTGTCCACCTGTGTGTCTGGGATGTGGACGTTCCGGTCCGGGCACGTCGCGGGCGACACGCCCGCGCGACTGCCCGTGTCGGTCGTACGCTTCAGCCCCGCCCTCGACGCCGAGAACTCCGCCCCGTCCGGACGGCGCTTCACCGTGCCGGTGACCGTTCAGCCGCTGGAGGGAAGCACCGCTCGCCCCGTCAAGCGGCTCTCGGTGGAGGTCTCCTACGACGACGGCGCCACCTGGACCAAGGCCGAGGTCCACGGGTCGGCGGCCGTCCTGCGCCACCCGGCCGGCGACGGGTTCGTGTCGCTGCGCGCCTGGGCGGTGGACGGGGCGGGCAACACGGTGGAGCAGACGGTCATCCGGGCCTACCGCATCCGGCCGTCGTGACCCGGTAACCATCAGCGGCCAGCTCCCAGGGTGCTGGCCAAGCGGAATGCGGGGCAAGTGGGGGACACGGACGGAACGCCGCGATCCAGGCCATCTTCGACGACCAAGGCGGGCATCGAGGGTTCGCTGACCTGCTCGTGCAGGGACCGGCGCCAGCCATGGTGACGATCACCTCGAACTGGTGATCGTCGAGGCCTGAATTCATGTCGACGGTGACCCTCATCGCCCAGGCCCGAAAGTGATCCATCTTTGATGTGCAAGATAGCTCCGCCGAGGCGAAGCCGTATCGTGATCCAAGGGAGTTTCATGGTCAACCGATATCGGACGCTGCTGGCGGCGGTGGCTGGCATCGCCACGCTGGCGACAGCCGCCGTGGCCCCTGCGCAGGCGTCCGCCGTCGCCCCCGTCAGCGTGACGTTCGCCGCGGCGGAGGACGTGTTCGTCAGCCAGGCCGAGCCGGCCAAGAGCTTCGCGACCGCGACCTGGATGAGCGTCTGCGGCACCGCGTGCGGCAGCGCCACCGCCGGGCAGCGCGCCGCCCTGACCCGCTTCAAGGTCACCGGCATCCCGCAGGACGCCGAGGACGTCAAGGTCACGCTGGACGTGGTCTCGGCCAGAACGACGGACAGCACCGTCTCCGCCCGCCCGGTGGCGGGAGGCCGCCACCACCTGGAACACCCGTCCGGCCCTGACCGCGCCGGTCATCGACTCGCACACCGGCTTCACCACCGGCCAGGCGGCCAAGCTGGATGTCTCCTCGGCCGTCCAGGGTGACGGTACGTACGCGTTCGCCCTCACCGGGACCGACGCCACCACGACCGTCCTGATGTCCTCGCGCGAGACCGGGAACCGGGGACCGAAACTCACGGTCACCTACACGGATGGCACCGGGGGCACCGGGAACGAACAGACCGACGGGTCGCTGCCCTTCACCCTGCCGGGCACGGCGGCACTGCGGGCCTCGGCCAAGAAGGTGTTCGCGCACTACTTCAGCCCCTATCCGATCGACGGCTTCACCGTCGACATCCTCTCCGTGACCAGCGCGCAGTGGACCCGGGTGCAGGACCTCGTCAAGGCGGCCGAGGCCGTGGATGCCGGCTTCAAGATCGTGCTCATGCCCGACATGAACGGTCTGGCCTCGACCGACAGCTCCGCCTTCGCCACCGCCATGGCCAAGCTCGCCGCGTCGAAGTCGGTCTACCGGCTCGCCGACGGCCGCCTCGTCGTCGCGCCCTTCAAGGCCGAAGGCCGCACCGCCGCCTGGTGGTCGGACTGGATGAAGACCATGGAGACGCAGCACGACATCAAGGTCGCCCTGGTGCCCACGTTCGTCGACTTCAACAAGCACCGCGACGCCTTCGCCTCCATCAGCTACGGCTTCTCGAACTGGGGCAGCCGCAGTCCCGCGGCCAACGCCGGCCTGAAGACGAACATCGACCGCGCCCACGGCATGGGCAAGATCTGGATGCAGCCGGTGTCCGTCCAGGACGAGCGTCCCAACCAGAGCGTGTTCGACGAGGCGGGCAACACCGAGAACCTGCGGGCCACCTGGAAGGGGGCCATCGACGGCAAGGCGGAGTGGGTGCAGCTCGCCACCTGGAACGACTACTCGGAGAACACCCAGTTCGCCCCCTCCAGGAACGCCGGCTGGACCTATCTGGACATCAACGCCTATTACCTGACTTGCTATAAGCTCGGCTGCCCGAAGATCGCCAATGACACGGCGTACCTGACCCACCGGGTCCAGCCGGTCGCGGCGACGCCGTCGTACGCGCAGACCAAGCTGATGAAGCTGCGCGCTGGCAGCAGCGCGGCCCGCGACACCGTCGAGGTGCTCACCATGCTCACCGCGGCGGGCAAGGTGTCCATCACGATCGGCGGCACGACGCAGACCTACGACGCGCCCGCGGGGGTGTACGCCAAGACGTTCCCGCTGAAGGCGGGCACCGCTTCGGCAACGGTCACCAGGAGCTCGGCCGTGGTGGCAAAGGTGGTCTCGCCGTACGCGATCAGTGCGACCCCGTACGTGCAGGACCTGCACTACCGCGCGGCCTCCAGCGAACGCTGACGCGGCGCGCCGGATCCCCGGGGCCGGGCGTCCCGGGGATCCGGAGGGTAGGCGGGCTCAGACTGCCTGCGCACCCGGGCCAACTCGACGGTGAGGTGGTCGTAGTCGACGATTGTGCGCGGGGTGACCGCCGCGAGCTCCACTCCCTTGAACATCGCCGCCACCTGCTCCTCTGGTAGGAAAGCGAGCACCGCCTTGCAGGAGGCACGGGCGTGCATGTGCCCGGTGTAGCCCACGTCGAGATTGCCGACGCTGACCGCGTGCAGCCCGGAGATGTACTGCTGCAGCGTCAGCGTCCCGTGGTGCCAGCCGGAGATGTAGGACGTCTCGTGCGTCATGTTGTGCAGCCGGGTCAGGATCACCGCGAGCTCCGGTGACGGTCCCGACCTGCGCTGGAGGTGCCTGTTTAGCGACGCCGCGCGGTGGCCGACGTCGTACCGGCCGCCGGGCAGGCGCACCACGTAGCCGCTGGCCAGCAAGGTGCGCAGCAGGTGGTAGCAGGTGCCGAGCTTGATGCCGAGCTGGCGGCTGAGCACCTTCGCGGTGGCAGTGCCGTCGGCGGAGGCCACCGTCTTCTCGCTCATGCCCGCCTCCCCGGCAGGTCTCGCCCTGTCAGATCTCGCAGGGCGAGGGCGAGCACTCCCGCGGCCTGCACCACCGCGTCCTCCTCGACGAACTCGGTGCGCGTCTCGGAGCGAGACGATCAGCTCGTGCTCGACGGGCGTCTCCCACCCGGTCCTGCCCTCGCCGTCCCAGCGCACGGTCGGCGGGTGCGCGCGCAGCCAGTCGTCGGTGGCGGCGACCTGGTCGAGGACGCGCTGGAACTCGCCGCGCACCGCCGCCACCGGCTCGCCCGGCGCGACCCCGATCCGGCCGGACATCGTGGCATGGTCGGGGACTGCCGCCCGCCAGTTCCCCGCGCTCGCGGTGCCGATGGCGAAGGGGATCGCGGTCGGCACGTCCGCGAACAGCGGATGCCGGTAGCCCTCGCCCCGTTTGCGGCCGAGCTCGACCAGGGACTCACGCACCCAGATCAGCCGTTCGAAGGCGTCCACCCCGCGCCACGGCGCCGAGGTGTGCGCGGAGCGCCCGGTGACCTCCACGGTGAAGAACTGCAGGCTCGTGCCGATCGGCACGATCGCGCCGCCGGTGGGTTCCAGGATCAGGGCTGCGACCGGATCCGGGACCTCCAGGGCCGCTGCCCGGGTGCCCACGCCGGTGGTCTCCTCGGCGACGACAAGCTCGATGGCCACGTCGATGTTCGGCTCGACGCCGAGGTCCTCCAGCGCGGCCAGCGCGCACAGGCCGGCTGCGATGCCGCCTTTCATGTCTACAGAGCCCCGTCCGTACACCCGGCCGTCGGCACGGACCCCGGCGTACGGCGGATGCGTCCACGCCTGCTCATCGCCCGCGGCACGACGTCGAGGTGGCCGTTGAGCACCATGCAAGGCCGCCCGCGGCGGCCGCGAAACCAGGCGATGAGGTTCTCCCTCCACTCGGCCCGCGGTTCGCCGTCCGCCAGCCCGGTCGACGCGATCGGCTGCCGGATGACCGGCCAGCCCCGGCGTGCGAACCACTCCGCGTACAGGCCGGTCACCCGGTCCTCCCAGCCGCTCTCGCTGGCCTGGCGGACGCTCGCGGACAGCAGCTCCAGCATGTCCTCGGCCAGCGCCTCCACCTGGGCCAGCACCTCGGCGTTGCTCGGTTGCGGTGGCATCCGGTCACCTCCCTTTGGCCGTTTACTGTGCGCTGTCGCCTCGCTGCACCGCATCAGAATGAAACCGTTTTTCGACTATCTGAAATTCAGTATGCGGACACGTGAAATGGCAGGTCACACTTGCCTAGCGTGCTCATGTCTCAAACCCGGTCTCCGAGGAGGAGCTCACCGATGATCCGCCGCTGGAACCCCGACACGCTGGCCCCTCCGATCGGCCAGTACAGCCACCTCGCCTCCGTACCGGCCGGCCACGAGCTGGTGATGATCTCCGGCCAGGTGGGCGCGCTGCCGGACGGCACGCTCGCGGGCCCGGACGCCGAGACGCAGACGCGGCAGATCTTCGCCAACATCGAGCGGCTGCTCGACTCGCTCGGCGCGGGGCCACACCATGTGGTGAAGCTGTTCACCCTGGTCGCGGGCGCCGAACACGTCGAAGGCTGCCGCGCGGCGCGGGCGGAGACGTTCGCGAAGTGGTACCCCGACGGCGACTGGCCCGCCCATTCGCTCGCCGTGGTCACGGCCCTGGCCGCCCCGGAGCTGACCGTCGAGATCGAGGGCGTGGCCGCCCTGCCGCGTCGATGAGCCCGGAGGACTTCCGCGGACTCTTCCCCGCACCCTGTTCGCCCCGCTGGTCGGGGCCGACCCCGCCACGATCTCGACGCTCGGCTCACTCGCCGAGGCCGCCGCCACGGTCGCCGGATCCCTGCCGCGCGGCCGAGTCGTAGTGGCGGCCGAGGAGTTCCGCAGCAACCTGTTCCCGTGGCTGGCACAGCACGACGTGGTTGCCGTCCCGGCCCGCGACGGCGCGACCCGGGTGGAGGACCTGATCGCCGCGCTGGACCACGGCACCGTGCTCCTCGCCGTCAGCGAGGTGACCAGCAGGGAAGGGCAGCGGCTCGACCTGGCCAGCCTGCGGGAGGCGACCGATCGGGTGGGCGCGCGACTGTTCGTCAACCTGACGCAGTCGCTGGGCGCGCTGCGCTTCGACCCGGCGATCGTGCGTCCCGATTACCTGGCCGTGCACGGCTACAAGTGGATGCTGTGCCCGCGTGGCGCGGCCTGGCTCGTCACCAGGCCGGACCGGCTCGGCGACCTGATGCCGCTCGCGCCGAGCTGGAAGTCCACCAGCCCGCCGCACGGCTACTTCGGCGGCCCCATGCGGCTGGCCGACGACGCCGGCCGGTGCAACACGTCCCCCGCCTGGTTCTCCTGGCTCGGCGCCTGCGCTGCGCTGCGCCCGTTTGACGTGGGAGGCCATCCGCTTGCACAGCATCTCGGCCAGGTCGTCGCGCGCCCGCATCCGGGCGGTGTGCGTCAGGCACGCCAGCAACGCCACCTGCTTGACCGCCTCGTAGCGCGACAAGTAGTCGGTGTTCTGGGCGTCGGCCTCCCCAGCGAAGTCGGCGATCTTCGGCGGTGCGATGCCGTCCAGCCACGCGTCGGTGTAGCCGAGCGCGTCCACCTGGTCCAGCCATCTCATCTGGTCACGGAATCGCGACCAGGTGGCCCGCTGGGCGGGCTTCTTGAGCCGGTTGAACGTCGATTTGCCGTCCGGCCCGACGACGAGCAGACCTTCCATCCGGGCCCGGCCGGCCTCGCCCATCCGCCGCAGGATCGTGGCGAAGATCGTCGCGTTCGCCTCGGCGCGGATGCTGGTGGCCAGGTTCTCCAGCGTCGTGTACCCAAGCAGTTCCAGCCGGAGCCGGAGCAACTCCTCGATCGCCACGTTGATCAGGTCCGCCGGGTTGTTCTTGGCCTGGGCCGCCTTCCGGATCGCCACCGCGGCGATCGCCCGGGCCCGGCCCGCGTCGTACTTCACGCCTTGACGCTGGCGCACCAGCTTGCGATGCACCTTCGCGCTGCCGGAGGAGCCATGGTCCGGCCCGACGTCCTCGGGCAGGTCCAGGCAGCGCCGAACGTGGTCGATCACCACCTCGGGAATCTCGTCCGGGGACGGAAACCGCGCCATCTTCTGGAAGCACTTCAACGCCAGCACCAGCGCGAAACACGACTCCGGGCTGCCGGTCCGTTTTTCAGCCCAATCCACCTCTTCCGGCGACGGCGTGAAGAACACATGCAGCACCCGCGCCGACGTCAGCCGCTTGAACTGCGGATAGGCGGTCCGCTCGATCCACGTCATCCAAGGCCGTCCCTCGCCTCGATCCCGGCGTCCAGACGCCGAAACCGTAGCGACGGAACACCCCCCCGACGAGCAGTTCAGCAGCCCACTGTCCCTTTCTCCCGTACTTGGTCTGCCTCCTACCGTCGATGTGGGCGGGCTGAAAGCTGAAGGCGGCCGTGCGAGGCAAGATCGCGGAGCCGGGGCGATGGTGGGATAGATGATTCATTTTGAGATAGTCGAAATTCGGCTGACACTTTCTGGTGAAAAGAGTCCGCCGGATCCACGGTGAATCCATCTGATGTTCACCTCGTCAGCCTGCCTGTTCATATGAAACGGCAGGTTTAGGCGGACCGGCCGCCTCCCATGCACATGCACCGACGGAGTACAGTCATGATCAAAATCATTCCACGCGCCACTGCGTTCTTGGCGGCCGTCGTGCTGCTCGCCGGGTGCGGCGGCGGAACCGGCCCGGCGGCCACCGACCGATCGGTTGTCTTCGTCGGGACCGGCGGCGCGTATCAGGCCGCCCAGCGGGAGGCGTTCGTCAAGCCGTTCGCCGCGTCCTCCGGCATCAAGGTCGTCGAGGATCAGCCGGTGACCTACGCCAAGCTCAAGGCCATGGTCGACAGCGGCCGCGTCACCTGGGACGTGGCCGAGGCCGATCCGTTCTACGCGATCGCCAACTGCGGGCGGTACGTCGAGAAGATCGACCTGACCGTCGTCGACGTCTCGAGGATCGACAAGAAGCTTGTGTCGGACTGCGGGATCCCCGACATGAAGTCGGCCTTTCTTTTGGTCTACAACACCGAGAAGTTCGGCCAGAACCCACCCGCGTCCTGGCGAGACTTCTTCGATACCAAGAAGTTTCCCGGTAAGCGCGGGATGATGAACGACGCCAAGGAGGGCGGTCTGGAGATCGCGCTCGTCGCCGACGGCGTGCCGACGGACAAGCTCTATCCGATCGACTACACGCGGGCCCTCCGCAAGCTCGACACCATCAGAAACGATCTGAAGTTCTTCACCACCGGTGCGGAGCAACAGCAGGCGATGGAGACCGCGCAGGTCGACATGGTGCTCGCATGGCCGGGCAGAGCGAGCCAGGCTGCGCACAACGGCGCGAAGATCGCGCCGGTGTGGAACCAGCCGATGTTCTACTGGGACGTGCTCGTGGTGCCGAAGGGAACGGCGCACAAGGCCGAGGCGATGAAGTTCATCGCGCACGCGATCACTCCCGCGGCTCAGGCCACGCTGACCGAGCACATCGCCTACGCGCCGATTCACCCCGACGCGAAGCTGCCGTCGGACGAGGTGACACGGCAATACCTGCCACTCGGTCAGGACAAGGGAACCGGTTTCCTGCGGGACATGTCGTGGTGGGCGCAGAACCTGGACACCGCCACGCAGAAGTGGACGGCCTGGATCTCCCGCTGAGTCGCCCGTCGGGTCCGCCCCGCTCAGGAGGTCGGACCCGGCGGTGCCTGTGAAGCCAAAACGCGAAGAAGTCACGTTTCGGAGGTAGGGGCGTCATGCCCATTTCGTCCACTCCCATCATGTCCGCTTCAGCACCTGAACGGCCTGTACGCCGTCTGCTGTGGCTGAGCGCCAGGCCCTGGTACGGCGTTCTTCTCGTCGTGCCCGCGGTTTGTCTTCTTGCCACTGTCTTCGCCTATCCGGTGGCGGCCCTCATTTGGCTGAGCTTCGCTGATCCGTCTCTCGGGCTCGAGAACTATCATCGGCTGCTCACCGACGGGGTCAGCCTGCTGGTCTTGCTGCGGACCCTGCGCATGGCCACCATCGTCACGCTGGTCACGCTGCTGTTGGCATATCCGTACGCCTACCTCATGACATTGGTCGGTCGACGTGCCCGTTCGGTGATGGTCGCCCTGGTGCTGCTGCCGTTCTGGACGAGTCTCATGGCACGGACGTTCGCCTGGATCGTCCTGCTTCAGGACAACGGACCCATCAACGACCTGCTTGCGATGGTCGGGCTCGGGCCGCTGGAACTCGCCGGGACAGAGGCCGGCGTGACGATCGGGATGACGCAAGTGCTGCTGCCCTTCATGACCCTGCCCTTGTACGGCACGCTGCGAACCATCGATCGACGCCTCCTCGACGCGGCTATCGGCTTGGGCGCGCGGCCGCTTACCGCATTCCGCCGCGTTTACCTGCCGCTTTCCATGCCGGGGGTCGTGGCGGGCGCGATGATGGTGTACATCCTCGCGCTGGGCTTCTACGTCACGCCGGCGATGCTCGGCTCGCCAAGCGAGTCGATGGTCTCCCAGTTGATGACGGTGCGGATCACCCAACTGCTGGACTTCGGCGCGGGCGGAGCCCTCGCCACGGTGCTGTTCCTGCTCACGCTCCTGCTGTTGGCCCTGGTCTCGCGCTTCCTCTCACCGAGTGCCGCCCTCGGCATGTCGACGAGGGGGGAGCGTTGATGGGCGTCAATCGGCACGTGAATCCGGCGCTGCGGCTGTTCAGCGTCCTGGTCGGATCGTTCCTCATCGCGCCGGTCCTCGTCGTGGTGCCTCTGAGCTTCACCGACAAGGACAGTTTCGAGTTTCCGCCGCGCGGCTGGTCGCTGCACTACTACGAGCGGTTCTTCACCGACCCGGCGTGGAGGGAACCACTGCTGGCCTCGCTGAGAGTCGCCGTCATGGTCACGCTGATGGCAACGATCATCGGAACACTGGCGTCATTCGCGATCACGCGAAGCCGCCGTCGTGGAGTAGCCGTCCTTCAGGGGTTCCTTCTGGCGCCCATGATCGTGCCGAACGTCATCGTCGCTCTGGCGATCTATACGGCGTTCCTTCGATGGGGCCTCGTGGGCACGGTGGAAGGCCTCGTACTCGCCCATGTCGTGCTGGCCCTGCCGTTCGTCGTGATCACCGTGAGCGCTGGTCTGCGTACCCTCGATCCTCGGCTGGAGCGTGCGGCGGCGAGCCTTGGAGCTTCGCCGCTGGCCACCTTCCGGCTCGTCACGTTGCCGTTGATCGCGCCGGGCGTGATGTCCGGAGCGGTATTCGCGTTCGTCACCTCCTTCGACGAAGCGGTCATCTCGCTGTACCTGCAGTCCCCGCACCTGCGCACGCTGCCAGTGCAGATGTTCACCAGCGTTACCTCTGACGTCGACCCCACCATCGCCGCGGGATCGACGGTGATCCTCGTCGTTACCACCGCGCTCATCCTCCTTCCTGACTTCCTGAAACGGAGGGCTCCCCAATGACCGACATGCGAGGGGCCGCTATTCGGCTCTCCAGCGTTACCAAACGGTATACGGAGCACCAGCCACCAGTAGTGAACGATGTCTGCTTGGAGATCGCCGCCGGCGAGTTCATCACGCTGCTTGGCCCCAGTGGTTCGGGCAAGTCGACCACGCTCAACATGATCGCCGGGTTCGAACAGCTCACCGCCGGGGACATCCTCATCGACGGCGTGAGCGTGGCGTCTCTGCCGCCGTACAAGCGCGGCCTCGGCATGGTCTTTCAGCACTATGCGCTGTTCCCGCACATGACGATCGCACAGAACGTCGCTTTCCCCCTCCAACAGCGCAAGATGCGCAAGCACGATATCCAGCGGCGCGTGGACGACGTGCTCGATCTTGTCGGTTTGGCACACCTGCGCGACCGGTTGCCCGGTCAGATCTCGGGTGGCCAGGCACAGCGGGTGGCCCTGGCCCGCGCCGTCGTCTTCGAACCCCACGTGCTGCTCATGGATGAGCCGCTTGGCGCGCTGGACAAGAAGCTGCGGGAGCAACTCCAGGGCGAGATCGCCCGTATGCACCGCGAGCTGGGGATCACTTTCGTTTTCGTCACCCATGACCAGGAGGAGGCGCTTGCCCTGTCCGACCGCATCGCGGTCTTCGAGGGCGGCCGGATCGAGCAGGTCGGCACTGCGCAGGAACTGTACGCGCACCCTGCTTCTCTGTTCGCCGCGGAGTTCCTGGGAGAGTCCAACGTGTTCCACGGGATGATCACCGAACGGCGCGGACGCGTGTCCCTCGTCGGTGAAGGATTCGAGGTGCTGACGGATGACGGCAGCGCGGGGCTCGTAGGCACGGCCGGCGTCGTCGTGGTGCGCCCCGAACGGATCCGTCTGACAGTCGGGGACGTCGCCGTCGAGCACGACGTCAACGCGATGACCGCCACCGTCACCCACATCGTTTACCAGGGTTCGTATCGCAAAGTGGCATTCCGGACCGACGCCGGTACGACGGGAAGCGCGCGCGAACCAGCCGGAGCGGAGTCCTCCGCCATGCCTGGTGACCGGGTGACGCTGTGCTGGAGAGTCGGCGACGGGGTGATCGTACCCGCGCAGAGCGTGCCGGTGGCCGGCCTGCCTGGCGATGCGCTCGTCGAGTCCACGTCATGAGCGACGACGGCTCGCTCCTAGGCATCGCCACACGGCATCCCGTTTCGGCGGCCTGGTGTGGCTGCGACCGCACTGTAGGACCAACCCATGAAAGGTGGACGACTTGTCCTCTCTCCCTACCGAAGCAGCACTAGCCGATCTGACGAACATGTGGCGGATCCGATGCTTCGAAGAAGAAGTCACCCGGATGCGGATCGAGGAGAAGATCGTCGGTTCCGTCCATCTGTGCATCGGCCAGGAAGCCATACCGGTCGGCGCCTGTGCGGCGCTCGACCTGACCCGCGACGCCGTGTTCGCCACCTACCGCGGCCACGGCTGGGCGCTGGCCTGCGGTACCGATCCGGTAGCGCTGTTCGCCGAACTCCTGGGCTGCGAGACCGGCACCAACGGCGGCCGGGCCGGCTCAGCGTACCTGTCGGATCCGGATCACGGGTTCTACGGCGAGAACTCGATCGTGGGAGCTGGAGCCCCCATCGCGATGGGCGCCGCGCTGGCTGCCAGATACGACGACTCCGGACGCGTCGCACTCACCGTGTTCGGTGATGGAGCGATGAACCAGGGCGCGGTTCACGAGGCCATGAACATGGCCAGCGCCTTCGACCTGCCCGTCGTCTTCCTGGTCGAGAACAACCGCTATTCCGAGCTCACGCCGATCGCCGCGATGGTGCGCCGCGACGACCTCGTCTCGCGGGCCGCCGCGTACGGCATGCGGGCATCGCGAATCGACGGAAACGACGTCAACGCCGTCCGAGAGACCATCTCCGAGGCGGTCGCCACCTGCAGGGCCGGCCAAGGGCCGGTACTCATCGAGGCTCTCACTCAGCGCCTGGTCGGCCACTACATCGGAGACGCGCAGGTGTACCGGCCACACGATGAGGTGGAGCAAGCCCGGGCCAAGGAGCCGATCATCGTCCTGTCCGCGACCCTGCGCGCCGACGGCGTCTCTGAACACGAACTCGCCGGAATCGAGACCCGAGTCCGCGCCGAAGTCGCCGCGGCCGCGACCGCGGCCCTGGCGGCGCCGCCGGCCGACCCCACTGCTGTGAAGGAGCACCTCTATGGGTGAGATCACCTATGCCCAGGCCATCAACGCCGCGCTGCGTCGCGCTCTGGCCGAAGACCCCAAGACCCTGCTGTTCGGCGAGGACGTCGCCCTGCCGGGAGGCGTTCACGGAGTGACCCGTCGCCTGCGCCGGGAGTTCGGCGACCGGGTTTTCGACACACCGATTTCCGAGTCCGCCATCCTTGGCGGAGCCGTGGGCGCCGCCATGATGGGGCTGCGTCCCATCGTCGAGATCATGTGGGCGGACTTCGCCTTCGTCGCGTTCGACCAGTTGATCAACCAGGCGGCCAATGTCCGGTACGTTTCCCGCGGCCGCCTGAAGGCGCCGATGACCATCCGCACCCAACAAGGCGCGACCCCCGGCTCCTGCGCCCAGCACTCCCAGTGCGTGGAGGCGTTGTTCGCGCACATCCCGGGCCTGCGGGTATGCCTGCCCGCCACCCCGCAGGACGCCCACGACCTGCTGCTGGCCGCGATCGAGTGCGACGATCCCGTCGTCGTCATCGAGAGCCGGGCGCTCTATCACTCGCTGAAGGACACGGTGGACCTCGACGCACCCCGGTCGCCGATCGGCGGCGCGCGCATCGTCCGGCCGGGCTCCGACATCTCCGTGGTGACCTGGGGGCCTATGCTGCACACCGTTCTGGAGGCCGCCCATGCCCTGGAGGGCGACGGCATCGACATCGAGGTGATCGACGCCCGCTGGCTCAATCCCTTCGACACCGACACCGTCACGGAGAGCGTCTCCCGTACCGGCCGGCTGGCCGTGATCCACGAGGCGAATCTCACCGGCGGGTTCGGCGCGGAGATCGTCGCCCGCGTCGTCGAGCGTGGCGTCCCGCTGTCGGCGCCGCCGCTGCGTGTCGCGACCGATGACCTGCGGATCCCCGCCGCGCCGGGGCTGCAGAGGGCCGCGATCCCCGGCTCTGACCTGGTGGCCGGCCGGCTGTTGTCGCTGTTGAAGCCCGGGAACGACTGATGGACGGCCGTGCACGGGTGGCCGTCGTCACCGGCGGCGCCAACGGCATCGGTCTGGCCTGCGCACAACGGCTCTCCGGCGACGGCTTCCGCGTCGTCGTGGCCGACGTTGATGCCGATGCCGGGCCCCAGGTGACCGCGAAAGTGCCGGGCGCCGAGTTCGTGCCCTGCGACGTGCGCTCGCCCACGGATGTCCAGCGGGTCGTCGACAGAGCCCTGGAGATCGGCCAGGGGCGGCTCCATGCTCTGGTGAACAACGCGGGTCAGACCGCCCGCGTCCGCTTCGCCGACTGCGACAAGGCGACGTGGCAGCGACTCCACGATGTCAATCTCCGCAGCGTCTTCTCCTTCACCCAGGCCTGTTTGGAGGGGCTGAGCGCCGGACACGGTGCTGTGGTGAGCGTGGCCTCCGTGGCCGGCCTCGTCGGCGCGGAGGATCTGTCCGTCTACAGCGCCACCAAGGCCGCGATCATCGCTCTGACCAGGTCGCTCGCCCTGGAACTCGGCCACGTCATCCGCTTCAACGCCGTCTGCCCGGGGCAGATCGCCACGAGGATGATGGCGAGAGTGCAGGCCGACGACGGCTTGCGCGCAGCCGTGACAGCGCAGATCCCCGCAGCCCGGCTCGGCCGGCCCGAAGAGGTCGCCAACGTGATCGCCTGGCTGCTCGGCGACGAGGCGAGTTACGTGAACGGCGTGGCGATCCCGGTAGACGGCGGGGAGAGCGCCGGTTTCCTCCAGCCGAAGCCGTCCGGCACAACCGGTGATTGAGTCAGTCCCGGCACGGCACCGTGAGGCGATGAGTGCGCAGGAGGTTCGTCGCGATCGCGGCGGCCTCCTGCACCGCAGCGACCAGCTCACGCTGAGAGGTCCTGAACCTCGTCACGGGCACCGAGACCGTGTACGAGCCGGCGGGAGCGCCGTCATGATCGAAGTAAGCGGCCGACGCGCAGCAGATGCCGTCGCTGAACTCCTCCAAGTCGAGGGCGTAGCCCTGTCTGCGGACATTGCCCAGCTCCACCGTCAAGCTGTCGGCGTCGCAGTGGGTGTGGGCGGTCAGCCGTCGGAGGTCGACCCCGCGGAACATGATGTCGATCTGCTCATGCGGCAGATGGGCGAGCACCGCTTTGCAGGAGGCCCGAGCGTGCATGTTGCCGGTGTAGCCCACGTCGAGCCCGCGCACACTGAGCGCCTGCTCGCCGGCGATGAACTGCAAGAGCGTGATGACGCCATGGTGCCACCCACTGACATAGGAGGTTTCCCGCGTCCGGCTGTGCAGCCGGGACAGGACCGCGAACAGCTCGGGCAGCGGCTCGAACCGCGCACGCAACTGCCGTCCCAGCGAGGCGCCCTGCGCGCCGATGTCAACTCTTCCACCAGGCAGCCGCACGATGTAACCCGCCGTCTTAAGCGTCCTCAAGATGTGGTAGCAGCGGCCCAGACTGAGGTCGAGGTGCCGGCTGAGGCTCTTGGCCGTGGCCCCGCCGCCCATGTCCGCGACGGCATACAACACATCGAGCCCACGTACCAAGGTCTGCAGGACGCCATCCTCGTCGTCCTCGGTGGCCGTACTCGATACGACTGGGTCGGTCATGATGCGCTCCCAGAGAAGGCTGGCCCATAGAAGGGGCACCGGCGGGTGCCCTCTTCGCGAAAGGCCGCCACCATGGTCGGCCCCTATGGTCACACGCTAAGCCGCAGGCCAGGCACACCTTAGGACTGTCGATTCGATTTTTCGACTATAGCGAAAAGACTCGCCGCCAACTGGGGCTGGTGCCCACGAAAGGGTCATGCTGCGAAGCACCGAACAGGTGTCGCAGCCATCATCCGGACAGAAAGGATCACATGCTCAGCTCGGAGCAGTTTCGCGCACACTTTCCCGCGTTGCAGCGCCACGTCTGGCTGGACACACCAGCCAGCCCGCCGGCAGCGCTCGGTGTCGTGCGAGCGCTGCAGTCCGCCATGGACGCGTGGCTGTACGGGGAGTTCGACTGGGCGGAGTGGGACCGCGCACCCGCCGCGAGCAAGGGTTCCATCGCCCGGCTGCTGGGCATCGCCGAGGAGCAGATCGCCCTCATGGGCTCAGTCGCCGAAGCAGCCGCGACCGTCGCCAAGTCACTGCCGCCCGGCCGGATCATCGTGCCCGCCCAAGAGTTCCGCAGCAACCTGTTTCCCTGGCAGCAACTGGAGCGGACCGGCCACGAGATAGTCCTGATACCGGCCCGGGATGGCCGCACCCGCACCGAGGACATCGTGGCCGCTCTCGACACGCGCACCGTCCTGCTCGCCATCAGCGATGTGCTGTCGGTCGACGGCCACCGAGCCGACCTCATGGCGCTGCGCCAGGCCACGAACGATGTGGGTGCCCGTCTGTTCGTCGATGCGACCCAGTCACTTGGTGCCCTCCGCCTCGACATGGGCAAGGTAGGCCCCGACTACCTCGCAGTGCACGGCTACAAATGGATGCTGTGCCCCCGCGGCACCGCCTGGCTGGCGACCACGCCGGAGCTGACCGAGGAACTCATCCCCCTGCTGCCGAGCTGGAAGTCGACCGACCCGCCGCATCGATACTTCGGCGGACCGTTCGTCCCCGCCCGCGGCGCCGCCCGCTGTGACACCTCGCCGGCCTGGCTGTCCTGGATCGGCGCCCTGCCCGCGCTCGACCTCCTGCTCGACCTCGACGCCGAGCAGGTCGAACGGCACTGTGTACAGCTCGCCGCCGACTTTCGCGCCCGCGCGATCGACGCCGGCGCCGCCGTCGGCAGCGGCCAGAGCCACATCGCCGTGGTGCGCGTGACCGATCCAGCCGCGGTCAGCGCCCAACTGGCACGAGACGGTGTACGGGCGACTTTGCTCGGCGACCGACTCCGAGTCGGCTTCCATTACTTCAACAACAACTCCGATGTCGAGAGGGCCGCGAGCGCCCTGCGAGGTGAATCCACGCTGTGATGAGGTTCCCTGCTCCCACCGAATCCCTCAAGGACATCATCGCCATGGCGGCCGCCACCCGGCGCGCCCACCTGCGCGACCACCTCGCCCGACTGGGCTTGCGCGGAGCCCTGGTGTACTCCCGCCGACGGTCGGCCGTCACGTGGCTGACCGGATACGCGCCAGGATTCATCTCCAACAGCGCGGCACTGTGGATGCCCACCACAGGTGAGCCCGTGCTGGGCGTGGAATTCCCCTTCGAGGTGGAGCGCGCCCAACACAGCGGGCTGCACACGGTCCCCATGTCCTCACCGCTCGACCTGATCCCGGCCGACGTCGAAAGGATCGGCCTCCTGGCCGGCGACCTCGTCATCGACGAGAGAACCCCCGCCCTGCTAGAGGGGCTGAGGAGCCGGAACATCGACCCTGTCGATCTGGTCGCGTGGGCCGCAGAAGCACGCCAGCACAAGACCGACCCCGAACGACAGCTCCTCACACACGCCGCACACATCGGCGACCTGGCGCTACGCGCCGCGGGAGACGTGGCGGTTCCCGGCATGAGTGACTACGAGATCGCCGCACGGGTCGAGGCAGCGGCGCGCGCCGCAGGGGCGCTGCGCTGCCTGTGCCTGGTCGGCATCGGAGACGGCGCGGTGATCACCGAGGCGACCGGCGCCGTGGTCGCTCCAGGCCAGCCAGTCGGCCTGGAGGTCAGCCTGTACGCCGCGGGCGCGTTCATGCACGTCAACACCACCCTTCCCCCGATCCCGTCACGCCCTGTGGATCACCGGGCAATCGCCGCGTGCCGGGCGGCACGGACGGCGCTGATCGACGCGCTGCGCCCCGGCAACACCGTGGACGCGGTCGTCACGGCCGGCGACACCATGTTGGCCGAACATGCGCTACTCGCCTTCAAGGAGTACGACTTCGGCCACGGCCTGGGCTGCGACACCCCCGAGCACCCACGCCTGCTCCACGGCACAGGTCGGACCGTCACCGCAGGTGCCGTCGTCGCCGTCCACGTAGCAGTGCGTCGTCCTGGCGGGGAGACCGCGATGATCGGCGGCCCCGTCTTCATCACCGAGGACGGAGCACGCGAACTCTGTCCGGACGCGGTCTGGACATGAAGCGTTACCCCTGAGCGCAAGTACCGTACGTATCAGATGAGGTAATCATGTTGTCAAATCAGCCACTCCACGAGTCACAGATCATCCAGTTCGTGGCGAACCGTAGCGGAGATGATCAACAAGAACCGTGGAACGCGAGAACCCCCAGGTCAGGCCTCGATACGTTGGATTTTCGCCGTTTGCTACGGGGACTCCTCGAGGCGTCGCGGTCACGCCTGACGAGCGCCTACAAAGCTTGACCCCGCGTGCGACACGCGCCGCTGACCAGCCGCGCACCTGCTGATGTGAGCGCAGCGTTACCGCTGGGGAACTGCAGGGACATGTGGAGGCAACAGACCGAGACTAATTATCTGTCAATCGACAGAAATTGCCCCCTCGGGAGTGCCCATGGCGTCTTCACCTTCCGCCGACGAGAGCGTCCTCGAAAAGTTCGGCTACCGGCAGGAACTGCACCGCAGCATGGGCCGCTACGCCTCGTTCGCGGCCGGTTTCTCCTTCATCTCGGTCCTCACCACGGTCTTCCAGTTCTTCGGCCTCGGCTTCTCCTTCGGCGGCCCGGCGTTCTTCTGGACCTGGCCGCTGGTGCTGGCCGGCCAGCTCATGGTCGCGCTCTGCTTCGCGGAACTGGCCGCGCGCTACCCGATCTCGGGGGCCATCTACCAGTGGTCCAGCCGCATGGGTAGTCCCACGTTCGGCTGGTTCGCCGGCTGGATCATGGTGCTCGGCCAGGTCGTGGTGATCGCCGCCGCGGCGCTGGCCCTGCAGGTCGTGCTCCCGGCCATCTGGCCGGGCTTCCAGCTGATCGGCACCGACCCCTCGCCGGTGTCGGCGGACGGCGCGGCCAACGCCGCGCTGTTCGGCCTGCTCCTGCTCGCCGTCACCACCGCGGTCAACCTGCTCGACAACAAGATCATGGCCCGGGTCAACGTCGTCGGGGTCACCGCCGAGATCATCGGCGCCGTCCTCATCGTCGTCCTGCTGCTCACCCACGCCGACCGCTCGCCCACCATCACCTTCGAGACGGGCCTGCCCGGCGGCGCCTTCGCCGCGCTGCTGGTGGCCGCCTTCGCCGCGTCCTATGTGTTCATCGGCTTCGACAGCGCGGGCGAGCTGAGCGAGGAGACCCGCAAGGCGTCCACCGTCGCGCCGCGCACGATCATCACCGCGCTCGGCGCGGCCGGGCTGCTCGCCTGCCTGATCGTCTTCGCCGCGCTGCTGGCCGCGCCGAGCCTCACCGACGGCCACCTGGCCACCGAGGGCCTGTCCTACGTGCTGACCAGCACCCTCGGCGACGGCGTGGGCAAACTGCTGCTGGCCGACGTCGTCGTGGCGATCTGCGTGGCGACGCTGGCGATCCAGACCTCCGCGACCCGCATGCTCTTCTCTATGGCCCGCGACGGCGTGGTGCCCTTCGCCGCGCGGCTGGGGCGGGTCTCGCCCCGCAGCGGCATGCCGACCGGCCCCGCCCTGGTCACCGGCGTCCTGGCGGCCCTCGTCACGGCGATCAACTTCGTCTCGCCCGACGCCTTCGTCGCGATCGGCACCACCTGCATCGTGGCCCTGTACATCGCCTACGCGATGGTGACCGGGCCACTGCTGTGGCAGCGGCTGCGCGGGTTGTGGCGGGGCGGCGCCCCGGAGGGGGTGGACGAGAACGGCAAGCCGCTGTTCTCCCTGGGCCGCTGGGGCCTGCCGGTCAACGTGCTGGCCGTGGTCTACGGCGTCGGCATGGCGGTCAACCTGGCCTGGCCGCGGGCCGAGGTGTATGCCCCTGCCAGCGGTGAGTGGTATTTCCAGTGGTTCACGACGCTGTTCCTGGTCGTGGCGGTAGGGGCGGGCCTGCTGTATCGGCGCTCAGCCACCGCCAAGCAGCGCGCGGCCCAGCTCCCGCAGGTGGGCGAGGTCGCCCTCACCGACGCCGCCAACACGTAACGCGGCGTCGGCCACCGCCTCCGCCATCGCCTCGACCGCGAGGGCGGAGGCGTTCCTGCGGATCAGGATGACGCTCTCCACCACGGAGTAGACCAGGTCCGCGCGCATGTCACGCTCGTTCTGCGGCAGCTCGGCGGTGATCGGTGCGAGCAGTCCGGCGTAGGCCTGCTTGAGCGCGGTCCGCAACTCCTGGAAGTCGAGGAACCGGTCGGCTTCGGGCAGCAGGTAGAGGGCGCCCAGATTGTGCTCGCCGGAGCAGAGCAGCGCCGCGTCGCGGTGCGCCAGCGCCCACAGCCGCGCCCCCGCGGGCGCGTCGGAGGCGGCAAGCAGGCGCGCGGCCTCCAGCGACGGCCGCACCGTGCTCTCCAGCAACTCGGCGAGCAGCTCTTCCTTGCCCTTGAAGTAGTGGTAGAGAGTCGCCTGCCGGACCCCGGCGCGCTCGGCCACCTCCCGGGTGGTGGTGGCGCTGTAGCCGTTGGACGTGAACAGCTCCGCCGCCGCCGCCAGGAGCTCCTCGCGCGAGGACAGGCCGGTCTCGGGCCGCGCGACGGCCCGTGGACGTCCTACCCCTCGTCTGGTCACGTACCGATCCTTCCACAGGCCGCGGACCCCTCCGTTTCACAGAAATGAAACAGCCGCGATTCGCGGGCGAAACGTCACGATCTTAATTTCTGTCAAGCGACAGAAAATAAAGGAGGAGCCCGATGGCGACAGCCACCACGTACGGCGCGCGTGAGCACGCCCGTGCCCAGGAGGGCACGGTGGTCCCGGCCATGCCACGCGTACCGGCCCCAGCAGGCCTGACCTGGTCGGAGACGGTCGCGGGCGGCAACTACACGCACCGCGCTCTGGCCCGTGGCACGGAGCTGACGCTGACCGACGCGACCGGCGACGCATGCGCCCACCTGCTGCTCTACGTGACCGACCGGCCCTGGGAACGGCTCAACATCGCCGACACCATCAAGGTCCTGTGGAACGCCTACCCCGGCGCGGGGCACCTGCTGCTGTCCGACCAGGGCCGGGTGCTGGCCTCGGTGCTGGAGTCGACCGCGCCCGCCGACACCCTGTGCGGCGTCTCCACGCTGCGTCGCAACACCGAACGCTACGGCGACGGCGCCCCGCAGAGCAGCTCGCCCGCCGGGCGGGAGCTGTTCACGCTGGCCGCGGCCAAGCACGGACTGAGCCCGCGCGACCTGCCGCCCTCCATCTCCTTCTTCCAGGGCGTCCGCGTCGATCCCGAGTCGGGACGCCTGGAGTTCACCGGCTCGGCGGGCCCCGGCGCGAGCATCACGCTCCGCCTGGAGATGCCGGTAACCGTCCTCATCGCCAACGCCGCCCACCCGATCGAC
Source organism: Nonomuraea sp. NPDC049141 (assembly GCF_040648415.1). Taxonomy (NCBI): domain Bacteria; kingdom Bacillati; phylum Actinomycetota; class Actinomycetes; order Streptosporangiales; family Streptosporangiaceae; genus Nonomuraea; species Nonomuraea sp. NPDC049141. The sequence continues at coordinate 53,725 of NZ_JBEZDR010000038.1, forward strand.
CCTCGTCCCGGCTACCACTGTGGCCCGCTGGAGGTCGCCGCTTCGCCCGGCAGGCCGACCGCGCCCGGTGACCCGCTCTGGGCAGCCACTCCTGAAGGCCGCCGCGCTTTCGAGAACACCGCCGACCACCTCACCGCCAGGGGCATGTGATGACCGACGTGACCGTTCCCGCCCGGGCTCCCTGGTCCTCGGTGGTCCGGGCCGGCCGGCACCTGACCATCACCGACCTCGGCGGCAACCAGGCCGTCGACTGCCTGATCTACGACGCCCACGACACCGCCGTGCGCTACAGCGCCCAGGACACCGTCCACGCCCAGGGCGGCGTCTTCCTGACCACCGGCACCGTGCTGCTGTCCAACGAGCACACACCGTTGCTGACCGTCGTCGAGGACACCTGCGGCCGGCACGACACGCTCGGCGGCGCCTGCTCCAAGGAGTCCAACACCCTGCGCTACGGCCAGCACACCTGGTCCCAGCACGCCTGTGTGGAGAACTTCCTGGCCGAGGGCCTGCGGCACGGCCTGGGCAAACGCGACCTGGTCAGCAACATCAACTGGTTCATGAACGTCCCGGTGGAGGCCGACGGCGTCCTCGGCATCGTGGACGGCATCTCCGCCCCCGGCCTGCGGGTGACGCTGCGCGCCGAGACCGACGTCCTGGTGCTCATCTCCAACTGCCCGCAGGTCAACAACCCGTGCAACGGCTTCGACCCGACCCCGGTGAGGATCACGATCCAGTGAGCATGACCCTTCTGGTCTCCAACCGGGGCGAGATCGCCGTCAGGATCATCCGCACCGCCCGCCGGATGGGCCTGCGGACCGTCGCGGTCTACTCCGACCCCGACCGCGGCGCCGCGCACGTCCGGCTGGCCGACCATGCCGTACGGCTCGGCCCCGCGCCAGCCAAGGACAGCTACCTCGACGCCGACCGGGTGCTGGAGGCCGCGATCGCCTCCGGCGCCGACGGGCTCCACCCCGGCTACGGCTTCCTGTCGGAGGACGCCGCCTTCGCGCGCCGGGTCGAGGCGGCCGGCATGGCGTTCGTCGGCCCCACCCCGGAGCAGCTGGAGCTGTTCGGCGCCAAGCACACCGCCCGCGCCGCGGCCCACGCGGCGGGCGTCCCGCTGCTGCCCGGCACCGAACTCCTCGCCGACCTGGCGGACGCGCGCAGCGCCGCCGAGCGGATCGGCTACCCGGTGATGCTCAAAGCCACCGGAGGCGGCGGCGGGATCGGGATGCGGGCCTGCCGCGACGCGGCCGAGCTGGCCGAGGCGTGGGAGAGCGTGCAGCACGTGGCCGCGGCCAACTTCGCCACCGCCGGAGTGTTCCTTGAGCGGCTCGTCGAAGGTGCCCGCCATGTCGAGGTGCAGGTGTTCGGCGACGGCCGGGGGCGCGTCGTGGCCCTCGGCGACCGGGACTGCTCGCTGCAGCGCCGCAACCAGAAGGTGCTGGAGGAGGCGCCCGCCCCCGGCCTGCCCGACTCGGTACGCGACCTGCTGGCCGACAGCGCGGTTCGACTGTGCGAGTCCATCGGCTACCGATCGGCCGGGACGGTCGAGTTCATCTACGACCCCGTGCGGCGCCTGCCGTACTTCCTGGAGGTCAACACCCGCCTGCAGGTCGAGCACCCGGTGACCGAGGCACGCTACGGCGTCGACCTGGTCGAATGGATGCTGCGGCTGGCGCAGGGGGACGGCTCGCCGCTGGAGGCGGGAGTGCCGCGGCCGCGCGGCCACGCGGTCGAGGCGCGCGTCTACGCGGAGAATCCGAGCAAGGACCACCGGCCGAGCGCCGGGCTGCTCACCCGGGTGGACTTCCCCGCCGACGTCCGCGTGGACACCTGGATCGAGACCGGGACCGTGGTCACCACCTCCTACGACCCCATGCTGGCCAAGGTGATCGCGTACGGGCCCGACCGCGAGACGGCGCTGGCCAGGCTGGGCACGGCCCTCGCGGGCACCCGGATCGACGGCGTCGAGACCAACCTCGCCCTGCTGCGGGCGGTCGTCGAGGACCCCGCCGTACTGGCGGCCACGCACCACACCGCCACCCTCGCCGGGATCGGCGACGACTCGCGGCGCATCGAGGTCATCCGGCCCGGCGTGCTGACCACGGTCCAGGACTGGCCGGGCCGCACCGGCTACTGGCAGGTGGGCGTGCCGCCGTCGGGCCCGATGGACGACCGCTCCTTCCGCCTGGGCAACCAGGCGCTCGGCAACGAGCCGGGCGCACCGGGGCTGGAGTGCACTCTGCAGGGTTCGGCGCTGCGCTTCACCCACGCCACCACGCTCTGCGTGACCGGCGCGCCCGCTCCCGTCACCCTCGACGGCACGCCCATCCCGATGTGGGAGACGGTGACCGTCGCGGCGGGCGCCACGCTCGACATCGGCGCCCCGCCGACCGGCATGCGCACCTACCTGCTGGTCGCCGGAGGCCTGGACGTGCCCGCCTACCTGGGCAGCGCCGCCACCTTCACGCTCGGCAACTTCGGCGGTCACGGCGGGCGGGCACTGCGCGCGGGCGACGTGCTGCGCGGCGGTACGGTCCGCCGGGGGCTCACCGGAACCACCGGAGCCTGGCAGCCGGGCACCTGGGAGATCGGCGTCGTGGAGGGGCCGCACGCCGCGCCCGAGTTCTTCACCGACGACGACATCGCCGACCTCTACGCCACCACATGGAAGGTGCACCACAACTCGGCACGTACCGGCGTCCGGCTCATCGGCCCCAAACCGCGCTGGGCCCGGCCCGACGGCGGCGAGGCGGGACTGCACCCGTCGAACATCCACGACACCCCCTACTCCGTCGGGGCGATCGACTTCACCGGCGACATGCCGGTCATCCTCGGACCCGACGGGCCCTCGCTGGGCGGCTTCGTCTGCCCCGCCACCGTCGTGACGGGCGAGCGATGGAAACTCGGCCAGCTGCGGCCGGGTGACACGCTGCGCTTCGTCCGCCTGCCCTCAACGGTCGGCCGGCCCGGTGACGGAGGAGTGCTGGCCCGCCGGGGTGACGTCACCTACCGGCGGAGCGGCGACGACAACCTCCTCGTCGAGTTCGGCCCCATGGAGCTCGACCTGGCCCTGCGCATGCGGGTGCACGCCCTCGCCGAGGCGGTGGCGGCGACCCGGCTGACCGGCATCGTGGACATCACCCCCGGCATCCGCTCGCTCCAGGTCCACCTCGATCCGACCGTACTGGCGCAGGAGCGGCTGCTGGACGTACTGATGGAGCTCGAAGCCGGGCTGCCACCCGTCGACGAGATGGTGGTCCCCTCGCGTACGGTGCACCTGCCGCTGTCGTGGGACGACCCGGCGACACGCGAGGCGATCGAACGCTACATGGCGGGTGTACGGGACGACGCTCCCTGGTGCCCGTGGAACATCGAGTTCATCCGCCGGATCAACGGGCTCGACAGTGTGCAGGACGTCTACGACACCGTCTTCGACGCCGAATACCTCGTGCTCGGACTCGGCGACGTCTACTTGGGCGCGCCGGTGGCCACCCCGCTCGACCCTCGGCACCGGCTGGTCACCACCAAGTACAACCCGGCCAGGACCTGGACCGCGGAGAACTCCGTCGGCATCGGCGGCGCCTACCTGTGCGTCTACGGCATGGAGGGGCCCGGCGGGTACCAGTTCGTCGGCCGCACGGTCCAGGTCTGGTCGACCTACGGGCAGGGCACGCCCTGGCTGCTGCGCTTCTTCGACCGCATCCGCTGGTACCCGGTCGGCGCGCAGGAACTGCTCGACCTGCGGGCGGACATGGCGGCCGGGCGGCTGGAGCTGAAGATCGAGGACGGCTCGTTCTCGCTGGCCGACTATCGCCACTTCCTGGACGCCCACTCGCCGTCCATCGCCGCCTTCCGGGAACAGCAGGCCGCGGCCTTCGCCACCGAGCGGGCCGCCTGGGAGGCCGCCGGCGAGTTCGCCCGGGACTCCGAGCCCGCCGACGCGCCACCCGCCTCGGCGGAGGTTCTCGCGGGCGGGGTGGTGGCCGAGTTCGCGGCCGGTGTCTGGCAGGTGGCCGTCACGGCCGGCGAACGGGTCGAGGCGGGAGACAAGCTGGTCGTGCTGGAGGCGATGAAGATGGAGTCGGTGGTGGTGGCCCCGGTGACCGGGGTGGTGGAGCGGGTCCTGGTCAAACCCGGCGACCAGGTCGATGCCGGGACCGCGCTGGTCGTGATGAGAGGAGAGCGGGCGTGACCACGCAGGATGGATGCGGCGCGGCGGCCGCGGTCGACAGGGTACGGCGAGCCTATGCCCGCATCGCCGAGGTGGACCGGCCCGAGGTATGGATCGCTCTGCGCCCGCAGGAGGAGACCGAGGCGGAGGCCGCCGCGATCGACCCTGCCCTGCCCCTGGCCGGGACGCTCTTCGCGGTCAAGGGCAACATCGACGTCGCGGGCCTGCCCACCACGGCGGGCTGTCCCTCCTACGCCTACCCGCCCGAGCGGGACGCCGAGGTGGTGGCCCGGCTGCGCGCGGCGGGCTCGGTACTGCTCGGCACGACCAACCTCGACCAGTTCGCCACCGGGCTGGTCGGGACGCGCAGCCCTTATGGGGCGGTCCGCAATGCCCTTGACCCCTCCTATGTCTCGGGCGGATCCAGCTCCGGGAGCGCGGTCGCGGTCGCGCTCGGGATCGTGGACTTCGCGCTCGGCACCGACACCGCGGGGTCCGGGCGGGTCCCGGCGGCCTTCAACGGGATCGTGGGGCTGAAGCCGACCTACGGCCTCATCCCCACCGAGGGCGTCGTGCCCGCCTGCGAAAGCCTCGACTGCGTCACCGTCTTCGCCCGCTCCCTGCCCGAGGCCCGCCGCGCCTTCGCCGTCATGGCCGCCGCGCCGGTGACGGCGTCGCCCGGCCGACCGGCGACGGGGTCGGCTGGAGAGGCGGCCGTGGGGTCGGTCTTGGGGTCGGCCGGTGAGGTGGCCGGGCCGCCCAGACGGCCGGGGCCCTGGCGGGTGGCCGTGCCGGCGGTGGACGCGCTCGGCGAGCTCGACCCCGGCTGGGCGACGGCCTTCGAGCGCGCCGCCCGCTCGTTCCGCGACGTGGAACTGCTCCCGATCGATCCCGCTCCCTTCCTGCGGGCCGCCGACCTGCTCTACCAGGGCGCCTTCGTCGCCGAGCGCTACCACGCGGTCGGCGAGTTCGTCGCCAAGGGCGGTCCCGACCTGGACCCCACCGTCGCGGGGATCATCATGTCCGCCGCCGCGCTCCCCGCGCACCGCCTGTTCGCCGACCGGGAAACCCTCGCGGGCCTGCGAGCCCAGGCCATGGCGAATCTCGGGGAAGCGGACGCCCTCCTGCTGCCCACGGCCCCCGGCCATCCGACGCTCGCCGAGGTGGCGGCCGAGCCTTTGGCCGCCAACTCCCGACTCGGCCGCTTCACCAACTCCACCAACCTGTTCGGCATGTCCGCCCTGGCCGTACCGGCCGGCACGGTCGGCGGGCGACCGTTCGGCGTGATGCTGCTGGGCCGTGCACACGCCGACGACCACCTGGCGGCGGTCGCCGAAACGCTCAGCCTGCCGCTGCGCCTGGCCGTCGTGGGCGCTCACCTCAGCGGCCAGCCGCTCAATCACCAGCTGACCGAACGCGGCGCCAGCCTCGTCGTCACCACCACCACCGCCTCGGCCTACCGCCTGTACGCCCTGCCGACCACCCCGCCCAAGCCGGGCCTCGTCCGTACGGCCGAGGGCGGAGCGCCGATCGAGGTCGAGGTGTGGGAACTACCACCCGACGGCCTGGGCGACCTGCTCGCCGGGATTCCCCGGCCGCTCGCGCTCGGCCAGGTCGAACTGGCCGACGGCAGCACGGTGACCGGCTTCGTGTGCACGCCGGAGGGCCTGGCCGGTGCGACCGACATCACGGCGCACGGCGGCTGGCGAGCCTACCTGGCAGCGAGGTGAGCGGTACGACGTCGGCGTAACCCGGTTGGTGACCCGCGGCTGATTCCGCCACGCTTGGCGGATGGCGTACGGGAAGAAGGGCGGGGCCAGGCTGCCGGTGGTGGAGCTGAGCGACCGCCGTGCCCTGGAACGCTGGCGGCCGGCCGACGAGGAGACGACGGCACGGGCGCCTTCGGTGTCGGATCGTGAATGCGATGACCGTCACCACCCCCACGTCGTCGGGAGAATCCTGAAGAGGCCCGCCCCGTACAACCCCCGCTGGAGTTACCACTACAACCCCGACACGGTCGACTTCTTCGACGTGTCCATCGAAGTATGCGTCGCCACCTTCCCCTACGTTGAAGAGCATCTGGACGAGGCGGGCGGCGCGTTCCTGCCCGGACTCGTGTTCTGCCCGTGGACGTCGCGGCTGGTCCGAGAACTGCCCGCACCCTGACCACGCCCACCACCACCCGTCAACCAGGCCGATGCCTGCCGCGGCCAGGACCCGGTGACCACCGAGCAGTCCATAGCCATCGAGCCAGATGTCGTCGTCGGAGAGTCCGATGAGCTTCTTGTTCGGGTCATCGAAGTCGGCCCCGCCCACCACGACGGGCACGTCGTGGTGGGCGGGGCGCATTCACCTGCGGAAACGGAGCACGCGCGGTCGCTTATCACGAGCATGGTAAAAAGGTCACGTGTCGATCGACCGATGAATTATCACGGCCAGCCCACCGCCTGGTAACGCTTCGCCGACCGCCTCCGCGGGCTCGTCGGCGTCCTGGACGTCTGGCTCCTCGCCGCCGCTGGTGAGCCCGTGCCCGCACACCCCCGCGTGCCCGCCGCCAGCGCCACATGGCCGCGAAGAGGGGCGTTCCTGACTTGCCGGCAGCGCCTGTGCGCTCTGCCTGCACCCATCTGACCAGCGCGGACGCCTCCCGCCAATCCCAGAGAGGAGTGACCCGGTCCCATCGCGGCCCGTGGAACCGCCGTCCGCCCGAGCGTCTCGGGTAGGCCGCCGTGCCACCCGCCCGAGATGAACGGGACGATCAGGCGGAAATCTCCATCAGCCGAAACCGATCAGGAGGGACGACCACCTCGTGAGTCATCGAGGCGAACTGGGTCCCTACGAGGGAGTCCGCGGCGGCCGATCGACGCATTTGAAATGTCGCGGATATTGGCGGAATTCTCGCGACATCGTCACGACAGGCCAGCGAAAGCGGCGCATGGCAGACTTCGCCCTGTCAGGGTGTCTCGCCAATGCGGAGGAATATCGATGCAATCGTCAAAGCGATTCGTCGGCACGCTCGTGATTTGTGTTGGGGCCGCCCTTGCTGCGGCAGCATCCCCGGTCGTCGCCTCTGCGGAGGTCGCGACCACAGAAAAGGCAAGCATGGTCGCCACTGTGAGAAGTTATCTGTGCGGCTGGGACAAGCAGGGCTGCATTGATGTGAGAAACAATATGGCCGAGGACGGCTGCACAGTCGGCCCTATCAGGTTCTCTCTGCGAACCGGCTACTCCTTCGACTTTTGGTGCCGAGAGATTCGCCGGCCCAGCTCATCACCCCCACACTCACCGGCATTCGCTGCGGCCTGCCCATCTCCAGCGCCCTGGCCCTGGAGTTCGGCTGTTCTCCTGCACGATGGCTAAGTGGTCCTGCCCGTAAGTTCTTTGAGGGTCAGTCGCTGAGGTAGAGGCCGCAGGCGCGCAGTCGAGGGCTTCTTGCGGTGTGCCGGTGGGCAGGATCTGGTTCTCGCACTTGCCGCTGCTGGCGAGAGGTAGGCCGAGGCGGTGGCCGCCTTGCCGCGTGAGCGGGGCTATCCGGTCCCGTGGGTGTCGTGCTGGGAGAGCGGAACCTTCGAACTGCGCCGCACTCCCCATTCCGGGCTGGTGCGCCGCTGCCTGAGGTGTATCCCAGGCGTGGGGCGCGCGAAGATCGGCACCCCGCGTGTGGATCAAGGGCGCGGACACTATATGACGAACCTGCAGGTCGGGCACCGCTTGGTCACCGAACTGTCCTCAGGATCGTCGTGATCTGTCACGCTCGCGGGGCGCAATGCGCGTACGCCGTGATCTACGGCTCCAGGAAACATGCGTGAGCCAAAAAATCAAGAAAGCCCTGCACCTGCCACTGAACACGCTGGCAAGCCTTTGCGTCGCAGGTCAGAGCCCTGCCTCGATTCCGGCGACAATAAAGATGAAATATTCTCGGATATTCGGCCACGAGAATTCAACATCCGAACGGACCAATAGATCGGGGTACTTGCACATTCACTTACCAAAGGCGTAAAGAGAAGAAGGGCGCTCTACAATCGAATTGCCTGGCTAGTTTCGGCGCCCCAATGGAAATCGCGACAGCATGCCTTGCACCCCCATGAGAACTTGGTCAAAAGTTCAAAAACTGGGGCAATCATGTACACGAGTGGCCGTGCCCGCGTGACAAGAAGCGACCAAACCGGTGACAGGTGATGACGAACCCGCAGGACAACTAGATGACGAGTCTCAACTGACACGTCGTGGCATAATGTCCCTTCTCAATTGAGTTGGCGTGCGGGAGAAGGCGTGACCTGGTGGACGCCAAGTCGACTGAGACATTCAGGGTGATGGCCGTCTCAGGATCATGGCGTGTCAGGTCGAATATCTCAGATCACCTGGCGCGTGATCATGGAAAGCTGCGGTGCTCAACGCGGCTGTTGCAGGCACTGCGTCTGGTCCCTCGCCCTGGGGTCCGGCTGCGTGTCAGCGCCTTCCCTGCCAGGAGTAGAAGGCGCCCTCCAGGTGCTCGAAATAGTGATCGATGTGGTCTTCCGACCACTCCATGTCCTCGAGGATTGGGGCTGGATCGCCCTGCGGACTCCAGGCGTAGCCGTAGGGGCTGGCCAACGCCTCGCCTTGTTGGAAGACGACGACGCCGTGCTCGCGGCGGACCTCCTCAAAGTCCATCCCGCCGACGGTGCGGGGGCCGAGTCGGTCGCCGTCCCTCATTGTGCGGGCGAACGCCTCCATCTCTGCCGCCGAGCGGATAAATCGCTGGTCGTCGGTGCCGCGGAAGGCCACGATTGCTACTATCACGACGACCGCGGCTGTGAGGACGCCGACGAACGCCAAGGCTTTCGAACGTGAACCGCTGACTGTCATGTGGCCTCCGGCTGATCGTCGTGAACAATGGTTCGATGATCGTAAACGGACCAGCCGGGCTGCAGCCACCCGTGGCCGTGCACTCGAAGGTGTGTTGCTAGTGATCACGAAATTGCGAGGCCAGGGAACCATGCGTCCTTCTTCGTCGCGGTCTTAGCCTGGCGAAGGATCATCGCGGCATTCTTGCGCTCGTTCTCAATCCATAGATAAAGCGCGTCGCTTCGAAAAGCGCTCCAATTCTGGCCTGGCCTGGCATAGTCGCGGGCGACCGTTCGCCGGATCTCCGCGAGGAGGGCCGGCTCGACGCTGAAGATCATGCCTGGCCTCCGTGACAGGGCGAGGGCTCGCCAGACAGGCATGACAAGGAGACGGGTGAGGGCAACGACCTCGGGGTAACGTCCCGCTGCCTGCGCCGGGCCGTGTTGGTTCGTTGTCAGCTTCCAGTCCTGACCTGCCAGAGTGGCCATGCGCTTGCCGAAGCGCTCTTGATGGCGTCCCTCCCTTGTCCAACTGGAGAAGATGTAGTCCGCGTCGTGAAAGGCGGTCATGACGGCCTTTCGGCCAAAGCGTCGACACAGCCTGCGATCAGGGCCGAAGCGTTCTCGGCTGGTAGGACCTACGCGGGCTCGACCAGGCCGGATCGTTGAGGGCGGCCCCAGGGGTGTACATGACGAACGCGGCCCCTGATGATCGTTGGTTGTCTACGCCAGTCGATCAAGAACAGGGGCCGCGTTCGCGTGCCATCATC
>NZ_JBEZDR010000039.1:0-63296 GCF_040648415.1 Nonomuraea sp. NPDC049141
CCGTCTACCAGGAGCTTCTTTACGTTACCGACCGAACACCGGCATCGCGATCACGCTGTGACCAGGGCGCTCGCCGGGGAGCCTGAAATGGGTTCCTTGTTGGTGACCACGGTGACCAACAAAGTAGAGGCCCGCGTCCGACCATTTCTGAGAACACGTACGGTCGTCGATACTACGCAGAGCTACATTGCGTCCGGCCTCAGCGACTCGAGTTGCCGGGTCATAGACCCGGCAACTCCAGCAGCGGAAGGCGAAGCACCTGGATGCGCACTACTCGGCCACCGCGACGTAACCGCGCTCGAAGATCGGCCGTGGCGTCGGCCAGAACGCGCCGTTGCCGTCGTGAACGATGTAGTCGCCCAGGGCCGCGCGCCGCATGCCCTCCGGGGTCTGCACATCGATGTACTCGGCGCTGCGGCCTCGGAGCGCGGTCTGCCCGACGATTCCGCGCAGGTTCGAGTAGGCGTTGATCCATGACACGACGTCCTCGACCTGGCCGCCGAGGACCTGCACGGCCTCGACGAGGTCCGGTGTCGGCTGGTACTCCTTGATGTCCATGGTCAACATTCCCTTCGGTACACAGCGCTTATTTTGAGGTGGTCTGTTAGTCGTGTCACTGGCATGCTTGGCCGTCGTACTGGAGAGCCTCCAACGATTTGGCGAGGCCGCAACTGCGATGACTGAGGCTTGTGATATTCCTCCACCGGAGGACTGGTGATCCAATCGCTAGTCGATCAGCGATTGATCCACACTGACTCGATCGCATGCCGTCGCTCATCGGAGGCGGAGTTGCGGACACGGTAGTCGATGCGGCGCCAGTCGGCGAGCAGCTCGTCGTACAGCTGCGACCGGTAGCCGGACAGCACGATCGCGGACTTGCACGCGACGAGCACTTCCAGGAGGCGGCGGTGTTCGGGCTCGCGATCCATCTCTTTCACGTAGTGGCCGCTCCCGAACACGTTCCTCGTGCTCCGCAGGTAGGGCGGGTCCACGTACATCGCAGTCTTCGCCGAATCCATGCGCTCGATCAACTCGAACGCGTCCACCTGCTCAATGAACGCCTTCCGCAGCCGCGCTGCGTGCCAGCGCAGCGCCGCCGACGCCCGCTTCGCGCCGGCCGGGTTGTTCACCCGCGTTCTCGATGTCGGCCTTCTCCAGGAGGCGCCTGCCTCACCGGATCGCGACTGGGTGCATTGGATCCACCAGCGGCGGGCCCGCTCCAGGTCGGATGCGGACTGGTCGCCGAGCTTCGCCGCGGCGTGCTCGGCGCGGGCGTACGGGGTGAGCTCGACGGCGCGGATCAGAGCACGCGGGCGGTCGCGCAGCACGCGCATGAAGGCGATGAGGTCGCCGTTGATGTCGTTGATCGTTTCGATGGGGACGGAGTCCTTGGCGAAGAAGACAGCGGCGCTCCCGGCGAACGGCTCGACGTACACCTCGTGTGGCCCGAGCAGACCAGCCAGAAAGGGCGCGAGCCTTCCCTTGGCTCCGTAGTACTGGAACGGAGGGCGCAGAGCAGCCACGGGCGGACTCTCCTCGCTATGGTGACGGAGTGGACGATTCGATCAGGTGTACGATCGCGCGAGCAGGCAGAACCCGTACGACAAGGACGCTTACCCCGTCCCGATTCCGCCGCTGCTCACGTACGCACTGTCCGGTGAGTTCCACGATCGAGGTGCCTTCCTGCTCGCGTGGCGACAGGTTGGCCCGAAGGGGTAGGAGGGCTTGGTGACGTGGGTGGTCACTACGCGGTCAGAGGCCGTGGAGATGCACACCAAGTTCGTCGAGTGGGTGCCCGGCCACGAGCTGCACCAGGCCCGGGCTGAGGCGCTGCGGAAGCGCTACGGCAAGGTTCCTCGCTTCAAGCAGTGAATCTGCATGCATCCGACCAGGGAAAACGCGCTCTGGTCGATTCTGAGACGTCCCAGCGTGGACCTATGCCTTACATGCGAACGCGCGAGAAAGACAGTCAGCCTTGATCCTGACATACCTAGCTTGCACGTCTTGGTCCAAGAAAAGCACAGATGGCACAGATCGGACGTAGCCTGGTGCTCAGGACATGCGGCCAGGAGGACACGTGCCCGAGCCCACCACACGGTGCACCACCGCACTTGCGGTCGTGACAGCCTGCGCAGGAGTGGGCGCTGCGGGCGTCAGCGGCTGGGGCGAAGCCCCGAACCCCGCCCAGATCATCGCCTTAGCCCTCGCCGTTATGGCGACAGGGTGGGCTGTGATGCCAGCCAGCCTCAATTTGAATAAAAAAAATGCTTCAATTCGGGAAATAGGTATTACCAGATGAATCTGATAGGCCGTCCACTGATCACTCCACCGCGGAAGCCACCAGCTGAGACGGGTCCCGCTCCAACTGGTTGGCCGTGTGCAGGTAGATCATCGTCGTGTTCAGGTCCTCGTGGTCGAGAGCTTCCTTGATGTCCATCGGGTTCGCGCCCAAGTCCTTCGCGATCGACGCCCAGGTGTGCCGCAGCACGTGCGGCGTCACCTTCGACTCGATCCTCGCCTGACGACCGATCCGCTCCACTAGCTCCGACGCCGACGATCGGTGGAACCGGCCGCCCGTGTCCGTGACGAAGATCCGCCCCTCCAGCTCGGCCACCTCGACGCCGGCTCGGCGGGCCCGATCCTCCAGGTAGCGGTCGAGCGCGTACGCGGTCTCCAACGGCAGACGACGCGTCTTCGGCTTGCCGCCCTTACCGACGATCCGCAGCGTCCGCACCCCGCGCGCCCAACCGAGCGCGCCGAGCTCGGCGGCGATTCCCTCCTCCACCCGGATGCCGGTGTGCACCAGGACCCGGATGAACGCCGAGGTCCGCAGCCGGGCCGGCCCGTGGTCGGCGTCGGCCGCGGCCACCAGGCGGCGAGCTTCGTCGCGGGAAAGCGCGGTCGTCTCCGAGTGGTTGCGCCGCACCTTCGGCCGCCGCGTCGCCTTGAACCGGTTGGCCTCGACGAGGTCCTCGTCGACCAGGTAGTCGTACCACGACGACACCGCCGAGATCCTGCGCGCCATCGTCTTGGCGGGGATCGGCTTCCCGGCCTGAAGTTCAAGCCACCGCTTGTACACGTCGCCGTGCGGCTTGCGGGCCTGGAGCGGGTCGAGTCCGGTCTCCGTGCAGACGGCGAACCACCGCTCGATTTCGCGCTGATAGGCGTCGCGGGTGTTGCGCGACTCGTACGACAGCAGCCACGCCATCGTCAGGTCCTGGGCGTAGCCGAGCAGGGTCGGCGGGAACGCGATCCCGCCTCCTCCGCTCGGCTCGCGGACCAGCTCAGCGGTCACGTCCGTGACTCCGCGTCGGCGTACTCTTCGGCGCGGGCCGACGCCTCGCCAGCGGAGTGTCCCGCCTCGAACGCCTTCAGCACCAGACCGACGACCATGCGCACGTCCTGCGGATCCATCCCGGCCAGCGTGTTAAGCCGCCGCCGGTCCTGAGGTTTGATGTCCAGGCCCAGCCGGTCGAACACGCGCATGATGTTTGGGACGTTGCCATCACGCATCAGGCGCCACTGTCGGCGAGGCTGCGGCGTGTCGGTGGGTGCCGCTACGTTTCCCCCGATAGCGTTGGCCGATCGCGTGGTAGAGAGGTCAACTCGGCACGATCTACCCCTGTGGTCTGGTGGAATCTAGTGTTGTGAGTGCTCAGACCTGGCGGTTGGTGCGGCGTGGGCGCGGGGGACCCGTGGCGGCCCCTGTGCTCGATGAGCACCAGCGTGCCGTGGTTCAGCACAGACACGGACCGCTGCTCGTCCTGGCCGGTCCCGGCACCGGGAAGACCACCACGATCGTCGAGAGCGTGGTCGACCGGATCGAGCGACGCGGGATGGATCCCGAACGCGTGCTCATCCTGACATACAGCCGCAAGGCGGCCGGTGAGCTGCGCGAACGGGTCACCGGGCGGTTGCGCCGCACGACCAGGACTCCGCTGGCACTCACCTTCCACAGCTACGCCTACGCGCTGCTGCGGCGGGAGGCGGTGCTGGCCGGCGAGGCGCCGCCGCGGCTGCTCACCGGGCCCGAGCAGTTGCTGGAGATCCGGCGGCTGCTGCACGGCGAGCTGGAGGACGGCGCCCGGGAGTGGCCCGTCGCGTTGCGCGAGCCGCTCAAGACGCGCGGGTTCGCCGAGGAACTCCGCGACTTTCTGTCCCGCGCGGGCGAGCGCGGGCTCGGCGGCGAACGGCTGCAGGAGCTCGGCAGGCAGTACGGCAGGGCGGACTGGGTGGCGGTCGGCCGGTTCCTGGAGCGGTACGAGGTGCGGTTCGACCTCGATCCCGAGCCGGCGCTCGACTACGCCGAGTTGATCAGGGCGGCGGCGGGCGTGCTCGCCGACCCGGAGGTGCGCCGGAGGGAACGTGCGGCGCACGACGTGATCTTCGTGGACGAATACCAGGACACCGATCCGGCGCAGGAGTTCCTGCTGCGCCAGCTTGCCGGTGACGGGCGCGACCTGATCGCGGTGGGCGACCCGGACCAGTCGATCTACGGCTTCCGGGGGGCCGATGTGCGGGGGATCCTGGGGTTCCCGCAGCGGTTTCCGACCCGTGACGGGCGGGACGCGCCGGTGATGGCGCTGCGGGTGTGTCGCCGGAGCGGGGCCGATCTCCTGACGGCGTCCAGACGCGTGGCCGACCGACTGCCCGCGGCCCCGACCCCCGACGCCGTCACGCCCGCGGCGCCGACCCCCGACGCCGTCACGCCCGCGGCGCCGACCCTCGACACCGTCACGCCCGCGGCGCCGGGCCCCGACGCTGCTCAGCCCAGGGAGCGGCGCTCGCACGGGCATCGGGAGTTGCTGTCGCTGCCCGAGATGGAGGCCGGCGAGGTGCGGGTGCTCCTGGCCGACAGCACCAGCCAGGAGGCGGCCGTCGTCGCCGACACGCTGCGCCGCGCCCACCTGATCGACGGCGTGCCCTGGCATCGGATGGCGGTGCTCGTCCGTTCGGCGACCCGTCAGGTGCCGTTGTTGCGGCGCGCCCTGGTCGGCGCGGGCGTGCCGACGATGGTGGCCGGTGACGAGGTGCCGATCGCGCAGGAGCCCGGGGTACGCCCGCTGCTGACGATCCTCAGGGTCGCCATCGACGCGGCCGAACTCGACGAGGGGGTGGCCGAGGAACTACTGACCGGCCCCCTCGGCGGCACCGACATGATCGGCGTACGACGCCTGCGGCGGGCACTGAAGATCGCCGAAAACGAGGCGATGGCCGCATTGGGAGACGAGACGACGGCCGCGGACGCGGAGACGACTGCCGCGGACGCAGAGGCGACTGCCGCGGGCACGGAGGCGACGGCCGACGCCGCACCGCCGCCGCCGTACTCTTCCCTCCAAGCGCGCACCTCCGGAGAGCTGCTGGTCGCAGCCGTGAAGGACCCGCGGGAGCTGACCCGGATAGAGCCCCACGTCGCCCTCCCCGCCGAACGCGTCGCCAGGCTGCTAGCCGCGGCCCGCCAGGCCGTACGCGACCATGCTGGCGCCGAGGAGGTCCTGTGGGCCGTCTGGCACGAGAGCGGCTTGGCCGAGAAGTGGACCGAGCTCAGCCTGTCGGGCGGGGCCAGGGGGGCGCAGGCCGACCGGGACCTCGACGCCGTGGTCGCCCTGTTCGACCATGCCGCCAGGTTCGTGGACCGGATGCCCAAGGCGGGCCCCGAGGTGTTCCTGGACGACCTGGCCGCGCAGGAGATCCCCGGTGACACGCTGGCCGAGCGGGCGCCCGACGGCGACGCCGTCCGGGTGCTGACCGCCCACCGGTCCAAGGGCCTGGAGTGGGACGTGGTGGTGGTCGCGGGCGTGCAGGAGGGCGTGTGGCCCGATCTGCGGCTGCGTGGCTCGATGCTGGGCGTGGAGGACCTCGTCGAGCTGGTCGAGGGCGGCCGGCCGAACGCGGCGTCGCTGGCCTCCAAGCTGCTGGCCGAGGAACGGCGGCTGTTCTACGTGGCCGCCACCCGCGCCCGCCGCCGGCTGGTCGTCACGGCCGTCGGCGGGGAGGACACCGACGAGCGGCCGTCCAGGTTCCTCAGCGAGCTCATGCCGGGCGCCGTCGAGGCCGCCACGGTGGACGACAGGGCGCGGTGGCTGAACATGTCCGCGCTCGTGGCGGACCTCCGCAGCGCAGTGACCGATCCCACTAAATCGGCAAAAATCCGGGGCAAGGCCGCCCACCACCTCGCCCGCCTGGCCGCGGCCGGAGTCCAGGGCGCCCACCCCAACGACTGGTACGCCCTCACCCCCATGACCGACGACCGCCCCCTGAGCTGGCCCGACGACATCGTCAGGATCTCGCCCTCGGCGGTCGAGAGCTTCACCAAGTGCGGCCTGAGATGGCTGCTGGAGACGGCCGTCGGCGCCGCGGGCACCAGTTCGGCCCAGGGCCTCGGCACCGTCATCCACGCGCTGGCCGTGCTCGCCGCCACCGACCTGCCCAACGAGGACCTGCTCGGCAAACGCCTGGACGAGATCTGGAACGAGCTCGACTTCGGCGGCGTCTGGTTCAATCGCAAGCAGCGCCAGGTGGCCGAACAGATGATCACCAAGTTCTGGCGCTGGCACCAGGAGAACCCACGTGAGCTCGTCGCCCTCGAAGAGGCGTTCACCGCCACGGTCTCCGACGGCGTGCAGATCAAGGGCCGGGTGGACCGCGTCGAGCGTGACTCGGAGAACCGCGCGGTGATCATCGACCTCAAGACCGGCAGCGCGAAGCCCAAGGCGGGCGAGCTCGACCGTCACCCGCAGCTCGGCGTCTACCAGCTCGCCGCGCTGCTCGGCGCGTTCGCCAGGCACGGCATGACGGAGCCGGGCGGCGCCGCGCTGGTCCAGGTCGGCAAGGCGGCGGGCAAGCACGACGCGCTGGAGCAGCAGCAGGGCGCGCTGGCCGAGGACAGGAACCCCGGCTGGGCCAAAGATCTGGTCGACACCGTGGCGATCGGCATGTCGGGCCCGTTCTTCCAGGCCAAGGTGAACGACGGCTGCCGCACCTGCGCGGCCAGATCCAGCTGCCCCGTCAACGACAACGGGGGACAGGTGTGCTGAACCCGGTCGAGCTGGCCGAGAAGCTCGGCATCCTGCCCCCCACCCCCGAACAGTCCCGCGTCATCGAGGCCTCGCTCGAACCCATGGTCGTCATGGCCGGAGCGGGCTCGGGCAAGAGCGAGACCATGGCCGGCCGGGTGGTCTGGCTGGTGGCCAACGGCCTGGTCAAGCCCGAGAACGTGCTCGGCCTGACGTTCACCCGCAAGGCCGCCGCCGAGCTGGCCACCCGGGTCCGCGAACGGCTCAACGGCCTGGCCGAGGCGGGCCTGGTCGAACCCGGGCTGCTCGACAACGAGCCGACCGTCTCCACCTACCACGCCTACGCCGCGCGCCTGGTCACCGACCACGCCCTGCGCGAGGCCCTCGAACCCACCATGCGCCTGGTCACGCCCGCCGTCTCGTGGCAGCTCGCGTCCAGGGTGGTGGCGATGTACGACGGGCCGATGGACAAGATCGAGCTCGGCCCGCCGTCCGTCACGGCCGCCGTCCTGGAGCTCGCGGGCGAGCTGTCCGAGCACCTGCGCACCGCCTCCGACGTGCGGCGGGTGGGCGAGTGGCTCGATGAGAGGTACGCCGGGCTGAGCGGCCGGACGACGCTGGCCCAGCGCAAGCCGATCAACGTCCAGGCCGCGAGGAGGCAACTGCTGCCCCTGGTCGAGGCGTACGAGCGGCTCAAGCGCGCCCGGGAGGTCATCGACTACGGCGACCAGATGTCGCTGGCCGCCAGGATCGCCGCCCGCCACAAGGAGGTCGGCGAGATCGAGCGGTCCCGCTTCTCCGTGGTGCTGCTCGACGAGTACCAGGACACCAGCCACGCCCAACTCGTGCTGCTCAGATCCCTGTACGCGGGCGGCCACCCGGTCACCGCCGTGGGCGACCCCTGCCAGTCCATCTACGGCTGGCGCGGCGCCTCGGCGGGCAACCTGCGACGGTTCGCCCAGGACTTCCGGACCAGCTCCGGCGACCTGGCCCCGGTACGCCAGCTCAGCGTCAGCTTCCGCAACGGAGACCGGGTCCTCGACGTCGCCGCCCGCGTCCAGTTGCCCCTCCGCATGGAGGCCCGCGAGGTGCCGGTCCTCGTCCCCGGCGCCAACCGCGTCGACCGGGGACGCGTCACCTGCGCCTTCCACGAGACCGCGGAGGACGAGGCGAAGTGGATCGCCGACGGCATCCACAAGATTCTCGGCCAGGAGGTCGCACCCGACGGGCTGCCCTGGGGCGAGAAGGAACGCAAGAAGACGCTCGCCGTACAACCCCAGGATGTGGCGATTCTCGCGCGTAAGCGGTCGCAGTTCCCCGCGCTGCGCAGAGCGCTCGAAGAGCGCGACATCCCGGTCGAAGTAGTCGGTCTCGGCGGGCTGCTGACCGTGCCCGAGGTCAACGACATCGTCGCCACGCTCCGGGCCCTCTACGATCCGACCGCCGGTGACGCGCTGGCCAGGCTGCTGGCCGGGCCGCGCTGGCGGATCGGGCCCGCCGACCTGCGGGTGCTCGGCGAGTACGCCAGGGAGCTGACCCGCGAGGCCCGCGAGACACGCCGCGAGCAGGACCCGCTCGACCAGGTGGTCGCCGACCTGGCGGAGGAGCGCGGCAGCCTGATCGACGCGCTCGACGAGCTGCCCGATCGGGAGGCGTGGCTGGAGTCGTTCTCGCCGCTGGCCAGGACCAGGCTCGTCGCGCTGGCCTACGAGCTGCGGCAGCTCAGAGCGCACACCGCGCAGCCGCTCCCGGATCTGATCACCGAGGTCGAACGGCGGCTGGGTCTCGACATCGAGGTGGCGGCCCGGGGCGGCACGGTCAGCGCCTTCGCCGCCCGGGCCGATCTCGACGCGTTCCAGGACGCGGCCTCCCGGTTCGCCGGCGACGCCGAGGATCCGACGCTCGGCGCGTTCCTGGCCTATCTGCAGGCGGCCGAGAGTGAGGAGTTCGGGCTGGAGGCCGGGCGGGTCGGCGAGAGCAACAGCGTCAAGCTGATGACCGTGCACGCCTCCAAGGGCCTGGAGTGGCCGATCGTGGTCGTGCCCGGGCTGTCGCAGCTGCTCAGCTCGAAGGGGACGATCGCGACCGGCAGCATGTTCCCGGCGACGCCGGTCATGAACAGCCGCTGGACCGACAACCCGCGCAAGCTCCCCTTCCCGCTCCGCGGCGACGCCGCCGACCTGCCGCGCCTGACCGGGCTCACCAAGGAGGAGCTGGCCGCGTTCGACGAGAGCTGCCGCGACCGCGACCTGATGGAGGAGCGGCGGCTGGCCTATGTGGCCGTCACCCGGGCCCACTACCACCTGATCGCCTCCGGCTACCGCTGGGGGAGCGCCTCCAAGCCGCTGGAGCCGTCGGACTTCCTGCTGGAGATCCGCGACACCAGCGACCGGGTCGCGTTCTGGGCGCCGGAGCTGGCGGCCGGGGTGACCAACCCGCTGCTGGCCGAGCCCGCCGAGGCCGTGTGGCCGGTCACGCCGGAGGGCCTGCGCTACGAGTCGGTGCTGGACGGCGCGCGCCTGGTCGAGGACGCCCTGGCGGGCACCCTCGCCCCCGCCGAGGACGAGACGCTGCGCGCCTTCGAGGAGGAACGCGTCCGCGCCTGGGAGCGCGACACCGACCTGCTGCTCCGCGAACGCGAGCTGCACCGCAGGCGCGGCTCCACCACCGTCGAGCTGCCCTCGAAGCTGACCGTGTCGTCGCTGGTCACGCTGGCGGCCGACGCCCGCGAGCTGGCCCGCAGGATCCGCCGTCCGGTCCCGGTCAAGCCCGCGCCGCTGGCCCGCCGCGGCACGTCGTTCCACAAGTGGCTGGAGACGCGCTGGGACCAGCAGCGCCTGCTCGACGACTTCGACCTCGACCTGGTGGCCGAGCCGGAAGAGGCCGATGTACGGTTGGCGGAGCTGCAGGAACGCTTCGAGGAGAGCGAATGGGCCGGGCGCCGGCCGCTCGACCTGGAGGTGCCGTTCGAGACCATGATCGCCGACCGGCTGGTACGCGGCCGGATGGACGCCGTGTTCGAGCTGTCCGACGGGCGTTACGAGGTCGTCGACTGGAAGACCGGCGCGCCGCCGCGCGGCAAGGCCGCCCGCGCCGCCTCGGTGCAGCTGGCCGCCTACCGGCTGGCCTGGTCGCACCTGGCGGCGGTGCCGCTGGAGCGGGTGGGGGCGGCCTTCCACTATGTCCGGGCGAACCAGACAGTACGCCCGGTGGACCTGCTCGACGCCGACGGCCTGGTCGCGCTGATCGAGGCCGTACCCGTCGTCTAGTCCCGCACGTAGTGGAAGCCCGGTTTGGGGTGCATCAGGAAGTCGTGGTGGGAGATGTTCCAGGCATAGGCCCCGGCCATCTCGAACACCACCGTGTCCCCCACTCGCACCGAAGTCACGATTTTTCGGGCGAAAACGTCTTTCGGGGTGCACAGTTGGCCGACCACGGTCACCGGCTCGTCCGTCAGGACGGGGCCGTCGCCGGTGGGCAGCACGGTGAACGGCTGGTCGTGGCCCTTGGTGACAGGAGTGCGCAGGTGATGCGTGCCACCCAGCACGATCGCGTACGCCTCGCCGCGGACCCGCTTCACGTCCACGACCTTCGTGACGTAGTAGCCGCAGTACGCGGTCAGCGCCCGGCCCGGCTCGACCCGCACCCGCTGCCCGTCCCGGCGCACCGCCGCCAGACCGGCGCCGTAGGCCCGCCAGTCGAACCGGGACTCCGGCGAGGCGTAGGAGACGGCCATGCCGCCGCCCAGGTTGACCTCGTCGTGCTCGGTGTCCAGCAGCGTCCCGGCCAGCCGCAGCAGCTCGGGCGCGTCCAGGCCGCTGGCCAGGTGGCTGTGCAGGCCGCGCAGCCGGACGCGGTCGGTGAAGAGCGGCAGGCACTCGCGTACGCCCGCCTCGTCCATGCCGAACGGCCCGCTCATCGTCAGCGCCGCGCCCTCGACCGGCAGGTCCGGGTTGAGCCGGAGCAGGACGTCGGCCTCGCGGCCGGTAGCGAGCAGGCGGCGCAGCTCGTTGGGCGACTCGACGTGCAGGCGGTGGCAGGGCAGGCGTAGCTCGGCGTCGGTCTTGCCGGGGCCGCCGAGGGCCAGCGGCTTGCCGGGGAGGAGGGCCGCCACGTGGGCGTGCTCGCCGCCGGAGGACACCTCGAAGCCGTCCACGTGCGCGGCCAGCGTCTGGAGCAGCTCGGCGGCCGGATTGGCCTTGACGGCGTAGTACAGCTCCACGCCGGGCAGCGCCTGACGTACCCCTGAGGCGTGCTCGTGCAGCGCGGGCAGGTCGTAGACGTAGGCGGGCACGTCACCGAGCCGCAGGGCGGCCTCGCGGATTCTCGGGGCGAGCTCGTGAGCGGGTTGGCGATCTCTCGGGGTGATCATGCGAGCGGGTTCGCGATCGGGACGTATCCGGCGGTCCGGTCGGCGGCCCTGGCCCAGCGGACCGTCAGGTTCGCCTTGGCCGGGAGCGGCGCGCCGGCCAGCAGATCGGACAGCGGGAGCGGCCGGCCGAGCGCCCCGGCGTGGTGGGAGAGCACGTCCCGGGCGATCCGCCACAGTTCGCGCAGCAGCTCGTCGTCGTCGCCCGCCAGCGTGGCGGCGATCTCGGTGAGGTGGTTGACCAGCAGGCAGTAGACGACGCGGGCCCAGCCGCGCTCCGCGTCGTAGCTCAGAGCCTGCGCCACCTTCGCGGGCACACCGTCGAGCGAGTGGCGGCCGGAGACGAGCTTGGTACCTTCCAGGTCACGGAAGACCGCTTCCACGGGCAGCCCTGAGGCGTCCAGGCCGACGAGGACGTTCTGCAGGTGCGGTTCGAGTATCACGCCGTGCGTGAAGTACAGCTCCAGCACCGGTGGCGCCACCACCGAGACGTAGGCGGTCCACCAGGCGAGCGGATCGCCCGCGGGCGCCTGGAGCGCGAGGGCGCCGGACAGGACCGGGGTGACGCCGGGGGAGCACACGGACCACGGGCTGGCCCGGACGATCACGCCGAGCCCTTCGAGCAGGCGGGTGCCGAGCGCGGCGGAGCGGTAGCCCGGCTCGGGCAGCCAGCGGGTGCCCGGATGCGCGGCCGAGACCGCGTCGAATACCGGCGCCAGGCGCGAGGTCAGCTCCACCGCGCCGGCCAGCTCGTACCAGGCGTTCTTGCGCACGCAGTTGGTGATGCGGACATCGAGGCTGAACTTCAGGCACGACTCCGCCGCGGGCGCGTAGACGGTCCGCACCGACGAGGTGGGCACGACCACCGGGCCGGGACCCAGATCGATCAGCTCCCCGCCGAAGGCCGGGTGCAGCAGGTCGAGCTGCCACGGGTGGGCGGGCAGCAGCCGGTAGCCGGGCGGCGCCTCGCCCAGCAGGTCGAGGGCCGACGCGTCGCCTTCCTCCGCGACCGCGTCCGCGCGGACGCCGAGCAGCCGGAGGGGGAACTCGGCGTGCGCCTCGGGCGCATAGCGCAGCCAATCGGCGCCGCCGCGCGACTTGGGGCTCGGGTGGAAGGGATGCCCGTGAACCAGCGCCTGCTCGGAGGCCAGCCACGGATCGGCGGGCGCCACGGCCTCGGCCCGGGCCGCCAGGATCGCGGCGACCGCGTCCCTGCTCGCGGCCACCTGCCCGGCGAACTCGCCGTTGGGCTCGGGGGCACCCTTCCCGGTCAGGTCGGTCTCCGCCAGCCGTACCAGCTCGTCGGTCGTGAGGGGCTGCCAGGTGCCGCAGTCCAGCCGCTCGGGCGGCCCGGCGAAGCGCAGCGCGGCCCCGCCGTGCGTACGGACCCGCAGCAGCGCGCCCCCGACCCGCAGCAGCAGGTACGGCGGCGCGGGCCAGACCAGGCCGCGCGGCCCGGCCACCTCCCGCACGCAGCACCGCAGCAGGGCGCCCAGCGTCGCCTCCTCCGCCAGCGAGGCCGGCGAGTCGAGGACCAGACCGTGCATTCAAGCTCTCCTCAGATAGTTGGGCCCGCTGGTGCCGTAGAACTTGTTGATGTCCCGCGCCCCGGAACGTTCCTTGGCCACGAGGGTCCCCGCGGTGATCATCGACTTGCCGGTGAGCCTGGCCGCGTCGAGCGTCCTGGCCCGCAGCAGCCTGGCCATGGGGTCGTCGCCGTACTCGTCGAGCGCCTCGGCCAGCGTGTCGCGCAGCAGCGCGGACGCCTGGGCGGGCGGCAGGGCCCCGAACACGATCGCGGCCGCCGCCAGGTGCAGCGTGATGGTCACGAACACGTCGGCCAGGGCGTGTGGATCGTCGGTGAGCATCCGCTCGTCGTGGAACGCGGGCACCTCGACGCCCGCCGCGGCCAGCCTCGAAGGAGAGGCCAGCAGCCCGTCGTTGTCCTTGACCAGCAGCTTCATCCGCCCGTCCCGGAACACCAGCGACAGGTTCTGCTGATGGGCCTCCAGCGCGACGCCGTACCGGACGAAGAGCCGTACGTTCCAGCGCAGCAGCAGGCGCAGATAGCCGGGCAGCACGTCGCCCACCTCCTGGAGCACCCCGGGGGCGTTGAGCGCGGCGACCGGCACCACCCGTCCCTCCGGCAGCCTCCTGACCATCCAGGCGAGATACTCGTGCCCGGCGTGCGCGTAGGTCTGCTCGTCGGCGATCAGCACATCGGGATCGGCCAGGCGGCGCAGCAGCAGCTCGGCCAGGGCGCCGTCGTGGAGGGTGCCGGGCTTGATCGACCGCCGGTTCCGCGCCCCCAGCGTGCTGGTGGGCAGCGGCAGCTTGAGGTGGGTGCGGGCGTCGAGCTCCACGGTCCGCATCGACAGCGTGGGCCGTACGGTCAGCCAGGGCTCGTCGAACAGCCGTACCCCGTCGATCTTCCGCACCTCGTCGACGGCGAGCGGATGGACCGGAAACAGCGCTTCGTCCGGCTCCACCTCATGGGCCGCGTGCGGCGGACGCACCGCGGAGCCCGGCGCGAGCAGCCCGCGCGGCACCGCCGCCCAGCGCAGCTCGAACGACGGCGCGAACTCGGGCGCGTACGCGGGCAGCGCGGCGGCGGGCACTCCCAGCCGCGCTCGTGAGGTCGGATACACCGGATGGTCGACGAAAGCCGCCAGCGACTCGTAGGACGGCCCCCTGCCGAGTACCTCGGCTCTGTGCGCGTCGTGCAGCTCCAGCGCGGCCAGCGCCTGCGCGCACTCCTCGGCGAACGCCGCCACCCCCTGCGCGTCGGCCGGATCGGCCACCTCGGCCAGCGTGCCGAGCACCTCCGCCAGCCCCAGCCGCTCGCCGGGACCGACCACGAAGTCCTGGAACAGCAGCCCCGGCACCAGCCGCACCCGGCGCCCGCCGGCCAGCTCCAACTCCACGCCGTCACGACTCCTGGCCACCCGCGCGGACAGCCCGCCGTAGTCCTCGCGCAGCAGCGCGTCCAGCACCCGCGAGGCCAGGTACGCCTCCCGCGAGCTCATCCCACGACCCACGGCCTGGCAGCCCGGAAGCCCTCGATGGCCGCGTCCACCCGCGCCCGGTCCGGGCCGACGGCCCTGATGACGCCGAGGTAGTCGCGGTTCGTATGGGTCTGTTCGACGACGTCACCGATCGCCCGCAGCGGCCGGTGCCACAGCCTGACGCCTTGGGAGACCAGCTCCTCCGCGCCGGGCGCCGACGTGATGGTCCCCGACCGGTCGGCGACCAGGCTGACCGCGCTGCCAAACCTGGAGGTATCCGGCACGGCAGGCACCGTCTCACCCAGGTGCACCCGCAAGATCCACTCGAACACCGGCACCCCGAGCACATCGGCCAGCAGGAAGTCGCAGTGGTCGCCGATCACCCGATAGTTCACCTCGACGATGCGCGGCCCGGCCGGAGTGACGACGTACTCCGTGTGGCACGCGCCGAACCCCACCCCGAGCGCCGCCAACGCGGCCAGAACATGCTCACGAGGCCCGTCCGGCGCCCAGTCCAGCCGCTCCTCGACGAAGTACGGCAACGGCCCCAGCGTCGTCCCGAACCCGCCCAGCACCCGCACCTTCTCGGCGTCCCCGAGCGTCTCCAGCGTGCGCAGCGGCCCCTCGAGGTACTCCTCCACGACCAGCGCCTCGCCGGGCCGCCGCTTCCTGACCGTCGCCACCGCGCCGGCCAGGTCCCGCTCGACCAGCAGCACGTCCTCGCTCGCGACTCCCTCACGCGGCTTGACGACCAGCGGGTACGGCAGGCCGTCGGGCACGGGGTCGCCGGGCGTCAGGCGTAGCGACGAGACCTGTTCGACCCCGGCCTCGGCGAGCCGGCGGCGCATCAGGAACTTGTTCTTGGCCGCCAGGCAGGCCCGCCAGTCCTTGCCCGGCAGCCCGAAGTAGGCCGCCGCCAGCGCGGTTTCCACCTGTAGGTGGTCGGAGTTGGAGAAGATCGCGTCCGGCCGGCCGAGCTGCTCGATCGCGTCGATCACCGCCCGCGGGTCGCGCACGTCGCACGCGACGGCGCCCGGATGCCGCTCCGGCCGGTCAGTGAGAATCGTCACACGACAGCCCAGAGCCTCGGCAGCGGGCAGGAACCCGTAAGTCACCGAATCGGTCGGTTTGAGCGCGGTCAGGTAGAGCCGCAACGCGAAGGCACCCCCGAGTATCAGGTAAGGCTAACCTAACCCGCCGATCCTAGCCCGTGGGCGATCATCTCGGATACCAGACCCCGCATTCGGTGGCGGTCATAGGATGACATGGGATTTGGGAAGGGTGGGGCCCGTGGAGACGCGAGCGGAAGAGCAACTCATCGGACCGCTGCTCCTCGCACGCGGCACCATCGACAGATCGTCCGCGCTGCGGGCGAACGCCGGTTGGCTGGAGCGCGCTTGGACCGATCCGGCGACCAGAGTGCTGGTGATCGACGACGGCCAGACTCTGGTCAAGCGCGTCGGCGACGAGGTGCACGCGGTCCTTTACGCCACATCTGAGGCACCACCGGGCGAACGTTACCTGCTGGGCGTCGAGGACGGAGTCGCCTATTTCGCGGTCGCCGCGCCGCTGCCCGGCTCGCGGGCCGGCGACGCCAACGGCCGCGTCACGATGCCGATGAGCCTGCGCGACGCGGGCGAGGGCGAACTCGTCGTCGCGGGCCTGCGCCAGGTGGGCGGCCTGCTGGGCGACCGCGACGCGGGCCTGCTGGTCTACGCGGTGGCGCTGGAGGCCTGGCACTCGACACACGAGTTCTGCCCGCGCTGCGGCAGCCGTACGGACGTGCAGGCGGGCGGCCACATCCGGGTCTGCCCGCGCGACGCCAGCCAGCACTTCCCACGCGTCGACCCCGCGGTGATCATGCTCATCCGCGACGAGGACGACCGCTGCCTGCTGGCCCGCGGCCCGCAGTGGCCGGAGGGCCGGCTGTCGATCCTGGCCGGGTTCGTGGAGCCGGGGGAGTCGCTGGAGCACGCCGTCATCCGCGAGGTGGCCGAGGAGGTGGGCGTCACCGTCGTCGAACCGCGCTACCTCGGCAGCCAGCCGTGGCCCTTCCCGCGCAGCCTGATGCTCGGCTTCTTCGCCCGCGCCACCACGACCACCCTCACCCCCGACGCCGAAGAGATCGCCGAGGCCCACTGGTTCTCCCGCGACCAACTGGTGAAAGCCCTGCGATCAGGCGACCTCCGCCTCCCCCCACCGGTCTCGATCGCCCGCCGCCTCATCGAGACCTGGTACGGGGGACCACTTTCGGGGGACTGGTAAGCCACGGTCACGTAGCGTAAATTCGAAGACACCTTCGGTAGCGAAAGGCTATGCTCATGCCCATGGAAGAGACCCACATCCAGCAACTCCTGGATCTCGAACGGCAGAAGCTGGCCATCCAAATCGCCGCCACGGAGGTGTGGATAGACGACAAGGTCAAGGCCTCGGAGGGCCGCATCATCGCAGCGGTCACGGGCGCCATCACCAACGCGGTGGTGGAGCTCAAGAGCGACATCATGGACGTGCGATCCGAGCTCAGGGGGACACGCGCCGAGCTCAAGGCTGAGATCCATGATGTCCGGACCGAGCTCCATGAGGTGCGGACGGAGCTCAAGGCCGAGATCCATGACGTCCGGACCGAGCTCAAGGCTGAGATCGTGCGCCTGGAGCACAAGCTCGACAACCACCTGAACTAAAGGGGACCTGGGTGAAACTAGCACCCAGGTCCTCGTGGCCATGTTAACCACTTTCTCGGGCTCCAGTCTCTGGCTGGAGCCCGAGTTCGTTAAAGCCTCAGGCCGCCTGGAGGAGCGCCTTCACCTCACGCGCCGACGGGTTGGTACGGACGACCCGCCCCGCGGGCGTCTCGATCACCACGGTGGGCACCACTTGGTTGCCGTTGTTGACGCTCATCACGAACTCGGCGGCATCGGGATTCCGCTCGATGTCGATCTCGTCGAAGCTGATCCCTTCGCGGGTGAGCTGCGACTTGAGTCGCTTGCAGGGACCGCACCAGGTTGTGCTGTAAACCGTGAGCGCCATGTGGACATCCCTTCGAGGCGAAAGCAGGCGGTCGTTGCAACAACCTGGAAGGCTCCGGTAATCCCTAGCCGATGCGCTCGGCGATCCACTGCTGCACGCGCTCGGCGATGCCCATCTCGCGATACAGGGGCGCGCTGTGCGCGACACCCGGCGAGGTGAAGATCGTCACCGGCACCCCCACCTGGCCCAGCATCTCCTTGAGCAGCTGGCTCTGCGACGGCGGCACGAACTCGTCCGTGGAGTGAACGGTCAGCACCGGCGCGTCGTTGTGGCTGGCGTGCCAGGCCACTTCCATGCTGGCCCAGACGCGCGAACACTTGCCCCTGGGCAGGCAGCCGCCGGCGAGCTGGATCGCCGAGTTACGCAGTTTGCGCTTGTACGGGTCCGGGGAATTGGCGCCGTCGGCGTAGGCGCGCAGCGGCGAGATGATCGGCGAGAGCCCGACCACTCCCTTGAGCCCCCGCTGCCCGTCGCCGTACGTGCCGATCGACGCGGCGATGTGCCCGCCCGCCGAGAAGCCCACCACGACGTACTTGTTCGGGTCGAACGACCAGCGCTCGGCGTGCTTGCGCGCCAGGGCGATCGAGGCCAGCGCGTCCACCCGCTGCGCGGGCCACGCCGCCTCGCCGGAGAGCCGGTAGTTGATGTTGAAGACCGTGTAGCCGAGGTCGGCGTAGCTACGGGCGATCTCGGTCATCTGCTTCTTGTCGCCGCTGGACCACCAGCCGCCGTGGATCAGGAAGACGCCGGGGCGCTTGGTGCCGTCCGAGGTCCACCAGATGTCCATGTCCTGGCGGCGGCGCGCGCCGTACGAGATGGTCTCGGTTGATAAACCGCTCAGCCCGTACGGGTCGGGAGATGTGGTCGACACGGGGCCCGGGGTGGGGTCCTTCGTCGCCTGCGCCGTCATCGGCGTCAACACGACGGCGGCGAGCGCGCAAACGCTCACGAAAACCGCTGTTCGCACGGCCTGCCCTTTCCCCCATGCAGTTAGTCGGGCCCCATTGTGGGGGAAGAGACCCGTTCTTCGCATCTCGGCGATGATTCGGACGACGGGCGGCATGTTGCCAGAATGGAGCCCTTCACCGCCACTGGCTGGGAGGATTGACCGGTGACCAACGTGGACGATGTCCTGTCCGGCCTCGACCCGGAGCAGCGCGAGGTGGCCGAGGCCGTGCGTGGTCCCGTGTGCGTTCTCGCAGGTGCGGGCACGGGTAAGACCCGGGCGATCACCCACCGGATCGCCCACGCCGTGCGCAGCGGGGTCGTCGACGCGCCGAGCGTGCTGGCGGTGACATTCACCACACGGGCGGCGGGAGAGCTCAGACAGCGGCTGCGGGCGCTGGGGGCGCCGGGGGTGCAGGCGCGTACGTTCCACGCCGCGGCGTTGCGGCAGCTCACCTACTTCTGGCCACGGGTCATCGGCGGCGAGGCGCCTGCGGTGATCGAATCCAAGCTGCCGATCCTGATCGAAGCCTGCCGCCAGATCCGGAAAAATCCGGATCGGTCCGAGTTGCGGGACATCGCGGCGGAGGTCGAGTGGGCCAAGGTCACCCAGGTCGGTCCCGAGGACTACGCAGCAGCCGCCGCCAAGTCCGCAAGGACGCCCCCGGTGCCCGCCGAGGAGGTGTCCCGGCTCTATGAGGCGTACGAGCGGATCAGGCGCGAGCGGCACCTGGTCGACTTCGAGACGATCCTGGAGCTGACGGCCGCGGTGATGACCGAGCACCAGGAGGTCGCCGCGCAGATCCGGCAGCAATACCGCTACTTCGTCGTCGACGAATACCAGGACGTCAACCCGCTGCAGAAGCTCCTGCTCGACACCTGGCTCGGCGGGCGCGACGACCTGTGCGTGGTCGGCGACCCCAACCAGACCATCTACTCCTTCACCGGCGCCTCTCCGCGCTACCTCACGGGCTTCGCCGTCGAACACCCGAAGGCCGCCGTCATCAAGCTGGTCCGCGACTACCGTTCCACCCCCCAGGTGGTCAACCTGGCCAACCTGCTCATCGCCAAGGGCCGCTCCGCGCACCGCCTCGACCTCGTCGCCCAGCGGCCCGACGGCCCCCGGCCGGCCTTCGTCGACTACGACGACGAGCCCGCCGAGGCCGCCGGCGTCGCCAGGGCGATCAGGAAGCTGCTCGACCAGGGCGTCCAGTCCCGCGAGATCGCCGTGCTGTTCCGCGTCAACTCCCAGTCGGCGGCCTACGAGGAGGCCCTGTCCAAGGCCGAGATCCCCTACGTCCTGCGCGGCGCCGAGCGCTTCTTCGAACGTCCCGAAGTACGCCACGCGGTCGTGCTGATGCGCGGCGCGGCCAGGTCCGCCTCCGAAGAGCCGCTGGCCACGGAGGTCCACCACATCCTGGCGGGCATCGGCCTGACGCCCACGGTGCCGGGCGGCGGCAAGGCACGCGAGAAGTGGGAGTCGCTCAAGGCGCTCGCCGACCTCGCCGAGGACATGGCCGCCGACGGCGCCGACCTCGCCGCCTACGTCGCGGAGCTGGAGCGGCGCGCCTCCGAGCAGCACGCCCCGCCCGTCGAAGGGGTGACCCTGGCCTCCCTGCACGCCGCCAAGGGCCTGGAGTGGGACGCGGTCTTCCTCGTCGGGGTCACGGACGGGATGCTGCCCATCGTGTACGCGGAGACGCCCGAGCAGATCGAGGAGGAGCGGCGGCTGCTCTATGTAGGGGTGACGCGGGCGCGCGAGCATCTGTCGGTCTCGTGGGCCCTGGCGCGCGCGCCAGGCGGCCGCAAGGGGCGCCGCCCGTCGCGCTTCCTCGACGGCCTCACCGGCCGTCCCACGCGTGTCGGCGCCGTTCCCGGCGCTGTCTCCGGGTCTCCTACACGGGAGCGTCGCTCGGTCGCCGTTCCGGTCAGTTGCCGGGTCTGCGCCAAGACGCTGGTCGCGGCCACGGAACAGAAGCTGGGGCGGTGCGCCACCTGTCCGGCCGATTATGACGAGGCGCTGCTGGAGCGGCTCAAGGCCTGGCGCGCCGCGACGGCCAAGGAGGCCAAGCTGCCGCCGTACGTGGTCTTCACCGACGTGACGCTGCAGGCCATCGCCGAGCGCGCGCCGGTCACCGAGCAGGACCTCCTGTCCATCACGGGCATCGGCCGCGTCAAACTCGACCGCTACGGGGATGCCGTCCTCGCGCTGTGCCGCTCCTGAAACCTGCTCTTTTGTACGGCAAGCCCGGGAGGGCGCCAACCACCGTCCATGGCCGAGGACCTTCCAGGGATACGGTTACCCGCTTCCTCGGTCGGCCGCCGTCACGTCGCGTCGATCGGCCAGGTCCGTGGGTTCTCTGCCCGGATACTTCGTCCGTTGCCCCGACGACACCGCCTCACGACGACCAGAGTGATCGTCGCGGGAATCGGAGCATCCAGGCCGAATCGGAGACGATTGGGCGCGAGGGACCCCGTCTCCGCGTGCCGGGACCCTGGACCCGGACCACGGACCACGGATCACGGGCTCGATCCTTGCAGCCCGGACGCGGCCAGAACATGGGCACCAGCGCGCCCACGACCGTTCGGGCGGGCGGGCGGCTGAGTATGAGTCCTGGCAACAGGACTTACTCCTGCTCAGCCTTTGGGATAGGTACCGGGTTGGTGGGAGGTTGGGGAGCACGCCAGACTTGGGGCCAATGGTTGCTGTTTGGGGGGATTGTGAACGAGGCGTTGAAGGAGCTGCTCGATCTGCTGGACCTGGAGCAGATCGAGCTCGACATCTTTCGCGGGCGTAGCCCGGAGGAGCGGATCCAGCGGGTCTTCGGTGGCCAGGTGGCCGCGCAGGCACTCGTCGCCGCCGGGCGTACCGTGCCGCCCGACCGGAACGTGCACTCGCTGCACGCCTACTTCATCCGCCCCGGCGACCCGTCCATCCCGATCGTCTACAACGTCGAGCGGCTGCGTGACGGGCGGTCGTTCACCACGCGCAGGGTCCAGGCGATCCAGCATGGCAAGGCCATTTTCACCATGTCCGCGTCGTTCCACATCTTCGAGGAGGGCGTCGAGCACCAGGCGTCCGTGAAGCCGGCCGTGCCCGATCCCGAGACGCTTCCCACCTTCCAGGAGCGGATGACGGAGATCGTCGGCGTCAACTCCGAATACAAGGAGTGGCTGAGCCGGCCGCGACCGGTCGACGCGCGTTACGCCTCGCCCCTGACGTGGGAGGCGTTCCAGAACCCCGAGCTGCGCAGCGCCGAGACCAACGTGTGGTTCCGCTACGACGCGGAGCTCGGCGACGATCCGCTGCTGCACGTGGTGCTGGCCGCCTACGCGTCCGACTTCACGCTGGTCGACACGATCCTGCTCGCGCACGGCATGGCGTGGGGCGCCTCCGATGTCGTGGGAGCCTCGCTGGATCACGCGATGTGGTTCCACCGGCCGTTCAGGGCGGACGACTGGTTGCTCTACGCACATGAGTCACCCTGGTCCGGGGGCGCGAGGGGGCTAGCGCGCGGTGAGATGTTCACTGCGTCCGGTGACCTCGTCGTGTCGGTCGTTCAGGAGGCCATGATCCGTGTGAAAAAGTAACAACATCGCAGGTAGAAAATATGTTGCCGGTTCTTCGGTTCCCGGTTTAGGGTCATGGTCAAGCGAGTCGGACAGGTCCTGTCTGACGATCTCATGAGTGGAGGTGAGTCCCAGTGATCAGCATCAAGATGTCGGCCACGCAGTGGCTCGCCTTCGCATGCCGTGACCTGGTGAGGCTCGTCGATGGGCCGGCCAAGCTACGGCACCAGAAGTCTGCCCGTCGCCAGGAGCCCGCCGCGTTCACGCACGCCCACTATGGCGTGGCCGCACCGATCGCTCCTGTCTACGTCGCAGGCAGTGAATTGCCGACCCAGCAGAACCCCAAGGGTGGACTGCGCGGTCCGCATCCCTGGAGGGATATACCGGTCACAACCTGACCGGTACATAACCTCCAGGCCGCGGATCCGCAAACAGGATCCGCGGCCTCTTTGTTTGTCCGTGATCCCCCAACCACCCACGAGGTGCCCGACCAAGATCAAAAAGATCGATCAAAAGGAGAACGTGATGGGGGCGAAGACGATCATGGACCTGATCGACGAAGCCAAGATCCCCTGTCGTACCGACCCGGACCTGTGGTTCGCCGAGTCGCCGGAGGACGTGGAGTTCGCGAAGGCGCTCTGCGGCAGCTGCCCGATCCAGAAGGCCTGCCTGGCTCGCGCGCTCGAGCGCGAGGAGCCGTGGGGCGTCTGGGGCGGCGAACTGATCCTCCGGGGAACCGTCGTTCCGCGCAAGCGGCCCCGCGGCCGTCCGCGGAAGCACCCGGTCGCTGCCTAACCCCTAACCCCTAACCCCCAACCCCCAATCGCTACGAGCAGAAAGCAGACAGACAGATGAATCCGTTCTCCACCGGGAGTCTCAAAGTGCCGTATCTTTCCCATGAACTGGTAAACGACCGAATACAAACGCTCCACCGCGAGGCCGAGGAGCAACGTCTCGCGACGCGCATCCGTCGTGTGCAGCGTGCACGCCGCAGTGTCGAGCGGGCGAATGAGCGCCTCACCCGGGCTCTGAGCCAGGAGGTCTGAGACGGAAGATCCTGCCGCCGGCGCAGGATCTCCCGTTGATTCGCACCGCGTGAGTGACGGTCTGAGTAAGTGAGCGGCCGGGCGCATCCAGCGCCCGGCCGTTATTCGTAGCCGGACTCACCAACGCCTCCTCCAGGGACGCGCCGCGCGGAGCCAGCTCCGTCAGCGCGATTCCCGCGGACAGCGCCAGCACGCCGATCCGGGCCGCGTCCAGGTCACGGACGGACAGGGCGCCGTCGTCCTCGGCCACCACCGTCGCCCCGTGCGCGCGCATGACGGCGGTGAGTTGCTCCGGGTGGGGCGTGCGGACCAGCACGTCGCCCTTGACGTGCTCGGCCAGGGCGTTCATGGCGGTGTCGGCGATCAGCCGGCCCTGGCCGATGACAATGACGTGGTCGGCGCTGAGCGCCATCTCGTTCATCAGGTGGCTGGACAGCAGTACGGTACGGCCCTCGCGCGCCAGAGAACGCAGCAGGTCGCGCAGCCAGCGGATGCCCTCCGGGTCCAGCCCGTTCAGCGGCTCATCCAGCATCAGCACCCCTGGGTCTCCGAGAAGCGCCGCGCCGATCCCCAGGCGCTGGCGCATGCCGAGCAAGAAGCCGCTGATCCGCTTGCCGGCCACGTCCGACAGGCCGACCTGGTCGAGGACGGCGCTCACGCGGGCGGGGCCGATGCCGTTGCTGCGAGCCAGGCAGGCCAGGTGCGCGTACGCGCTGCGGCCGCCGTGCACCGCCCCGGCGTCGAGCAGCGCCCCCATCGACCGCATGGGGCGGGGGATCGAAGCATATGGGCGGCCGTTCACCAGCGCCTTGCCCGCACTGGGCACCTCCAGGCCAAGGACGACCCGCATGGTGGTGGACTTACCGGCGCCGTTCGGGCCGAGGAAGCCGGTCACCAGCCCCGGTTTCACGGTGAAGGTCAGGTCGTCGACGGCGACCTTGTCCCCGTATCTCATGGTCAGTTCATTGACTTCGATCACGGTCGCCAGCCTCGCCGCTCGGCCGGCCGATCTCGATGGGTGTGCGCCCACCGCGCAGGACGTACTTTCCCATCTTGCTGGTAGGGCTAGGCCTACCGTCCGCGCGCTGTCCATGGCTGGGGCGATGAGCTCATCAAGAGCCGGATGAGCGCCCGCTTCACCGCATCGAGGGTGCCGAGCCGCTGTCGTGACTGGAGTCCAGGCTGGGCTGGACGGCCTTGGTGTCCGGTCCCCGGCCTTCTGCCGAGGCCGGGGACCAGACCCGAGGCTCACTGGCGGACTAAGCGGTCATTCGCCGTCCGGCGGGAAGGAGCGCCGGTTCCTCCTGGGCCGACCAGAGACGGGCCGACATCCAGGCGATTCCCACCGCCGCCACCACCAGGCCGAGCAGGTAGACCGGGACCGGGACCATGTTCCGCAGCGCCCCGGGGATCATGCCGACCGCGTAGAGCACGACCGCGAGGGCCGGCAGCGTGCCCGCGCGCAGGGCCGCCGCGCTGAAGGTCACCACCCCCGCCAGCAGTACGACCGAAGTGACGAGGAACGCCCGCCCGGTGCCTCCGGCCAGCAGCCCGTTCACCGCCGTGGCGCCCAGGAGCGGGAAGACGTAGTGCAGGGTGTACTCGATCGCGTAGGCCCCGGCCAGCCCGGCGGCGTTGAGCAGGTAGCCGATCAGGCCGAGGGTGCCGGCCGTGCCGCGAATGAGCAGGTAGAGGCCGGTGATCGCGAGTAAGCCGGTCAACGCCCCGAAGGGGGCGATGGCGTGGGTGAGTGTGGTTTCCGGCAGCAGGCCGGCGCGGCGGAGGACGTTGACCACCAGCAGCACAGCGCAGGCGAACCCGGCCGTGGCGGTGGCCCGGTAGAGAGCCGATGAACGCATCTCGGAGTCCCTTCTCGGTAGGCGATAACGCTCGTTATCATGCGCGTTATGAGCCGCTAGGGTGAGAGGGTGCCGAGAGACGTAAGCACCTCGAAAGAAGTCGGCGAGCTGCGTGGCGATCTGCTGGAGGCGGCTGTTCGCGTTCTCCGGGAGCAAGGGGCGCCGCACCTGACGCTCAGGCGCGTCGCTGAGGAGGCGCGGACGTCCACGATGGGCATCTACACGTGCTTTGGCGGGCGGGCAGGGCTGCTGGAGGCGGTTTATCGGTACGGGTTCGACGTCCTGCAAGAGATGCTGCTGGGCTCGATCGATGCTCACGCCTCAGACGGTCGCGCCTCGTTCGACAGTCACACATTGCTCGACCATCACGCGGGGTCGTTCGAGCGGATCATGGCGGTGGCCTACGGATACCGGGAGTTCGCGCTGGCTGATCCGGCGCTCTACGCGTTGATGTTCGAGCGGCCGCTGCCGGACTTCGACCCTTCGCCCGAGCTGCGGCAGGAAGCGCTTGGGCGGACGTTCAGCCTGCTTACGGAGGCCATGGCGGGTTCCGCGGAGCCCACCCGGATGGCATACCTGGTGTGGACCACGATCCACGGTCTCGTCAGCATCGAGCTCACCTGCTCGTTGCGCAGCCCGCTGCCCGGTTGGTTCATCGACTCGCGGGAGGAGGGCGGGCGCGTGCTCGCCGACGGGGTGAGCACCCTGCTCAGAGGCATGCGCCAACCGGACGGGGATTGACCGACCGTCTCGGCTCGATCGGCTGCTGCTCGATTGACCGCTGTCCGATCGGCCGCTGTCCGATCGGCCCTGATCGGCTGAGCGGGAGCGCCCATGCCCAGCCGATCGTGATGGACTCGCCGTCGGGAAGGTCCTGGCCGGTCTGCCGCCCGGGAGCTCGACCGGTCTCTGCCGGTCGAGACTTCTATCCCTCCAGGCCGCCGCTGTCCTTGACGCGGTCGACGAAGCAGCTCATGTGGTCGCGCAGCAGGGCGGCGGCCTCGGGGGCGGAGCCGGACTGGGCGGCCTGGAGGATCCGACGGTGTTCCTCGGCCTCCGATTCCCAGGTCGGCACCCGAACCCAGGCCGCCGCGGAGATCAGGGCGGTCTGGTCGCGGAGGGCGTCCAGGGTGCTGACGAGCAGGGGGTTGCCGCAGCCCGCGTACAACGCGCGGTGGAAGTCGCGGTTGGCCAGGCTGCGATCGGCCCGGTCGGCGGCCTCGTCGGCGCGGTGCAGCGCCTCGGCGGCGGGGGTGAGATCCGTTCCGCGCTGGACCGTACGGGACAGCGCCTCCGGCTCCAGCAGGAGGCGCAGGTCGTAGACCGATTCCATCAGGGCGGTGTCGACCTGACGCACCGACGCGCCCTTGTACTCGCTCATGGTGACCAGCCCGGCGCCCGCGAGGGTCTTGAGCGCCTCGCGCACAGGGGTCTTCGACACGCCGAGCTGCTGGGCCAGCTCGGTCTCGACCAGAGCTTGGCCGGGTTGCAGCGCGCCGGTCAGTATCGCGTGCTTGATCACCTCCAGGGCGACCGTGCCCCGCGAGGACATGGACCTGGCCTGTCCGGCGAACACCGGTGATGCGCTCATGGCCCCAAAGATATCTTACATCGCATCTCGTATATGACCGGAATCTAGGTTACAGTCGCGTGAATTAGGACTTCAGGGACTTCCCCGTACCGAGAAGGGAGATCGTGACGGGGTCGTCCGGTGTGGCCCGAGGACACGGACCACACCGGCACAACGGCTCCGCTTCCTTGAACCACACACCGGACCGCACGGACCCCGGGAACGCCGTTGGCGCGGCGTGGCCGGAAACGCATTCCGGCCGGTCCGGCGTGGCCACTGCACTGACCTGCAGCATGGAGCTTGAATGCAGTCTAACTCGGCAATGCCCGCCCAGACCGTCCCCGCGACAGCGCGGCCCGCACGGTCCCGACTTCGCTGGACCATCGTCGCGCTCTCGGGCGCCGGTCTCGCGATCGCCTACCTCGACCGGTCCAGCCTCAGCGTCGCCAGCACGTACATGCAGCGAGACCTGGGCTTCGACCAGACCATGAAAGGGATCCTGCTCTCCTCGTTCTTCTGGACGTACGCGATCTTCCAGCTGCCTTCCGGCTGGCTGCTCGATCGTTTCGGCCCGCGGGTGATCTATCCGATCGCCGTTGTGTGGTGGTCGCTCTGGACGGCCGCCACCGCGCTGGCCCACGGGTTCGGCACGCTGATAATCTGCCGGCTCGGCCTCGGCATGGGCGAGGCCCCGGTGCAACCCTCCAACATCAAGGTGGTCTCCGCCTGGTTCCCGCGCAGGGAACGCGCGCTGGCCTCCAGCCTGTTCGACACCGGGCAACAGGTCGGCGTCGCCTTGTCCGTCCCGGTGGTCACGGGGCTCATCGCCGCCTTCGGATGGCGTGCGGCCTTCGTCGTGATCGGTTTGACCGGCATGGTGTGGGTCATCGGCTGGCTGATGATCTACCGTGCGCCGCAGGAGCACCCGAAGATCTCCCAGGCGGAGCTCGACTACATCGAGGCCGGCGATGCGGCCGTGCCCGAGACCGGCCCGCCGATGCGCTGGCTGTCCCTGCTGCGTTATCCCACGGTGTGGGGGCTGGTGTTCGGCTACATCTGCCGCTCGGCCACCGGCGCGTTCTTCCTCACCTGGTATCCGAGCTACCTGGTGGAGGACCGGGGCTTCACCATCCTCCAGCTCGGGGTGTTCGGCTCCATCCCGGCCGTGCTCGGGATAGGCGCCACGATCGCGGGCGGCGCCTTCTCCGACTGGCTGGTCCGGCGTGGCGTGCCCATCGCCCGGGCCCGCAAGATCCCGATCATCAGCGGAATGCTGCTCGCGTCCACGATCGCGCTGACGACGTTCGTCCCCGGGAACGTGGCCGTCATGGTCCTGCTGTCCATCAGCAACTGCGCCCACTCCTTCGCCGGCGCGGCCATTCTCAGCCTGCCGGCCGAGGTGGCC
Source organism: Nonomuraea sp. NPDC049141 (assembly GCF_040648415.1). Lineage (NCBI taxonomy): Bacteria > Bacillati > Actinomycetota > Actinomycetes > Streptosporangiales > Streptosporangiaceae > Nonomuraea > Nonomuraea sp. NPDC049141. The sequence goes on from NZ_JBEZDR010000039.1 coordinate 27,813, forward strand.
CCGTCATCCACGGTGGTCGGCTCGGTCGCCGGTTTCCAGAACTTCGGCTCGCAGATCGGCAACATCATCAGCCCGATCCTCATCGGCGTCTTCTTGACCTTCAGCGGCAACTCCTACACCGGGCCGATGCTCTTCGCGGGCGCGATGGCGATCCTGGGCACGCTGATCTACGGGTTCGTGGTGAAGATCCGGCCGCTCAACGAGGGCGCGGTTCCGGTTGGGCCCGCAGAGAGCAGGGGTTGATCGATGCTCGACCTGACCGAGAAGCTGGCCGACGTCGTGGCCGTCACCGTGACGCCCTTCGACGCGGACGGCTCCGTCGACCTCGACACGAACGCCAAGCTGATACGGAGGATCGTCGAGGCGGGCGTCAACGTGATCACGCCCAACGGCAACACCGGCGAGTTCTACGCCCTCACCCCGGACGAGCGGCGCCGGGTGCTGGAGTCCACCGTGGCCGCCACCGGGGACGACGCCGCCGTGCTCGCCGGGGTCGGCCTCGACGTCGGGAGTGCCGTCGAGGCCGCCCGGCACGCTCGCGACCACGGCGTACGCATGGTGATGGTGCACCAGCCCGTCCACCCGTACCTGTCGGCGGAGGGCTGGGTGGACTACCACCGCGAGATCGCGAACGCGGTCCCGGACATGGGTGTGGTCCCCTACATCCGCAGCCCGCGCGTCGCCGGGGCGCAGGTGGCGCGCCTCGGCGAGGTGTGCCCGAACGTGATCGGCGTCAAGTACGCCGTCCCCGACCCGGTGCGCTTCGCCTCGGTCGCCCGTGATGGCGGACTGGACCGGTTCGCCTGGCTGTGCGGGCTGGCCGAGCCGTACACACCGGCGTACTGGGCGGTCGGCGCGCGCGGTTTCACCTCCGGCCTGGTCACCGCGGCACCGGAGCTGACGCTGCGGATGCGCGACGCCCTGCGCGCGGGCGACTTCCCGGCCGCCATGGAGGTATGGGAACTGATCAGGAGGTTCGAGGAACTGCGCGGCGCGGACGCCTCGGCCGACAACGTGTCGGTCGTCAAGGAGGCGCTGGCTCAGCTCGGCCTGTGCCGCCGCGACGTGCGCCCGCCGAGCCGCCTGCTGCCGCCCGCCGTACGGGAGGAAGTGGCCTCGGTGCTGGCGACCTGGGGAGGGCAGACATGAAGATCACCGCATTGAAGACCTACATGCAGCGCGTCGGAGAGCGCCCGCGCCTGCTCGTGAAGATCGATACCGACGAGGGGGTGTCCGGCTGGGGCGAGGCGTACAACCACGGCCCCGACCACGCGCTGATCCCGGTGCTGGAGTACATGTTCCAGCAGATCGAGGGCGTCGATCCGCGGCGGGTCGAATACGTGGTGCGCAGGCTGATCCAGGAGGCCCGGTTCCCGCCGGGCGCGATCGGGCTGGCCGCGATCGCGGCCATCGACCAGGCGTTGTGGGACATCTCCGGCAAGGCCGCGGGGCTGCCGGTGTACATGCTGCTCGGCGGGCAGGTACGCGACCGCGTCCCGGTCTACTGCGGCGTCTACACCGCCCCCGATCCGCCGGCCTGCCGCGACCTGACCCAGTCGCTGAACGAGCGGTACGGGTTCACCGCCTTCAAACTCAGCCCGTACCGCCGCGACCTGTACGCCGGGCGCTGGGGCAACCTCTGCCGGGAGGCGGCGGACTACTTCGCCGAGATCCGCTCGATCAGTCCGCCCGAGTGGGAGTTCGCCTTCGAGGGGCACGCCCGGATCTTCGAGCCGCGCCAGGCGATCCAGCTCGGGAACGCGCTGGCCCCGTACGACCCGCTGTGGTTCGAGGAGCCCATCCGGCCGGAGTACATCCCCGCCTGGGGTCACTTGCGCTCCCAGCTCGACGTGCCGCTGGCCACCGGCGAGTCGCTCTTCCTGCCGCAGGACTTCCTCGCCCTGCTGACGGCGGGTGGCGCCGACATCGTCCAGCCGGACATCTGCGTGGTCGGCGGCCTCGCGCAGATGCGCAGGATCGCGGCCATCGCCGAGGCGCACTTCGTGAGCGTGGCCCCGCACAACCCGATGGGCCCGCTGGCGACCGCGGTGAACGCGCACTTCGCCGCCACGCATCACGGGCTCAAGTTGCTGGAGTACAAACCCGACGAGACGACCTGGTGCCCGGATCCGTACCTGCCTGTGGACGGGTATCTGGAACTGCGCCCGGATCGGCCCGGCTGGGGAGTGGAGATCGACGAGTCGGCGCTGAAGGCGGACGACTACGTCCATTGGGGACGCGTCCTGCCCATCCGCCCCGACGGCTCGACCGGCTACGTGTGACCGGCGCCCGCCGTCGTGGATCACGACGGCGGGCCCCGCTCCCAGCTCAGCTCACCGGCAGTGCCTCGTCCTCGGGGTCGTCGGCGAAGCCCGGAACCCAGCGGATCGCCTCGTCGCGGAAACGCGCCGTGGTGCCCAGCTGGCAGAGGACGCCGACCCCCGCCGCGTGTACGCGGTGGATGAGCACGTACGAGACCGGCAGGTTGAGCTGGCGGACCACGTTCGTGGGGCGAAGGTCGGTGACGCTGGCCGCCTGAGCCTGGAACCATTCGCGGCTGAAGGTGAACTCCTCGACCGCCGTCGGCTCGACGTAGGGAGAGAGGAACGAGCGCAGGGCGTCGCCGTCCACCTCGATGTCGGGACGGATGAAGCCCTCGGCACGCAGCCCCGCGACCACGCTGTCCATGTCGCCCTGGTTGAAGATGCGGGTCAGCTGGCCGAAGGACCGGGGATAGCCGTCCGGCAGGCGGTTGACGGCGCCGAAGTCGAGGATGCCCAGCTTGCCGTTGTCGAGCATGCGGAAGTTGCCGGGGTGCGGGTCGGCGTGCAGCATGCCGACCCGGGCCGGTGAGCAGAACAGGAAGCGGACGAAGAGCAGGCCCGCGCGGTCGCGCTGCTCCTTGGTGCCGTCGGCGATGATGCGGGACAGGGGAGTGCCGTCCATCCACTCCGTGACCAGCACCATCTCGTTGGCGGCGACCACGTCGGGGACGTGGAAGTCGGGGTCGTCCTGGAAACCTACCGCGAAGGCGTGCTGGGCCTCGGCCTCGCGCAGGTAGTCGAGCTCCTCGGCGATGCGCTCACGGAGCTCGGCCAGCACCGCCTTGATGTCGAGGCCGGGCAGCATCACGCCGAAGAGCTTGCCCAGCCGCGCCAGCTGGGTGAAGTCACCGAGCAGGGCCTTGCCCGCACCCGGATATTGGATCTTCACCGCCACGTCGCGGCCGTCGTGCCAGACCGCCCGGTGCACCTGTCCGATCGAGGCGGCGGCGGTCGGCCGGTCGTCGAACGACTCGAAGTAGTCTCGCCAGCCGTCACCGAGCTGCTCGGTGAGCACCTTGTGGACCGTGGCGACCGGCAGTGGCGGGGCCGATTCCTGCAGCTTGGTGAGCGTGGCGCGATAGGGCCCGACGATCTCCTGAGGAAGGGCCGCCTCGAAGATGGACAGCGCCTGCCCGACCTTCATCGCGCCGCCCTTGAGCTCGCCGAGGACCTTGAAGATCTGCTCGGCCGTGCGCTGCTGGATCTCCTGGGCGACGATCTCGGCGGGCTTGCCGCCGATCCGCTTGCCGAGCCCCAGGGCGGCACGGCCGGCGAAGCCGAGTGGAAGGGTGGCAAGCTTGGCGGAACGCGTTACGGCGCGGCGCGGCAGATCGCTCACACTGATGCGCGGCATCCTGGCTGAGACACCGCTTCCCCCCTTCGAGGTTCCCCAGACCCATCGTCAGTGCCCATTGCTGGTGACTGACATGACCATTCTGGGCGATAAGGATGGTTTCGCATACAACGACATTGCGGATGCTGTGTCCATGACCTGGTTTTCCATCGCCAATCAGGCATGATGTCCAATGTGCCATTGGTCACAACGGGGTCGCGTCCGTCGAGGTGAGCGAGCGCGTGGCCCGTGGCCGAGGCCGCCACCAGCGTGGCCATGGTCGTGTCGCAGGCGATCTCGCCGGGCGGATAGCCGCCCAGCCGCGCGGTGACGATGGGCCACCCGGGGTCGGCATCGCGCCTGGTCAGGTCGAGGCAGTGCAGGCAGGCGCTCTCGCCCGGAAGGACGAGCGGCCCCACGGAACCGTGGCCCTCGAAGGCGGACACGAGCAGGTGGGGGATGCCCAGAGCGGTCAACTCGTTGACCAGCACACCGTCCAGCGGGGCGACCGGTGCCAGGACCACCAGATCGGGACGGTCGTAGCCGTCGCCCAGGTAAGGGCCACCGGCCTGCGCGTTCGTCGCCGGCATCAAGGCCGTCCCGGGAATCGCGGAGTCGCCGGCCGGAGTGTCCTGGGGCGGCGGGCCGCCGGAGGTGAGGCGTCGGGCGAGCGCCACCGCCCCGTCCTGGCGGCTCATCCCCAGCTCCGACCACGTCAGCCCACCAGGCGCGAGATCACACGGCCGCACCGGACCCTCGTCGAAGACGCGGATCGCCCCGATCCCGCTCGCCGCCAGCAGCCCCACCACCTGCGCACCCACCCGCCCGGCCCCGTGGACCCGGACCCGCGCCCGCCGCCGCCGCGCGAACACCTCGGCCCCGCCACCGGCCAGATCGAGGACATCCAGATCGGGAGCCAGACGATCGCGCTCACCGAGGGAAAGACGGACGGGCGGGACCGCCGCGTCATCCAGCACCCCCCGCTCGGCGAGCCGATCCAGCAGCGCCCGGCAGGCCGCCTCGCCCAGTCCCACGGCGGCGCCGTCATACAGAACCTGCCCCAGATCGCGCGTCCCGTCGAGCCCCGCCACCCACTGGTGCTCCGAGCCCGTCACCAGGACGGAACGCAGGGGATGCGCCCCCAACTGCAAGGTCTGCTCGTCACGGACGATCCGCCGGAGCGCGGGTTTCACACGTGGCCTCATGGCGCGCAAGCCTGCCACCCCGATCCAAGATCCCGAGCACCTTACGAGCCGCCTGTGGATAACCCTCCGCCGTTACGCTCCCTTCATGAACGAACTCCTGGTGGACCGCAGAGACGACGGGACCGTACTGATCACCCTCAACCGCCCCGACAGGCGCAACGCCATGACGGACGGCATGACCGGCGAATGGCGCGAGACCATGGCCGACCTGGCCAGCGACACCGGTGTCCGCTGCGTGATCGTCACGGGCGCCGGCACCGCGTTCTCCGCCGGCGGCGATCTGTCCTGGCTGGGCGAACGCGGCGCGGAGACCGTGCCGAAGCTGCGCGACCGGATGCTCGCCTTCTACCGCACCTGGCTGGCCATCACCGAGTTGGAGGTGCCGACCATCGCCGCCGTCAACGGCCCGGCGGTGGGGGCGGGCCTGTGCGTGGCGCTGGCCTGCGATCTCGTGTACGCCGCCGACGACGCCAAGCTGCTGGTCCCGTTCACGAAGCTAGGTCTGCACCCCGGGATGGCGGCCACGTACCTGCTGCCGAAGCGGGCGGGCGCCCTCGGCAGGGAGATGCTGCTCACCGGCCGCACGGTCACGGGACGGGAAGCCGCGATTAAAGGTCTGGTAAATCAATCTTTCCCGAAAGATGACCTGCTGGCGGAAGTAGAGGCCCTCGCCCAGGCGATCGCACAGAACGCCCCGATTGCCACAAGACTCACCAAGGTCGCCTTGAACCAGGATCATCCACACCTGGAAGCCGCGCTGCGCTGGGAGTCCCTCGCCCAGCCGGTGACCATGGCATCCGCCGACATGATCGAGGGGCTGGCCGCGCATCGGGAAAGGCGCATGCCCAAATTCACCGGGTCTTAATCATCTGACCAGCAGAAACAACGTCTCCCCCTCTGTGGAATTCCGCCAGTCTCGGCTACCGTGCATATGTGCCCCCCGAGACAGTCGAGGTCCGTCGCAGTTCTCGTCGCCGGCGTACGGTCTCCGCCTACCGCGACGGCGACAAGACGATCGTGCTCCTGCCCGCCTGGCTGAGCGGCGAAGACGCTGATGAATGGGTGAGCCGGATGCTCGATCGGCTCGCGGCCAAGGAGAGCCGGCGAAGACCGACCGACGAAATCCTCCTGGAGCGGGCCAAGGAGCTGTCGGCGAAGTATCTCAACGGCAGGGCCATGCCGGACAGCGTGCGCTGGGTGGACAATCAGCAGCATCGATGGGGATCATGCACCCCGGAGAACGGCACGATCCGGATCTCGACCCGCCTCAAGGGTCTCCCTGAGTGGGTCATCAACTACGTGATCATCCACGAGCTCGTTCATCTGCTCGTTCCCAGTCACGGCGCCAGGTTCTGGGCGCTGGTCGAACAGTATCCCAAAGCAGAACGGGCGCGCGGGTTCCTCGAAGGATTCTCCGCCGCAGCCCACACGGCACCGGAGGAGTGTTGACGCGCATCGCCGCGGTTCTCGTACGGCAGAGCATGGCGCAGGCGGCCCCTGAGGGCGTGGACCCGGACGAGTTCCTGGAGGCCATGGCCGAGGACACCTACGAGATGGTCGCCGGCCTCGAACTCGTCACCCCCGTCCTGGTCACCAGCGTTCCCGGCCTCGACGAGATCGTCTGGCCGGGCACCGAAGTGATCATGATCGACGAGGGCGAGCCGCTCAGGGCCATCATGGGCCGGTTCGCCGGCGACCAGGCCGTGGTGATCGGCGCCGACGCGCCCGACCTGCCGCCCCTGCTGGTCGGCAAGCTCTTCCGCGAGCTCGGCCGGGCCCAGATCACGCTCTGCCCGGCCGAGGACGGCGGAGCCGTGGCGCTGGCCTGCGGCCTGCCCATGCCCGGATGGGCCGATCCCGATCTCGACGACCCCGACCCGGTGACGACCCTGCGCGCCCAGGCGCCCGGTCGCCGCATGGTGGCCACCGGCCCCGGCTGGCACCGCCTGCGCACCCCCGAAGACGTCACCCGCCTCGATCCCGGACTGGAGGGCTGGGACAACCTCAGGGCACTGCTCAAGGCACACTGAGCTCCGCGAACACCGCCCGATGGTCGGTGTCGGGCACGGTGTGCACGCTGACCTCCTTCACGCCCACCCGCTGGTCCACCAGCACATGGTCGATCGTGATGATCGGCGGCACCCGCTTGTTGGCCGGCCAGGTCGGGATGAGCCCGGCCCCGACCTGGTCGGCAGCGTCCTTGTAGCCGCGCGAGAGCAGTCGGCGCATGGGCGTGTGGTCGAGCGTGGCGTTGAAGTCGCCCGCCAGGATCCGCACGGTGTCGCCAGAGGCGGCGGGGAGGTCGTCCAGGGCCTCGATCCAGTTCGTCACCTGGGGGCCGAGCGGCGGAAACGGATGGATGTCCACGAACTCGACCGGCTTGCCGCCGGGCAGCGAGACCATCGCCGCGGGCATGTTGTGCCCGATCGGCGGCACCAGGTTGTAGAGCGGCTTGAGCGGATGCTTGGAGTAGAGCCCGCTGCCGCTCGCGGACCATTCATCCTGGAGCACCCGGTGCGGCATCAGGCTGGACAGCCCGGCCGCGTCGAGCGCTTCGACGCCGGGGGGCGTGAGCTCCTGAGTGCTCAGCACGTCCGGGTCGAACCGGCGCACCAGGCCGACGATCGTCTCCGGGTCGGCCCTGCCGAACAGCATGTTGATGGTGAGCACCCGGAACGGCCGGCCCACCGTGGCGTCCGCCGTACCGAGGGCCCGGGGGAGGACCGCGAAGCCGAGAGCGGTCGTCGTGAGCAGCGCCACCGCGGTTGCGGCGCGCTTGCGGGTGAGCGCGGCGAACATCAGGGGGACCACCGAGCCCGCGGCGGCGTATGGTGTGGCGGTCATGAGCTGGGTGGCCAGCGAGCCGCGTTCGAGGCCCGCCACCCTGGTCACCGCCCAGGCCGCGAACGGGGTCACGGCCAGCCAGGCCAGCGTGGTGGTGGGGAATTTGCGCCGTTTCCGAGGGGGCGTAACGATCGTGCCGCCGACCGAGTCTTCGGCTGAGGTGTGCACATTGCCCCCTTGGAACGGTACAAGCCCAGGCGGACTCTAACCGAGCGCGCGTGTATTCGCCGTAAGCGCCACGCGGCCACGTGCCGCCAACCGGCGGGTCGCCTCATCGGAGAGCTCCGGGATCTCGTCGAGCGGGAACCAGCGCAGGTCGAGGGACTCCTCGCTGATCACCGCCTCGGCGTCCGCGGGCGCCACGGCCGCGTACTCCACGTCGAGATGCCAGCTGTACGGGGGATGGCACCAGACCTGGTGCTTGTCGACGGCCAGCGGGCCGGGCAACAGCTCCAGGCCGGAAATGCCAGACTCCTCCACCGCCTCGCGCAACGCGGCCCCCGCCAGGGAGGTGTCGGAAATTTCGCAGTGACCGCCCATCGGCAGCCACATGCCTGCCTTGGGGTGCAGCGTCAGCAGCACCCGCTCGCCGTCGTGCGACAGCACCGCGGTCGTCGCGGTGAGATGCCCCGGCACGCACTCGCGCAGCATCGCGTCGTCGTGCGTACGCAGGTGATCGAGGAACTCGGTGCGCAGTGACTCCTCGCCGGGCGTGGGCGCGGCCCAGCCGGAGAGCACGGCCACCGCGTCGTGGCGCAGGCTCAACTCTGGTCGTCCTCGTCGGGTTTGGCGTCCAGCTGGGAGATGTCCCAGGCGGCCTCGCCGCGGATGAACGCGTCGGGGTCGTCGAGGTCGTCGGCCTGCGGCAGCAGGTCGGGGTGGCCCCACAGCGCGTCGCGCCCGTCGATGCCGCGCGCCTCCTTCAGCGCCCGCCACAGCGTCGCCGCCTCGCGCAGCCGCCTGGGCCGCAGCTCCAGCCCGACGAGCGTGCCGAAGGTCAACTCGGCCGGGCCCCCGGTCGCGCGGCGCCGTCGTACGGTCTCGGCCAGGGCGACGGCCGAGGGCAGCTTGCCGTCCGCGGCGTCGTCCACCACGGTGGCCACCCAGCCTTCGACCAGGGCGAGCATGGTCTCCAGGCGGGCCAGCGCGGCCTTCTGCCGCTCGGTCTCCTCGGGCTTGAGCAGCGCGCCGCCGCTCAACGCCTCCTGGATGGCCTCCGGGTTGTTGATGTCGAGCCCGCGGATCTGCTCTTCGAGCGCCGAGGTGTCGACCGTGATGCCCCTGGCGTACTCCTCGACGGCGCCGAGCAGGTTGGCCCGCAGCCACGGCACGTGCTGGAACAGCCGGTGGTGCGCGGCCTCGCGCAGCGCCAGATAGAGCCGGATCTCGTCGGCGGGATGCTCCAGGCCCTCGCTGAACGACGCGATGCCGCCGGGCAGCAGCGCGGCGGTGTCGGACAGCGGCAGGCCGATGTCGGTGGTGCCGATCACCTCGCGGGCGAGCGAGCCGAGGGCCTGGCCGATCTGCTGACCGACCATCATGCCGCCCATCTGCTTGAGCATGCCCATCAGCGGCCCGGCCATCTGCTGGGCCTCCGGAGGCAGGCCCGCGCCGCCGAGCGCGCCGCCCATGGTCTCGACCATGCGTGCGGCGATCGGCTCGCAGAGCGTGCGCCACACGGGGACGGTGTTCTCGATCCACTCGGACCGGCTCCACGCCTGCGGGTTGGACACGCCGCTGGGCAGTGTCGTCGCCTCGTTCAGCCACAGGTCGGCCAGGCGCAGCGCCTCCACGATCTGGCGGCGCTCGCCTTCCATGACGCTCGGATCGCTCTCGGCGACCACGGCGTGACGGGCGATGTTCTTGGCCATGTCCCAGTTGACAGGGCCGGAGCCCTGGGGCGCCGACAGCATGTCGGCGAACTGGCGCATCGCCTGAGCCATCTGCTCAGGGTTGCCGAACATGGCGAACGGGTTCTCGTTGGGGTCGTTTTCGCGACCTGGCAGGTCAGTCACCGCTCTACCTCGTGCAGGATGGAGGAGTCCACATCCGCCACGTTAGTCGTCCTACGGCGGATCAGTGCAAAGTGAGGACCTGGTGCCTACCTCGAAACGCCCGCGCCACCCCGTCGTCGCCGTCACCGGGGCCGCCTCAGGCATAGGCCGGGAGCTGCTCGCAAAGCTCGTGTCCTCCGCGGATTTCCGCAGGGTGGTGGCCATTGACGAGGAGCGCGGTGACGTCCAGGAGGCCACCTGGAGAGTGATCGACGTGCGGGATCCGCTCTTGGCGAACCGCATTTCCGATATCGACGTCCTGGTCCACCTGGCCGGTGACTACGCCGTCGACGCGGACCCCGCAGAGCGGCGCGCGTACAATCTGCGAGCTGCGCAAACGGTGCTCACCGCGAGCGCCGCCGCGCGCGTCCGGCGTGTGGTGCTCGTCACGAGCGCGATGGTGTACGGCGCCGCCCCCGAGAACGACGTGCCCCTGCCCGAGGCGGCCCCGGTCGCCGCCGAGCCCGACACGGGGGTCGTGGGCGACTATCTGGAGATCGAGGCGCTCGTACGCAGATCGTCGCGGAGCCACCCCGGCCTGGAAGTGACCGTCCTGAGGCCCGCGGCCGTGGTCGGTCCCGGCATCGACACGGTCATCACCCGCCATTTCGAGTCACCCAGGCTGCTCACGGTCAAGGGCTGCTCGCCGCGCTGGCAGTTCTGCCACGTCGACGACCTGGTCTCGGCGCTGGAACTGGCCGCGCGCGGCGTGGTCACCGGTGTGGCCGCCGTCGGCTCCGACGGCTGGCTGGAGCAGGAGCAGGTCGAGGAGCTGTCCGGTCTGCGGCGCTTCGAGCTGCCCGCGGGCCTCACCTTCGGTACGGCGCAGCGGCTGCACCGGCTGGGCATCACCCCAGCTCCCGCGACGGACCTGCACTACGTCGTCTACCCGTGGGTCGTCGACTGCACGGCGCTGCGTGAGGCGGGCTGGAAGCCCGTCTGGACCAACGAGGCCGCGTTCGAGCAGCTCCTTGAGCTGCGCGAGAACAGGACCACCGTGGTCGGCAGGCGACTGCCGGTCAAGGAGGCCACACTCACGGCCGCCGGTGCCACGGTCGCGGTCATCGGCACCGCCGCCATCGTCCGCCAGGTGCGCAAGAAGCGCCGACTCTGAATATGTAGGCTCTTTTCGTGGACGTCATCCGGTTGCTCGGGATTCGCGAGACCTCGCTCTCCGTCGACGAGGTGCTGGCCGCCGTGGGGGACCACGCGGCAGGGGGCACCACCCTCTTCGTCGGTACCGTACGAGAGCAGGATCACGGCAAGCCCGTGACCAGGCTCTCCTACTCGGCGCACCCCTCTGCCCTCGACGCGCTGCGCCAGGTGGCGGAGAAGGTGGCCGCCGACTTCCCGGTCACCGCGCTCGCCGCCGTCCACAGGGTCGGCGATCTGGAGCTCGGCGACATCGCCGTGATCGTCGCGGTCGCCTGCCCCCACCGAGGCGAGGCTTTCGAGGCGTCACGCAGGCTGATCGACGACCTCAAATCGCAGGTCCCGGTCTGGAAACACCAGATCTTCGCCGACGGCTCGGCCGAGTGGGTCGGTGCCTGCCAATAAGCTCGTCCTCATGTCGCGACGCGCCTTGACCCTGCTGGTTGCGGGTTTCCTCGTGCTAGCGCTCGGTGTCGCAGGGGCCTTCCTGCCCGTTCCGTACGTCGTACTGAGTCCCGGACCGACCGAGAACACCATCGGCGAGGTCGAGAAGAAGCCCGTGATCACGATCAGCGGGCACCAGACCTACCCGACGAATGGTGCGCTGAGGCTGGTCACGGTGGCTTACCAGGGCGGGCCGAGCAGCAGGATCGATCTGCTGACCGCGTTGCGCGGCTGGGTCGATCCGACGGTCGCGGTCGTCCCCGAGGAGACCATCTTCCCCAAGTCCCGCTCGCCCAAAGAGGTCGAGGAGGAGAACACGGTCGAGATGACCAACTCCCAGGACTTCGCCACGGCGGCCGCGCTGACCGAGCTCAAGATTCCCTTCAGCATGATCGTGACGGTCGCGTCCACGGAGAAGGGCAAGCCGGCCGACGGCAAGCTGCGCAAGGGCGACGAGATCAGTACGGTCGATGGCAAACCAGCCGCGAACGTCAAGATCATCAGCGACGCGGTCAAGGCGCACAAACCTGGCGAAAACGTGGCATTTACCGTCACCAGGGGCAAGGACAAGACCGATATCAGCCTGCCGACCGTGGCGGGTCCCTCGGGCCAGGCCGTCGTGGGCGTGGTCATGCAGGAGAGCTACAAGTTCCCGTTCAAGGTCGACATCAACGTGGGTGACGTCGGCGGGCCGAGCGCCGGGCTGATGTTCTCGCTCGGCATCCTCGACAAGCTGACCCCCGGCGAGATCACCGGGGGCAAGGACATCGCCGGCACCGGCACGATCCAGCCATCGGGCGAGGTCGGGCCCATCGGCGGCATCGCCCAGAAGATGGTCGGCGCCCGCAAGTCCGGCGCGACGGTGTTCCTGACCCCGGCCGACAACTGCGCCGAGGCCATGAAGGCAGTCCCCGACGGGCTCCGCCTGGTCAAGGCCGAGACGCTGCACGCCGCGGTCGGCGCGCTCGACGCGTTGCGCACCGGTAAAGGCGATGTGCCCTCTTGCGCTGCTGGATGAAACTTCTGGCGATCGCCATGCGTTAGCCGTACGGCTGGCACAGCGGTGTAGGTTGCCAGACACGGACCGTTTGTTCATCACGACGAGGGGTTGGCCTTGAGCTTCCGGACCCCAGGAGCCGGCGGCAGGGCAATGCGTTTGCCCCGCCGACCGCGACTGCTTCTTCCGGTCGCGATCGCACTCGTGGCGATTGTGGCGCTATTTTTCCTATTTTCCGGTATTTATACCGATTTTTTGTGGTTCGACACGGTCGACCCTTCCGTCGACTACACGTCCGTCTTTTCGGGCGTCCTGCTGACGGAGATCGTGCTGTTCCTGGTCGGAGCGGTGCTGATGATCGGCATCGCCGGCGGCAACATGCTGCTGGCCTTCCGGATGAGGCCGATGTTCGGCCCAGCGATGTTCGGCGGCGGCAGTGGCGCCGACCGTTACCGGATGGCGCTCGACCCCCATCGTAAGCTGATCTTCATCGTCGGCATGGGCCTGCTCGCGCTCTTCGCGGGCTCGTCGTTCGCCGGGCAGTGGAAGACCTGGCTGGAGTTCATCAACGGGGTGCCCTTCGGCAAGACCGAGCCCCTGTTCGGGATGGACATCTCGTTCTTCATGTTCGACTACCCGTTCATTCGGATGGTCCTGAACTTCCTGTTCACCGCCGTGATCATCTCGATCATCCTGGCGGGGATCACGCACTACCTCTACGGCGGCTTCCGGCTGCAGTCACCCGGCGTGCACGCCTCGCGCGCGGCGCGTGCCCACCTGTCGGTGCTGCTCGGCGTGTTCGTGCTGCTCAAGGCCATCGCCTACTGGATCGACCGCTTCGGGCTGGTCTTCTCCGACCGCGGCTTCGTGCACGGCGCCTCCTACACGGACGTCAACGCGGTGCTCCCGGCGAAGACCATCCTGGCGATCATCGCGTTGATCTGCGCCGCGCTGTTCTTCGCGGGTGTCATACGGCCCGGCGGCATGCTGCCCGGTGTCTCCTTCGGCCTGCTCGTGCTCTCGGCCATCCTGATCGGCGGCGTCTACCCGGCGCTGGTCGAGCAGTTCCAGGTCAAGCCGAACCAGCAGCTCAAGGAGACGGCCTACATCCAGCGCAACATCGACGCGACGCGGGCCTCGTACGACGTCGACAAGACGGAGATCCTGCCCTACACCGCGGAGGCCGACCCGACCAAGGTCGAGACCAACGGCGACGCCTCGGTGTCCGGCGTCCGGCTGCTCGACCCGGCGCTGGTCTCCGCGACGTACGAGCAGACTCAGCGCATCCGCGGCTTCTACGGCTTCTCCGGCCAGCTCGACGTCGACCGCTACCCCGACGCCAACGGCAAGTCGGTCGACCACGTCGTCGGTGTACGCGAGCTGCTCGGGGTGCCCGAGGGCCAGAACAACTGGATCAACAACGCCCTCGTCTACACCCACGGTTACGGCATCGTGGCGGCGCCCGGCAACGAGGTCGACTCGGGCGGTCTGCCCGACTACGACGCCAAGGACATGCCGGTCATGGGCCCGCTGGTCAACACGACCAAGCTGAAGGAGTCGCGGGTCTACTTCGGCGAGAGCCCGGCGTCCTCCGAGTACGTCATCGCCGGTGGCAACCCGAACAACCCGCAGGAGCTCGACTACCCGGAAACGGGTGGCACCGGCCAGAAGAACACCACATACACCGGCAAGGGCGGCGTCCCGGTCGGCTCGTTCCTCAACCGGCTCGTCTACGCGGCCAAGTACGGCGAGAAGAACATCCTGCTCTCCGGTGACGTCAACGACAACTCCAAGATCCTGTACGTGCGCAACCCGCGCGAACGGGTCGAGAAGGTCGCACCGTTCCTGACCCTCGACGGCAACGCCTATCCGTCGATCGTCGACGGGCGGATCACCTGGATCATCGACGGTTACACGACCTCCAACGAATACCCGTACGCGCAGAGCGAGAGCCTGGGCAACATGACCAGCGACACGACCACCAAGAGCGGCGTGGTCGCCCAGCAACCGCAAGACAAGATCAACTACATCCGCAACTCGGTCAAGGCCACCGTCGACGCCTACGACGGCACGGTCACCCTGTACGGCTGGGACGAGAACGACCCGGTGCTCAAGACGTGGAGCAAGGCCTTCCCCGGCATCATCCAGCCGAAGTCGAAGATGAGCGCCGACCTCCAGGCCCACGTGCGTTACCCGGAAGACCTGTTCAAGGTGCAGCGCTACACCCTGTCGCGCTACCACATCACCAACCCGGCCGCCTTCTACAGCGGCCAGGACTTCTGGAACATCCCGAGCGACCCGTCACAGGGCGAGAACACCAAGCAGCCGCCCTACTACGTGACGACCACGATGCCCGTCCAGAACCAGGCGCCGACGTTCTCGCTGACGACGACGTTCGTCCCGAAACAGGGGCCCAACCTGGCGGCCTTCATGGCGGTCGACTCGGTGGCCGGCCCCAACTACGGCAAGCTACGCATCCTGCGAATGCCGTCCAACACCCCCATCCCGGGCCCCGGCCAGGCACAGAACGCCTTCCAGAGCCGATTCGCCGGCGAACTGAACCTCCTGGGCGTCGGCGCCTCCTCGGTCCGCTACGGAAATCTGCTGACTCTGCCCTATGCGGGCGGGCTGGTGTACATCGAGCCGGTGTACATCCAGGTCGCCGCCGGTGGCGGGCAGGAGCCGTACCCGATCCTGCAGCGCGTCCTGGTGTCGTTCGGCAGCAAGATCGGTGTTGCCCGGACCCTTCCTGAAGCTCTGAAACAGGTCTTCGGCGACGGCCAGCAGCAGCAGACGCCACCCAACAACGAGCAAGTAAAACCCAACCAGAACACCACGGCTCTGAAGGCGGCGATCGACAACGCCCAGAACGCCTACACCGAGGCCCAGAAGGCCCTGCAGGCCAACCCGCCCAACTGGGAGGCGTACGGCAAGGCGCAGAAGCAGCTGGAAGAGGCGCTGAAGGCTCTGGAGGGGCTGGGCGCTCTGCCGAGCACCACCACCACTCCGACGCCGTCACCAACGGCCTCTCCGTCGGCTGCACCGTCGTCGTCACCCTCGGCGTCGCCGTCGGCATCAGGCACTCCGACGGCGACACCGACGGCCAGCTCGTAGGTTCCTCGATTTGCGTCCACCCCGCGCCACCTATAGTCTTTAGACACACACCGACGCGGGGTGGAGCAGTTCGGTAGCTCGCTGGGCTCATAACCCAGAGGTCGCAGGTTCAAATCCTGCCCCCGCTACCAAGTCGAAAAGGCCCTCCAGGATTATCCTGGAGGGCCTTTTCGCATGCTCCTGCACAAAAGGGCTTCATTATGGGTGCGCTCCGCGCTTTCGGAGCTCAGACGTTGCTTCCAGTCGCGCCGGAGCCGCGACCCCTGGAAGGCCTCCGCTTCGCTCCGGGCGTTCTTCCTATTAAGGGCCCCACCCGTTACCCATTTGGGTGGTTAACCATCTGATGCCCGCCCCGGGCACAAAGGGCTTCGCTTCATTGGCGCTTCGCGCTTTCGGGCTCAGACGCTCTTCCAGTCGAGCCAACGGCTCGACCCCTGTAGGGCCTCGCTGCGCTCGGACTGCCTTCCCCGGGCGCGCCTTCGGCGCGCAACCCCCACGACGGGCGCTTCGCAAGAGTGGGCAGCGCTGTTGAGCGGAGTCATTGCCATGCTCACTCGCTCGGACCTCGATCTCTCGGAGCCAGCGGTCGGGGAACCTGGAGTCCAGGTTCCCCGACGCCTGCAGCGTTCGATCAGGCGATGTCGAATTCGCCGTCGTTGACGCCTGCGAGGAAGGCGGTCCACTCCGAGAGGGTGAAGATCAACGGTTGGTCGGAGCGGTGCCGGGAGTTGCGGACGGCGATCACTCCGGGCAGGTTGGTAGCGACTTCTACGCAGTTGCCGCCGTCCCCGCCGCTGTGGCTGCTCTTTCGCCATTCGGCGTGCTGAAGGTCGGGGGTGTCATTGCGGGCCACGCGTCATCACGTCCTTGATGATGTTCAACGATAGATGGTGCGGATAGGCCTCTGAGCGGACGCAATCGTAACGCCGCAGAACGCCGGAGATAATGGCCCGATCCTCATACGCTCGGCCGTATCGTGGCTGCTCTCACGGACGAATGGCGGCACGAACCGGCCCTCTGCGGTATGGGGAAGACCATCTGGTTCAGCCGCAGCCTCGAACCCGCATCCCCGCCACCACACTCCACGTAAGAGTCCGGCGGCAGAAGAGGACATGCCCCGAAGGACTGCGAGAAGAAGACGGACGCCGCCGGTGAGGGCATGGCCCCTCACTTCCGCGAGGACCGTTCGCGCCCGCCCCCGTCAGGGGATCCTGGACAGGTCGATCACATACCTGCCGCTCTTGATCCGGTACGTCATCATCCGTCCGGCCCGGTCGGCGACCGGCACCTCGCCCTGACTGGCTTCATCTCCGATGCCCAGGTCCGCCAACGCCCCGGTCTTCAGGTCGTAGAGCCCTAGACCCGGAGCGTCGCTTCTGAGGTTGCGCACGTAGAAGCGACTCTGGCTGGGCGGCTCCGGGATCTGGTAGCCGGTCGGCACCTCCTGCTCTTCCGAGCCGTCACGCGCCCGGGTGAACGCCCTGCCGCCGTTGCTCATCGTCGAGAGGCAAGACCGCACACCGCAGGCGAGCAACGTCGCTCCCTGGCTGGCAGGGGCCGCGTCGCTGGTCAGCCCGGTCTCCAGGTTGACCAGATGAGTGAACGGGGCTCCGTCCTTGGGGCTCCACGAGCTCGGCGAGCCCGCCCATGGCCAGGACAGCAGGTGCAGATCGGTCCCGCGGTCGATCGGCGTCACCTGGCCCCCGCCCACAGGAACGCTGAACACCCCGCCCTTCCCCAAGGAGAACACGATCGTGCCCTTCGCCACGGCGAGGCTGTCGATCATGTCGCCTCTGGTCTTGTGCTCGGCCACCTGTCTGGCCTCGCCGCCGGTCAGTGGCGCGGTCCAGAGGCGTACGGAGGTCTTCGTCGAGGTCCACCACGCCACCACGCCCTCACCCATGCTGAAGTTCGCGGCGATCCCGGCCTTCTTCGACGTGGGTAGGTCCGCGATCTTTCGCAGATCCCCTCCGGCCAGGTCGTAGAGGTAGAGCACCTCGGGCTCCTCGACCTCGCGCCATGCCTTGACCAGCAGCTTCCCATCGTCGGTCAGTGCGACGGGGTGTAGTTCCCTGCCCTGAGAGTCCTCGATGGGAATCTTCCATACAGCCTGCGGCCACAGCTTCTCGATGGGTTTCGCGGTGGTGGCGGCACTGATCATCGCGGACGGCACTTCAGACGGGCCGATAGCGGGCAGCGGCTTCCCGCCGCCGACCGCCCGCAGGCCCACGACGACCCCGCCGGCGAGCACCACCACGGCCGCCGCCGCGAGCAACGCCTGGGACCTGTGCCTGCGCTGTCGGTAGC
Organism: Nonomuraea sp. NPDC049141; assembly: GCF_040648415.1. NCBI lineage: Bacteria > Bacillati > Actinomycetota > Actinomycetes > Streptosporangiales > Streptosporangiaceae > Nonomuraea > Nonomuraea sp. NPDC049141. The sequence goes on from NZ_JBEZDR010000039.1 coordinate 45,587, forward strand.
CGGTCTCCAGCCGTTCCGCCGCCGGGGCGGCCAGCCGCGGCGCCTGCTCGGCCGCGTGTCCCAGGGTCCTGCTCAACAGCTCCTCGATACCGCTCATCGCCGCTCCCCGCGATCCGACCCGACGCCTGACTCGATGTGCTCGCTCACGGCGGAACGGAGCTTGCCGAGCGCCCGTGACGCCTGACTCCGCACGGTTCCACGAGAGATCCCCAGGGTCGCCGCGATCTCCTCGTCGCTCAGCCCCTCGTAGTAGCGCAACACCAGCACCACCCGCTGCTTGCGGGGCAACCCGGCCAGGTACTCCCACATCGCCTGCTCGTCTTCGCTGGGCAGTGCGTCGTGGTAGCCGTGCTCCGGTGGGTCCCAGGCGAGCAGCTCGCGCCGCCGCAACCGCCAGGCCGCTATGTGCAGCCTGGCCATGGTGGTACGCACATAACTTTCCGGATTGTCCTTGGCGCGTAGTCTCGGCCAGGAGGCGCGTAACTTCAGCAGCGCCTCCTGCACCAGGTCGGCCGCGTCGTGCGGGTTCCCGGCCAGGACGTAGCCATAACGCAACAGCGCATCGCCACGTTCGGCGGCGAACCCGGCGAACCGGGTGTCTGCTTCCAACAGCCTTCGCCTTTCGTCGTCCGTGTCACCTCCCAGATGGACTTACGTGGCGAACTGTTGCATCGGAGGCTGAGGGACTTCACTCCTCGTCGAGTCTGGCCAGTTCCTCGGCGTCGATGGGGTGGAACGTGTTCAGTACGGCGATCAGCTCTTTCACGGACATCGTTGGGCTTTCGATCCGCACCAAGGCGGTGCTGTGCGTTGTGAAGATGATCTTCCCGTGCTTACCGCTACGGAGCCATATGCCGGGTGACGCCTGGCGGCACTCCGTGTGCTCCATGATCTCGTCCCGCGGATCGGGATTTCTGCAGGCAGCCTTGGGGCTCGCCGTACTCCTTGGCCTGACGGTGACGCCAACGCGGGAGTCACCATCCTGACCCTCGTACCAGAGCTCGAGCCAGTCATCCACATAGAGCACATCCGAGAGCCGATGGTCCGGCAGGGTGGGTGCGATGAGCGGAACCTTGGCGCGGGCCGGCTGGTTGGCCGGAGTCGGGTCGGCGATGACGTTCGATGCCGACCACACGGCCAGGTACACCACGGCGACGCCGGCGATCAGCAGGACGCGAAGTCCCGAGTGCACCGGCATGAATATGCCGCCCGCGGCCAGATAGGCGGTCGCACCCAGGGCCATGAGGCACAGTGCTGTCTGCCAGTCGGTCAAGTCCACGCTCTTGGGCATGAGCAGGGCGAAAATGTTGGCGAGGAGGAACGCCGCGGTGATGGCCGGGCCCGCCGTGGCCACCCCCCACCAGCGCGGTAACCTGCCCCACCAGGACAGGAAGAACCCCAGCCCATAGGGCAGGAGGATCAGCGCCAAGACGTCGAGGAACCCCAGGTCGTCTCCCCGCCAGTAGAAGATGACGAACTGGGCCAGTCCGACCACCGCCCCGACGAGCGCCGCCCGCGCCGCTGCGTTCATATTCCGATCATGTCTAAAGAAATGAGCCCATAGCGGAAATCGGGAAATTATCCCTGAGGGCATTTCTTATAGAAGGCGGCTAATGAGTGGTACGGATGGTCACGTACGTCTTGCGGATCGTCTCGTGCACGTCCCAGGTCCCCCGCCAGCCGTCCGGCAGCACGACCGTCGAGCCCGGCGCCAGCTCAACGGTCTGCCCGTCCGCACCCGTCAACGTCGCCCGCCCCGCCAGGATCTGACAGATCTCGTGAAAGCCGTCCCTGACCGCCGTGAACGAGCCGGGCCCGCACTCCCAGACACCCGTCTCCGCCAGAGAGTCGGCCCACACCTCCAAGGTGGACTCCGACTGGCCGGTCAAGCTGGTCGGCTTGGGCTCGGCAGCGGGCAGGGAGACCGATGGGGCGTGCGCCAGATGGGAGAGCTGGATCAAGAGTCGTCCTAACAGAAGAAGTAACGGCGGTCAGCGGCCGGAGATGAGGTTGGCGAGGCGGGCGTAGGCCGAGGTGGTGGTGCCCCGGTCGTTCTCGTGCCGGTCGGCGGTCCTGAAGAGCGCGTAGATGAGCTGCACCCCGGTCCACCGCAGCGGCTCCGGCTCCCACTGCCTGACCTGGCGGCCCACCCACGGCAGCGCCGTCAGCTCGGTGTCGCGGCGCAGCACCAGGTCGCGCAGCGTGCGGCCGGCCAGGTTCGTGGTGGTGACGCCGCTGCCCACGTAACCCCCAGCCCAGCCGAGCCCGGTCGCGTGGTCGAGGTGCACGGTCGAGCACCAGTCCCGCGGCACGCCGAGCACCCCGCACCACGAGTGCTGGACATGGGCGTCGGCCGCGGCGGGGAACAGCTTGACCAGCATCCGCCAGAGCAGTGCCACCGTCTGTGCCTGTGTGGCGCCCCGGTCGTCGGTCCGTGAGCCGTACCGGTACGGCACACCGCGCCCGCCGATCGCGATCCGGTCGTCCGCGGTCCGCTGGGCGTAGATGTAGGCGTGCGCCTCGTCGCCGAGCAGCTCGTTGCCCGACCAGCCGATGTGCTTCCACACCTCGGCGGGCAGCGGCTCGGTGACGATCATGGAGCTGTTCATCGGCAGCCACTGCCGGTGCTGCCCGGCGAGGCTGGCGGTGAAGCCCTCGGTGGCGCGGATGACGTACTCGGCCGAGACCACGCCGCGCGTGGTGACTGCCGAGGCCTGCCCTCCGACAGAGCGGGGGCGGATCTCGGTCACGGTGGTGTTCTCGAAGATGTCCACGCCCAGCGAGGCGACCACGGAGGCGAGCCCGACGGCCAGTTTCGCGGGCTGGATGCGCGCGCAGTGCGGCGAGTACGTGGCCTCCAGGGTCCCGGCCACCTGCACGCGTTCCCGCTGCTCGTCCCGGGACATCAGCCTGAGGTCGTCCTCCCCGTACCCCCAGGTACGCAGTTCGGACAGCTCCTCGCGCAGGCGGCGGCGCTGGGCGGGGTTGGTCGCGACGTGGATCAGGCCACCCTTGTGGATGTCGGCCTCGATGCCCTCTTCCCGGGTCACGCGGATGACCTCGTCAACGGACCGGAACATGGCATGCTGCAGGGAGACCATCGCCTCACGCCCCCGAGCCGCCGCGTACCGCTTCCGCGACCCCGCGAACTCGGCCGACAGCCAGCCGCCGTTGCGCCCGGACGCGCCGAACCCGGCGAACTCCCGCTCCAGGATCGCGATCCGCAGATCGGGCTGCTCCTTCTTCAGGTAGTACGCGGTCCACAGGCCCGTGTAGCCGCCGCCGACGATCACCACGTCATACGAGCGGGGACCGGGCAGCGCGGCCCGGCGGTTCGGCACGCCGATCTGCCGGTACCAGAACGAGACGCCGCCGTTGGCGAAGTCCGTGGTCAGCGGGATGCCTTTCACGTGAGAACTGCCTCCACATCACTTTCATCAGCCAGGAGTACGGAGTCGGACACGCGCCAGGTGAGCGTGACCTCGTCGCCGCGGCGGGCGTCGCTGAGGCTGCCCGCCTGTTCGCGGACCAGCGCCGGCGAGCCGTCCGGCAGTCTCAGTTCCAGTTTGCGACTGGAGCCGAGATAGATCTCGCTGGTGACGGTGGCGGGCAGCGCGTTCCAGCCGGTCTCGGGGGAGTGGTCCGCCTGCCGTACGGCCAGCCGCTCGGGCCGTACGACGAGCGCGCCGGGCCCGTCGGGCAGTGAACCGGGTGCCCGCATCAGCCGCGCGCAGACGCCGATGCCGTCAGCTGAGACGTCGCCGCGCAGGATCGTCGACTCGCCCAGGAAGCGGGCCACGAACAGCGTGGCGGGGCGCTCGTAGAGCTCGTCGGCCGGGCCGAGCTGCTCGATGCGGCCCTGGTTGAAGACCGCGATGCGGTCCGACAGCACCAGAGCCTCGTCCTGGTCATGCGTGACGTAGACGAACGTGATGCCGAGCTCGCCGTGGATGCGCTTGATCTCCAGTTGGAGCCAGTCGCGCAGCTTCTTGTCGAGCGCGCCGAGGGGCTCGTCCATCAGCAGCACGCGCGGGCTGTAGACGATCGCTCTGGCCACCGCGACCCGCTGCTGCTGCCCGCCGGACAGCTCGCGCGGGTAGCGGTGGCCGTACTCGCCGAGGTGGACGGTGGCCAGCGCCGCCTGGACCAGCTCGGTCCTGCGTGCCTTGGGGATCTTGCGTTGTTTCAGCGGGAAGGCGATGTTCTCGGCGACCGTCATATGCGGGAACAGGGCGTAGTGCTGGAAGACCATGCCCATGTCCCGCTTGTGGGCCGGGGTGGCGGCGATGGCGGTGCCGTCCACGGTCAGCTCGCCCGAGGTCGCCTTGGTGAAGCCGGCGATGACGTTCAGCGTGGTCGTCTTGCCCGAGCCGCTCGGTCCGAGCAGCGTGATGAACTCGCCCGGGTTGATCGACAGCGAGACGTCGTCCACGGCGACGAAGTCCCCGTAGCGTTTGGTCAGGCCGGTGAGCTCGATGCCCCCGCCACGGGCGGCGAGGTCGTTACTGGTCGGCGGCACGGGACCTCCTGGCGACGAAGAAGGTGGCGGCGAGCACGAGGGTCGTGGTCAGCACGAGGATCATCGTGGCCGCCGCGGCGATGGTCGGGTCGATCTCGCGGGTGACGCTCGCGTACATCTTGACCGGCAGGGTCTGCAGGTAGGGGCTCTGGATGAACAGCGAGACGACCACCTCGTCGAAGCTCGTGACGAACGCGAACAGCGCGCCGGAGGCGACGCCGGGCGCGACCAGGGGCAGCGTCACGCTCCGGAAGGTGGCCCACCGCCCGGCGCCCAGACTGGCCGCCGCGCTCTCCAGCCGCCGGTCGAACCCGCGCAGCGAAGCGGCCACCGGGATCATCACGAACGGCAGCGCCAGTACGGTGTGCGCCATGACGAACCCGGCCAGCGTGCCCACGAGCTGCAACTTCAGGAACACGGCGTAGGTCCCGACGGCCAGCACCACACCGGGCACGATCATCGGGGCCAGCATCGCCCCCTGCGCGAGCGCCAGGCCGCGCATCCGCGCCCTGGTCAGCCCGATCGCGGCGGCCGTGCCGAGTACCGTGGCCACGACCGTGACGAGCAGCGCCACCTCGACCGAGGTCAGCAGCGCCGACACCCAGGCCGGATCGCTGAAGAAGTGCTCGTACCAGCGGAACGAGTAGCCGTCGGGCGGGAACTTCAGCGAAGCCTTCGAGGTGAAGCTGAGCGGCACCACGATCAGCGCCGGCGCGACCAGCCACACGCCCACGAGCGCGCAGAACGCCCACAGCACGGCGCGGCCGAGGCGGGCGGTCATCCGGCCACCTTCCTTCCGGTACGACGCAGCGTGAGCGCGAGCAACGCGATCATCGCCAGCGTCAGCCCGAGCAGCACCACGCCCATCGCGCCACCTCGTCCCCACTTGAGCAGCCCGTTGACCTGCGTGAAGATCTGCTGCGAGATCAGCGCGTCGGTGGGCGAACCGAGCAACGCGGGCGTGACGTAGAAACCGAGCGCGCTGATGAACACGGTCAGGCACCCCGCCGAGACGCCCGGCAGCGACAGCGGCAGATACACCTTCACGAACGCCTTGATCGGATGCGCCCCCAGGCTCCCCGCCGCGGTCAGCAGCCGCCGGTCGATCCCGTTCATCACCGCGTACAGCGGGAGCACCATGAACGGCATCAGCAACTGCACCATCCCGATGACCACCCCCGTCTGGGTGCGGATCAGGTTGAACGGCCCGAGCCCGATCGCCTGCAGCGCACCGTTGATCACGCCGGTGTCCTGCAGCAGGATCACCCACGCGAACGTGCGCACCATCAGGCTGGTCCAGAACGGTACGAGCACGAGCAGCGTCAGCACGTTGCGCGCCCGCGGCCCGGCGATCGTCATGGCGTAGGCGTACGGATATGACACGACCAGCGCGATCACCGTCACCCACAGGCCCGTGGTGAACGTACGGCCGAGCACCCTCAGGTTCTGCGGCTCACCGAAGAACCAGGCGAAGTTCCCGAGCCCGGGGGTGGGATCGGTGAACGCGCTGACCACCATGGAGACCAGCGGATAGAGGAAGAAGACGGCGAGCGCGATCAGCGCGGGCAGGATGAGCAGCGCCGGCCGGCGGTCGCGGTCATCCCTGCCCGCCGTCGCCGGCAGGGACACCGCTTGGAGCGTCGAGGCCATCTCGGATCAGCCGCCGAGCCAGGCCGACCACTTCTCGATCATCTCGGGCTGGTGTTCCGCCCACCACTTCGAGTCGATCTTGAGTGCCTTGTCCGCCACCTCGGGCCTGGTCGTCAGGAACGACCGCCCCTTCTCGTCCAGCTTGGGCTTGGCGTCGGTGTTGATCGGCGAGTACGAGGTCAGCTCGGTGAGCTTGGCCTGCTGTTGCGCGCCCAGGTAGTAGTTGATCAGCGCCATCGACGCCTTGGGGTTCTTGGCGTTCTTCGGCACGGTCAGGGAGTCCATGATCGGCATCCACTGGTCGAAGGAGACGTCGAACGGCGCGCCGTTCTTGACGGCGGCGTACGCGCGGCCGCTCCAGAGCATCGCCATGTCGACCTCGCCGGACTCCAGCAACTGCTGCGACTCCGCGCCGGTCTTCCAGAACACCAGGTTCGAGCGGACCGACTGCAGCTTCTTGGTCGCGCGGTCCACGTCCAGGGGATACAGCTGGTCCGGGGCGACGCCGTCGGCGATCAGCGCGCCCTCGAACGGCCCGGGCGCCGAGTCGCCGGGGTTGCCGGAAATACCGCGCTTGCCGGGGAACTTCGCGGTGTCGAAGAAGTCCTTCCAGCCCTTGGGCGGGTTCGCGCCGAACTTGTCCTTGTTGTACGCCAGCACCATGCCGTACTGCATCGCGGGGACGCTGCACTCGGTGGTGAGGCCCTCGGGGACCTTCGACTTGTCGATGATCGTGTAGTCGAGCGGTTGCAGCAGCTTGCCGCACTGCGCCTGGGCCCAGATCGAGTCCGTGTCGATCACGTCCCAGGTGACGTTCGAGGAGTCGACCTGGGCCTTGATCTTGGCGTAGTCGGTCGGGCCGTCCTCGAGGATCTTCGCGCCCGACTCCTGGGCGAAGGGATCGACCGCCGCCTTCTGCTGGCCCTCCTGATACGCGCCGCCATAGGAGACGAACGTCATGTTCAGGCCGCTGAGCGCGTCCTTCTTGATGGTGCCGGACTTGGCGGGGCCGGAGCCGAGGTCGATGCTCGCGGGCGCCGCGGAACCGGCGCCGCATGCGGCGGAGAGCAGTAGCGAAGCCGCGATAGCGGCCATACCGGGCAGTCGTTTGGGATAGTTCGGCATGGTTGAACCCCCTTGATAAGGGTGGGTGTAAGTCAGGCGGGCGTGGGCGGGCTGATCGTCCAGAGCACCTCGGCCGTCTCGTCGCCGTCGTTGACGACGCGATGGGGCATCGATGTGCGGTATTCCACGCTGTCGCCCGGCCCGAGGACGTGCGGGGCGGCCGAATCGGCGGGCCCGAGCCAGAGCGTGACCTGGCCGCGCAGGATGAGGAAGATCTCCTGGGAGTCGCCGTGGGTGTACGGCTCGTCCCCGGTGGACGCGCCCGGGTCTAATTCCCCGGCGTACATCTCCAGGTTCTGCAGGGGGCGCTGGGAGATCAGGTACTTGCGGGTGCCGGATTTCGTGGGTAATTCCGGACGGTCGGCGCGGCGTACCACCCGGTGTCCGACCTCGTCCTGTTCGTTGAACAGGTCGGCCACCGTGATCCCGAGAGCTCCGGCGATCCGCCGCAACATCCCGATGCTCGCGCTGGTCTGCCCTCGCTCCAACTGGCTGATGAAGCTGGCGCTCGCCTTGGCCTGGCCGGCCAGGCCGCGCACGGTCATCTGGCGCATGTTCCGGTAGGCCCGGATGCGTACGCCCAGGTGTTCGGTCTCCGCCTCCGTCATCGAACCCCTTGATCGGTTGCACTGAACAGGTTGTTAAGTGGCAATGAAAGGACCGTACATATCACAAGAAATCCCAGCAAGGGGCAGTATGTAACAAATGGGTTACCGAGTGTGGCGGCATACCTTCCGAGGAATTGCCGGACCGCGGCCCGTCTCCCAGGCTTCTCAAGGTCGAACGCGTACCAAGGAGAAGCAGTGACCGATACTCGTGCACGGCTGGGAGTCCTGCTCCCCACCAACCGCACCCAGTGGAACGACGCCCGGCACCTGGTCGACTTCGCCGTCCGGGCCGAGCGGCTCGGGTACGACTCCGTCTGGGCCAATGACACCCTTCTCGGCGCGCGGATCGAGCCGCTGGCCATGCTCGCCGCCCTCGCCCCCGCCACCGAACGCGTCACGCTCGGCACCGCGGCTCTGCTGCCCGCCTTCCGCCGCCCGGTCACCGCCGCGCAGGAGCTGGCCTCCATCGACCACCTGTCAGCCGGACGGCTCGTCGTGGCTGTGGGCGCGGGCTTCCCCGGCCGGTCCGAGATCGAGTACGCGGTCTCGGAGGTGCCGTGGGAGCGACGGTTCCGGCGGCTGGACGAGACGGTCTCGCTGTGGCGGGCGCTATGGGCGGGGGAACGCGCGTTTCGCGGCGAGGTGTTGCGCCACGACGACCTGCCGGAGTCCACACCGTCTTACCGGCCAGGTGGCCCGCCGGTCTGGCTCGCGGGAGGCAGCCCGTCGGCGCTCGAGCGCACCGGCCGCCTCTACGACGGGTGGCTGCCTTATCCGCCGGACGTCGCCGACTACCGGGCGGGCCTCAAGTCCGTATGCCAGGCCGCGGCGGCCGCGGGCCGTCTCGCGGACGCGATCACGCCGGCGCTGTTCGTCACCGTGCTGGTCAGCGACGACGCGGAACGGGGAGAGCAGGAGCTCGATGCCTACTGCCGGGCCACGTACGGGCTGCCGTCCGAGACCGTACGGACGATCCAGGCGATGGCCGTGGGACCGGCCGGACAGGTGGCCGAGACGCTCGCCCGCTACGCGGAGGCGGGCGCGCGACACGTCGTCTGCCGTATCGCCGCCCCCACCATCGACACGCAGCTTGACCAGTTGGAGCTGATCGCCCTCGGCCGGGCGGTCATGTCATCCTGAAGGCGCTTTCTCCACCCCTTCCAGGACAAGAAACGAGAAAAGCAGTGAAAGCATGGATCTTCCTCGTACTCGGTGTTCTCCTGATCCTGGTCGGCGGCCTGTGGACGCTTCAGGGGCTGGGCATCGTCGGCGGTAGCGTGATGAGCGGCGTCACCATGTGGGCCATCATCGGCCCCGTCGTCCTCATCATCGGCGTTGCGCTCGCATTCCTCGGAATACGTCAGCGACGAGGTCAGTAGCTGGTAAAAGGCGGTATTGATGGATCATGACCGCACGCTATGACGGCCAAGCCGAGTGGTACGACGAGTTCAACACCCCCGCCGCCGCCGCGAACCAGCCGGACGTGGCCGAGCTGCTGGGACCGGGCGACGGACCGTGCCTGGACCTGGGCTGCGGCACCGGCCTCTACCTCGACGCGATCCGCGCCACCGGCAGGACCGTGGTGGGGCTCGACCGGTCCGGTGACCAGTTACGCCTCGCCCGCCGCAGGGACGACGCGCCGCTGCTCCAGGGTGACGCTACGACGCTGCCGTTCGCCGCAGGGGTGTTCGGCACCGTCGCCGCGTTCTGGGTGTCGACCGACATCGGCGACTTTCCCGGACTGCTGAAGGAGGCCGCCCGGGTGCTGCGCCCGGGCGGCCTGCTGCTGTTCTACGGGGCGCACCCGTGCTTCAACGGCCCGCACATCGAGAACCGCGAGGACGGCGCGCTGATCATCCATCCCACGTACCGCATCAAGGGCTGGCACCGGCGCGGACCATGGTGGCGCAAGGGCGGGGTCCGGGACCGGGTGGGGATGAGCCAGCTGCCGCTCCCGGACCTGATCAACGCGTTCATCGACGCGCGGCTCGACATCGAGCGGATGTACGAACCGGGCAATCAGCCCATTCCCAACGTCCTGGCCGTCAGGGCATACGCGCGCTGACCCTTACCGGAAGTCGTCGGCGTGGTCCTGGGCCCACTGGGCGAAGGTGTGCGCGGGACGGCCGGTGACCTCCTCGACGACCGTCGAGGTAGGGGCGGGGTGCTCGGTACTGGCTGCCAGCATGCGCATGATGCCCTCCACCCCGATCGGGGGCATGGTCTTGGCCAGATCCGACCGGGCCTCCTCGACGGAGGTCACATCAAGCGTGATCTTGCGGCCGATGGCCTCGCCGATCTGCTCGACCTGCTGCCTGATGGTGAGCGACTCGGGGCCGTAGAGCGTGTAGGCCCGCTGAGCGTGGCCGGGCTCGGTCAGGGCGGTGACGGCGAGCGCGGCCATGTCCTTCTCATGGATGGGGGAGATCTGCGCGTCTGGGTACCCCGTACGGACGGTGTTGTCGTTTCTGATCGACTGCGCCCACCACCACAGGGTGTTCGTGGCGAACATCCCCGGCCGGATGAACGTCCAGTCGATGCCGGAGCCCTCCAGGGCCGCCTCGACGACGCGATGCAACTTGGCGATCGGGTTGAGTTCGGCGCTGGAGAGAACGACGGACGCCGATGACAGCAGCACCACGTGTCGTACGCCGGCGGATCGCGCCGCCTTCACAAACCCATCGATGCCATCCGGTTTGGTGTACAGGAACACCTTCTCGGCACCCTCCAGAGCGGCGGGCAGCGTCTCGGGAGAGTCGAGATCGGCTGCTACGACCGGTGTGTCCGGCGGGAACCCCGGCGCGTGCGGATCCCGGCCCGTCGCGCGGATCGGTATGCCCGCCGCACGCAGTCCGGCGGCGACATGGCGGCCTACATTGCCCCGGGCACCGAAGACGACAGTGACCATTAGGAGGACCTCCCGAGAAGTTTGATCAGCTGGTTGCGGAGTTCGGTACGGGTTTCAGTCGACAAAGGATCGTCGCCGAAGAGGGCCCGTACGAAGTGCGGCATCGTGATCGGGGCGAAGACCACCGCGTAGGCGGTCAGGAGCGCGAACCTGGCGTCCACCTCATCGGTGACCTCGCCGTTCTCCTGCCGTTGGCGGATCTTCTCCACTGAGTCCGCCATCTTGGCCCGTTGGCGATCCAGATACTGTCGCCCGTCCGCCTCATCGGTGAACGGGCAGTCTCCAAGGGCCTGCCAGACGGTCAGCCGGGCCCAGTCGGGATTGTCGAGCGTCGCGTCCAGGTGCGCGCCGATCGAGTCCGCGAACGAGGTGTCCGGCGTGACCAGGCCGGCCTCGAGCTCCTGCCAGCGCCGGCGCAGCTCGTCCAGCAGCCCCTGTTTGCCACCGAAGTAGTACGAGATCAGCTGCTGGTTGACGCCGGCGCGGGCGGCGATGCCGGCCGTGCGGGCACCCGCGTAGCCCTTCGCCCCGAACTCGGCCACCGCGGCGGTCAGGATCCGCTCGCGCGTCTGTTCCGCCGCCTGGCCGCGATCCTCTGGGCGCGGTGCCCGCCGTGCTCCTATGCCTGGAGAGCCTAGTTCTTCAACCGACTGAATGACAACTGTCATTCAAACGATTGAAGAGCGGACTGCTCAGACGGGAGAACAGGTGGGCACGGGCGCGGTGTTGGTTCCGTTCCAGGAGGCCAGGAAACCGAAGGTGGCCGTCGCTCCGGTGGCCAGGGTGCCGTTCCAGCTCACGTTCCGCACGCTCACAGTGGCCCCGTTCGCGGTGAGCGTGCCACCCCAGATCTGCGTGATCTGCTGGCCGTTGGCGAACGTCCAGCCGACCGTCCAGGCGTTCGTCGTGGCGGCACTCGTGTTCTTGACCGTGACCTCACCCTGGAAGCCGCCCGTCCACTGCCCGACGTTCTTGAACGTCGCCGTGCAACCGCCCACCGGTGTCACGGTGGGAGTGGGGGTGGGCGTCGGCGTGGACCCGCCCGGGGTGAGGAAGTTCACCAGCGCCGGATACCAGCGGTCGGACATCTTCTGGTCGCCCGAGGCGTTCGGGTGTACTCCGTCATACGTGTCCGCGCTCGTGCTGAACCCCGTCCACTGGTCGACGACCACGATCGGCGACTGCTGGGTGGAGGTGGCGGCGGCCCAGGCGGGGATTGCGTTGTTGAAGGTGACGGCGCGCTGCCCGCAGTCGGCGCAGTTGGACGGGCTCATCGGGATGATCTTCGCGACCAGGATCTTCATCGCGGGGTTGCTGGCCCGCATCTGGTTCACCAGTGTGGTGAACGCGCTGAGGATCGTCGCGGGCGCGATGTTGCTCCACACGTCATTGGTGCCGAAATGCATCACCACGATGTCGGGCCTGGTGGCCGCCAGCCAGCCGGGGAGCTGGTTCTGGGCGGCCACGTTCGTCGCCAGGAAGCCGCCGTGGCCCTCGTTGTCGCCGTCGTACGACACCGAGCAACCCTGCGGCGGCAGCGTGCCGACGAAGTCGATGTTGGTGTAGCCGGTGCTCTGGAGCCTGTTCCACAGCAGGGCCCGCCAGCAGCCGGGCGAGCCGGTGATCGAGTCGCCGAGGGGCATGATCCTGGTGGCGGCGGCGCTGGCCGGTGTCGTGGTCAGGAAGAGTACCGTTCCGATCAGGGTCAGCACGGCCACCACCAAGGCGCTCATCCGCGACATCGTCAGCTCCCGAAGATCGTGGGTCTGCCGAGAGCGTAGGAGCGCGCAGAGGCGGCGGAAAGGCGGCCGGTCCTGGTGGGTCTTCCGACCTGCGCCGTTGCCCGGAGCGGCGTGTAACTTTCAGAATTTGCCGACCAACCTGGCAACTGATTACCTGATTACATGAACAATAAGGAAGTGCCGACCTTATACGAATGGGCGGGCGGGGCAGAGGCGCTGGAGCGGCTCACCGAGGCGTTCTACGAGCAGGTGCGGAAGGACGACCTGATCGGCCCGCTGTTCGCGCACATGGACCCCGGCCATCCGCGATACGTGGCGATGTGGCTCGGTGAGGTGTTCGGCGGCCCCGACCACTACACCAAGGAGCGGGGCGGCTACCCCCACATGCTCTCCCAGCACCTCGGCAAGGGCATCACCGAGCCGCAGCGGCGCAGGTGGGTCAACCTGCTGATGGACGCCGCCGACGAAGTGGGACTGCCCGACGACCCTGAGTTCCGAGCCGCTTTCGCCGGCTACATCGAGTGGGGCACCCGGCTGGCGGTGCACAACTCGCAGCCCGGCGCGACGCCCCCGACCAGGGCTCCGGTGCCGCACTGGGGCTGGGGAGTCGCCCCGCCGTACCAGCCGTAGGACGTCGCGCCCCTGGTCGTAGCCTGGAGGTCACCGACGAACCACCAGGAGCGGGGCATGACACGCGGGCGGCTGCGCATCGACCTAGGCGCGGCCCCCGGCGTTGCCGCGAACGCGCCGCCGCCCGCGCGCCGCCCGCCCGCCGCGCTCACCCGAGACCGGCGGATCGCCGGCTGGGTGCTGGCGCTGCTCGGGCTGCCGCTGCTCACGGCCGTCATGCTGGCGTTCGCCGAGCAGCTCACGCTGCCGAGCGAGATCCTGTTCTTCCTGCTGCTGGTGGTCGCGGTCGCCCTGGTGGGCGGCAGGTGGCCGGCGCTCACCGCGGCGGTGCTCGGCTTCGCCCTGCTCAACTGGTTCTTCACACCGCCGCTCCACACGCTGACGATCTCCGCGCCGGAGAACCTGTTCGCGCTGACCACCTTCGTCCTGGTTGCCGCGATGGTCAGCACGGTCGTCGACCAGGCGGCCCGCCGCAGCAGGGAGGCCACCCGGGCACGCGCCGACGCCGAAGTGCTGTCCACGCTGGCCGGCCACGTCCTGCGCGGCGACTCGGCGCTGCCGTCCCTGCTGGCCAGGCTCAGAGAGGTGTACGGGCTGGCGTCCGTCACGCTGCTGGAGCGCGACGGCGACTCCTGGCACGTCGTGGCCACGGCCGGAGGGCCGCCGTCCACCTCGCCGGGCCATGCCGACACCGACGTGCCCATCGACGACGACCTGGTGCTGGCCGTACGGGGGAGGCCGCTCGACGCGGCGGACCGGCAGGTGCTCGAGGCGTTCGCCGCCGAATCGGCGGTGGCGCTGCGCCAGGAACGCCTGCGCGAGGAGGCCGAGCGGGCCAAGCCGCTGGCCGAGGCCGACAGGATGCGCACCGCGCTGCTCGCGGCCGTCAGCCACGACCTGCGCACCCCGCTCGCCGCGGCCAGGGCGGCGGTCGACAGCCTGCGTGGGACAGAGGTCGACTGGACCCCCGAGGACCGCGCGGAACTGCTGGCCACCGCGGGCGAGTCGCTCATCAAGCTGGACCGGCTGGTGTCGAACCTCCTCGACATGAGCCGCCTGCAGGCCGGCGTGCTCGGCGTCACGCTGGAACCACTGGCGATCGAGGACGTCGTCCCCCAGGCGATCGCCGATCTCGGACCGCTGCGCGACCGCGTCCACGACGGGTTCAGCGGTGAGGTTCCGGAGTTCATGGCCGACGCGGCGCTGCTGGAGCGGGTGCTGGTGAACCTGATGTCCAACGCCGTCCGCTTCAACCCGCCCGATCGCAAGGTCGTGATCTCGGCGAGCTCGTACGGCGAACACGTCGAGCTCCGCGTCATCGACCGGGGACCCGGCATTCCGGCGGAGGCCCAGGAGCGGGTGTTCATGCCGTTCCAGCGCCTGGGCGATCGGCAAGGCGTGGGGCTGGGCCTCGGGCTGGCGCTGTCCCGCGGGCTGACGGAGGCCATGGGTGGGACGCTCACGCCGGAGCAGACGCCTGGAGGGGGCTTGACCATGACCGTTTCGCTGCGGAGGGCTCCTTGACCCGCGTGCTCGTGGTGGACGACGAACCGCAGATCTTGCGGGCGTTGCGCATCAACCTGGTCGCCAGAAGCTATGAGGTAGCCGTCGCGCCGGACGGCACCGCCGCGCTGCGCCAGGCCGCCGACTGGCATCCCGACCTGATCATCCTCGACCTCGGGCTGCCTGACCTGGACGGAGTGGACGTCATCCACGGGCTGCGCGGCTGGACGAGCGTGCCGATCATCGTGCTCTCGGGGCGGGCCGGCAGCCCTGACAAAGTGGACGCGCTCGACGCGGGAGCCGACGACTACGTGACCAAGCCGTTCGGCATCGACGAACTGCTCGCGCGCATCCGCGCGGTGACACGCCGCATGGGGCCGGCTCCCGACGAGCCCGCGACCGTGCGGGTGGGCGAGCACCTGATCGATCTCGCCAGGAAGACGGTGTCCGGCGGGGTACGGCTGACGCCCACAGAGTGGCATTTCCTGGAGCTGCTGGTACGCAATCCCGGCAAGCTGATCAGCCAGCGCCAGTTGCTGAGGGAGGTGTGGGGGACTTCGTATGTGAAGGAGACCCATTACCTGCGGCAGTACATGGCTCAGCTACGCCGCAAGCTGGAGCGCGATCCGGGGCATCCCGTACACCTGCTGACAGAGCCGGGAATGGGTTACCGCTTCCAGCCGTAGCCGCCTACTCCGGCGGGAAGTACGTGTCCTCCAGCGGATCCGCGAAGGCGTCGGACTCGCGGGGGTCCTCCTCGTTCACCCATCTGGAGATACTTCGCGCGGCCTCGTCATCGATCTCGAGGATTCTGTGGCGTTGCGGGAGCCTGTCCATGTACATGGCGGTGGCGGACAGCTGTACGTCATCGCCCATGTCGTGACTGATTTCGTAAAGTTGATCGCTCATGGGACTCACGCCTTGGTGATCATCAGAGTTGTCTTACGTACGGTCCATGCGGCCAGCGCGACACCGAAGGCCAGCTGGAAGACCCGCATCCAGAAGGTGGAGCTGTCGTTCACATAAATCACGACACCTAGCCACACGAGGCTGAAACCGCCGACTAGGACGATTGCTGCCCAGTTGAACCATCGCTGCCACATATGCGCAGTCTTACAGCCGGTCGACCAAGGCTGGGTAAGTGAGTGGTCGTCTTCTGGTCACCTGGGCTCCCCGTGCGTACGGCCTCCCTACCCGGTGGGGTTGGTGCCGATGACGACGGTGGCGTACAGCTCATCGGAGCGGGCCACGCGCGGGGTCAGCCCGCTGGCGGCCATGGCGTCGGCCGTCCGCGCCGCCTGGCCCTCGCTCGTCTCGACCAGCAGCCGACCGCCCGGTGCCAGCCACGGCGGCGCCTCCGCGATCACCCGCCGCACGACGTCGAGCCCGTCCGCGCCACCGTCGAGCGCCACCAGCGGCTCGTGGACGCGGGCCTCCGAGGGCAGCAGCCGGATCGCCTCGGTGGGCACGTACGGTGGGCTGGCGATCAGGATGTCAACGCGACCCCGCAGGGTGGCGGGCAACGGCTCATATAGGTCGCCCTCGTACACCTGGCCACCGATGGGAGCCAGATTGCGGCGCGCGCACTGTACCGCGGCGGGGTGCAGGTCGGCGGCGTGCAACTCGACCCCGTCGAGGATCGCGGCCAGCGCGGCGCCCATCGCGCCCGTCCCGCAGCACAGATCGACGACGACGGTGGCCGACCGGCCGCCCAGCGCGGCGGCCTGGCTGATGAGGAACTCCGTACGCCGGCGCGGCACGAACACCTCAGGATCCACCGTGACCCGCAGCCCGCAGAACTCCGCCCAGCCGAGAACGTGCTCAAGAGGGAGACCGGCGACCCGCTGGTCGACCATGGTGGTGAGATCGTCCGGCGTCCTCGCCGTTGAGATGAGCAACTCCGCCTCGTCCTCGGCGAAGACACAGCCGGCGGCCCGGAGCCTGCTGACGATGGCGGATTGGTGGACAGATGACGGAAAAACCGACATGAGCGCCTTTCGGAAAGCCAATGAGCGCTCCCTAGGCCACCTACGTCAGGTGGACCGCACAACCATGAGACGGGAGCACCCAGCCTGCTACAGCGGTAATGGGTCTCACCTCCTCGGTCGGGTCCATCGCTGGAGACGGCAACATTACCGGACGTCCTGTTCGGCACGCCAACGGCCGGTCTCGCCCGCCTCGCCCGTCTTCTTGCACCGGACTTTTTCGTATCGGAACGCTTCAGTGGGGCAGCGTACGGGCGGAGCCGACGCAGCGGCGCAGTCGCATACCTCTGGCCGGCCGGACCTGAGCCGGCTGCTCCAGGCACGCCAGCAGGGCGGCCGCCGCGCGGGCGTCGGCCAGGATGCGCTGCACGGCCTCACCGTTCTCGGGAAGCTGGCCACGTTCGGCGAGCTCGTGCTTGACGAAGGCCAGCGGGTCGGGCGCGTCCACCGCCTCGGCCGCCACCGTGGCCCGGGCGGCGGTGAGCAGACGCAGGTAGTACGTCCTCAGGACGGCCTCACGCATACGCGCGTGCTCCAGGTCGTCGATCAGCGTCCGGGCGACTCGGAGGAGGTCTCCAGCGTGAGTCGCGTCGTCGGCAAGGAAGGCGCGGATGTCATCGAACTCCGAGCGGGTCATTGCGGACACCTCCAGGGACGCAGATTGCTCGTAGCTACTTCGTACACAGGGGCGATTGCGGATGACTTGCTTTCGGCTTGTCTCCGCCATGTCGACCGCCTGCCCTGGGGCCGGTCCGAGATCGGCAGGTTTGAGCATCCTGAGGGCAGGGAAGGACCTCATGATTACCTGTACGGCACGAAGCAGCCGTAGGTGGCTGCTAGAGTTGCTCAGGCAGGGCGGCGCGGGGGTTCGCGAAGAACCTCGGACGATGCCCAGCACCTCCCACTTACTCCTGGTTCGTCCAGATGGTTCGCACCATCCGGATGGGCTGGTAAGTTAGAGGGGTTGTCCCGGAAACGGGGCGGTGTTTATTCCAGAAGGTCGATGCGAGTCGGGTCAATTTGACACCGGGTCGGGCGGC
>NZ_JBEZDR010000040.1:0-57442 GCF_040648415.1 Nonomuraea sp. NPDC049141
TGTCCGGACTGCGGGAACGTGTCCAGGGCGAATCGGCCGGCGCGGGGCCGGTTCGTCTGCACCCGGTGCGGCCTCGCTGGGCACGCCGACCACATCGCAGCCCGCAACATCGCCCAACGCGGCGCAGCGGGCTGGGCTGCCATCAACCAGCCACACGCTACCGGCCTCCCCTCACCCAGACGGGACCGCGAGAGCAAACCACCAGCCTCAACCGGCGGTAGTTGATCGTAGATGACCGTTGACTCCCAAGGCGTGCTGTGCGGCCAGGCGGACGGGTGCGTTGGCGGCGCCGTAGCCCTGGTAGCCGCCTACGCGCTGGACGATCTCGAAGAACACCCGCCCGGCCGTGATCGTGTACAGGTGGAGGAACTCGCCGTGCTCGTCCCTGTCGTACAGCAGGCCGAGCTCGCGCAGCTCGGGTGGCACGTCGTACCGGGCGGCCAGATCGTCGTAGTAGTTGGCGGGGACGGGCAGCAGCAGCCCGGGGTGGGCGGCGCGCAGTCGGCGGGCGATGGCCACGATGTCGTCGCAGGCCAGGGCGATGTGCTGCCAGGGGATGTGCTGGGCGCCGACCTGGTTGATGTTGAGCACCATCCGCAGGGCGCCGTCCCCGCTGGACATCGCCTTGCTGCGCAGCAGGCCGTAGGGGTCGGGGACCTCCAGGCTCTCCTGGGGGCGCAGGCCGAGGACGCCGCGGTAGAACAGAGCGGCCTCGTCGAAGTGATGCCTCGGCTGGGTGAGCGCCACGTGGTCGATGTGCGTGATGCCCCCGGCGACCGGTCCAGGCGCGGCGCCTTCGCGCCTGAAGTCGTCTGTCCAGCTCGAATGGTCGGGATGACCGGTGCGGCAGAAGAAGAGCTCGGCCCCGTCCGGTGCGGCGATCGCGTCCAGCCTGGCCTCGCGCGGGGCCCGGTGGCGGGGCAGCACCGGTGACAGCAGCGACTCGGCGCGCTTCACGGAACCGGCCGGGTCGGGGCTCTCCAGCCCGAGCGCGGCGAGCGCGGGTTCGTCGCCGGTGGCGTTGAGCAGGATCCGGGCCTCTCTCTGCTCCCACAGTTCGACCGGCTTGCCGGTATGCGTGCCGGTGCGTACGAACCCGAGCGCGGCCAGCAGCGTGCTCAGCTCGGGGGCATGCGCGGCCGGCTCGGGCGGTCCTGGCGGGTTGCCGGCCGGGACGGACGGCTCGCCGGACCCTACGGCGGACCCTTCGGCGGCCGGGACGGACAGCTCGGCGAAGGCGAAGCCGGACGGGATGACCGGGGGCGGGATCGGCGGGGTCGCGCCGCGCCGCCGGGCGGCGGCCTCCTCCAGCGCGATGAGCGACCGCATGGCGTCCAGCGACGTACGGCCGGCGTCGGCCTGCCGGAAGCCGTCGTTGAACACCTCCAGCGACAGCGGCCCGGCGTACCCGGTCTCCAGCACGTGCGTCACCAGCCCGGCCAGGTCGAAGGTCCCCTGGCCGGGGAAGCAGCGGTAGTGCCTGCTCCACTGCAGCACGTCCATCGCCAGCAGCGGCGCGTCGGCCAGTTGGAGGAAGAACACCTTGTCACCCGGGATCGCCTCGATGCCGATCGGGTCGGAGCCGCGCGACAGGATGTGGAAGCTGTCGAGGCAGGTGCCGAGGTTCGGGTGGTCGGCCATGCGCACGATCCGCCAAGCGTGCAGGTACTCGTTGACGTGCCTGCCCCAGGCCAGCGCCTCGTAGGCGATGCTGATGCCGTGCCCGGCCGCCCGTTCGGCGAGCAGCCGCAGCTGCTCGGCGGCCAGCTCGTCGTCGTCGATCGCGTCGGGCGACACGCTGGAGCAGACCAGCAGCAGGGTGGCGCCGAGGCGTTCCATCACCTCGAACTTGCGCTCGGCCCGGCGCAGGTTGCGGGCCAGCACGTCGCCCGGCACCGCCTCGAAGTCGCGGAAGGGCTGGTAGAGGTCGATGCCGAGGCCGAGATCCCGGGCCCGGGCGCGTACCTCCTCCGGGCTCAGCGGGGAGACGAGGAGGTCGTTCTCGAAGATCTCCACGCCGTCGAAGCCCGCGGCGGAGATGGCGGTCAGCTTCTCCGCCAGCGTCCCGCTGACCGAGACGGTGGCGATGGACTTACGCATGGTGCGAAACCTCCCGGTCAGGCGTCGATCAGGTCGGTGAGGTGGGTGAGCATCCGCTCGGGGTCGGGCTCGCGGCCCGTGAACAGGCGGAAGGCATGCGCGGCCTGGAAGACCACCATGCCGCCGCCGTGCATGGTGCGGCAGCCGAGCGCCCTGGCCCGGCGCAGCAGTTCGGTCTCCAGGGGCCGGTAGACGATGTCGGCCACCCACAACTCCGGGCGCAGCAGCTCGGCGGGGAGCGGCAGCCCGGGGTGCTGTGCCATGCCGGTGGGGGTCGCGTGCACCAGCCCGTCCGCCGTGGCGAGCAGCCCGCCCAGCTCGCCCTGGGCCGCGGCGCGGATCCGGTCCGGCCCGAACCGGCCGGCCAGGTCGGCGGCGAGCGAGGCCGCCCGGTCCTCGGCGGCGTCGACCAGCACGACCTGGTCGGCGCCGAGGGTCAGCAGGGCGTGCGCCACCGCGGCCCCCGCCCCGCCCGCGCCCAACTGCACCACCTGCCGGGTGGGCGCGTCGGGCAGTCCCCTGGCGAACGACTCCGCGAACCCGGTCCAGTCGGTGTTGTGCCCCACGGCCCGCCGCCCCTCGAACACGACGGTGTTGACCGCGCCGAGCATCGCCGCGTCCGCGGACAGCTCGTCCAGGAAGGGGATCACGGTCTGCTTGCACGGGTGGGTGATGTTGAGGCCGTCGAACCCGAGCCGCCGCGCCGTACGGACCAGCTCCCCCGCGGCGTCGGCGCCCAGCCCCAGCTCGCCGATGTCGAGCAGCCGGTAGACGTAGCGCACGCCGTGCGCGTCCGCCTCGCGCTCGTGCAGCGCGGGGCTGAACGACGGGCCGATCCCGGCGCCGATCAGGCCGATCAGATAGGAGCTCATCCGCTCTCACTCTCCTCCGGTGTCTCTCAAATGTACGAACTAGTACGTTCGTACGCTAGACCGGAAGGGGTACCACCCGTGAGAGCGGGCCTTCAGGAAGCCCGGACGGGCCGGATCAGGCGGCGCCAGACGTCGATCACCAGGACCGGCCGCATGCCCGCCGACAGGTAGAGGTCGAGCGCGGGCGTGGTGTTGTTGGAGTCGACGTGCAGCAGGGTCGCCCGCCGACCACGCGCCGCGTCGGCGGCGAAGGCGTGCCGGAGCAGGAAGCGTCCCAGCCCCTTCCCCCGATGCTCGGGCAGGACGGCCAGCGTGGCGACGTAGCCGCAGTCCTCGTCCGGCACGAACTGGTTGTTGCCGACCACCAGCGCCGCCGGCCGCCCGTCGATCCTGGCGACCGTGAGCTGGCTCCAGTCGGTGACGCTCTGCGCCTGCCGGCGCTCGAGCCAGTGCTCGTAGTCGACCTTGACGAAGCCGAAGTGGTCGGCGAACGCCTCCTGCTGGACCTCGTACGCCTGCCTGCGGACGGCGTCCGTCTCCCCGCTGTGGAGGGTGAGCCCCGGAATCGGGGCGGGCGGCTCGACCGGGCCTTCGTGGTCGATGCGCATGCGGTGGAAGCTGGTGCCGGGCGTGAAGCCGTATCCCTTGGCGAGCGCCTGCTTGCCGGTGTCGGCCCGGTAGATGCCGATGTCGACCGTGGCGGCGTCGTGGCCCCGGGCCAGCGCCAGCGCCCCGGCGCGGTCGAGCACGAGGCGCCACAGCTCGTCCTCGAGCCCCTCTACGCCCGGACGCACCAGGACCTCTATGTCGATCATGTCGCTGTCGCCCTTGGCGCAGGCCCAGGCCCAGCCGACGAGCGCGCCGCCGGCGTCGTGGACGAGCCAGCCGTCCGCGTCGAGGTCGAAGCCCGGCTCCGCCAGCTCGTCGGCGATGTCGTCGACCGTCGCGTCGGGAACGCCGATGACGGCGAGGTCACAGGCCGCGACGAGCTCATGGATGGCGGTGGCGTCTTCGGCCCGTGGACGGCTGAATCTGTGGGCAGCGGACGGCTTCATGGCAGCGATTTTCCCGAATCCGGACGCCCCGCGCCTCCTATTTTCGGCGCGGTGGATAAGCTGAGGCGGTGCTCGACAAGACGCCGTTGCGCATCGACGTCGCCACACCGGACGCCACGACGATCCGGCTGGCGCTCAGCGGCGACCTCGATTTCGACACCGCCGCCGATCTGACGGGGCTGACGTTGGATGCCGGCTACCACCGGCTCGACGTGGATCTGTCGGGGCTGGCCTTCATCGACTCCTCCGGCCTGGCCGCTCTCGTACGACTCCAGCGGCAGGTCGAGGGCGCCGACGCCGTGCTGCGCGTGGTGGCGTTGACGCCCTATCTGCACAACCTGATGCGGATGACCGGGCTCGACAAGCTGTTCAGCCTGCCGCCGGGCTGACCACCTCCTCCTGCGTGGCGGCCCCGGCCGACGGGCCACCGCGCAGGGAGATCATCTTGACGAAGACCGCCAGCCAGCAGGCCACGGCCATGCCGACGCCGCCGAGCATCGGGTAGATCTTGTACTTGCCCGTGGCGTCGAGGGCCCGGCCAACGAACAGCGAGACCACCATGGCCGACGCGCCCTGGACAGTCCGCTGGAACAGCGGCAGGAAGTTGACGCCCGAGATCAGGGCGAAGTTGCGGTTGCGGAACAGCTCGAGCGGCATGGCCGGCTCGACCACCCGTCCTTCGAGGAAGATGGACAGCGCCAGCGAGAGCACGTCGGTCGCGGCCAGGGCGAGGACCTGCCAGGAAGCCCAATCCGCGTTGCCCATAGGTGGCCCTTTGGCGTGCGGCCTGAGCACGTGTGCCGGCATTCGCACGGTGAGGTGGCGCGGGGAGGCGAGGGGTGAGGGTGTCGATATCCAACGGATCGCTCACATGTTCTATCCAAAGAAATCAACCCTTGGTAGCGTTAAGGTCACGCATCGTGGAGGCTGGGGGCGGGGTGCAGGTCGAGCTGCGGGTCGCGCGGTACACGCGTCAATGCCGCCTCCAAGCCGGGGGCGGTGCATGAATAAGCTCACCGCGACCGCCCCCTGCACCGCCCACGCCGCCACCGTGGAGAAGACCGGCGAGGTCGTTTCCGCTGCGCTCCTGACGCAGCGGGTGGCATGGCTGACCGGCTTGGCGCAGGACCTGATCGCCTGCGTCGTCACCGCCCATTGGAATGCGGCTGATCTGGACGCTTTGGCGTCCGGAGTGGGGCTGGACGGGCGGGTGTTGCCGACAAAGGGCTGGATGGCTGTCCGGCGGCTGGGCTGGGGCACGACCCCGGCCGCCGGCATGTACGTCTGCGATCGGGTGCTGCGGTGCGCGCAGGAGCAGGCCGCTCGCTTGTTGCGGCTGGCGTTGCACCGGCGCCGCCTGGTGGCGGCGATCGTGGCGACCTGGCCGCACAACCCGCAGGCACGCACCCGCGCCGAATGGGACGCGCTGCGCGTGCTGCTGCCGGACGGCGTGACCCTAGCGGAAATTCGTAACCGGACCCGGCAGATCCGCGCCTATCGCGACGAGCATGAGGTGTTCCCGGCCGATCTGACCGAACTGGAGGAGCCACCGAACGTTGCGACGCAGATCGTGCTGGCGGCGGCCGACCGACAACTGGTCACCCTGGAGCGCACCGGCAATCGCAGCGCCCGCCTGCGGGTGCGGCTTCCGCTGGTCGAATCGCCCGCCTCCGGTAAGGACTGGACCTGGCACGTGCTGCCGGTCGCGTTGCCGCCGACCGTGCCGCCGCAGGCCACTCTGTGTGCCCCCACTGTGCGGGTGGCAAGGGGGCGGGTGCGTGTCGATCTGCCGTTCCAGACACTGCTCGGCTTCGCGCCCGCTACTGGTCATGTGATCGGGTGCGGCTTCGACTGGGGCCTCAACGGACTGCTGGTCGGCGTGGCAGGGGAGCTGGCCGATGGCCGGGTGATCAGTGATGGGCGGCCTCTCGCCTACGACGCGAGCGGTGTCTCGGCCAAGCTGCACCGGCTGCGGGCCGAGCGTGAGCACCTGGCCGCCAAGCACCGGCACCTGGAAAAGCTGCTGGCGAGGATCACGCCTGCTGATCCCCGCTACGTCGCATTGAGTACGGCCCGGCAGGTGCTCGGGGTCGAACATGAGCGGCTGTGCGCGCGCATCCGCAACCTGAACAAGGCGCTGGCCTGGTCGGCCGCACGCTGGGCAGTCGACCAGGCCAGCACCGCCGGGGCGACGGTCATCTACCTGGAAGACCTGACCACCCTGGAAGCGCGCGGACGCCGAGGGAGCGTGAACGCACGCCTTTCGGGGCAGGTACGCGGGCAGATCATCGAGGCGATCCGGCACCTGGCGGCCAAGCACGCCATCGCGGTGGTCACCGTCCCAGCGCGCGGCACCTCCCGATATTGCCCCCGGTGCGGGGACGGCACGTCAGTGCTCAAGCATTGCCCGGCCCCCGATCGGCTCACCGAGCGGGGCTGGAGATGGGCCTACTGCCCGGCCTGCGGCCTGTCGTGTGACCGGGATTGGGCAGCAGCCGAGCGGATCCTCGCACGCGGCCTGCTCGGCCAGCACGCCACCCGCACCCACCGAACCACCGGCACCCGCACCATCCACACCATCGTGGAGGGCAACGTCGCCCGCGCCCGCCGCACCCGCAAACCCACCCGCGCGGCCCGCCGCGCCCGCCGCACCCGAACCGACCTACACCCCCGACCGGCGGCACGCGACAGATCCAAGAACCGCCCCACCCCGAAACGGCCAACCCGCACCGCCAACAACACTATGATCAATTCGGCCGATGACTTGGCCGAGCACGCGATGACCTCCAGCCGTGTGCCCGACCGGCGCACGGTGCCCGCCCCACCGCCCACCGGCGGTGGACAGCGTCCGGCGGGCCATGCACCCAAGCCGGGACGGCACCAGCCGCACCGGACAGGGCATGTCAGGAACTCCCACCATCGGACCGGCCTCCACCACGCCAAAGCCACCCCCGTACTCACCTTCACCGAGCACCGGGGCAGCCCAAAGCAGGCCACGCCCGTCCGAGTTACCTGATTCCTTCAGGGAACTACAGAGAATTCAAGACGCTGTGACGACCCATGACAGACGTGTCAGGCCCCGAGCCTCAGCCCGGGCAGGACGACCATCACCTCGCGTCGTCGTCCGACTGCCTCCGCCACCGCACACCCCCCAGATGAGAGCTTGCTTACTTGCCGACCGGCAAGCATAGAATAAGCTAGATACCCTACTTGCCGGCCGTCAAGTCGAAATAGGTGCACATTGCGGGAAGACACCCGGAGCAGGATCCAGGAGATCGCGCTCAAGCTCTTCACCGAGCAGGGTTACGAGGCGACTTCGCTGCGAGAGATCGCGGAGGAGCTCGGCGTGACGAAGGCCGCGCTCTACTACCACTTCAAGACCAAGGAAGACATTGTCGCCAGTCTGGCCGACATGCGCGTGGCGGACGTCGAGGAGCTTCTGACCTGGTTCAGGAGCCAGCCGAAGACGCCGGAGACGCGCAAGGAGCTCGTCCTGCGCTACGCCGCCAAGCTGACGAACCCCCGCTATCTGGAGGTCGCCCGCTTCATGGAGCGCAACCAGACGGCCATGCGCGACCATCCGAAGATCCTTCGGATGCGCGAGGTGATGCTGGAGCTGACCGACGAGCTCAACGACCCCGGCGATCCGCTGGCCGTGCGCATCAGCCGCTCGATGGCGCTGTTCACGCTGCATGCCGGCAAGTGGATGTCGCAGGACAAGAAGCTGACCGACGAGGAGATCAACGAGGCCGCGGTCGAGGTCGCGCTCCGCCTGATGGAACCCTAGAGACGATTGGGGCGGGCCGGATTGGGCAGAAGGCACTGACGCGTCCGGATGGAGACGGAGGAGGTGCGGTGGAGGCCACGATAGCGCTCCGGCTGCCAAGAGATGCGGCGAGTGTCCCGCTGATCAGGCAGATGTTCGACGGCACACTCAGGTCACTGGGAGTGGAGCCGCAGATCCGCGACGACATCGAGCTCATGCTCACCGAGGCGTGCTCCAACGTCGTCAGGCACGCCGGCCCCAGTGACGAGTACATGGTGAGCGCGGGGGTCTACGACAAGCTCTGCGTCATCCGGGTGATCGACATGGGTGGCGGATTCGACCCGCCCAAGGTCAGCGAGGCGGCCCCCGGCGCCGAGTCCGGCCGGGGGATCCAGATCATGCGCGCGCTGGCCGACGACATCCGCTTCACCAACCGGCACGAGGACGGGTCGGTGGTGTGCCTGGAGAAGCGCCTGCGCTTCGCCCCGGGCGCGGCCGGCCCGCACTTCATGGCGAACTGAACTCCCTCGACCTCCCCGACGGGCGTAGGTGCTCATGCTTCCCCGGAGACCGCGCCCCGAGCCCTCCCAGAACCGGCCCTGCCTCGGACTGCCGGGCGGTCGATCTCGCCAACAGTCCGAGCGTGATCAGGACGACCACGGAGATGAGGAAAACCGCCACGAACGCCAGAATGAGGACGATCACCAGCGAGGCGATCGTGCTGAGTACAGCCAACATCCGCCGGAAATGCCCCGTGAACCGGATCTTATGCGCGAGATTCGGGTAGATCGCGGTTACCGCGGCGTCACATCCAGCCGCCCCGGCAGCATGTCGAGGCGGCGCAGGATGACGCCCTCGCGCAGCGCCCACGGGCAGACCTCCAGCCGATCGACCTCGAACAGGTCCATGGTCGCGTGGGCCACGATGGCCCCCGCGGCCAGCTGGAGGGCCCGCCCGTCGGACACGCCGGACAGCCCGGCCCGCTCGGCCGAGCTCATGGTGGTCAGCTTGACGGCCCAGTCGGCCATGTCCTGGCGCGACAGCGATCGGGAGACGTAGAGGCCGTCGTTGGTGGGCGCGGCCCCGGCGATCCTGGCCAGTTGCTTGAAGGTCTTGGACGTGGCCACGGCCCGATTGGGCTCGCCGTATCTGACGATGCCGCCGACCGTGCGGGCGATCTCGGCGCGTACGTGCCGGCGCAGCTTGCGGACCTCGTCGGCGGTCGGCGGGTCGGCGCCGAACCAGTCGCGGGTGAGCCGGCCCGCGCCGAGCGGCAGCGAGACGGCGACGTCGGGCTCCTCGTCGACCCCGGCGGCGATCTCCAGCGAGCCGCCCCCGATGTCGAAGGCGAGCAGCCGGCCCGAGGACCAGCCGAACCAGCGCCGCACGGCCAGGAACGTCAGCCTGGCCTCGTCGCTGCCGGACAGGACCTCGATGTGCACGCCGCAGCGGTCGTTGATCTGGTCGAGCACGTGCTCGCCGTTGGCGGCCTCGCGCACGGCCGAGGTGGCGAAGGCCAGGAAGTTCTCGACGCCTTTGTCCTCGGCGATGCGCAGCGCCTCCTCCACGAACTCACCGAGCCGCTCGATGCCGTCCGCGGACAGCTCGTTGCTCTCGTCGAGGTGCTCGGTCAGCCGCAGCTCCTCCTTGTGCGAGTAGGCGGGGAGGGGCCGCGCGCCGCGGTGGGCATCGACGACGAGTAGATGGACGGTGTTCGAGCCGATGTCCAGCACGCCGAGTCGCATGGGGAAACGCTACCGGTCAACGGTCTGTACGGCGAAGCCGAGTCCGAAGTGGCCGAGCGGCGCGACTGGTCCACCCGCCGGGGCCATAGTCTGATCGCATGTCACGAACCCTGCGACTGTTGATCACCGGCGGCGGCACCGGTGGTCACACCTATCCGGCCCTGACGACCCTGTCGGCCGTCCAGCGACGTCAGGTGCCGCACGACGTGCTCTGGGTAGGCACCGCGAACGGCCTGGAGGCCAGGATCACCGCCGAGCACGGCATCCCGTTCAAGGCCATCACCACCGGCAAGCTGCGCCGCCGGCCCAATATCCGCGAGCTCGGCACCAACATCGCCGACGTGTTCCGCATCCCGGTGGGCGTGGTCCAGGCGATCGGGCACGCCGCCCGCTACCTGCCCGACGTGGTGCTGTCGACCGGGGGTTACGTGGCGGTGCCGATCGGGGTGGCGGCCAAGCTGATCCGCCGGCCGCTGGTCATGCACGAGCAGACCACGGTGGTGGGGCTGGCCAACCGGATCCTGGCCCGGCTGGCGACGCGGATCGCGCTCTCGCACGAGTCGTCCCTGGAATACCTGCCGCCGCCGGCGCGCGCGAAGGCCGTGGTGACCGGCAACCCGATCAGGCCGGAGCTGCTGCAGGGCAACCGGGCCGCGGCCTACGACCTGTTCGGGCTGACGTTCGAGGTGCCGCTGATCTACGTGACGGGCGGCGCGACGGGCAGCAAGCAGATCAACACGCTGATCGCGGAGATCCTGCCGCGGCTGCTGCCGCACGCCCAGATCGTGCACCAGTGCGGGCCCGCGTGGATCGACCAGATGCGCGCCATCGAGCTGCCGCCGGACCTGGCCGAGCGCTACCACCCGGTGCCGTACGTGGGCTCGGAGCTGCCCGACCTGTTCGCCGCGGCCGACGTGGTGATCTCGCGTAGCGGCGCGGGCACGGTGTCGGAGCTGACCGCGATCGGCAAGCCCTCGGTGCTCATCCCGCTGATCCCGACCGGCGGCGACGAGCAGCGCAAGAACGCGGGCTACCTGGCCTCCGCGGGCGGGGCCCGCGCGCTGCTGGAGCCGCACCCGACGGGCGAGCAGTTGCTGGCCGAGCTGATGCCGCTGCTGGCCGACCCGGGTCTGCGCGCGACGATGGCCGAGGCGGCCCGCAAACTGGGCCGGGTCGACGCGGCCGACGCCCTGTGCGACGTGCTCCTGGAGGCCGCGCACCTCGGATAGCTCGGGCTCAGGGCTCCAGGTAGCGGAACGCCTCGTGGGCGGAGCTCACGCTCCGCCGCAGCGCCCGCTCCAGCTGGTCGGCGTCCTCCGCGAGCCGGGCGATCTCCGGTACGGCGAAGCCGTCGGCGCCGGCCTCGGAGACCAGCTCCTCATACTGGTGGAGCCGGCCCCGCAGCTCCTCGATCTGGTGGTGGGCCCGGTAGGCGAGCTCGGCTTCGGCCACGTTGGCGGCGTACCGTTCCAGCGCCTCCACCCGGGCCACCACGGCGTCCTCGCTGCTGTCGAGCGCCCGCGCGAGCGGCTCGGCCACGGCGGCGACCTCCGGCGTGATCCCCTCGGACATGGTCTGGCGGTGCTTGGTGCGCAGCGCCGACAGCTTGGCCAGCAGCCGGGCGATCTCCCACTCCTGCGCGGGCAGCATCACGGCGTTGCGCACGTCGTCCAGCAGCCCTTCGACGTTGACCGCCGAGTGCGTCACCGTGGCGACGGCCCGCCTGGCCCGGGCGAGCAGCCTGCGGGAGGACTCGTCGAGGTCGGCGGCGAGCACGTACCGGCCCTCGTACCAGCGCAGTTGCTCGTAAACCTCACGGTCGACGGCCACCCCTTCGTCCTCGTCGAGGTCCTTGCGCAGGAAGACCACGAGCAGGATGGGGACGGCGATGAGGCCGACCAGCACCACGCCGCCTGACATGAGGCCGCCCGCCTTGATCAGCAGGAGGGTCAGCGCGACCAGGGTGATCACCGCGATGACCGCGCGCCCGGACTTGCCGGAGACCCTGGAAGGCCGGGGATCGGGCACCCAGCCGCGGCGCATCCTGATCAGGAGGTGCTCGCTCTCCTTGATCAGCTGGGCGTCATCCTCCGGGACACCTGGATCGACTACCACATCCGCCACAAAAACGGATTTTATGGGATGTCATCCATTCAAGTGGCGGAATGCCTCGTGTGCCGAGGTCACGCTGTCGCGCAGCGTCTCCTCCAGCCGGTCGGCGTCCTCGGTCAGCCGGCCCAGCTCGGGCACCGCTGAGCTGTCGGCACCCGACTCGGCCAGCAGTTCCTCGTAACGCGGCAGTTTGGCGCCGAACCGCTCGATCTGGTGCCGGGCCCGGAAAGCGCGCTCGGCCTCGGCCACGTGCCCGGCGTAACGTTCCAGCGCCTCGACGCGGGCGAGCACCGCCTGCTCGCTGCTCGCCAGCGCCTCCCCCAGCGGCTCGGCGACGGCGGCCACCTCGGGCGTGAGCCCCTCGGCGACGACCTCCTCGTGCTCACGCCGCAGCGCCGACAGCTTGGCCAGCAGCCGGGCGATCTCCCACTCCTGTTCCGGCAGCATCACCGCGTTGCGCACGCCGTCCAGCAGGCCCTCGGCGTTGACGCGCGACTCCATGACCGCCTCGACGGCGGCGCGGGCGCGGGCCAGCAGCGCGCGGGAGCCTTCGTCGAGATCCTCGGCGAGCACGAACCGCCCCTCGTACAGGAGGGCGTTCTCGTAGACGTCCAGCTCCTGCGCGCGCCGCCGCGCGACCTCCGCGTCGGTGCGCGGCCTGAGCAGCACGCCGACCACGAGCAGCGCGGCCACGGTCATGACGACCACGAAGGAGGTGTACCGCTCCTCCAGGAAGAAGCCGAACCCGGCGGCGACCGCCAGCAGCGCGGCCACCCCGGCCGCCGCGCTCGCCACGATGCCGAGCGTCGGGTCATACCGCCTCTTGCGGACCGGTGCCCACCCCGTCCGCATGCCCAGCAGCAGCTCGCGGTGGCCGCGCAGCAGCTCCGCGATCTCGTCTGGCACCGCCGGATCCACCATGACCTTCGGACAGGGCACGTAAGGGATCCTATGTGGCGGTCTGTCAGAGTGTCAGCCTTCCAGGTAGCGGAACGCCTCGTGCGCCGAGCTCACGCTCTTGCGCAGCAGCCGCTCCAGGGCGTCGGCGTCCTGGGCGAGCTTCTCGATCTCCGGTACGGCCAGCGCGTCGGCCCCCGACTCGGCCAGGAGCTCCTCGTAGCGCGGCAGCCGGGCCCGCAGCTCCTCGATCTGGCTGCGGGCGTGGTAGGCGCGCTCGGCCTCGGCGACATGCCCGGCGTAACGTTCCAGCGCCTCGACGCGCGCGACGACCGCGGCCTCGCTGTTGGCCAGGGCGCGGTCCAGCGGCTCGACCACGGCCGCCACCTCCGGCGCGATGCCACGGGACAGCAGCACCTTGTGCTCACCGCGCAGGGCCGCGAGTTTGGCCAGCAGCCTGGCGATCTCCCACTCCTGCTCCGGCAGCATCACGGCGTTGCGCGCGTCGTCCAGCAGCCCCTCGGCGTTGACGTGGGAACGCAGCACGCTGCCGATCGCCCGCTGCGCCCTGGCCAGCACCAGTCTGGCCTCCGCGTCGAAGTCGTCGGCCAGCAGGTAGCGCCCGTCGTACCAGCGGGCCTGCTCGTAGACGCCGCGCTCCCGCGGCCGGTCGTGCTGCGGCACCTCGTTGATGGAGGCGATCTTGACCAGCACGATGAAGACGAAGGAACCCAGCAGCACGAACCCGACCGGCGCCGCGTGCGAGGCCAGCAGCACGGACATCAGCGCCACGACCACGGGCGTGGCGGCCAGCAGCATCAGGCTCGACGGGCGCCGCCGCTCGGGCGGTGGTGCGGCGGGGGGCACCCATCCTGCTCTGATCCTGGACAGCAGCGGGGCGTTGGCACGCAACATTCCGGCGACCTCCGGGGGTACTCCCGGATCGACGACCACACCCACGCTCTGTCCTGGCACCCTGGCGCCCCCAACGCTCGTGATGTCCGGATACTACGGAACATTTCCCTTGAGCGGCAGCCTCGTCGAGGACAGTCGGGGGAACCACCAGGCGCACCCGCCGGGCACTTCCATGATCGAAGGCACCAGGACGAGGCGCACAATTGTGGCGTCTACCAGCACCGCAGCGGATAATCGGCGGCCCGTGGTCCGCGGCGCGCGATCATGGAACGTGCCGAGGACGCAGAACATGATCGTAGCCGTAGCGGTAAGAGCCTCCTACGGCTCCGTGCGGCGTACGGCCAGCGCGGCGGCGACGCAGGCGACCGGGATGGCGGGCAGCACGTAGCGGTGGTCGAAGTCGAGTGCCGCCACCGGCGCGACGAGCAGGAACATCGAGAACGCCCACGGCAGCAGGGCCGCGCGGCGGCGGCCGATGGCCCCGGCCGTGCCCGCCAGGAGGATCACGCCGAACAGTGTGCCGTGCAGGAACCACGGATACGGGTAGGCGGCGAGGATCGACCCGAACGGCTCGACCGAGCTCATGCCGCGGATGGCCGGGTCGTACTCCTTGCGCACCTGGCCGATGAGGCTGTGCTCCTCCGGCAGTCGCCACGAGCCGTGCGGGAAGGTCGACATCGCGGTCACCCGCTTGGGGTGCTGCACCGGTTCCCAGGTGAAGGCCAGGGAGGTGTCCTTGACGATCTCGCGCAGGTAGTCGAGCGGCTGCGCGGCGATGGCCTTGACGGCGAACGAGCGGGCCAGGTCGTTGTAGGCGAACCGGTCGCCGGGCAGCCGGTTGAGCGAGGCGCCGGGCGCCCAGACGTACTCGGAGGCGGCGTCGACGACGCTGCCGTTCGGGCAGAGCCTGGCCTCCGCCGCCGGCGGTTTGATGATCGAACAGTCGGCGAACGTCATCGTGCGGGCCCAGAGGGCGACGCCGTCGCCGCCGCTCAGGGCGAACCTGCCGTGATGCTGGGCGTACCAGCCCGCGTAGGCGAGCAGCGGCAACGCCCCGGCGAGCACCAGGGCGGCGACGCGGCGCCACGGGGTGCGGCGCAGCACCAGGTAGAGCGCGGCCAGGCCGAGCAGCGGCACCGCGGCCGTGCGGGTCAGTCCGGCCAGCGCGAGCAGCGCCCCGGCGAACGCGGCGGCCCGGGGCGAGACCTCCTGGCGCCACATCAGCACCGTGAGCGCGGCCATGACGAGGAAGATCACCTGCAGGTCCGAGAGCACGGCGTGCTCCAGCCGCAGGAACGCCGGGTCGAACAGCATCGGCACCGCGGCCAGCGCGGCCCCCCAGCCGGGTAATGACCAGCGGCGCAGCAACACGTAGATCAGCACGCCGACGCCCAGGCCCATCGCGTGCTGCACGCCGACGACCAGCTCGACGCTGTGGAAGGGGCGCAGCAGCCACAGGAACCACGAGTAGCCCGCCGGGTGGAAGGCCCCCTGTGGCCGCATGTGCACGGCCGTGTTCAGGTAGGTGAACGAGTCGTACCAGTAGACCTGCGCGGTGTCGTACCCGAGCATGACCAGCACGCGCAGCGCCGCGGCCAGCGCCAGGACGATCCCGAACAGGCGGTGACCCGTCCTCCCCAGGACGGGATCGGCCAGACGGGGCCTCGCGGGCGCCACAAGAGCGGCAACCATGGCATCTCTCCCCCGTGAGAGGCCGGGCGATTCCCGGCCGTAGGGAGGGCAGTCCACCGAGTCGGCGCTAACCTGAGCGTCACCAAAAGTGGTTATGTCCGCGTTATGCCGGCTGGAGCAGACTGTCGGAACTTTCGATCTTCACAGGGGATCTTCACAGGAGGGACGACATTGCGAGTGCTGGTCGCGGAGGACGAGCGCATGCTGGCCGACTCGATCGCCGAGGGGCTGCGGGGCGAGGCGCTGGCCGTCGATGTGGCCTACGACGGCGACGGGGCGCTGGAACGGCTCGGCGTGCACGACTACGACGTGCTGATCCTGGACCGGGACCTGCCGCTGGTGCACGGCGACGAGGTGTGCCGGGTGGTTGTCGAGCGGGGGTGGCCGGTCAGGGTCCTGATGCTGACCGCCGCCGGGGACGTGCGGTCGAGGGTGGCGGGGCTGTCGCTGGGGGCCGACGACTACCTGCCCAAGCCGTTCGCGTTCGAGGAGTTGGTGGCGCGGGTGCACGCGCTCGGCCGCCGGGCCAGGCGGGCCGACCCGCCGATGCTGGAACGCGCCGGGGTACGGCTGGACTGGGCGCACCGGCAGGTGTTCCGCGAGGGCCGGTACGTGCCGCTGGCCCGCAAGGAGTTCGGCGTGCTGGCCGAGCTGCTGCGGGCGCAGGGCGCGGTGGTGTCGGCCGAGGAGCTGCTGGAGAAGGTGTGGGACGAGCACATCGACCCGTTCACGAACACGGTGCGGACCACGATGATGAAGCTGCGCAAGAAGCTCGGCGACCCACAGGTCATCGAGACCGTGCCGGGATCGGGGTATCGCATCTCATGACGGTCCGTCTCCGCTTCGCCCTGGCCTGTGCCGGGGTGTTCTTCGTTCTCGGCGGCCTGCTGCTGACGGGCATCTACTTCATCGTGCGGCAGAACCTCGAGTACCGTGCCGACCTCCTCACCCCGGCGTCCATCACCGTGCGTAACGGCTGGACCTTGGGCAGGAACGACGACTATTACGAGGTCGCGCGGGATCGGGCGCTCCAGGTCCGCACCGTCTACCAGCGCGAGACCCTGTCCAGCGTGCGCACCATCGGCGCACTCGCCGTGCTGGGGGCCACCGCCGCCGCGTTCGCGCTGGGCTGGCGCGGAGCCGGGTGGGTGCTGAAACCGGTCAAGTCGGTCACCGAGACCGCGCGCCGGGTCGCCCAGAGCCACGACCTGACCGACCGGATCGACTACGAGGGGCCGAGCGACGAGCTCAAGGAGCTGACCGGCATCTTCGACACCATGCTCGGCCGGCTCGCCCGCTCCTTCGACAGCCAGCGGCGCTTCGTCGCCAACGCCTCCCACGAGCTGCGCACCCCGCTGACCATCAACAGGACGCTGGTCGACGTGGCGGTGCGGCGGCCCGACGCGACCGACGACGTCAAGCGGCTCGGCGAGTCGCTGCTGCTGGTCAACGCCCGCAACGAGCGGCTCATCGACGGCCTGCTGGCGCTGGCCGAGGGCGAGCAGGCCGTGCTGGACCGGCGCCCGTTCGACCTGACGGACGTGGCCGAGCACGTGCTGGACCAGGCGGCGGAGGAGGCGGCCGAGCGGGACGTGACGATCCACCGGCTGCTGGACTCCGCGCCGACGACCGGCGAGGCGGTGCTGGTGGAGCGGCTCGTCCAGAACCTGGTGGAGAACGCGATCAGGCACAACCAGCCCAAGGGCGAGGTGTGGGTGACCACCCGGCGGCGCGCCGAGCGGGTGGAACTGGTCGTGGCCAACACCGGCCTGCACGTGCCGCCGTACGAGATCGAGACGATCTTCGAGCCGTTCCGGCGGCTGCACGGCGACCGGCTGCGCTCCGACCGGGGCAGCGGCCTCGGCCTGTCGATCGTGCGCGTCATCACCGAGGCCCATCGCGGCACGGTCGTCGCCCGGCCGCGCGACGAGGGCGGCCTGACGATCACGATCGAGCTGCCGGTGGACCGGTCGGCCGCCTGAGAGCTGTCTCTAGGGCGTGCGTACCTCGCGCATGACCGCTTCCGGGACGCCCGCCCGCAGGAGGATCTCCCAGCTGTCGGACCGCTCGAAGAACATCGACTCCAGCAGCGGCCGCCACAGTGCCGGATCGACGCCGTCCTCGGCCAGCCCGCCGAGTATCCCGGCCCGGTCCTGGAAGGGCATGGCCGGGCCTTCCAGGGTGAGGGCCCGCAGCACCAGGTCGAGCAGCCGCCGGCTCCTGAGCGTCTGGAAGGCGCTGACCGCGGCGATCGCGTCGGCGTAGAGCGCGACGCGCGCCTCGGCGCTCGACGGGCGGTTCATCAGCACCTCCTCGACCAGGCGGGTGCAGCTCACCACCTGCCCGGACGTCCGCTGCACGACGATCAGGCTCGGGTGCGCCTCGTCGTCGCCGTGCAGCGAGTCGGTCAGCAGGTCGGCGTCGACGTTGAGCAGGTAGGGCCGTTCCTCCAGGGCGTAGGACTTGTAGCGGCCCAGCGTCCTGGTGCGCGCCACGGGCTTCGCCCGGCCGAACCACCAGCCGGCGCCCTCGAACGCCCACGACTCGGCGCTCCCGCCGAGCCGGATGTCCCGCTTACCGCCGTCCACCACCCTGCGCGCGGGCAGGGCGCCGATGAGGCCGGTCCAGCCCTCCCCGCCGAGCTGGCTCTTCCACAGATGCGCGTACGAGCTCCACCGGGCGAAGTCCCCCGAGTCGTGGAGCAGCTCCGAGACGCTGACCGGTTTGTCCGACGCGGCCACCACCAGGAGGGTGAGGTTGGCCGCGTAGGCTGCCAGTCGGCGCGGCACGGGATGCCGCACCGGGCGGAAGGCGAGGAAGGAGCGGCGCGGGCGCTCGTGGAGCGACTCGCGCAGCAGCGCGCCGAGCAGCGTCACGCTCCTGGCCCGGACCTCGGCCGGCAGCGCGCCCAGCAGCTCCATGGCGAAGCCGACCGTCGGCCCCCGCTCGGCCAGGCAGGAGAACGACGTGACGGCGTAGAGCAGGTCGTCGTCGACCAGCCGGCCCGCCAGATCGTCGTCGCGGCCGTGCCTCCTGACCAGGTCACGCAGCGCGTACACGGCCAGCCAGGCCACCAGGAACTCACCGAACGTCGCGTGCAGGAACTCGTAGTCCCGCGTGTCGCCCGTGTCGTCGGCGTGCACGAAGAAGAACCGCTCGGTCGCCCGCCGCGCCCAGCCGCCCTCGTCCCGCTGCTCCTCGCCCGGCGCCCCGCACAGGGCGGGCAGGTCCCGGTCGAGGGCGGCCTCCGAGACGACCGCCCGGCCGCGGACGAACATCGACAGCGCCACGGCCCCGAGCCGCACCAGCTCCCGGTCCACCAGCCCGCGCCGGCGGTCGGCCGGCAGCGCCCGCGCCTCGGGGTTCTTGACGATCTCGCGGTCCGCGACGCCCCTGATCAGCGACTCGTAGAGCCGGCCACGGCCGAGGACCGCCTCGTCACGCTGCAGCGCGTTGTCGGCGGCGTCGTGGATGGCCAGCAGCAGCAGGAGCAGCGGCTGCCTGGCCAGCTCACCCTGGGCCAGCGCGACGTCGGCGGGCAGCGGGGTCCTGCCGCGCCTGGACAGGACGGGGCGGTTGGTCTCCGCCCAGATCTCCAGCCACTGGCGGACCTGCTCCTTCTCGAACGGCTGGAGCTCGATCGTGAGCACGCCCTGGGGGAACCTGACCCGGTCGGCCACGACGGTCCGGCTGGTCACGATCACCGCGACGGGCCGGCCGAGCCTGGACTGCTCGTCCTGGAACTCCTGGACCTGTTCCAGGTAGTCGTAGCGGTTGGTGTCGGCCGCCTGGAGCAGCTCGTCGAACCCGTCGAGCATGACGACGGGCAGCATCCCCTCCGCCGCCTCCACCAGGTCCTGATATTTCACCTTCTCTGGGAGTACGGGGGAAATGCCCTGCTCGATCTGCGAGATCAGGGACGACTCGGCGGCGACGTCGCGCAGCTCCACCTTGATCGGCAGGAACTCCGAGGCGGCCAGCCGGGCCGCGAGCACCTCGGTCAGCTTGGTCTTCCCCGACCCCGGCTCGCCCAGCACGACCAGGGGCGCCTGGGTGGCGTGCGGCGAGGTGAGGTGCCCCACCAGGAACGCCTCCGCGTCGGCCAGCTCCAGCCGGCTCTTCCACCAGCTCTTCACGGCCGGCGCGGACTCGCCCGTCATCTCCGCGACCTTGCACCGGGGGCTGATGTACCCCTCGCCGAGCAGCGGCAGCGTGACGTCGTCCGGCGCCTTGCCGACGGCCATGAGCGACTGGTCGAGCGCGGCGGCGGCCAGCCGGACCAGGTGGATCATCGGCCGGTCGCCCACGCGGGGCGGCGCCAGCTCCGCAAGCAGCCGCGCCACGCGCGACAGCCCCGGGGCGAACGTCTGCGTCTCGGTGACCAGGCTCCACATCCGGAACTCGGGGCTGTCCAGGGTGAGCGAGCGGTAGTCCTCGTCGTAGATCCGCAGGGCGTGCGCCGACGGCCCCTCCACGAGCAGCGCGGGGACGCGAACGCGGTCGTCGGCCGAGAGCTCGTCCCACACCGCCACCTCCCGCACGTACACCGCCACGGCCTCCGACATCCGCCGGTAACGGTGTTCGACCGCCTCGCGGGTCTCGGCGTAGGGGCGATGCGGCTCCGGCCTGGGCAGCGGCTCGGTGAGTAACTTCTCCACCAGTTCGGCGAACGCCGCCGCGCGGGTGCCGCCGCCAGTGCCGCCGCCGGGGCGGTCCCGGTCGAGCCGGTCCAGCCCGAACGGCAGGCTCACCTGGCCGAGCGCCTCGAAGTAGGCCGAGACGATCACCACGGCGTGGACGGCGGCCAGCCGCTGGGTGCGCGCGAACCGGCCGGCGCCGCTGCGCCATTCGGGCACGCGCCGCACCACGTCGTTGCCGTAGCGGACGGCGTCTTCCTGCAGGTCGCGCAGGCCCAGCGCCAGTTCGGCGCCTCCGGCGAGCGCCCATCCGGTCAGGGCGGCCGTCGCGGCGAAGTCGACCACCTTGACGAGCCTGCTGTCCTTGCAGCCGAGGATCTTCAGAGCCTCGGCGTAGCTCAGGGTCTCCGTCATCACGGTCTCCGAAGAGCGTGGGAATTCCCATCATGTCGCGTTCCATCGCCCTCAGGGAGGGTTTAACCGGATCGTGCTCAGAGAGCGTCGGCGATCTCCGTCAGGGCCGCCGGATCCTCGATCGTGGAAGGGGCGCGGTAGTCGCGTCCGGCCGCGATGTCCCGCATGGTGGCGCGCAGGATCTTGCCGGACCGGGTCTTGGGCAGGCGGGCCACGACCACGGCGCGGCGGAAGGCGGCGACCGGGCCGATGCGATCGCGGACCATGGCGGAAAGCTCGCGCTCGACGTCGGCGGGCTCACGGTCGGCGCCTGCCTTGAGCACCACGAAGCCGAGCGGGAGCTGGCCCTTCAGCTCGTCGTCGACGCCGATCACCGCGCACTCGGCCACGTCCGGGTGGGCCGCGATGACCTCCTCCATCGCGCCCGTGGACAGCCGGTGGCCCGCGACGTTGATGACGTCGTCGATGCGCCCCATGACGAACAGGTAGCCGTCATCGTCGAGGAAGCCGCCGTCGCCGGTCAGGTAGTGGCCGGGATAGCGGGACAGGTACGACTCGATGAAGCGGGCGTCGTCGCGGTAGAGCGTCGGCAGCGCGCCGGGCGGCAGGGGCAGCCTGATCGCCACCGCGCCCTCCACACCGGGCGGGCACTCCTCCCCCGCCGGGTCCAGCACGCGCACGTCCCAGCCGGGTACGGGCTTGGTCGGCGAGCCCGGCTTGATCGGCAGCGGCTCGATGCCGACGCAGTTGGCCGCGATCGGCCAGCCGGTCTCGGTCTGCCACCAGTGGTCGATGACCGGGATCCCGAGCAGCTCGGACGCCCACTGGTAGGTGTCGGGGTCGAGCCGCTCCCCGGCCATGAACAGGTACCGCAGTCCCGACAAATCCCACTTTTGCGCGAAATTTCCGGATGGGTCGTCTTTCTTGATGGCTCGGAGCGCGGTCGGCGCGGTGAACAGCGTCCGTACGCCGTGCGTGGCCACCACCCGCCAGAACGCCCCCGGGTCGGGCGTCCCGACCGGTTTCCCCTCGTACAGCACGGTCGTGCACCCGGCCAGCAGCGGCGCGTAGACGATGTAGGAGTGGCCGACCACCCACCCCACGTCGGAGGCCGCCCAGTAGACCTCGCCCGGGGCCGCGCCATAGACGTGGGACATGCTCCAGTGCAGCGCGACGGCATGCCCGCCGTTGTCCCGCACGACCCCCTTGGGCACGCCGGTGGTGCCGGAGGTGTAGAGGATGTAGAGCGGATCGGTGGCGGCCACGCTGACGCATCCGGCCGGCGCCGCGTCGCGCACGGCCTCGGCCCAGTCCAGATCCCGCCCCTCGACGAGGTCGGCGGGCGCCTCGGGCCGCTGAAGGATCACGCAGCGCGCCGGCCGGTGCTCGGCCTGCTCAAGGGCGGCGTCGAGCAACGGCTTGTACGGCACGATCCGGGTCGGCTCGATCCCGCAGGAGGCGGAGAGCACCACCTTGGGCTTGGCGTGATCGATCCGTACGGCCAGCTCGTTGGCGGCGAACCCGCCGAACACCACGGAGTGCACGGCGCCGAGCCGGGCGCAGGCCAGCATCCCGATCACCGCCTCGGGCACCATCGGCAGGTAGATCACCACGGTGTCCCCGGCGACCACGCCGAGATCGCGCAGCATCCCGGCCGTCCGCGCCACGGAGTCGAGCAGCTCGGCGTAGCTGTAGCGCCGCACGACCCCGGTCACCGGGCTGTCGTAGATCAACGCGGCCTGCTCACCCCGCCCGCCGGCCACATGCCGATCGAGGGCGTTGTGACAGGTGTTCAGCCGCCCGTCGACGAACCACCGCCCGTTGTCGAACACGGTCGTGGGGGCCACATCCCACTCGATGCCCTGGGCGGCCTCCCCCCAGAACGCCTCGGGCTCCACGATGCTCCGCTGGTAGACCGCATCATAAGCACTCATAATCCGATCAGATCAGCGCCTCACCCCCGATGGCAAGCACAAACGGAAGCCATGGCCAAGAAGACGCGCGTATCGGCGCCCGGCCCCGTGCGGGTTCAGCGGGCGTGTTCCTGGAGGCCGCCCGCCCCGTGCAGCGGGTGGCGGTGAGTGTGGCCGTGCCGTAACAGATCAGATGGTGGTAAGAGATCAGCCGACGTGGACCTGAGGGCGGCGGCCGGGCTCCGGCTCGGCCAGGCGCAGGACCTCACGCGTGAGCGGCGGCACGTCGCCCCCGCCGAACAGCAGGTATCTCAGCAGCGCCCAGACCGGGTTGCCCTCCGCCCAGTGGAAGTACACATGGGGACGGCGGCCGGTCGTGTCGCGCAGATGCAGCAGGATCGCGGCGATCGTGTTGGCCACCGCCGCGCTGCGCACGGTCAGCACCCCGTAGCCGTGACGCTCCTCGCCCCGCACGACCACCTCGGACTCGAACTCCGAGGTGTCGCCGAGCGTGACCTCCAGGAAGAGCATCGGCTCGTCGTCGGGCAGGTGGTGGTACTGGCGCGTCTCGCGGTCCTTCTCGGCGTACTCGGCCTCGTCGCGCGCGTCGGGCTCGTTGGCGATGATGCGCAGGTCGCCCGGCGGCAGCCCGTCGATGAGCCGCTTGGCCTCCGTGTCGAGCGTCAGCCCCGTCACCCGCAGCTCGGTGGAGCGCGTGGCGCGGGAGATGATCGAGGTCACGATGATCGCGACGACGAAGAACACCGCGATCGACAGGCCGTCGGGGCGTTCGATCACGTTGGCGGCGAAGGTGTAGGCGAGGATGACCGAGATGAGGCCGAACGCCGCCGCCGCGCCCCGCCGCCCGGCGCGCGCGACCGAGATGGTGACGGCGACCGCGGCCGACAGGATCAGCGCGAGCACGCCGGTGGCGTAGGCGCCGCCCTGCGACTCGACGTTCGCGCCGAACAGGATGGTGATGACGAACGAGATCGCGGTGAACACCAGCACCAGCGGTCGTACGGCCCGCGCCCAGTCGGGTGCCATGCCGTAGCGGGGCAGGTAGCGCGGCACGATGTTGAGCAGACCCGTCAGCGCCGACGCGCCGGCGAACCAGAGGATGGCGATGGTGCTGATGTCATAGAGGGTGCCGAACCAGTCGCCCAGGTAGTGATGCGCCAGGTACGCCAGGGCCCGCCCGGCCGCCTGCCCGCCCTCCTCGAACTCCTTGTGCGGGATCAGCACGGCCGTCGCGAACCCGCTGAAGATCAGGAACACGCTCATGATCAACGCGGCCGTGGTGAGCAGCCGCTTGGCGCCCTTGACGCGCTGTTCGAGGTCGCCCTCGATCTGCGGCATGACGGCGACGCCCGTCTCGAACCCGGACAGGCCGAGCGCCAGCTTGGGCAGCGCGACGGCGGACAGCGCGATCATCGCCAGGGGGCTGGAGTGCCCGGCGGTGAGGGCGTCCTGCCAGTCGCCCACCAGCTCCGGGTGGGACATCACCTGGGCTATGGCGGTGCCGACGACGACCACGTTCAGTGCCAGATAGACGGCCACCAGCGCGATGGCCAGGCCGATGGCCTCGCTGAACCCGCGCAGGAAGATCGCGCCGAGCGCGGCGATGAGCAGCAGGGTGATGGGCACCTGCTGACCGGCGAGCGCGTCCGGGAAGAACGGGTTCTGCAGGATGTGGGCGGTCGCGTCGGAGGCCGACAGCGTGATCGTGAAGATGAACGCCGTCGCCACGAACCCGAGCAGGACCAGCACCAGCAGCTTGCCCCACCAGCTCGGCAGCAGCCGTTCGAGCATGGCGATGGAGCCCATGCCGTTGGGGCTCTCGGCCGCCACCACGCGGTAGGTGGGCAGCGCGCCGAACAGCGTCAGCGCCACCAGCATGAGCGTGGCGATCGGCGACAGCGCGCCCGCCGCCAGCGCGGCGATGCCCGGCTGGTAGCCGAGGGTGGAGAAGTAGTCGACACCTGTGAGGCACATGACCTGCCACCAGGAGTGACGTTTGCCGGGATGTTCGTCGTGCATCCCGGACGTCGGCTGCAGCCCGTGTAGCAGCCAGCTCCGCATGGTCACCGGTCGGCCCTTTCTCTCCTGGTCAGATCCGGAGACCCTATCCATCGGAGCGGCTCTCGCGCATGCCGGGCCCTACTGGACCGGAAAATCGGCGGACATTTCTTGATTGATCCCGGTACGGTGATTCACCAGGGTGGCTCTTTGGGTGTGCTTCCTTCTCTCATCTTTTAAATGATCTAGCGCGCCTGCTCTCCACCTCGAAGAGGTCGCGCGGTGTCGCCGCGCGGCCTCTCATCAGTTCTGGGGGGTTGGCTTGATGAACGGTTCCGGTGAGATCCTGCTCCGCCGTACGCGGCTGGTCGCGCCCGCGCTGCTGGCCGCCGATCCGCGCACGCCCGAACCCGTCGGCAAGCTGCCCAAGCGGCTGAGCATGCGGCGGGCCGACGTGCCGTCCGGGGTGGCGGCGCTGGAGTTCGAGCTGCTGCAGCTCGGCTTCCTGGTGTCGGCGGACCTGTACCGGGCGCTGGCGGCGCTGTCCATGGCGGAGCTGACGCGGGCCGGGCGGCGGCTGCTGCACCTCCTGCGGTCCGAGGTGGGCGCGTCCGTGACGCACGTACCCCTTTTCAGGAAATTTCCGGACACGGTGCCCGCCGACACCCGTGACTTCTACGTGCGGCGGGTGTTCTCCCTGCTGCTGCAGGAGCCGCACCGGCCGTGCGTCCTGTGCGGGAACGTCGGCACCGTCCACGCCGTCTCGCCGTGCGCGCACCTGGTGTGCCGTTCGTGCTGGGACGGGGCCGACTTCAGCGCCTGCCCCATCTGCCACCGCCGCGTCGACCTGGACGACCCGTTCCTGCTCCCGTCGGAGGGGCACACGATCGTCGACCGCGACGCCGTCACGGCGACCGGTCTGCTGCGGCTCGCGGACGACCCCGCGGCGAGCTGCCGTGACCTGGCCGTGGACCTGATGAACCGCCGCACTCCCCTGCCGCCGCACGACCGGGCCGACCTGGAGGCGCTGCTGGAGGAGTTCTGGCCGGCGGCTGGCGGGTGGCTGCCGGAGACCATCCCGGTCAAGGAGACGCGGGCCGTCGTCCTCGCCGTCGCGCTCCGGCGAGGCGCCCCCGAGCTGCTGCGGAGCCATCTGGAGACGGCCACGGACGTGCTGCGCCTGCTGTACGTGCTGATGGACGCCGACCCCGGGCTGCGGATCCGCCCGCAGCGCCGCGTGTCGCTGCCGCGTGCCGTCCGCCGGGTCCTGCTGTCGTGCCTGGACGCCATGCCGTACATGATCGAGGACCTGTTCCGGTACGGCGAGCAGTGGAAGCGCATGGCCGAGGTGCTGCACCCCCACGAGCACCACGCCCGCTACCCGGACGCCGCGCTGGCGTTCGCCGCGCTGCGCGGCACCCGGCTCGACCCGGAGACGGCGTTCGGCCGAACCCTGCTGGAGCGGGCCGCGCATCGGCCGGGGCTGCGGGTGCGTGACGGGCGGGTGCGGGCGACGTCGTTCGCCGGCCGCGTGGAGACGGCGCTGGCCGACGGCCGCCACTCCGACGCGGTCGCCCTGCTGGCCCACCGGCCCGGCGAGCTGATGCGGCGGCTGTCGCACCTGCTCCGCCTCTCCCCGGACCTGCTGGAGACCATGGTCCCCGCCGACCCGGATCTGCCGGAGACCGTGGTGCCCGGTGGCGCTGCGATCGAGGCGGGCGGGTTGGCGCGGGTGGCGGCGCAGGTCGCGCCCGGCGTGCTCATCGCCACGCTGGGGCAGTTGCGCACGCCGCCGGGCGGGCTGCGGCTGTTCCTGCCGCGCGGTGGCACGGCACGCTTCCACACCCGGCCCGACGACCGGCCGCCCCTGCCGGACGAGGTCGTCCTGACGGCCGAGCGGACGCTGGCCGCCGAGCTGCTGCGCCGTACCGGCGAGCTCCCCGCGCTGCGCCGGGCGCTGCTGGACGAGGGGCTGGCCGACCTGATCGCGCCGACGTCCGAGCGGACGGCGGTCAAGGCACTGGTACGGCTGCCACGCGGCAGCACCCAGCCCATCCCCGGCGGCGACCGGCTCCGGTTCTTCCTCCACTGGGCCGAGCCGAAGGACACCCGGGTGGACCTCGACCTGTCCGTGGCGGTCTTCGACGAGCGCTGGGAGTTCGTCGGGCTGTGCGACTACACGAACCTGACGCTGGGCAAGGCCGTCACGCACTCCGGCGACCTGAC
Source organism: Nonomuraea sp. NPDC049141 (assembly GCF_040648415.1). Classification (NCBI taxonomy): domain Bacteria; kingdom Bacillati; phylum Actinomycetota; class Actinomycetes; order Streptosporangiales; family Streptosporangiaceae; genus Nonomuraea; species Nonomuraea sp. NPDC049141. The sequence continues at coordinate 26,364 of NZ_JBEZDR010000040.1, forward strand.
GTCGGCGCCCGAGCCGCTGGGGGCGTCGGAGTTCATCGACGTGCACGTGCGGGCGCTGCGCGGCCGCTACCTGGTGCCGGTCGTGTTCAGTTACAACGACGTGCCGTTCGAGGAGCTGGTACGCGGGTTCGCCGGGTTCATGGAGCAGCCGGAGGGGCTGTTCGACCCGCTGGCCGTGCGGCAGCGCTTCGACCTGACGGGGCAGGCCAAGATCCTGGTCCCGCTGGTGGCCGACCTGTGGACGCGGACGATGCGGTGGGCGGACCTCAACCTGTCCGCCGCCGGCTACGGGCACAGCGTGGACGGCAGCAGTGACGAGCTGGGCCTGCTGGGCGCGGCGCTCGAGCAGGCGTTCACGCACCGGGTGACGCTGTGGGAGGTGGGCTGCTGGCACGCCGCCGCGCGAGCGGCCGAGGTGCTGGTGCGGCGCCGCGACGGCTCGCTGGCCCGCTACGAGCGGCGGCCGGGCGAGGACGCGGCCGCGTTCGCCGCCCGCCTGATCGCCCGCGCCGACGCCCCCGCGATCGCGACGCCCGCGTCGTTCGACGGGGTGGAGCTCGCCCTGCTCATCCACGGCGACGTGCCCCTTCCCAGCGGCTGCGCGACGTACGCGCTGCACCCGGACGGCCTCGGCGACGTACGTCTGCTCGGGGCAGCCGACCTGCTGAGCGAACTGTCCCCCGAGCCTGGGAAAGTGTCCGCGTGAGTGATGATCTGATCCTTTCGGTGGTGGTGGGGTCGCGGGCGTACGGCCTGGACACCGACGACTCCGACACCGACCGGCGCGGCGTGTTCGTGGCGCCGACGGAGGACTTCTGGCGGCTGACCAAGCCGGTGACGCACCGCGACGGGCCGCTGCCGGAGCAGTTCTCGTGGGAGGTCGAGCGGTTCTGCGGCCTCGCCCTCAACGCGAACCCCACGGTCCTGGAGTGCCTGTGGTCTCCCCTCACGGAGGTGCTCACGCCGGAGGGTGAGCGGCTGCGCGGCCTGCGCGGGGCGTTCCTGTCGCGGCTGGCGCACGAGACGTTCAGCGGTTACGCCGACGCCCAGTTCCGCCGCCTCGACCCGGCCGCGCCGAAGTGGAAGCAGGCGATGCACATGATCAGGCTGCTGCTGAGCGGCCTGCATCTGGTACGCCACGGCGAGCCCCTGGTCCAGATGGGCGCCTACCGCGACCGGCTGCTGGCGATCAAGCGGGGCGAGGTGGCGTGGGCCGAGGTGGCCGCCTGGCGGGCCGAGCTGACCACCGACCTGGCCGGAGCGCCGAGCGTCCTGCCGGAGGCGCCGGACCGGGAGTCCGTCGAGAAGTACCTCATGGCCGTAAGGAGGGCCCACCTCCAGTGAACCTTCCTGCCTGGCTGCCGGAGATCCCCGGCGAGCAGCCGTACCCGCTGGTGTTCGCCACGGTCAGCGGCGCGCACCTCTACGGCTTCCCCTCGGCCGACTCGGACGTGGACCTGCGGGGCGTGCACGTGCTGCCGCTGCGTGAGATCGTCGGCCTGCGCACCGGCCCGGCGACCCTCGACCGGACCTGGACGCGCGACCGCGTCGAGGTGGACCTGGTCACGCACGACCTGGCCAAGTTCTGCGGGCTGCTGCTGAACCGCAACGGCTACGTCCTGGAGCAACTCCTCTCCCCCTTGGTCGTGTCCTCCTCTCCGCTGCACGAGGAGCTGACGGCGCTGGCGCCCGGCTGCCTGACGCGGCACCACGCCCATCACTATCTGGGGTTCGCGCGCACGCAGTGGCGGCTGTTCGAGAAGAACGGGGAGCTCAAGCCGCTGCTCTACACCTTCCGCGTCCTGGCCACCGGTATCCACCTGATGCGCACCGGGGAGCTGGACGCCGATCTGACGCACCTGTTCGGGTACGTCCCGGCTTACGTGCCGGACCTGGTGGCCGCCAAGCGGGACGCCGAACACGGCCGCGCGCCCGCGATCACCGCGGCGGCCGGCGACGTGGCCTCCCTGACCGCCTCACTGGAGGCGGCCAGGGACTCCTCACCGCTGCCGGAGGCCGCCACGGTCAGGGACGCCATGCACGACCTGGTGGTCCGGGCCCGCCTCGCCACCGCGTGAGCAGGACACCGGACCGGGTCAGGCGGTCGCGGGCGGGGGTGACAGGACGAGCCTGACGGCGAAGTTCCGGTAGCCGGCCCGCTCGAAGGCCTTGGCCATCGGGACGTTCACGGCGTCGGTGTCGGCGACGATCCGGTCGGCGCCGCGTTCGGCGTGCGTCCGGGTGATCTCCCCGAGCAGGTCGTCGGCGTAGCCGTGGCCGCGGTGCTCGGGCACCACGCCGAGGTAGCCGACGACGGGCCCGCCGCCGTTGGCCGACGGCAGCGCCACGCCGGCGAGGTCGCCGTCCGGCGTGTACGCCAGGCGCCACCAGTCCCGGTCACCGGGCATGCTCCGATAGTCGGCTATGTCCTCGCGGGCCTGCGCCTCGGGATCGGTCGTGGCCAGGGCCTGCTGGGTGTGGTGGTCGAGCGTGCCGACCGCCACGCGGCGGAACACCTCGACGAACGCCTCGTCGTCGGCCTCCGCCCGGAACACCAGCCGGCCCGACGCCACCGGCACCGGCGCGCCGGTGGTCCATTCGTACCGGAGCCGTTCGAGCTCGTCGGTCAGTCCGGCGCCCGCCCCCGCCTGCCACCGCCAGGCGATGGCGGCGGTGATGTCCGGGTTGTCCCGCCAGCCGTTCGCCACGAACACGTGATAGGCGGGCGCTTCGCCGTACTTCTCGTGGGCGTGTCGCAGCAGTTCGGCGGCCAGTCCCACGCGGTCGGGCACCGACGGGTGGACCCAGAGGCAGTCGAGCGCGAGCGGGCGGTCGCCGTCGGGGAAGCCCCACCAGACGGCGCGGGCGAGGATCTGGCCGTCCTGTTCCGCGACCCAGATGCGGTCGTGGTGGTACTGGCCGTTCTTGAGGAAGGTGAGCAGCCGGTCGGGGTCGGCCCAGCTGATGGGCTCGTCGACGGCGCAGTCGAGCAGCAGGTCGAGGTCAGTCTCGACCGTGGAACGGAAAAGCACGGTTCCTCCGAAGAGTTGAAGTGGACGCGCGGAGCGCCCGGAAACCACGGACCATCTCAACGCCTCCCTTCTTCCGGACTTTTCGCGGCGAGTGGGACTTTATCGCAAATGTGGTGCGAGTTCCGACAGGATAAGGACGTGGGCTCCAACGAAGAAGACACGCTTCCGCTCCAGCCTCCCATCCGGCTGCCGTCCGACGGCGAACTGGTGGCGGCCGTACGCGAGACTCCCCTGGCGACCGGCCTGCTGGCCGGCGAAACCGCCGATCCGGCGTTCACGCCCGACGCGGTCGAGGCCCTGCGTGACGGCTCCGACGACAAGGTGCTCCAGGTGTGGGCGGACGCCTGCCGCCTCACGCTGGGCACCGACGAGGCGCTGTTCATGGAGGTGGTACGCCTCTTCCTGGGCGGCGGCCCGCTGACCGACGACGTGCCCGCCGCCCTGACGGACCTCGGCCTGATATCCCAGACGCCGCCGCACACTCTGACCCCGCTCGGCCTCTGGGCGGCCGGACAGGTGATCGGCACGGCGACCGGGCAGGACATCCCCGTCATGGGCGCGCTGGCCGACCAGGACGCCGGCTCGCTGCTGCACGGCCTGCGCTCCTACCCCGAGCCGGAACGCGACGAGGAGCTGGCCGGCTGGCTGGCCGACCGGGATCGAGGCGAGGCGGCGGCCGAGATCGCGGCCGCGCTGGCCGAGGCGAGCCCGCTGAGCCGGGCGGTCGGCGTGGAACTGCTCGCCACGGGACTCGGCGACGAGGGCACGCGGGTGCTCGACGGGCTGCTCGGCGAGCCGAAGCTGGGCGCCGTCGTGGCCGCCCGGGTGGGCCGCGAGGAACGGCCCCCGACGCCCGAGGAGATCGCGTGGGCGTTCGTGGACATGGCCGCGGCGCTGCTGGAGTTCGGCGGGGAGACGGCCGAGGTCATCAAGTCGGTCTCCCAGGGCATGGAGAAGGACGAGCAGGCGAGCACGATCGCCCTGCTGGCCCTCGGTGACCATCCCTGGACGGAACGGGTGCTGCTGGTGTTCATCGACCACCATCCGGACGAGCGCGTGGTGGCGGCGGCCCGCAAGGCGCTGCGCCGGCACGGCCTGATGGACGCCCGCGGGTAGAGTCTGCCGAGATGACGAATCACACGATCACCCCGCGGCTCGGCACGCTCGGCGCGTACTCCTGCGGCTGCGACGCCGACCTGCCCGACCTCATGTCCGCCGAGCTGCACGCCTCCGAGACCAACCAGTGCACCGCCTGCCTCGGGTCGGCCGAGCAGCCGGTGCTGCCCGGCCTGGCGCCCGGCATCCTGCCCGGCCTCTCGCCCGGACTGATGCGCTCCTGCACGGCCTGCGCAGCCACGGGCCGGCGCAAGGAGCAGATCGTCTGGGAGCTGGCCCACGCCGAGGCCGAACAGGTGATCACCCTGAGTCTGGTGCGGGGTGTGGTGGCGGAGTTCGCCGGTCCGTTCCGACTGTCGGAGGTCGCGGACACGGTCCGATCGGGCCTCGGCCTGCCGCCCGGCCGGCTGCCGGTGGGACCCCGGGTCCGCGACCTGCTGCTGCGGCTGCAGGCGGCGGGCGAGATCACCATGCTGTCGGCTCCGGACGAGCTGCTGGACGGCGCTGACGTGGTCCTCTACCGCGACCCCCAGTGGGCCCGCACCTCCGGCCTCTAGCCCGCACCCCTCTGGCCTTCAGCCCGCACCCCCAGCCTCAGCCCGCACCTCACCCGCCTTCAGCCCGCGCCCTCCTGCCGTTAGGACCTCACACGCGGCAGAGGATCTCGCCGTGGGTGATCGACATCCAGCCGTCGTCCGCCGCGGCCCACGTCAGCCAGCCCTCGGAGATGCGCCGCAGGTCGTCCGCCGTGGCGGCGCCCGTGGCGAGCGCCTGCTCGGCCAGGGCGGACTGCTTGATCCGGTCGGCCCACATCCCACCCCACCAGGCCCGGTCTTCCGGCGTGGCGAAGCACCAGGTGGACGAGGTGGCGGTGATGTCGTCGAAGCCCGCGGCCCTGGCCCACGACAGCAGCCGCCGCCCGGCGTCCGGCTCGCCGCCGTTACTCCGCGCGACCCGCCGATACAGCGCCAGCCACTCGTCGAGCTCCGGCAGCAGCGGGTACCACGCGAACGCGGCGTAGTCGCTGTCACGCGCCGCCACCAGTCCGCCCGGCTTGGTCACCCGCCGCATCTCACGCAGCGCCCGTACGGGGTCGCCGACGTGCTGGAGCACCTGGTGGGCGTGGACGACGCAGAACGTGGCGTCGGGATGGTCCAGCGCGTGCACGTCGGCGACGGCGAACTCCACGTTGCCCGCGGCCCCCACTCCAGCCCTGGTCAGCTCCAGCGCGTCCGCGGTCACCTCGGACGCCGTCACGTGCCCGACCCGGCCCGCCAGGTCGGCCGTGATGGTGCCGGGCCCGGCACCCACGTCCAGCAGCTTCATGTGCGGCTTGAGGTGGGGCAGCAGGTACGCGGCCGAGTTCTCGGCGGTGCGCCACCGGTGGGAGCGCAGTACGGACTCGTGGTGGCCATGGGTGTAGACGGCGTCCATCGAAACTCCTTCGTCTCGCGTCAATGAGACCGACATTAGCCTCAATCTCACCATGCAAGAAGATATGTCTCATTATCTGAGCATGATCTGGTACTGATCATGTCGTTGACGCTCGTAGACTTTGTCGCGACACATTTCGCATGCGGAGAGGGCACTGGTCGTGGGAGAGGTCCGGCCGATCGTTCAGGTGGGAGACCCGGTGCTGCACGCACCCTGCGAGCCGGTCACCCGGTTCGACGGGGCACTGGCGACGCTGGTGGACGACATGTTCGCGAGCATGTACGCGGCCGAGGGCGTGGGCCTGGCCGCCAACCAGATCGGCGTTCCGCTGCGGGTGTTCGTCTACGACTGCCCCGACGAGAACGGCGAGCGGCACAAGGGCGTCGTGGTCAACCCGACGCTCGATCTGCCCGGACTCGGCGAGCGGCACCTCGACGCGGGCGAAGAGGGCTGCCTGTCGGTCCTGGGCCAGTACGCCCCGCTCCCCCGCCCCGACCACGCCACCGTGCACGGCTTCGACGCCGACGGCGCGCCGGTCACCGTCGAGGGCACCGGCATGCTGTCCCGCTGTCTCCAGCACGAGACGGACCACCTCGACGGCTACCTCTACATCGACCGCCTCCCGGCCAAGCGCCGCAAGCAGGTCCTGGCCGCGTACGAGCAGTCCCGCCCCGTGGGGCTGGGCTCGACGACGGCCCACCAGACGCCGTAACGGCGGCGCCACCCCAGTCCGGTCGGACCAGACTCCCAAGATTTTGGACACTTCACTCCAAGAGTCTCGATAGGCGCCAGCCGGCTGGCCAGAGTCGGCTGCATGACCGACATCTCCTCCTTGCCGGGGACGCGACAGCGAACACCCGCCGATCCCGGCACGCCGCCTGCCGCTGGCCTGACCACCCGCCCTCCGTTGACCGCGAGAGCTACGCCGGAAGGCGTACCGCACGCATCGCCCGCGAGACGACGACAATCTCCTCGCCGTGCCTCAACCTGCTCAAGTAGGAAGCACATCGCGCCCGAATTCGCCCGCACAGCCGCGGATCGCGCCATACGGTCCACACAGCGAATCGCCGCGGGACCTCACTCCGGGCGCGCGCATCGATGAGGCATTGGAGACAGGTGCTGTGACCGCTATACGGTTCTCGGTGCTGGGGCCCTTACGGGTGGATCGCGACGGGATGACGATCTCCGTCCCGGGTGGCAAGATCCGGACTCTGCTCGCGACGCTCCTGCTCCGGCCCAACCAGGTCGTCCCGCTAGACCTCCTCACCGAACGGCTGTGGGGCCACCGGCCGCCAAGACAGCCGCGCCGGGCCCTGCGGACCGACCTCGCCCGCCTGCGCCGGAGCCCGGATCTGCGTTCGTTGATCCTGACCGAGCCGGGCGGCTATGTCGCCCGGCTCCGGCCCGAGCAGCTCGATCTCCTCGAATTCCAGGAGCTGGTCCGGGCGGCCGACCACGCGAAGGCGCCCGCGCCGCGCGGCCGGCTCCTCCACGACGCCCTGCGGCTGTGGCGCGGGCCGGTGTGCGCCGACGTCGACTCCGAGACGCTCCACCGGATCGACGTCCCGCCCCTCGCCGAGCAACGCCTTCATGTCCTCGAACGCCGCATCGACATCGACGCCCAGCTCGGCAAGGACGCCGAGCTGACCGTGGAACTGCGGGCCTTGACCGCCGAGCATCCCTTACGGGAACGGTTCTGGGCCCAGTTGATGACCGCCCTCTACCGGAGCGGGCGGCGAGCCGAGGCCCTGGAGGCGTACCGCACCGTCTCCCGCCTCCTCAAGGAGAAGCACGGCATCGGCCCCAACGCCGAGCTGCGCCGACTCCGCCAGGCCATACTCACAGGCCGCTACCAGAGCGAAGAGCACCTCGGCGCTTCGCGGGCCGGAGCCGGCCGGCAGGGCCGCGAATACCCGGCCGAGCGAGCCGAACCGGCCGAGCGAGCCGAACCGGCCGAGCGAGCCGAGCGGGCCGAGGGGGCTGAGCCTTCCGGGCGGGCCGCGGCCCAAGAGTCCCGTCGAGAGCGGGGGAGCCTGCCGGAGGACGCGCCCACGTTCGGGGTGCTGCTGCGGGCATGGCGGAAGCGGGCGCGGCTGACGCAGGAGCAGTTGGCCGAACGTGCCGGTCTGAATGCCCGGACGGTACGCCGCTGGGAGCGCGGCGCCGCGCCCCGTGGGTCCTCCGTCCAGTTGCTGGCGGAGGCGCTGGACCTGGACGGCGCGGAACAGGCCGTGCTGGCCGGGGCGGCCGACGCCCTCGCGGCGGAGGCCGCGCGGGTCGTACCGGACCAGGACCGTCAGAGCCCCGCACCCCCGAGGCAGTTGCCCGCCGACGTGCCCGTGTTCGTCGGGCGGGCGAGCGATCTGGCCGCTTTGATCGGTGAGGCGGAGACGACGGCGGTAGTGATCATCGCTATCGACGGCATGGCGGGGATCGGCCAGACGACCCCGCTCCAGGGGCTGAGCCGGCTGGCCGGCGCTCTGGGCGATCCGCGCCAGGCGAGCTCCCACCACCAACGGGCCCTGGGCTTGGCGACGGAGCTCGGCGGACCCGACGATCAGGCCCGCGCCCACGACGGCCCCGCCCACGCCTGCCGGGCACTGGCCCAGGACGAACAGGCCCGCCGGCACTGGCGTGCCGCCCTGCGCATCCTGACCGCGCTCGGCCTCGATCGTACCGAGGACGAGGAGGCCACCACCGAGGGCATCCGCGCCCACCTCGCCCACCTCGACCGTCTGGAGTGTGCCCGGTCCGGCTCCGAGGCTCTGGCTCGGCCGCACGCCGGCTCCGGGTCGCCGACGATCTGAGGCGGCGGGTCTGAAGGGGCGATCTCAGGCGGCGGCCTGAGGCGGCGGGCGCGCGGACCCACTACCGTGGGAGTGTGATCACGGTGGAGGACGTGCGGCGGCTGGCGAGCACGCTCCCGCGCTCGTCGGAGCATCTCATCAGAGACCGCGTCAAGTTCCGCGTCGGCTCGATCGTCTACGTGGCCTTCTCGCATGACGAGACCCTCATGGGCTTCGGCTTCCCCAAGGAGGAGCGGGCTGCCCTGGTGGCGGCCGAGCCGGAGAAGTTCCAGTTGCCGCGCGAGTCCGACCTGCGGTTCAACTGGGTCGTCGCGCGGATGGCCGCCATCGACGCCGACGAGATGCGGGAGCTGGTCATCGAGGCGTGGCGGCTGGCGGTCCCGAAGAAGGTCTACGCCGCCTACATCAGCTCAGCCGGTCCACACCGAGTGCGCTGATCAGCAGGCGTTCCTTGCGGTTGCCGAGCAGGCGGGCCGTCCAGTCGACGAAGCCTCCGTCGCCCACTTCCACGCCGTCGGCGTAGATCTTGAAGCACAGCCCCGAGTAGTAGCCACGCCCGGACTCGCGTCCCGGGTCGTCCGTCGCGTCCAGCCCGGCCGTCACGTGCGCGAAGCGGGGGTCGAGGACGGTGACGCGGACCTCCGGCTCGGCGATGCCGCAGGCCCGGACGGCGTCCGTCAGCAGGCGCAGGTGCTCGGCCAGGTGACGGCGTTCGAACGCGAGGTTCCCGGTGTCGCGGTCGGCCGACACCAGCGCGAACAGCCCGAAATGCGGGTACGCGCCCGCGCCCGCGAAGTGCTGCGCCCGCACCACGCGCTGCAAGGCGGCGAGCCGGACCGGGCCGGCCGAGTCGCGTCGCCGGACGGCCGCCTCCAGAGCGAGGGCGTTCGTCGGGTCGGCCGCGACCTCGGTGTTCCTGATCGTGCTGATCACCTTGTTCTGGTCCACGGTGGCCGGCGCCGAGTGCGCCCCGAGCGGCGCGACGGGTGACAGCGTGACCAGCTCGAATGCGGCCGGTACGACCGACAGCACCGCGTCCTCGGCCCGGCGCAGGCGCTCGAACGGCACCACGGACGGCCCCACGAACCGGTCACTGGTGTAGCGGCGGAGCACGTCGGCCGGCTCCAGAGCCCGCGCCCTGACCCGCATGACTTCGAGCAGCAGCGTGGTGAGGTCGGCGCCGGACAGCCGCTCGGCCAGCACGTCGAGGATCTCGGGACCGCCCGCCTGCCGGAGCACCCGCCGCAAAGCCATTGAATCATCGCCCATCAGACAAGCATCATCATGATCGTGGCCGAACGCGACTGGATTACCTGGCACGACCATTACGACACGCCCGGCTCCTCTCTGGGCAGACGCCTGGCCGTGGTCCGCGAACACGTCCGGCTGGCTCTCGACGCCGGCGCCGAACGGGTGGTGAGCCTGTGCGCCGGGCAGGGCCGCGACCTGCTGCCGGTGCTGGCCGCCCACCCCCACCGGGACCGCGTACGCGCCAGACTGGTGGAGCTCAACGAGGGCAACGCCCGGATCGCCGAGCGCGCCGCGCCCGGCGGCGTCGAGGTGGTGTGCGGCGACGCCGCGCTGACCGGCGCCTACGTGGGCGCCGTCCCCGCCGACCTGGTTCTCGCCTGCGGGATCTTCGGCAACATCGGCGACGCCGACATCCGGCGTACGGTCGCCACGCTGCCCCAGCTCTGCGCGCCCGGAGCGACCGTGATCTGGACCAGGGGGCGGCACGCGCCCGACCTGCTGCCGGCGATCTGCGAGTGGTTCGAGGAGGACGGGTTCGAGCGGGTCGGCCTGGACAGCGACGGCCGCTACGGCGTCGGCGTACACCGCTACACCGGCCCGCCCAGGCCGCTGGAGCCGGGCGTGCGGATGTTCACCTTCCTCTAGGACACGCTGCGGTAGAGGCCCTGGGTCAGTTGTGTGACGCGCTTGACGGAGGAGCTCCAGGTGCCTCCCGCGGGGTGGGCCGTGAGCACGGCCATGATGAACCGGTCGTCCTTGCCCAGCAGGCCCGTGGTGTGCAGCACGGGACGGCCGTAGTCGGGCACGCCGGACCCGGTGGCCCGCGACGCGACCCCGCTGATCGACAGGTCGGCCCCGGGGGCCCGCAGCGGGACCGGGTTCGCGGCGGCCCCGGTGCCGCACTTGGTGGGCGGGACGTCGCCGAACCCCGACCAGCCCTGCTTGACCGCCCACGGCTTGGGCACCGCGCGCGGGATGCCGAAGTACTGGTCGAACCCGTCGGTGCCGCACGGCGTGGAGTTGCGCAGGTGCCCGAGGATCGTGTCCCGCACCCTGGGCGCCGCCGTGTCGAGCAGGTAGCGGTACGTACGCACGATGTCGTACGCGCTCAGTGACGTGTAGCCCCAGAACCCGGGCTTGGACGCGGGCGGCGGCGCGGTGTCGGACAGCCCGAGCCGGCGCGCCATGCGCTCGACGATCGCGCCCTTGCCGTCACGGTTCCAGAACGTGGTGGCCGCGTGGTCGTCGCTGGAGCGCAGCATGACCTTGAGCAGCCGGGCGTCGTTCGCCGGGACGGTCTTCCGCTTCTCCAGGTAGTCGATGGCGATCAGGAGCTTGACGACCGAGGCCGAGCGGAACTTGCGGTGCGCGTTGCGGGTGGCGACGAACTTCCCGGCCTTCCTGTCGTAGACCAGCCACGATGCCGTGGTGCCGGCCGGCACAACCGGGGGCTGGGCCGTACGGGGGCCGGACGACGCGGCGGCGGCCGAGGGCCCGGCGACGCAGACGGCTGCGAGGGGTACGGCTGCCACGACGGCGGCCCAGGGCTTGGTTCGCATCCGACATAACTACCAGAGTCTTGACGTTCCAACAGAATCGGGTATAAACACAGATGAAACCACACTGAAACGGCGGTGAATCAACATCATGTACGCCGAGGAGCGGCAGCAGGAGATCCTTCGCAGGGCCCGGGCCGCGGGCCGTGTCGACGTGGTGTCGCTGGCCGACGAGCTCGACGTGACCACCGAGACGATCCGCCGCGACCTGACCGCGCTGGAGCGGGCGGGCGTGCTGCGCAGGGTGCACGGCGGCGCGATCCCCGTGGAGCGGATGGGGTTCGAGCCCGCGCTCGCCACCCGCGACGAGGTGATGACCGCGGAGAAGGAGCGCATCGCCAAGGCCGCCCTGGCCGAGCTGCCGGAGGACGGCTCGGTCATCATCGACGCGGGCACCACCACCGGCCGTCTGGTGCCGATCCTGCCCGCCGACCGGGAACTCACGGTCGTGGTCAACTCGCCGCCGCTGGCGACCGTGCTGGCCACCCGCGCCAACCTGAGCGTCATCATGCTCGGCGGCCGGGTGCGCGGCCGGACGCTGGCCACCGTGGACGACTGGGCACTGCGGCCGCTGTCACAGCTGCACGTGGACGTGGCGTTCATGGCGACGAACGGCTGCTCGGCCGCCAAGGGCCTGACCACGCCGGATCCGGCGGAGGCGGCGATCAAGCGGGCCATGGTGACGGCCGCGGAGCGCAGCGTGCTGCTGGCCGATCACACCAAGTTCACCAACACCTACCTCGCGAGCTTCGCCGAGCTGAACGAGATCGACGTGGTGATCACCGACACGGGCCTCGACCTCGCTCTGGCCGCCGAGCTGTCCGCGGCCGGCCCGGAGGTGGTCCGCGCATGATCCTCACGCTGACGCTCAACCCCAGCCTGGACCGCACGATCGAGATCGCCTCGCTCGACCGGGGCGCCGTCATCCGGGCCGCCGCCGCCCGCCTGGACCCCGGCGGCAAGGGCGTGAACGTCTCCCGCGTCCTGCTCGCCAACGCGGTCGCGTCGCGGGCCGTGGTGCCGTTCGGCGGCGACGAGGGCAGGCAGCTCGTCCGCCTGCTCGCCCTCGAAGGGCTCGACATGGTGACGGTCCCGGTGACCGGCACGACCCGCTCGAATGTCACCCTGGCCGAGCCCGACGGCACCATCACCAAGATCAACGAACCTGGCACCGCCCTGTCCCCCGGCGAGCTCGACACGATCGCCGACACCGTACTGGCCGCCGCGCACGAGGCCGACTGGGTGGTGGCCTCCGGCAGCCTGCCGCCGGAGGTGCCCGCCGACGTCTACGCCAGGCTCTGCCGGCGCTTCGCCGGGGCGGGCATCCACGTCGCCGTCGACACCAGCGGCCCGGCACTGGCCAGCGCGCTCGCCGCCGGCCCCGCCCTCGTCAAGCCCAACCTGGACGAGCTCGCCGACGCCACCGGCATGCCGATCCGCTGTGTCGGCGACGTGGTGGAGGCCGCCGGCAAGCTCCGGGCGGCGGGCGCGCGCACGGTCCTGGCCAGCCTCGGCGCCGACGGCGCGGTGCTCGTCCAGGACAACGGCATCTGGTACGGCCACGCCACGGTGACGGAGCCGCGCAGTTCGGTCGGGGCCGGGGACGCCATGCTGGCGGGGTTCCTCGCCGGCGGCGCGACCGGCGAGGAAGCGCTGGTCGAGGCGCTGGCCTGGGGCGCGGCGGCGGTCTGCCTGCCGGGCAGCCGGATGCCGGGGCCGGCCGACATCCGCCGCGACGGCGTCCGCACCGGCCCGCCCCTCCTGACCCGCCCCCTGGAATCCCCCGCCGACCCCACCTGACTTCGACATACCAGGCACCTTGCTCACCCCCCAAAGGAGCACGTCCAATGGCCGAAACCTACACACCCCCGGTCTACGGGACCGGGGCCAAGGCCACCATCCAGCGCATCGGCGGCCACCTGGCCGGCATGATCATGCCGAACATCGGCGCGTTCATCGCCTGGGGGCTGATCACCGCGCTGTTCATCCCCACCGGCTGGCTGCCGAACGCGGCGCTGGCCGCGATGGTCGACCCGATCATCAAGATGCTGCTGCCCATCCTCATCGCCTACACCGGCGGCCGGATGGTCCACGGGCAACGCGGCGCGGTGGTGGGCGCGGTCGCGGCGATGGGGGTGATCGTGGGTTCGGACATCCCGATGTTCCTCGGCGCCATGATCATCGGCCCCCTCACCGCCCTGATCCTTAAATATGTGGACAAGTTCACGGAGGATCGCACCAAGTCCGGCTTCGAGATGCTCGTCGACAACTTCACCGCGGGCATCGTCGGCGCCGTCATGGCCATCGCGGGGGTGTGGGCCATCGGCCCGATCGTCCGCGTCGTGACCACGGCCGCGGGCAACGCGGTCGAGTGGCTCATCGTCAACAACCTGCTGCCCATCGCCTCGGTCCTGATCGAGCCGGCCAAGGTGCTGTTCCTGAACAACGCGGTCAACCACGGCGTGCTCGGGCCGCTCGGCGTCGCCGAGTCCGTCAAGGCCGGCAAGTCGATCCTGTTCATGCTGGAGTCGAACCCGGGCCCCGGGCTCGGCCTGCTCATCGCGTACCTGCTGTTCGGCCCGCGCCCGCTGCGCCCGAGCACGCCCGCCGCGATGATCATCCACTTCTTCGGCGGAATCCACGAGATCTACTTCCCGTACGTCCTGATGAAGCCGCGACTCATCCTCGGGGTCATCGCGGGCGGCGCGGCCGGCGTGTTCACGTTCATGATCACCGGTGCCGGACTGGTGGCGACGCCTTCGCCGGGCAGCATCTTCGCCTACATCGCGGTGACGCCGAAGGGCGGCTGGCTCGGCGTGATCGCCGGCATCGTCGTCGCCACGGCCGTGTCGTTCGCGGTCTCCTCGCTTCTGCTCGGCTTCGGCCGCGGCGAGAAGGAGGAAGCGCCGGAGGAGGCCGTCGCCCCCGAACCCCTGGCGGACCGCATCGAGGAGACCCACGAAAGCGGCGAGAACGACCGCGAGACCCAGACCCAGCCCGTCGCCAAGGAGGCGTGAACCCATGGCCAGCATCGACAGCAAGGACATTCACAAGATCATCGTGGCCTGCGACGCGGGCATGGGCAGCAGCGTCATGCTCGCCAGCCAGTTGCGCAAGCAGCTCAAGAACACCGGCGTCACCGTGGAGCACACCCCGGTGAACGAGATCCCGGCCGACGCCGACGTGGTGGTCTGCCACTCCGGGCTGGCCGCCAGGGCCCGGGCCTCGGCGCCGGACAAGGTGCTGGTGCCGTTCCAGATCTTCCTCGGCGACCCGGCAGTGACGAAGCTGGTCGCCACCATCAAGAACGGCGGCACGGTCGATGCGTGACGACCTGCTCGATCCACGCGCCGTACTCCTGCACGAGCGCGCGGCCGACCGGGACGAGGCGATCAGGAGGTGCGGGCGCGCCCTGGTGGACGTGGGCGCGGTCGCCGAGCCGTACATCGAGGCCATGCTCGAACGCGAACAGACCATCTCCACGTACGTCGGCGAGGGCGTGGCCATCCCGCACGGCACCGCGGCGGCCAAGGAGGTCGTCCTGCACGACGCGATCTGCGTCGTGCGCTTCCCGGACGGCGTCGACTGGGGCGGCGAGCCCGTCACCCTCTGCGTCGGCATCGCCGCGAAGGACAACGGGCACGTGCAGCTGCTGGCGGCGCTCGCCGACATCCTGCTCGACCCCGAACGCGCCAGGACACTCCGCGAGGCGACGGAGGTCGGCCAAGTGATGAAGGAGCTGACGTGAAAGTCGCCCGATTCCACGCCCCAGGGGACATCCGCGTGGAGGACGCGCCGGAGCCGGTCGCCGGTCCCGGCGAGCTGAAGATCCGGGTACGCAACTGCTCGACCTGCGGCACCGACGTGAAGATCTTCAAGCACGGCCACCACCACATCCGCCCGCCCCGCGTGATGGGCCACGAGATCGCCGGCGAGGTCGTCGGCACGGGCGAACGCGTCCAGGTGATCGCGGCGATCCCGTGCGGCACCTGCGAGGAGTGCCGCCGCGGCCGCCGCACCGTCTGCCCGAACCAGGAGTCGATGGGTTACCACTACGACGGCGGTTTCGCCGAGTACATGGTGATCCCGGCGAAGGTACGGGCCGTGGACGGCGTCAATGTCATCCCGCCCGGCGTCGGGTTCGCCGAGGCGTCGGTGGCCGAGCCGCTCGCCTGCGTGCTGAACGGCCAGTCGCTGGCCCGGGTCGGCGCGGGCGACGACGTGGTCGTCATGGGCGCGGGCCCGATCGGCTGCCTGCACGTGCGGCTGGCCCGGGCACGGGGGGCCGCGCGGGTGTTCCTGGTCGACGTGAACGCCGAGCGGCTCGCGATGGCGGCGGATCTGGTCCGCCCGGACGCGGTCGTCGACACCGACGCGGTGGACCAGGTGCTCAAGCTGACCGGTGGCCGCGGCGCCGACGTGGTGATCACCGCGGCCGCGTCCGGCGCGGCCCAGGAGCAGGCCCTGCGGATGGCGGCCCGCCAGGCCCGGATCAGCTTCTTCGGCGGCCTGCCCAAGGACGCCCCGATCATCGCCCTGGACTCGAACCTGGTGCACTACCGCGAGCTGACCATCGTCGGCGCGAACGGCTCCAGCCCCGCGCACAACGCCGAGGCGCTCCGGCTGATCGCCGAGGGTCTGGTGCCGGTGGCGGACCTGATCACCCATCGGCTGCCGCTCTCCCAGGTGCTCGACGGGATCGACCTCGTCAGCCGGGGCGCGGCCATCAAGGTCACGATCGAGCCCTGAGGGGGGTTTGTGATGGCACAACGTACGGTGACGGTGGCATCGGCGAGCGGTCTGCACGCGCGGCCCGCGAAGCTGTTCGTCCAGGAGGCGGTGCGGCTGGGGGTGCCGGTGCGGATCCGGGTGGGCGAGAAGTCGGTCCCCGCGAACAGCATGCTGGGCGTCCTGTCACTCGGCGCCACCAAGGGCACCGAGGTTACCCTGGAGTCGGACGCGCCGGACGCGGACGCGGCGCTGGACACCCTGGTGGCCCTGCTCGCCCAGGACCTCGACGCGGAAGAGGCCCTCGATGGCTGACCCCACCCAGCCTGCCCCGCCGGGCGCCGGGCTGGCGGGGCTGGGGGTGAGTCAGGGGCGGGCCGCGGGGCCGGTGGTGCGCATGGCGCCGCCGCCCGTACTGCCCGACCCCCGGCAGGTCGCCGATCCGGGCGCGGAGGCCGCGATGGTGGTGAAGGCGCTGGAGTCGGTCACCGCGGACCTGCGGCAACGCGCCGCCACCGCCGCGCGGGACGCGAGAGGCGGCGACAACGCGGCCCCAGCGGGAGACGACGCGGCGGAGATTCTCGACGCGCTCGCCATGATCGCCGACGACCCGATGCTGCGCGAGGACGCCGAGGCCGCCGTCCACGGCGGTCTGGACGCCCCGCACGCCCTCGACACAGCCTTCACCCACCACCGCGACACGCTGGCCGCGCTGGGCGGCTACCTCGCGGAACGCGCCGCCGACCTGGACGATCTCAAACACCGCGCCATCGCCGCCTGCCTGGGCTTGCCGATGCCCGGCATCCCCGCCCCCGGCCACCCGTACGTCCTGGTGGCCGAGGACCTCTCCCCCGCCGACACAGCGGGGCTGGGCACGGACGTGGTGGCGCTGGTGACCGAGAAGGGCGGCCCGACCAGCCACACCGCGATCCTGGCACGTGGCCGCGGCCTGCCCGCCGTGGTCGCCTGCGCGGGCATCACCGCCCTGGCCGACGGCACGGTCATCTCGGTCGACGGCAAGACGGGCCAGATCGGCGTCGGCCTGACCGACGAGGCCGTGGCCGAGCTCCGCCGGAACGACCGCGAGGAGCGCGACCGCCTGGCGAAGAGCAGCGGCCCGGGCAGGACGGCCGACGGCCACCCGGTCAAGCTGCTGCTCAACATCGGCTCGGCCGCCGACCTCCGGCCGGGCGCGGAAGGAGTCGGACTGTTCAGGACCGAGTTCCTGTTCCTGGACCGCAAGCAGGCCCCGTCGTTCGAGGAGCAGGTGGCCGCCTACGCCGAGGTGTTCGCGCGGGCCGAGATGGTCGTGGTGCGCACGCTCGACGCGGGCACGGACAAGCCGCTGCCGTTCCTCGGTCTGCCCCCGGAGCCGAACCCGGCGCTCGGCATCCGGGGTCTGCGGGTGGACCGCGTGCTGCCTGACGTACTGGACACGCAACTCGACGCGATAGCGGAGGCGGCCCGCATGACGAGCGCCGACGCGTGGGTGATGGCCCCGATGGTCACCACCCCGGCCGAGGCCGCCGCATTCGCCCGCCGGGCCCGCGCCCGGGGTCTGACACGGGTCGGTGCGATGGTCGAGGTGCCCGCCGCCGCCCTGCTGGCCGACCGGCTGCTGGAGGAGGTGGACTTCCTCAGCATCGGCACCAACGACCTCAGCCAGTACACGTTCGCGGCCGACCGTCAGCACCCCGGCCTGGCCGACCTCCTGGACCCGTGGCAACCCGCCCTGCTGAAGCTCATTGCCTTCTGCGCGGACGCGGGCCGCGCCGCCGGCAAGCCGGTCGGCGTCTGCGGCGAGGCCGCCGGAGACCCCCAGCTCGCTCCGGTACTGGTGGGGTTGGGGGTGACGAGCCTGTCCATGGCGGCGGTGTGCGTGCCGTCCGTACGCGAAGAGCTGTCCCGGCACGCCCTGGAGGACTGCCGGAAGCTCGCCGCGCAGGCCCGGTGACGGTCAGGGGCGCCGGCGGAGGGTCGCGTCGGACAGCTCCGGAGGCTGCCAGCCCTCGTCGCCGGGGTTGATGGTGACACCCGGTGACACGATGGCGTCGATCCTGTCGAGCACGTCGTCGCTGAGCCGCACGTCGGTGGCGGTGAGCTGGCTCTCCAGGTGTTCCATCGTGCGCGGGCCGATGATGGCCGAGGTGACCGCCGGGTGCCTGATCGTGAACGCCAGGGACAGCTCGATCAGCGTGAGCCCGGCCTCCTCGGCCAGCACGGCGAGCTGTTCGACGGCGTCGAGCTTGCGCTGGTTGGCCTCCAGCTTCATGTCGTAGCGGGCGGGCAGCCGGGCGGCCCTGCGGCTCTCGGGCTGCTCCTGGCCCTTGCGGTAGCGGCCGGTCAGCCAGCCGCCCGCCAGCGGGCTCCAGACGATGGCGCCCATGCCGTACTTCTGGACGGTGGGCAGCAGGCTGGCCTCGATGCCGCGGGCGAGCAGGGAGTACGGGGGCTGTTCGCAGACGAAGCGTTCGAGGTTGCGCCGCTCGGCCGCCCACTGGGCCTCGACCACGCGGTGCGCGGGGAAGGTGGAGCTGCCGAGGTAGCGGACCTTGCCCTGCCGGACGAGGTCGGTGAGGGCGCCGAGCGTCTCCTCGATGTCGGTGGCGGGGTCGGGGCGGTGGATCTGGTAGAGATCGATCCAGTCGGTGCCGAGGCGGCGCAGGCTGTTCTCGACGGCCTGGAAGATCCAGCGCCGCGAGTTGCCGCCCTCGTTGGGGCCCTCGCCCATGGCGCCGTGACACTTGGTGGCCAGGACGACCTCGTCACGCCTGCCCGACTTGGCAAGGGCCCGGCCGACGAACTCCTCCGACTCGCCCCGCGAGTAGACGTCGGCGGTGTCGATGAAGTTGATGCCCGAGTCGAGGGCGCGGTCGATGATGCGGGCCGATTCGTCGGCCGACTCCTCGCCGAACCCGCCGAACATCATCGCGCCGAGACACAGGGGACTGACTTTGAGACCGGTACGTCCAAGAATGCGATATTCCGTCATTCCCTCACTCTTGCATGACGGCCTCGTCGATCGGCGCATCACCGGAGACGAGTTCCAGCACCTGCCGGACGCGCGCCCCGGTGGACAGCAGCGCCACGATGACGGCCGCCACGTCGTCGCGCGGGACGGTGCCGCGAGGAACCGAGGGCGCCAGAAGTACCCGGCCCGTGCCGGGGTCGTCGGTCAGCCCGCCGGGGCGCAGGATCGTCCAGTCGAGGTCGCGGCGCCGCAGGTCGTTCTCCGCCTCGGTCTTGGCCTGGATGTAGGCCGCCCACACCTCGTCGCCGCCCGGCCTGGGCGGCTGCCCCGCGCCCATCGAGGAGATCTGCACGAACCGCCGCACGCCCGCCCGCTCGGCGGCGTCGGCCAGCAGGACGGAGGCGCCCTTGTCGACGGTGTCCTTGCGGGCGACGCCGCTGCCGGGGCCCGCACCGGCGGCGAACACGACGGCTTCGGCGCCTTGGAGCACCTCCGCCACCTCCTCGATCCCGGCCTGTTCCAGGTCGCACAGCACGGCCGCCGCTCCGGTGGCCTCGACGTCGGACAGGTGCGCGGGGTTGCGTACCAGGCCCACCGCCCCGGCTCCGAGCAGCCGCTCCAGCCGCAGTGCGATCTGGCCGTGGCCGCCCGCGATGATGACGTTCATGCCGGTCATGGTGTCATGGAGCCATGACGGAGTTCCCGCACGCACCCACACCGGCGTTTCTCTTCGACCTCGACGGCACCTTGATCGACAGTGTCTACCAGCATGTCATCGCCTGGCGGCAGGCGCTGTCCGGGCTGGGCATCGACCTGTCGGTATGGCGTATCCACCGCCGCATCGGGATGAGCGGTGGCCTGTTCGTGAGCGCGCTGCTGCGCGAGACGGGGCTGAAGCTGACGGCCGAGCAGATCGACGAGTTGCAGACGATCCACGGTGACGCCTACATGGAGCAGATCGACTCCGTCCGGCCGCTGCCGGGCGCCGCCGAGCTGCTGAGCGAGCTGTCCGCGCGGGGCGTCCCGTGGGCGATCGCGACCAGTGGTTACGCGCGTACGGCCCGGCTGGCGCTGGGCATGCTGGGCCTGCCGGAGGACACTCCGATGGTCACCCGCGACATGGTGCGCAGGGCCAAGCCGGACCCCGACCTGTTCCTGGCCGGGGCGGCGCTGCTGAACGTGGATGTGCGGCATGCGATGGTGGTAGGAGACAGCGTCTGGGACCTGCTCGCCGCCCGCCGCGCGGGCGCGCTCGGGATCGGGGTGCTGTCCGGCGGATACGGCCGGGAAGAGCTGGAGCGCACGGGTGCCTTCCGTGTCTACTCCGATCCCGCCGACATGCTGCATCGGCTCGACGAGCTGGGCGTACGCCAAAGCGACTGAAAAAATCGGAATATCCAGCCGAACCTCGACCGCTGGATCATGCGTATCCCCCACAGAGGAGCTTGATATGGACTTGGCAGACATCGGTGTCACCGGCCTGGCGGTCATGGGCAGGAACCTGGCGAGGAACCTGGCGAGGCACGGATACGCGGTAGCCGTGCACAATCGCTCGGCCGGCCGTACGCAGCAGCTCGTCAAGGAGTTCGCCGGGGAGGGCACGTTCGTACCGTCGGAGGAGCTGGCGGGCTTCGTGGCCTCGCTGAAGCGACCGCGACGGGCGATCATCATGGTGAAGGCGGGCGCGGGCACCGACGCGGTGATCGACCAGCTCGCCGAGCTCATGGAGCCGGGCGACATGATCGTCGACGGCGGCAACGCGCACTTCGCCGACACCCGGCGGCGCGAGGCGGCGCTGCGCGACAAGGGGATCCACTTCGTCGGCACCGGCATCTCCGGCGGTGAGGAGGGCGCGCTGAACGGCCCGAGCATCATGCCCGGCGGCTCCAAGGAGTCGTGGGACGCGCTCGGCCCGATTCTTCAGGACATCTCGGCCAAGGTCGACGGCGTCCCCTGCGCGGTGCACGTGGGCCCCGACGGCGCCGGACATTTCGTCAAGATGGTGCACAACGGCATCGAGTACTCCGACATGCAGCTCATCGCCGAGTCCTACGACCTGCTGCGCCAGGCGCTCGGCGCCACTCCGGCCGAGCTGGCGCAGGTGTTCCGCGAGTGGAACCAGGGCGAGCTGGAGTCCTACCTGATCGAGATCACCGCCGAGGTGCTCGACCAGGTGGACGTGGCCACCGGCAAGCCGTTCATCGACATCGTGGTCGACCAGGCCGAGCAGAAGGGCACCGGCCGCTGGACCGTGCAGAGCGCGCTCGACCTGGGCGTTCCGGTGACGGGCATCGCCGAGGCGGTGTTCGCCCGCGCGCTGTCGGGCCACCCGGAGCAGCGCGCCGCCGCCGCGTCGCTGGAGGGGCCGAAGCTGTCGGGCGTCGGCGGGCGCGAGCTGATCGAGGACGTACGGCAGGCCCTGTACGCCTCCAAGATCGTCGCCTACGCGCAGGGCTTCGACCAGATGGCCGCCGCCTCCAAGGAGTACGGCTGGGACCTGGAGCTGGGCGCCATGGCCACGATCTGGCGAGGCGGCTGCATCATCAGGGCCCGCTTCCTCGACCGGATCCGCGCCGCCTATGACGCCGACCCCACACTGCCGACGCTGCTGGCCGACCCGACGTTCGCGGCGGCGGTGAACGTGGCGCAGGAGTCGTGGCGGCGCGTGGTGACCACCGCGGTGCAGATCGGCGTGCCGACGCCGGGCTTCTCCTCGGCGCTGGCCTACTACGACGGGCTGCGGCGTGACCGGCTGCCCGCCGCGCTGATCCAGGGGCTGCGCGACTTCTTCGGCGCGCACACCTACCACCGGGTGGACCGGGACGGCGCCTACCACACCGACTGGTCCGGCGACCGCGCCGAGCGCCCCGCGTAGTTCTCGTCAGCGGCCGTCTTTCAACGGCTGTGTTCAACGGCTGTGTTTAACGGCTGCGGAAGGTGGCCGGGTTGGCCACTGCGGTCACGAGGCAGAAGCCGATCGGCCCGGTGGCGTCGTGCAGGGTGCACTGCCCTGTGGCGACGCCGCCGTGGCTGAGATGCCCGGTCGCCTCCACGCCGATCAGCTCCCCCTCGGGAACCCGGCCGAGCGTGAGCGTGTAGTCGGCGTTGATGAAGTGCAGGCCACCGGTGTCGGCGTTGCTGAGCGGGCTGGCGAAATCAGCCGCGAGCGCCACCCTGGTGAACGGCGTGAGCGGCTCGTCGTCGACGAGTGGATGGGTCTCGCGCAGCCAGACCCGGTTCAGGCCCGGCTCGTTCCAGTCGGTCAGCCGCCACAGCTCGAACGGCGGCTCCCACGCCCCGCCCGCGACGGGCGGCCCCGATGGCGGCGGCTCGTCCCACGCGGGCGTGTCGTTCAGCTCGCCCTCCGGCTGCTCGCCCTCCCTGAGTAGTACGGCACTGGCCCGGCCGATCACGCCCTGGTCGGTGCGGATCGTCACGTCGGCCACCCGGATCCTGCGCCCGTCCCTGACCCGCGCCGTCTCGACGGTGACCGGGAGCAGCGGGCTGTTGCGGAACAGGTCGACGGTGAGCCGGGCGAACCGCAGGTCCGGCTCCCCGTGCTCCTGCTCGACGGCCATGGCCGCCAGGCCGCCGAGCAGGCGGCCGTGGAGCATGTCGGGCGACCAGGGGCCGCGGGCGTGCGGGGCGGGCACGAACTCGCCCCCCTTACGGGTGAAGAACGCTGACGTCACAGAATGAGATTCTAGAGGGTGGTGAGGCGCCGCCCGAGCGCGCGCATCCGTTCCTTGAGCTCGACCGGCTCCAGCACCTCGAAGTCGAGGTCGAGGAAGGCCACGACCACGGCGATCAGATGCAGGTCGTCGCCGCGCAGCGTGAGCACGCAGGTGTCGTCGCCGACCGGCTCGACCACGCCCGACGACGTACGGCTCGCGACCTGGTCGGCCGGGGCGTGCAGCAGGACGCGGGCCTGGATCGGCCACATCTCGTGACCCAGCCGGCGCTCGATCCAGGCCGCGACATCGCCGCCAGGCGGCTCGCGCGGCGTGAAGCGGGGGCCGTTCGGCGTGCGGAGGCGCAGGCGGTCGGCGCGATAGACGCGCCAGTCCTGCCGGTCGACGTCCCAGCCGACCAGGTACCAGCGGCGCGACCAGTTGACCAGCGTGAGCGGCTCGGCCCTGCGCTCCGTGGTGGCGCCGTCGTGACCGGTGTAGTCGAAGCGGAGCTGCTCGTGGTCGCGGCAGGCGGCGGTCACGGCGATCAGCACGTCGGAGGCGACGGTCGGGCCCTCGCGGGTGATCGGGACGGTGTGGGTCTGCAGCGCGTTGACCCGGTGGCGCAGCCTGGCGGGCAACACCTGCTCCAGCTTGGCCAGCGCGCGCAGGGAGGTCTCCTCGATGCCCGTCACCGTGCCGCCCGCGGCCGTACGCAGGCCCACCGCGACGGCCACCGCCTCGTCGTCGTCCAGCAGCAGTGGCGGCAGCTCGGCGCCCGCGCCCAGCCGGTAGCCGCCGGAGACGCCGGGCGTGGAGTGGACCGGGTAGCCGAGGCTGCGCAGCCGCTCGACGTCGCGACGCACGGTCCTGGCCGCGACGCCGAGCCGTTCGGCCAGGTCGGCGCTGGGCCAGTCGCGCCTCAGTTGCAGCAGGGACAGCAGACGGAGCAGCCTGGCGGAGGTGTCCAACACAGGCGCCATTGTGTCCTGATCCTGGCCACAATGCTGCCTAGCTTGGGGACATGGAGACCTTCGTCATCGATATCCCGCAGGCCGACTTGGACGATCTGGCGGAGCGGCTGCGCCGTACTCGCTGGCCCGACGCTCTGGAGGGGGTCGGCTGGTCGTACGGGGTGCCGCCGGAAGCGGTCCGCGAGCTGGCCGACTACTGGCTGGACGGCTATTCCTGGCGCGAGCACGAGGCCAGGCTGAACACGCTGCCGCAGTACACGACCGTGATCGACGGGCAACGCGTGCACTTCGCGCACCTGCGCTCCCCTCGCGAGGACGCGCTGCCGCTGTTGCTGACGCACGGGTGGCCCAGCACGTTCGCCGACTTCGCGCGCGTCATCGAACCCCTCAGCCGCGACTTCCACCTGGTCATCCCGTCGATCCCCGGCTTCGCCTTCTCGGGGCCGACGGCGGAGACCGGCTGGGGCGTGCGGCGCGTCGCCGCCGCCTGGGCGGAGCTGATGAGCAGGCTCGGCTATACGCGATACGGCACGCAGGGCGGCGACTTCGGCTCGCTGATCTCCCCCGAGGTCGCCCGGCTCGACCCCGAGCACGTCGTCGGGGTTCACCTGAACGCGCTCACGACGTTCGCCAACGACGATATGGCCGGGCTGACCGAGGCCGAGGTGGAGCGGGCCAAGGGGGTGGAGCGCTGGCACCGCCACTACTCCGGGTACGCCATGATCCAGAGCACCCGGCCGCAGACCCTGGCCTACGGCCTGGCCGACTCGCCCGCCGGCCAGCTCGCCTGGAACCTCGACGCGTACGCCTCCTGGGGCCAGGACGTCGGCGGCCTGTCGCGCGACGACATCCTGACCAACGTGACGATCTACTGGCTGACGGACACGGCGGGCTCCTCGGCGCGCCTCTACCGCGAGGGCTCTTCAGCCTGGGAGTTGCCCACCGAGCCGGGCAAGACGCCGACGGCCGTGGCGGTCTTCCCCGGCGACAGCTCGGTGCGCCGCTACGCCGAGGTGGTGCACAACGTGGTGCGCTGGTCGGAGTTTCCCTCCGGCGGCCACTACGCCGCGCTTCAGGCGCCCCTGCTGCTCGCGGCGGACATCAGGGACTTCTTCACAGCACTCAGTCCCTGATGTGATCGGGGTGCGGGTCCGCGTGTCAGACGAACCTCGTACGGCTGTCGCCCTCGTCGACGGCGTCGCACCGCTCGGCGTACGGCCGCTGGGGGGAGCGTCTCCTTGTGGGTGGAGGTAGTTGGTCAGCCACCTGCCGCGACGCAGAACGGATGCCCCTCAGGATCGGTGAGCACGGTCCAGTCGGCGCCACCGGGCTGGAACTCCGGTACGGCGGCGCCGAGCGCGACCAGCTCCTTGACGGCGGCCTCGACGTCGGCCACCTGGAGGTCGAGGTGGACGTGCTTGGCGTCATCGGGCCAGCCAGGGCTCCGGTAGCCGGGGACCCGCTGGAACGCCAGCCCGACGGGGCCGCCCTCGACGGTGGCGAAGTCGCTGTCGCTGTGGCTGATCCGGCCGCCGGTGGCCTTGGCGTAGAAATCGGCAAGGGTGGCCGGGTCCGCGCAATCGAAGATGACCGAAGAAATCGTGATGGTGGTTGTCATGGGTCCAGGGTGGGGCGAAGCGGGCGGCCGGGTCTTGAACATCCTTGCGCCGCCGCCGGGAGTTCCGTGCGCTGCCCGCCGGGGATTCCGCGCTCCCCGCTGGGGATTCCGTGCGCTGCCCGCGACGTCGGCGGGAATGTCGTAGCCGGAGCGTAGGGTGCGGCACGTGCGTTCAGCCGTCCGTCTCGGCATCGGGTCCGGGTTCTCCCTCGACGCGGTGACCTGCCACGACGATCATCGCGGGTGGTCACCGCCCGAAATGAGCTCCGCCTACCGGGTGGTGCTGGTCCGCCGCGGCCGCTTCCGCCGCAAGGCCGACGGGCGGGCCACCGTGGTGGATCCGACGATGGCCTACCTCGGCATTCCCGGCGAGGAGGAGCATTTCGCGCACCCGGCGGGCGGCGACGTGTGCACCTCCCTGTGCGTGTCGCCGGACCTGTGGCGCTCACTCGCGGGTGACGGCGCGGCACCGTCCCGCTCGACGATCTACGTGGACGCCCGGCTCGACCTGGCCCACCGCCGCTTCCTGGCCGCCGCCCGCACCGGCGACGCGGCTTTCGAGCTCGCCGAAGCCCTGCTGCCCCTCGTCTCCACCGCCCTGGCCCAGCTCGCGCCCCTGCCGATGCGGCGGGACGCCTCGGATGTGATCGTGGAGGCTGCCCGGGACGCCATCGCCGCAGGCCATCCCGCCGCCGACGGGCTTCTGCCGCTGGCCGAGTTCCTGGCGGTTTCGCCCTACCAGTTGAGCAGGGCGTTCACCCGGGAGCTCGGCGTATCGCTGACCCACTACCGCAACCGCGTGCGCGTCGGGCGGGCACTCGACCGCCTGGAGGGCGGCGCGGCGAACCTGGCGCTGCTGGCCGCCGAGCTGGGGTTCGCCGACCAGGCCCATCTGACCCGTACGGTCCGCCGGCACGCCGGCCGCACCCCCGCGGTGCTACGCCGCCTGCTCGCTCCGGGCGACCGGCCTCATGACCGTTGACATGTCCGTCACCATCGCCGCGCCGCCCGCAACGGTGTGGCACACGCTCACGGACCCGGTGGCGCGCGAAGTGGCCGGACTCGACGTGGTGGCGGGCGGCAAGCTCGAAGAACTCTGGACCGACGAGACCGGCGGCTCGGTGGTCCCGCACAGGATTCGATCAACGACAGCCCCGTGGCGTAAGCTCCCACGCGTGCGTGATTCAGCTGAGGACCCCCGGCCCGCCCGCGGCGCGGTACAGGAGATCTACTCGCTCGACCGGGCCGCGACGCTGTCCTACTCCCCCGACCTCGACGGGCTGGCCGATCCCGGCGAGATCGTCTGGGCCTGGGTGCCGTACGAGGAGGACCCGGAGCGCGGCAAGGACCGGCCGCTGCTGGTCGTGGGCCGCACCGGCCGCCGACTGCTGGGCATGATGCTGTCCAGCCAGGGCGACGACGGCCCCGACTGGCTGGAGATCGGCGTGTGGGGGCGCGACGGCAAGACGTCCTACCTGCGGCTGGACCGCGTCTTCGTCCTGGACGAGGACGACATCAGGCGCGAGGGAGCGGTGCTCGACGGCCACCGCTTCGCCCGGGTGGCGAGCCATCTCATGAAGGCGCACGGCTGGTCCGCCGGCGGCTGACCTCCCGCAGTTCTGAACGCGATCCGGACGCGCTCCTCGCGACGCCGTCCCGGCTGCGATCATGGGAACATGCGTGTTGCGGTGATCGGTAGCGGAATCGTCGGAGCGTCCGCGGCCTGGTGGCTGAGCGGGCGCGGGGTGTCCGTGACGGTGGTGGACGGGGCCTTCAGCGGGCGGGCGACGGAGGCGGGCGCGGGGATCGTGTGCCCGTGGGTGGACCATGCCGAGGACGACGCCTGGTACGCGCTGGCGCGTGAGGGTGCTCGCCGCTATCCGGAGCTGGTGTCGGCGCTGGGCGCGGACATCGGATACGCGCGGGTGGGGGCGCTGCTGGTGGCCCGGGACCCGGCCGAACTGGAGCCGGTGCGCGCCCTCCTGCTGCGCCGCCGTCCGGAGGCGCCGGAAATGGGCGACATCACGGACGTGGCGGCTCCGTCGGCGCTGTTTCCGCCGCTCAGCCCGGAGCTGAGCGCGATCCATGTGCCGGGGGCCGCCCGGGTGGACGGGCGGGCCGTACGTGACGCCCTCCTCCACGCCGCCGTCCGCCGGGGCACCGAGCTCCGTACGGGGACCGCGACCCTCACCCCCGACGGCGCGGTGCGCCTCCACACCACCACCGGCTCCCCCGGCCCGAAGCCGCATACGGGGACGCCGGTCGGAGAGACGCCGGTCAAGGAGCTCAGGGCGCCGACTCGGGGAGACGACGTGCCGACCGAGAGGCTTGGGGCGCCGACCCAGGAAGACGAGGTGCCGACCGAGAGGCTCAGCGCTCCGGCCCAGGAAGACGGGGTGCGGGTGGAGGCCGATGCGGTGATCGTGGCCGCCGGGGCCTGGAGTGGGGAGGTGTGCCGGGCGCTGGGGGTGGAGCTCCCGGTGTTCCCCAGGCGCGGGCAGATCGTGCATGCCGCCCTCGACGGCGTGGACACCGCCTCCTGGCCGATCGTGCTGCCGCGGAGCGGACCGTACCTGCTGGGGTTCCCCGGCTCGCGGCTGGTCGTCGGCGCGACCGTGGAGGACGCCGGGTTCTCGCCGTACGTCACCGTCGGCGGGATCCACGAGGTGCTGGCGGCGGGCCTGCGGGTGGCGCCCGGTCTGGACGGCGCGAGGGTGGTGGAGACCAGGGTGGGCCTGCGGCCGGTGCACGCGGCGGGCACGGCGCTCATCGAGCGGCTGACCGAGCGGGTGGTGGTGGCGACGGGCCTGGGCGCGTACGGCCTGACGGCGGGGCCGTTCACCGGCGAGATCGCCGCCGCGCTCGCACTGGGCGAGACCCCGCCCATCGACGTCCACCCTTACGCGCACACTCCAGCCTGAGCGCCGGCCGAAAGGGGGTCAGCGGACTGTCGGCTCGTACGAGCCGAGAGCCGGGTAACCGTCCTCCATCCAGGCGCACATCCGCCAGTTCAGCTGCCACAGTCGCTCGCGGTCGGTCGTGTAGAGGGCGTACGTCTCGGCGAAGAACTCCTTGTTGGAGCTCTGCCCGTACGCGGTGAACGGCACGAAGCCCACCCGGCGGGCGTAAGCCGCGAACCTCGCCAGCCTGAATCCAGGCGCCGCCAGCCCGGGAATGAGGGTATGGCGGCTCAGCAGTACCTCGGTGACCAGAACGACCTTGCGCTCCTGGGCGGGGAGCAGCGCGTCGAGGCCTCGGGCGGCGGTCATCGTGGGCTCCGCCGTGGCGAAGGCCGTCTTCTGGGCCTCCGCGTAGTGGCTGAGCAGCGCCTCGGCGTTCCCGGGCACGTCCGTTCTGAAGGCCTGCCAGCAGGCGTGCGCCGCTTCCGAGAAGGCGTCGTTGGCGGCGGTGTAGGCGCCGTAGGCGAGGGTCCAGGCGGTGAAGGCGGCGACGAAGGCGTCGGTGGTCGGCTGGGAGCGCAGGTACATGTCGAGCTGCTCGTAGGCGGTCCGCGGCTTGTCGCGGAGCCTGGCCAGTTCCCGGACGGCCTGCTCATGGGGGCACATGGTGACCACGTGGCCGATCTCGTGCAGGACGGTCGCGTCCCCGCCGGACCCGCTGTCTCCCGGCGGGCCACACGCCATTCGCGCCATTTGCTCAAAAATGACGTCATAGCAGTGCAGGTGCGGCGTCGGCTCGGCGGGCGGACCGTCGAGGTCGTCGCCGCCCATGCCGACGTGAGTCATACCGCCGTGGAAGCTGGCCACCTCGTCGGAGGTCAACGCGAAGTCGCGGATGAGCGACGTGCCGGTGAGCGCGCCGCGGTCGCCTGCCGGGATGCGGTCGAGCACGGAGGCGACCTGGCCGAGTTCGGCGGCGGTCCACTTCTTCTCGGCGCGTTTGGCGCCCGGTGGCCGATCGCCCACGCCGCCGAGCTGGAACGTCTGCTTGAGCGATGCCTTGCGCTCGTCCACGGTACGCGCCCGGGAGAACCACGCGGGCAGCGGCCGATCCACGCCGTCGCCGAGCCGCTCGGCACGCACGCGACCGTCGTGGTCAGTGATCAGCTCGTAGCGCGCGTACCCGCCCGGGACAGGGATGGTCAGCGGCCAGACGGCACCCCGAAGGTCGAGGGGCGCGCCCTTGAGCATCATCTGAGTCGTCCGCAGGATGGCGTATTGGACGGCGTCGCGCTCGTGTGCGGGCACGAAGGAGAGGTCTGTCGTGTACCCCTCCCCCTCGATGTCCCGGCTCACGTTCGCGTACGCCGCGGGCAGCCCGTACAGCGGCAGGACATACCGGTACAACGTCAGCCCCGGCCCGTTGCCACCCCCGAGCAGCAGCTGCACGACCCGGCGCGTCAGCACGGGAAGCGCGGTGTCCTGGTACACGTCCTGGCGAGTGAGCGCGCGTAACCTGACGACGCCGTCGGCGCAGGGGCGAACGGTGACCGCGCAGCGGCGCAGCCCGGCGAGTATGCGATCGCGGACCCGGTTGTCGGTGAGGCTCATGGCGGGCCATCTGTCGAGCAGCGCGAGCAGGTAGGCACCGAAGACGCGCTCCCAGCCGGCCCCCAGCGCGTCGCCGTCCTCCACGGTCAGGGCGACACCGGCCAGCTCCGCCGACGTGATCGGGCTGATCTCCAGCCATTGGCTGAGGAAGTCGCCGAACGTGAACGCGTCTTTGTCCTGGTCGTACGTGGTGCACGCGGCGACGAGCAGCGCGTCCATGGCTTTGAGGCGCTTCGTCCGGACCTGGCGATCGACAGCCACCCGGCTTCCGGCCAGGGCTTGCCGGACTTCGATCAGCTTGCTGAGCACCGCACGCGAATCGGACAGTCCTGGGTCCATGGATGGCTACCTCTCCCTCGCGGGAACGTTCCCGACGGTAACCTCCCGAGGTCTGGTTTCCTATGCCGTGACCGGAACCGGCCACTTGTCGGAAGTCACCGAGAAGAGGCGCGCCTCGAACGGTGCGAGGTCGACCGCGCCGGCCGGATGGTCTCGCTCATCGGCGGTCGCGTGCGACGACCACAGCGCCCGCCCGGTACCGCTGAAGGCGATTCTCTGATGACGCTCGGAAAGGTTCACCGCCACAAGAACCGCGTCTTCTCCGTCGCCGCGGAGGTAGGCGAGGTGGTCCGGGTGGTGGGAAAGCATGGTGATTCTGCCTCGGCGCAGGGCGGCCAGCTCTCGCCGGAGCATCAGGAGTTCTTTGACGCGGCACAGAACCGAGCGGGGGCTGAGTTCCTGGCTCTCGACGCTGAACTGTCCCGCCCACGACGGTATGGGGAGCCATGTCGCGACGTCATCGGGAGCGAATCCGGCATGCGCCGGCTTCTCGCGCCACGGCATGGGCATCCGCTGTGGGTCCCGGCCGAGCCCGAGGCCGGGCGCGCGTAGTTCGGCGCAGTCGCGGGCATGCCTGCCGTCGACCGGGGCGTCGGGCAGGCCGAGTTCGTCGCCGTAGTAGAGCGTCGGCGTGCCCTTGAGTGTGAGCAACAGGGCCAGTGCGCCGGGGACGCGGTCCGGTCCGATCCGGCTGGCGAGACGCGACCTGTCGTGGTTGCTCAGCACCCAGTTGGGGTGCGAGCCAGGCGGGAGCGCGCCGTAGTAGCGCTGGATGAGGTTCGCCAGGTCGATGCCGTTCCAGGGGGTGTCGATGAGGGAGAAGTTCATCGCGAGGTCCAGCCCCCGGCCACCGAGAGCGGCGACGCGTTCCAGCTTGAGATGGAGTTCGCCCATCAGCATCCGGTCGTCGTACTCCTCGGTGACCGCGTGCATCCGCGCGAGGAGCCCTGGGAGCTCGGGTTGGTCGGCGGTGTACTTGTCAGCTTCTCGGCCGTAAACGACCGAGCTTGCAGTTCCTCGCCGTCGATGGCTTCGACGGTCCGGTCCGCGTCAGGCAGCGTGACTCACTGC
>NZ_JBEZDR010000041.1:0-52273 GCF_040648415.1 Nonomuraea sp. NPDC049141
CAGGACGACAAGAGCCGTGTAACGAGAGATTGTTACGCACGGTTCTGTGGGAGCCCCGGGCTGAGACGCCCGGGGCGACCCGACCGGTGGCACCCGTACCGAAGCGGCACTCCTTGCAAGTGTCGCTCAGCGCCTCCCACTCCAGTTGCCTGGCGACCATGCCGGGGTGCCGCAGCGCGGCATCGAAAGCATGGTCGACGATGTTCAGGCCGGTGGCCGGGGCACCGTGCCGCACCGTCTTCAACGAGTCGGTCTGCTCGATCGTGCCATCGGTTTCGATCACCACCAACGTGGACGGCGTCAAGCCCACGGCCTCGGTGGCCGACGCGCCCCCCATCAGCAGATTGATGATCTCCTGGAAGAAGCGGACGACCGTTTCCCCGCTGCGTCCGTACCAATGGTCGAATACCGCAATCAGCCAGTCGGCGTAGAGCGTTTTCCTCGCGTCCGGGGGCCGACCCGGCGGCGGCGATTCCCAGGTGCCGTGCGGGAGGAGGAAATCGAGCACCGGCGGTTGGAACTCCAGCAGCGCCTCATAGGTTTCTACCGGTTCGTTGGCCAGATCCACGGTGCAAAGCAGCCCGCCGTACAAATGCCGGAACGGTGGGCTGAGCAACAGGGAAAGGGCACTGGAGACGGCGGCGAAGCTGCTGTGGCCGTTGGCGAAGCGCCGATTGCGTCGTTGGCCCGGCGACCGCCGTCAAGGCTCACTCCCACCTGCACATTCAGGTCGCGGAAACATCGCAGGGTGTCCTCGTCCAGGAGCACCGCATTGGTCTGCACGGACACATCGACCCGCAGATCCTGGTCCACCTCGGCGCGTACCGTCTCCACGATCTTACGGAGAAAGGCGGGCCCGGCGAGCAGGGGCTCGCCACCGTGCAGGATCAGCCGGACAGAACTCAAGTGATGCCGGGCGGCGTGCTCGGCGATGCGCTCGGCGGCGGTGGTGATCAGGTCAGGAGCCATGATCATCGGTCGCGAGCGCCAGCTCTGGTCAGCGAGGGTGTAGACGTAGCAGTAATCGCACGCGAGATTGCATCGGCTGTGCACTTTGAGGAGGAATTGCCGGAAAGGGTGGGGCTGCCACCCGTTTTCAAGCATTTCAGCGATGTTGAGAGTGGCGGGCCACTCTCGCGCCGGGTCTTCCCCCTGATCGGCCAATATGGAACACCCCGCACCCACAGAGAACCATCCGAGGGATTAACGATAACCGAGGCCGGCGCAGTCATGGAGGACGCGGCACCGACTCGTACGCGGCCGCAGTCCTCACCGCGGCCGTCGACGCCGCCCGTCCGCCGTGGCCAGGTCCGCCGTCGGCGTCGAGAGCCGATGGGAGGCTTGCCGTCCGATTGGCCTGCACCATCTCTTCGAAGAAGCCGTACAGCGCCAGCCAGCCGGGGCCGGGCTCCAGCACGGTGTCGGGCAGCCGGTCCAGGGCGATCGCCAGGCCGACGCACAGGCTGGCCGTCGAGTAGTAGTGGAACGGCGAACCGGGCTTGGTGTCACATTGTGTGACAATGTGGATCTTCGCCCAGGTCAGACAGGGCCCGACAAGAAGACCTCTACTAACCAAGCTGCAGCGCGGCTGTGACGTCGTCCGAGACGACGAGGTACCGGGCGCCGTCAAACACGCGGATGGTGCCTGTGCCCTCGAAGGACTCAGTCCCGACGCCGGAGTCCACCTTGACGAAGAGCGTGTAGCGATACGTACCAGGCTTGATGCTCCTCCACACGATGCAGCGGGTCGGCCTCAACGTGTTCACTAGCAATTCGTTGCGTGTCCCGCCGATGCCGAGCGTGACAACAACGATCTCGCTGTGCGCGCCTGTAGTGAGGGTGTTGCAGATGCGGGTGGCCACTGTCGGGCTCCGGGCCGGTGACACAGTTCCAGTCGGTCCGGGCACAAAGGAAGGAAGATCGTTCCCGCCGTCTTCCCCGCTCGACTTGCCCTGCAGGGAGGTCGCAAGGATCACGACTGCGGTCACCAATCCCAGGAGCCCGGTGAGGAAGGTGACGAAGCCTCCTCTGCTCCGCTCTCCGGTCACGACATGCTCCTTTCGCAGTCTGGAGGAGCCCTGGGACGGCCACAGCCGCCCAGGGCAGGTTGGATCTAGAAGGAGACAAACTCGTTGCTGACCGCCTTGGAGACGATCCCGCTCTTCGTGACCAGCGTCGCGACGAACTCGTACGAGTCACCTGCGGGGAAGTCGGCCGAATTGACCCTGATGTGGGAGATCTTGGCGTAGCCGTTGTTGGCTCCCAGGTCCTTCCAGTCGTACAGGCCGCTGGTGACGGTCTCGTTCTGTGTCATACGGGCGAAGCCCGTTGCCCCGCCTGAGGTAGAGGCGGCCCGGACGTACAGGGTGTATGCGGCGCCGAGATCGCCGAGGTTGTCGCCGGACTCGGCGACGATGGTCAGGTAGAACTCCGGCTGCCGGTTTCCGCCCAGCTCGGTCGGGGTGTTGTCCTGGGTGCCGCCGCTGGCTTTGGTGGTGAAGACGCGCGAGAGCTGGATGTCGTTGGTTTGCATGGTGGTGGTCCTTTCGGTAGGTCTCAGCACTACGGGTGCTGGTGACCGAGGTTGTGAACGATGTCCGGGAGTACCTGCAGGCCCGCCTCCTCCCAGAGGTTGTGGGCGAGCCAGTGCGTGACGGTGACTGTTGCGGCGAGCCTTCACTAACGTGGGCTTAGGTCATTGCCATCTCCTTCGGGATGGATTGGAGCGCGGTCGGGGCCGCAGGGCATGCGGGAGTCACCTGGCGTGGGCGGCCCTGAAAAAGGTCAATGCGGACAGCACTGACCAAGGCAAGAACACGGTGGGTTTGGTGCGCCGGGTCAGCCGCTCTTGCGTGCCTAGCGGAATCAGAATTCGACGCGCGCGTTTTCCATGGCCGCGACGACACGTGGGTCACCGGTGATGACCAGGTCGCCGCTGCGGGCCCGCCCGGCTAGGTGGCGCATGAGGGCAAGGACGCCACCGGTCACCGTGGCGGTGGTCTCCCCTACGCCGAGCGCATAGCGGGCCGGCGTCACGCCGTTGAGATCCAGCAGCACCGACGGCGCGGTCCAGTCGCGGGCCAGGTCGCTGATCACCTGTTCAACGATGTCGCGATCACCATTAGCCGGGGCGAAGATCTTGGAGGTCGCATCGGCGACATCGAGGCGATGCATCCACACATCGCGCGCCATCAAAACCTTCACGAGGTAGTCCAGGGAGTTGTCCCGCAACGCCGCCGTGTCGGGGAAGACCCAGCTCAGCGGGATTTTCAGGAGCGGGGTGGGTAGGCGCCGCACCGCGCGTAGCCAGCGGTCGCTCCAGTGAAGGTAGTGGTCGATCAATTCGTCAGGGCCGACGGTGCGCCGATCATCGACCTGGCATTGATTGTGGCCGTCCAAAGCGGGCAGGGCCGGGTAGAGCCGCTGGCCTCGACGCATTCTGCGGAGCAGGACAACAGGGCGCACGCCCTCTTCGGCTTGTCCGATCATGTGAGCGACGACATCTCGCACCCTCCAGCGGGCACAGGCGGTCGGGCGGTACCAGTCCTCGGCGTCCAAGCCTTTCAACAGGGCCAGGAAGGCCGCGACCTGGGTGTGAAGGATCTCGTGTGAGCGGGGCAGTGAGGTGCGCTCGATGGTATGGGCGTTGATGGTGTGGGTCGCGTTCACGGGGGGTCCCCTTCAGAGGGGTAGGTGCGGGCGAACATGGTCAAGAGGGTGGGAAGCAGTCGGGTGAAACGTCCCTCCCCGAAGCGGGCCGCCGGATCATTGGCCATCTGCTGGGTGATCACTCCGGCGAATAGGACCGACAAGATGGCCCCGCCCTCCTCTGAGGCGGCATCGGGGTGAAGCTGACCCAAGTGAGCGGCCTCTTGGACCACCCGCGACACCTCGCTTTGGAAAGCGACGCTTGGGGCGTAGGCCGCTGGGCTGGGTTCGAACCCCGGCACCGTCCGCCAGGAGGTCAGTTGCATCAAAACCGGAGCTTCCAGCGCGAGGCGGCCCACGGCCGCACAACCGGCGGTGAGCGCCGGCAGGCCAGGCGCGGCTTCCTTCGCGGCCTGCTGAAAAGCCACCAAGGTGCGTTCCCAGCCGCGCTGGAACAACGCATCGTATACAGCCAGTTTCGAGGGGAAGTACTTGTACAGCGAGGGCGGCTGGATCCCCATGCGCCGGGCGACCTCGGAAAGGCGTAGCGCGGCCACTCCTTCTTCCGTCATGACTTCGACAGCGATCTGCAAGATCTCCTCCAGTGTCTTCTGGCGCCGCAGCTGGCGGCGGTCCGTTCCGTCCTTGCCGCTTGGTGCTGGTGTGTCATGTCGCTTCTCCAAGATCGCAAATCTCCGTATCACGTGTTTAGCTACTACTAATAGCTAAAGCTATGCCCTTAAGCCTCTCTGTCAAGGTGACCTCAGGGTAAGACTCGCGAACGCGCCAACGGGGCCGGGCTGACCG
Source organism: Nonomuraea sp. NPDC049141 (assembly GCF_040648415.1). Lineage (NCBI taxonomy): Bacteria > Bacillati > Actinomycetota > Actinomycetes > Streptosporangiales > Streptosporangiaceae > Nonomuraea > Nonomuraea sp. NPDC049141. The sequence goes on from NZ_JBEZDR010000041.1 coordinate 4,456, forward strand.
GCCGCCTGCTCGTGGACAACGGGCATGGGTTCGTGCCGCTGCGCCTGGCGGCCGCCGCCCGGGTGCTTGGCGACTCGCACGCCAGCGACGCGGTGCACGACGGGCTGGAGTTCGGCCGCTCCGAGATGCCGCCCGGCGAGCTGGTGGTGCGCACCGAGCCACCCGGGCCCGCCGCGCCCGGGGCAGTCCGTCACCGCAATCGCCCGCGAGCTCGGCATCGGCCGGTCGACGCTGTATCGGGCGTTGGAGGACGACGAGCCACCCGGCGCCCAACCCGAGCCCGCCGAGCCGGTCGAGTCGGTCGAGGTCGACCAGGTCCCCGCCAGCGCGGCTACGCCTCCCCCGCTTCCGCTGCCTGAGGTCCCGGACGCCCAGGCGGTGGAACAGGCCGACGCCTATCCGGCCGCGGTCGACCAGCCGCCGGCGGCCGCCGCGCCGAGCCGCTCCCCGCGCTCCTGCGAGCCCGCCCCGCCGGTGCCCGACGGTGTGCCGTGGACCACCGAGGTCGACCCGGTCAAACGCCGCCGCTGGTTTACCGACGAAGAGATCGAGGCGCACCAGGTCGTCAAGACCGATCGCGGCGCCTACTGGGTCATTGTTGCCGGGCATCTGCTGGGCACCGTGCAGCTGCACCACACCGCCACCGGCGGCCGCTCCGGCTGGGAGGCCCGCCACCGCGGCGGCAGCCTGGCCTGGCATCTGGGCACGGGCGCCGGCGGCGGCAAGCGCCCCGCCACCCGCGACAAGGCCGTCATCGACCTGATCTCCGACGTTCACCACGCCTGGCGCAATCACCGCGAACGCGCCAAGCGCGACGCCACCCTGGCCCGCCTCGAAGCACGCGACCCCTCGTGACACCCGCCCCCGTGATCACGGCCGTACGTCAGTAAGGCCCGCAGACCAAGTACGCCTGGAAGGGGCAGCGGGTGTACCGCTGGCTCTAGCTGCGAACCCCGATTCGGGTCACGGTGGAGGACGTGAAGCCTGTCTCGATAGTGGTGGCTGCGGCCGGCCTGGCGTTGGTGGCGGGGATCGTCTGGGTGCTGGGCCCGGGGGCGCACTGGGTGCTGGAGCACATGGACGGGGTGGCGATCGGCGGGTCGGCAGGGTTGGCCGGTAAGGATCTGGCGGCGGCCCTGGACGCGGTCCGCGGCCGGGTGCTGGCCGTGGCGACCGGGTTGGCCGCGCTGGTCGCGGTCTACTACACCGCGCGCAACGCCGACACCGCCCGGCGCACCTTCCAGCTCGGCGAGCGCGGCCATGTGACCGACCGCTACGGCAAGGCCGTCGAGCAGCTCGGCAGCGCCCAGGCCCCGGTCCGCCTGGGCGGCCTGCACGCCTTGGAGCAGCTCGCTCAGGACAACCCCGCCCCAGAGTTCCGGCAGACCATCGTGGACGTGATCTGCGCGTACTTACGCATGCCGTACACCTCGCCCCCGGACGAGACCGGCCGGGCCGAGCCCGCCGTGCCGCGCGCCACCATCGGCGGCGTCTCCGCGCCGGCGGGCCGAGATCCGCACGAGGAGCGCCAGGTCCGCCTGACCGCCCAGCGCATCCTCACCGCGCACCTGCGCTACCAGGACCCGCCCGCCCGCCGCCGGTGGCAGCCCCACAGCGCCGACCCCAACGCCCGCCATTGGGCCGGCATCCGCCTCGATCTCACCGGCGCCACCCTGCTCGACTTCGACCTGAGCCGCTGCCGCGTCGGCGATGCCGCGTTCGGCCGGGCGGCCTTCGCCGGTGACGCCGGGTTCGAGGGGGCGGCCTTCGCCGGCGGCGCCGGGTTCGAGGGGGCGACCTTCGCCGGCGGCGCCGGGTTCGAGGGGGCGACCTTCACGGGCGACGCCGAGTTCCGCGGGGCGACCTTCACCCGCGCCGCCAGGTTCGGCTGGGCGGCCTTCGCCGGTGACGCCGGGTTCGAGGGGGCGACCTTCGCCGGCGGCGCCTGGTTCACCGGGGTGGCCTTCACCGGCTACGCCAGGTTCGACAGCGCGACCTTCTCCGGCGCCGCCGGGTTCGACAGGGTGACCTTCACCGGCTACGCCAGGTTCGACAGCGCGACCTTCACCGGCTACGCCGAGTTCCGCGGGGCGACCTTCACCCGCGCCGCCGCGTTCGGCTGGGCGGCCTTCTCCGGCTATGCCAGGTTCGACATCGCGACCTTCTCCGGCGACGCCGGGTTCGCCGGGGCGGCCTTCTCCGGCGCCGCCGGGTTCACTGGGACGACCTTCTCCGGCGCCGCCGCGTTCCGCGGGGCGACGGGGCTGGAGCGGGCGGAGCTGGACGGCGCGCGAGTGGCGCCGTCGGCTGCGGGCGTGCAGCGGGTGTGGCCGCCGTGCTGGCGGGTGGTGGCGGGCGCGGACGGGTGGCAGAGGCTGCGCCTGGCCAGGCCCGAGGCGGGCGGTGGGGAGGTTGGCGAGGTGGCGGGGCAGGGACCGGCCGGGGAGGGTGGCGGAGGGTTGACATAAGGCTCCTTACCAAGCAGCACGACCTGCGCGAACGCCTTTCACCCCGCCGTCACGGCAGCACCTGCCGGACTTATCCCACAATGTTCGAAGCCCAGATGTAGCCCGGCCCGGCAGGCCGACCGGAGCTGGTTTGGGGCTAGTGACGCGTTTCTTTACGGCACCCCATCATCCGGAATCCGGTGCGGGTGTGCAGGGCAAGGCTTGCGGTGTTCTCCGGAAAGATGCCGGACTGGATCGTCCAGATGCCGACGGCCTCGGTGGAGGTGATCAGGGCCTGCAGCAAGGCGTATCCGACTTCGTGGCGGCGGGTGCCGGGATGGACATAGACCGAGTGCTCCACCACGCCGACGTAGACGCACCGGTCGGAGACGGCGGTGGCTGCCACCCAGCCGAGCACCTGGCCGGTGTCGTCCAGGGCGACGTGCCGGTGTGCAGGCAGCTTGGCGGTGTCGAAGCTCGACCAGGTGGGTGCGGCGGTCTCGAAGGTCGCCTGTCCCTCGTCGATGCCGAGCTGGTAAATGGCCAGCACCTGGGCGGCATGCTGGACTGTCATGGCGGCGATCTTCACGGTTGCGTTGCTCATCCTCGTTCGCCGGGCAGGAGGTCACCGATCAGGGCGCGGACGCTGCCCTCGATCTGATCACGGATGGGCCGCGGGCGTCGACGCCCTGCCCGGCGGGGTCGTCGAGCTGCCAATCCTCGTAGCGTTTGCCGGGGAAGATCGGGCAGGACGTGGTCGTCGACGCTGACGTCGAACCACTGGTCGACAGGCCGCTCCAGCGCGCGGCGGTCGAGATCACCGCGAACGCCTCCCGAGCCGGCCTGCCCTGGCAGGTGACCGACCCGTGAGTGGTCAGGGAAGAGTCAGATGGGCCGCGGAAACCGAACGGCCTGGTCGGGGTCGCGCCTCGCCACGCCGGGCCCGGCAACCCCGCCCCCTCCGGGCCGATAGGAACACGACAGGTATCGTTACAGGTGAAGGAAGGGCTGGGGCGAAAGTGTGCTTCTGATCCCGGACAGCGAGGACCGGAGGATTATGAAGAGCAGCCACGGCCTTCTCCGTCTCGTGCTTCTCGGCGGGTTCCGGCTGCTTTCCGGAGACGACCAGTTCACCCTCTCGAATGGCTCAGAACGTCTGCTCTCGTTCCTGGCTCTCAACCGCCGGACCGTTGTCTCCCGTACCCTCATTTCCGCGGCCCTCTGGCCCGATGCGCCGGAGCGGCGCGCGCACGCCAGCCTGCGATCGGCCCTGGCTCGCCTCGACGGTGTTGCGCGGCGGATGCTGCACGTCGAAGCGACCGAGATACGGCTGTGCCCGGAGGCAGACGTGGACTTCGACGACGCCCGGTCGCTGGCGCAGCGCATCCTCGATCCGGCGTCGCGGACCGATGACGCCATCCTCAGCGCGGAGGCCGTCGAGATGCTGTCCAACCACCTGCTGCCCGGCTGGTACGACGACTGGGTCCTGCCCGTTGCCGAGGAGTGGCACCAACTGCGGCTGCACGCGCTGGAGGCGCTGTCGGCGCTGTTCATCCGGGCGGGGAGGGTCGCCGATGCCGTGGCCGCCGCGAGCGTGGCCGCCCATGCCGAACCGCTGCGAGAGAGCGCCTGTACCGCGCTCATCGAGGCCCACCTCGCGGAGGGCAACCAGGCCGAGGCGCTGCGCCATTTCCAGTTGTACGAGCAGAGCCTCCGCACCGAACTCGGCCTCGAACCGACCTCCCGGCTGCGCGAACTCGCCGCCGGTCTACACGCGACCCGCGACCGCTGAGACGACCGGGGAGTCGATCGCCGGAGCATGACTGACTCGATGGTGACAGTCGCGCAAACAGCCTGGCGAGGAGAGGAAGTAGCCCAGGAGGCTCACCAAGCAAGGTGTGATGCTGGCTGGTGCAGCGATCCTCACCGCTCTCGCATTCGGGCCGGTCGCGGCACTTGCTGACCTAGCAAAACGTCGCTCGTGATCGTGCGAGGCACGGGAAAGCGATGGCCTACGGCAGCGAAAGACCGCTGGGGAAGGGGCGGTTCTTCATCGCGCTCAGGACGCTCTTTCCCACATGGCGGCCCAGCGTGTGGTAGGCGTCGAACCGGGTGAAGTCGAACCACTGGTCGGCGGTGCTGTCGTTGGGGAAAGAGGGGTTGCCGGTGGCGTGGGCGAGCACCTCGAACGGCGTTGCCCGCGTGAGCACGGCCTTTCCGATCACGAGGTAGCCGTTTTCCTTGGGCAGGTCCGGGCCGAGATCCGGATAGGTGATCCTTCCGATGATCGTACAGTCCTGGGCGAGCCGGTCCTCCAGCTCGCCCAGCAGTTGGTCCGGGGGCGGGCGCTGCGGCCCCTCATGGCCGGCGCTCAGGCGTTCGGGATGGTCCAGCTCGATGGTGACCCCGAGCTCTTCGTAGGCCAGCTCGACCGCCTGCGCAAGGGTCCGGGCGACGTTCGGCCGGTCTCCGCTGCCGTCGATGCAGCAGATGTAGCGGCATCGGTGCCGCAGGAGCTCCACGAGGCCGAGGTTCTCGTAATGGCCGCCATCGGTCACGAAGACCAACGGACCGTCGGCAGGGTAACTGCCGATCAACTCCCGTGCCCAGGTCACCAGGTACCGCCGTCTCGGCATGGCCGGCAGCCACCAGGGCATCGAACCGTTCCCTTCGCGCAGCTCCGCCCGGCGGCGGCCAAGGTAGTCCGGGTTGGGCAGCCAGGAACCGAGCCGGACGTTCGTGAGAGTCAGCAGCCGGGTGATCGGGCGTTGCATCCGCCCCATCTGGGAGGCGAACGCGGCGCCAGAGATCGCCTGTGCCGCCTGCACGGTCAGGTCGTACCGGAGGAGCGGCGGGATCTCGTCATGGAGAGCTTTGCTCGGCATCCAGCCGAGCACCGGACTCCCGACATAGTCGCCGGACATGGTCCATGGCACCACCTGGCGCCCGGGCGGCGTGAGCTCCTGCCCGGAAACGTGCGCGGCGCACAGGAAGATGACCCGCGGGAAGTCCGCGCACACTCCGGCGTACTCATGCAACGTCGTCCGCACATTGTCGTAGTCGTAGCGCTCCGCCCGGACCCGGCCTTCCCGGCGTTCACGGCGCACCGCGAACGCCGTCGCGAGCCGCCGCCGGTAGAAGGGATGCAGGCTCCAGCGAACCTGGTCGGCGACCGCGATCACCCCAAAGGCCGCCGCGGCGATGGCCGTCACCTGCCATTCCTTCAACCAGGGCCATGAGCGTGTCGTCACGGATGCGGCCCCGGTGGTGGCGATGACGTTCCCGAGGAGCAAAAGCAGTCCGATGACGATCACCAGCAGGCCGGCGAACACCGCCACGGCGGCCGTGATGCTCCGCTGCCGAGAACCGACCGTCGCCCCCCAAGCGCGACGCAGCCCTGCGAAGATCTTCCGGCTCGCCGGCCGCTGCCCCACGCCGATCAGGGCGGATAGCCAGCCAACGACGACCAGCGCGATCGATCCCAGCGGGACGGCTCTGGGACTGGTGATCCACCCACCGGTCCAGGCGAGCAGAGGCACGCCGATGCCGGCGACGGCGACCAGCAGTGCCGTGGCCACGACATATCGCCTGACCCGGGCGAACCACCGGCGGAGTCTCACGCACGCCCGTCTTTCGCACGAGTCGAGCCACACGCCGCCGAGCCACGCCAGGAGGAACGGGGCGGCCAGCAGGCCGATTGTCCGCTGCACCCCCGGCAGCGGGGGCCACGGCGTTTTCAGCACGTCGCCGGAGAGCGATGCGTAGAGGTGCGCCAGCAGCCGTCCGAGAACGACTACCGTCAGCACGAGGGTCCCAACGCTCACCACAACTCCGCGCAACACGGCGCCGAGCGCGACAAGCCATTGCTTCGCGTCGTCGGCGATGTAGTTGCCGTGCCGGCGGGTGTGGTCGAGCTCGGCCGAACCGCCCGAGTAGACGTCATCGGGGTTGGCGACCGATTCGAATCCCTCGGGGGTGAGCTCCTCGGGCCGGTTGCGCTGCAGCGCCAGCTGCAGCGCTCCGGCGCAATACCCTCCACCTGAGACCGACACCAGGTAGCGGGCCTTCTTCAGCACCGGCCGCAAGGCGTCGAGTGCTCCCAGGGCGAACGTGGCCGAACGGATACCTCCGCCCGAGACGCAGATCCCGATCGTGTCCGCGTCTCTGCCGGGTTCGGCGCGCCTGCTCGGCGGCAGGTACGTGTTCGTGCGCCATGCCGATCGCCGTACGCCCTCGCTGCTATTGGGCTCGTGCGCGAGCCTGTCGTCGTTCGCGCCGACCGGACACCAAGGGAGTTCGTCGTGGCCGGGGTTTGCGGTGGATGGACGACCGTACGTACGGAGTCGGCGCGGACGGGCACGCCACAACGTCGTCACGACCGCCACGAGTGCCACGACCGCCGCCGGCATCAGCAGGACGAACTTCGTGAACGCCAGCCCTTGGGCCACGACGGCGAACCCGTTCTCGCCGCCGTGCTCGATGACATGCAACAGGGCCAGATCTTCTCCGACGTCGCACAAGGCCGCAACGATCCCTGCTCCCATCGCCAGCAGTGACAGGCGGCGGGCCGCCTGCGTGAACGACAGCGACCATCCGAGTGACGCCCCGGCGACCGTCGCGATGACGTAGGAAAGGATCAATCTGAAGTCCGCATGCAGTGCGTCGACGTAGCGGCCAGGGTACGACTTGATGATCTTCCGAATCGTGTCTGCGGATCCGGCGAGCTCTATCCGCACCATGTCAGGCGTGCCCTCGGCCCAGTGCCGGTACCAAAAGAATCCGAGGGAGGCGACAGTGGGCGCCGCGATCGCGACCGCGACGGCCACTCCGCGAGACCGAAGCGTTTTACTCACGACATTATATGTGCGGCCGTATTTGGGTGATCCAGTAGTGGACATGAAGTTTCTCCCAGCGTTGCAATTGCTGCGACCTCAGTCGCCAGGAGGTTTGAATGCCCTGACGGGGTCTAACGTCTTCCGCGCATGGCAAGAAGCGGCATCCCGTATAACGTGAAAGACTCCCATCCCCCACAACTGACCCTGAGCTCCATCACTCGAACATGTCCAGTCCCTTTGACGTACTCGATTCCGCCGATTTGCGTAAATCTGACGAAGCGGCTTCGGGCGCGAACGGCAGCCTCGAAAGCGAGGAGGACACCGACACTATGACGCCCTGCCCTTTCCAAAGAAGAGCCGGGTGTCACGCATCCGCCACGCCGACGTCACGACAGGGTGACGGGGGGAGGGCCACGATGAAACATGAAGACCAGGATGCATCTGCCGCTGTTGAAACGACCCGCCGCAGGCAGTTCCGGTTTCAGGCAGCAGCCCAGCCTAATAGGCCCACTCGACCAAGGAGTTGACATGACGCCACTCGATGAAGCGATCAAGATGGCCGTTGCAGGCGACTACCCCCCTGGCGCAAGCGAGATCGATGGACACGAGTTCTACATTCGCGCCATAGATAATAAAAACCTTCTCCAAGACGGAGAAACGTCGTACTTCAGACACGAACACGCCGGCAAGGACGATCGCGTCTTCTACTCAATCAAACTCGAAGGAAACGGCAAATACACTGCCAAGATCACGCGAATCCAGTTCCGCGGACCGTACGTCACGAACGGCTTCAGGGACATCGGAGATCACGGGATCGATGTGACAGACGCCGTGAAGCTATTGGCAGCCGGACTCACCGGAGACTGGATTGCGCTTGCAATTCTCATCAAAGAACTTGACCTGCAAGGCTTTCTCGACGGTAATTGGATACCAGCCGCCGCGAAGGTCACGGATATGATTGGCAAAGCAATGGCGGCCCCAGCCAATCCCAGGTAGTGATCTCGAGTAGATCGGTAACGCCCGCAAGAAACTGCCCATCCACAGCAGAAGCAGAGAAGGGGGGTCATGCGGAAGCTAGACAGCGTCTACGGACTTTACTCTTTTGGCCAATGGGAGCGGAGACTCCAGGAGGGCGATCGAGATGTTGATGGACGACCTGTCCGACACCAGTGGGCGGAATTCCAGAAGTACTTCCTGTTGCGCCGCGTTGAACTCGGCAACTGCGGCTCCCATCGCCCCGATATGGGCTAAACAACCTAGACGGACCCGACAGCAATCCGACCATTAGGATAAAAGGTACAACCCACACGAGAGGAGCCAACCCCCGGTACGGACAGAAACAGGAGGGCCCAGAATGTATCGGAAATCATCTCTGGCGCTGCTCAGCGCTGCACTCCTCACCACTACCCTTGCGATCGGACTTCCGCCGTCAGCTCAAGCTTTCGGGCCAGATCACCACCTTGAAATCACCAGGGAAGGCTTGGGGTCTTCGATCAACGACAGCTTCCTGCGAACAGCGGTACGCCGCGACATCAACCACCGGCACAAGTGGATGGATGCAGGATTCTCGTCCTATCGTGTCGCCGACGACGAGAAGCACTTCGATGATTGTGAGTTCGATGGTGCGGCGAAGTTCATTCGTGACAGGTATCGCTCGGCCGGACTGGCACTTATCGGAAGGACATGGGCTGCCCCCTCTATGTTCGGTGACATCATGCATACCGTCCAAGACTTTTACAGTCACTCCAACTGGGTTGAGTTGGGCTTCCCTGCGGCTCATGACGACCAGGCTGCGGGGGTCGTCGAGATACACGGGATCAAGGTTGCCCAGTCCGACCTGGTCGACCTCAGCGGGGCGCAGAGATCGTTGGCTCAGCGCTGGTTCGCGCCGTCTGGCGGTCAGGTAGTCCGCGGCGACATCCTTCTGGGAGGCGATGACTGGGCGGGTATCCCTGAGGGCTGGCGGATAGCTCGAAACGACGGGGGCCTTTTCGTTCCCACTCTCATTTCGCCCGATGGGACACAGATCGGACGTCTGCTGGAAACGGGCCGGGGGGGCGGAGATCATGAGTGCAGCGTTCGGTATCTGACCCCCCGGGGGTCCTTCCTAGGAGCCCCAATTGCCTATACAGGCATCCGGCATGACGTACTCAACAAGGACTGTCCAGAGTGCGGGGACACTGGCCTGTCGCTTGCAAAACGTGACCTCAAATATCGAAAGGCTCGAGCTCTTGCGACGCTCCAGACCGGCTACGAGTGGTGCCGACTGGTGCGTGAGGCTGCGCTGGTCAACCGAGACGGTCTGCTGCTGGCCACATGGATCCGCGCCGGAGGAAATCCCCACCCGCCTGGCACGCCATGCCGAGCCGAAGGTCCAGGCCCAACACCGGTCGTTGTCACCATCGAGAGCGTTCGGATCCTCAACACAGGCGACGGCGCCGACGCGGGTCAGATCCAGCTTGCTGCGGTACTGTACGACGATCCACTGAACTTTCGCCGCTCTGTCCACGTCACCAACCGCAGAGGCCGCATGCTCCTGCGCAAAAACGCTCTTGTCCCTGCCAGCCAACTCCCGGCACCGCTGAGCTTGTGCGTACGCGACAGCGCGCACTTCACGCTGCACGCCTGGGACAACGACGAGGCTCTGAGCGACGAATACGGGCTGGATTATGACGACTACGGCGACGACGACGAATTGCTTGTCGGATTCCAGCGAAAGTTCGATGGCAGCCGACTGCCATCTGGCGTGCAGGTCAGCCGTTCGGCAGACCTGGAAGTTCGCTACCGCGTCAGTCAGTTCGTGGAGGGCCAGCCCACCCGGCTCCTCTGCCCCAGGTCCTCTCTCCACCCGTAGTCCGGGGTCGAGGAACGCCTGGACAGCCATTAGCCTCTCTGGTCAACGCCGCCGAAACCTACGCTGCCGAGGTCTGGCGCCGTCACTGCCCAGGCGAGAGCGAGCCGCCCATCTGGATCCAGCGCCAGCTCCTCGACGACGCCACCTTCAACCACTTCTCCCTGGTCACCTTCACCCTGACCGGGCCGTTCGAGCTCGGCTGCCCCGAATGGGGCCGGATCACCGAGGCTGAGCTGAGCCGGCTGCTGGGCGACGCGGTGGACCCCGAGCGCGGCGACGGATATGTGCCACGCCCGCCTGAGCCGGAAGACGAACCCCGCTTCCGCACGATCTGGACGGTGCGACTCCCCCGCCCCCACCCCTTCCGCGCCAAGGCCTGCATGCCCACCGGGATCAGCTGGGCCCGCCGCATCGCCCGCCAGCTCGTTCCCCGCCACCAAGCACGCCGGTGCTGCTGGTACCACGGCGGGGATTGGCATCGCGTCTGCGCCACCGCGATCCGGCTGGTACGACGGGCCCAACGCGCAGGCATGACCGCCTACGACATCCACGACTTCGTCCGCGACACCGCTCAAGCTGAAGGTCTCAGCAGCTGGGAACTGAACGCGCTGAACACCCTCATCAGCCCGGGCGACGGAATCCAGCTCACCGTCCAGGCCGGTCGTCGGCGCACCGCCTACATCAACGGCCAGCACAAGAGCCAGGCCCTGCTGGACGCCGGCGTCCGCCGCACCATCGTGATCGACTGGGTGACGCCCACCTCGGCAGGATGATCAACATGCGCGAGAGCAGAAGCCCCTTAGGCATTCCGGGAGTCTCAAAGGTCCGCTGGTGGTGGGCACGCATCACCACACCTGGAGCGCCCTTGCGCTTCGTCTACCACCCGCCGGCCGACCCGGCAGAGCTGCGCGAGATCTACGTCTACGACTCGCACGACTACGACATCGCCCGCCTGGTCTGGCAGATCTGTGATCAATGCCAGCACGGCCGCATCAACAAGATCTCGATCAACGAGGAATGGCAGCGCCAGGGCCTCGGTCGCCGCCTGATTCATCGTGCGCTCCGCGATGGCCCGGGCTACACCTGGGCCACCACCGGCCAGTCGCCCGAAGCAAAGAAGTTCTTCCCCATCATGACCGCCGAGACCGGCGCGGCCTTCACCGCACACGGGCCCTCGTGTCAGCACCTGGGACTCAACCGGCGGGCCTTCAGCGCTGACAGCCGTCCCGCGCCACGCACCATGATCGAACGCAACATCTAAGCGATGACCGCTTCTCCCCGTACCGGATCTCGCCATCGTCGCCGTGGAGGGTGTAGTTGATGTCGATCACGCGGGGGCCTTCCTGGCAGGTTGGTCCCCCACGATTGTCTACCGGCCCCGCGCTGGCGACCAGGCCAGGGAGGCGGCCGGCCCGCCGACGGCGTCCCGCGACCCGTCACCCCAGGGGTTCAGCCGGTGGTGGGGCTGGGGCGAGCATGATGATGATCCTTCCAGGCTTCCTTGGCCGCGAGAAAGGCTTCACGCATGGCCTTAAGTGCTTCGGACGAGGTCCGCTTCGCCTCATTATTGGTGATCTCGGCGACCTGCCCGTACAGCTCGGCCCTTCTCGCGTGCACCTGGAACTGCTCGCTGGCCTTCGCTGGCGACGGCGGCTCGGCATCCAGTCCGGCGGCTCGTTCCTCCAACTGCCGCAGTTCGTCGTAGATGGAGATGCGACTCAGCCCGACCGAGGGCGGTCCATCGGCTAGGGACCAGTCCTGGCCTCGGTCCGCCACCGCTATGTCGTACCGTGTCAGCCAGTGATCGAGCTCGCGGCGTTCCAAGGGCGGCAAGGGAGATGGGCGGTGAGCAGCCTTCAACCGGCGACGGACGTCCTTCGCGTCTTGATTGAGAGCCTTGGCGATCCAGGCTGGATCCCACCCCCGAGCGACGAAGTAGGCCACAGCGCTGTCCTGTACCTGTTCGACAAGGGAAGTCGTCTGCTTGAGGGCATCAACGAGGTGCTCTTCATCGACCTGAGTGAGGGAATGGGCTGCGGGAACTGCCACAAGCCGGGCCACTTGATCAGCCAAGGCCCTGGCGATGCGGCACACCTCGAGTCGTGCCTGGTCGGCAGATGGCGCCTGTGAGCCCTTCCTCGAACGCCGGGAAGGGGGATGGCCCTGAGCCCCGGGCGGCATGGAGCGGGCCAGCTCCTTGACCGCGTCCCTCATCTTCTGCACGGCATCGATTGGCGTGATGGTTCTCCCCCAGTGGCTCGCGTCCGCCCGCAGCCACCTCTTCGGATGCGTCTGGAGGGGCTTGGGAAGATCTCCCCGTTTCACCTGCTGAGCCAAGGCCGCGGCGCTTACGCCTCCCCGGCGCGCGCGCATCGTCGGCTCGTCGATCAGTTCCTCGTCCGTGAAGCCGTCGCTGGCAGGACGCTTGTTCACTGGTTCGTCCGCAGGGACAGCGTGAGACGGGCGTCGAGGGTGAAGCGAGGAATCAGGCATGCTGCTGCCTTGCGCATCTTCTTAGTCGGCGCCAGGACGAGAACCAGCACCGTGATGAGGATGAGCCATGGCAGGCCCTGCGCGTGGACGCCGCCGAGATCGCTGATCCAGGGCACGTGAGGGATGGAAGGTTCGACAGGCATCCGATCTCCTTGGTCACTTGCTTCAGGGACGGGAGCAATCATGCTCGGCATGCGTGCCGAGTGGAGCTGACGTCCGGAAATCGACTGAAATCCAACATAGTTGGTATGTGCCTGTGACCTGGGAAAACGCAGGGATATCTCGGAGAAGACGGCGCAGAAAAGCGACCGTTTCAGGTACACGAGGCGGGCATGGAACGGGCCCCCGCGTCCTCCTGCCCCGGCTTGAGTCGCTCTTGCCGACCGTGCCGAAACGCGTTTCCAGGGCGGGAGCTACGCGCTCAGCGGGATCCGCCTAAAGAATCTTGGCTGACGACTTCTGTTGATCTTATGTTGTGGCCACCTACCTTGTGACGGCCTCCTACGGCCGCCGCAACCGTCACCGAACGGACAAGGGAGACCCCGATGGACTACGCCACCGTCGCGGCGTCGGCTACGGCGATAGCCGGCACATTGTGCGGGCTGGGTGGGATCTGGCTGCGGGGCCGCATTCACCGGCATCGGCTGCGGGAGGAAGCTCGTCGTGATCACGTACGCAAGCTGCCGCCGGGCAGCCGGTTACTGGATCTCGGCCGTCACGGGATGATCATCGACGTCGGCAGCACCGACTGCGGCCCGCGTCCGGCCGATGAGCGATGATCCGCCAGTTGGCCCTGAGCGCGAGGAACTCGCCATCGGACGGCACCCGGAGGAACAGGCCCGCCACGCTCCCGGCCCGACGGCGGATCCTGCCAGGATGGCCGCGATGCGAGCTGCCTTCCTCACCTTCGCCGAGACTGAACACCTCCAGGTGGTGCGGTTCCTGCTGCGAAATGGGGTCCGGCTGGAAGAGGCACATGATGCCGCCCAGGAGGCGTTCGCCGAAGCCTGGCGCCTGCTCAGCAGCACGCCTGAACGCTGGCAGGCGATCGCCAGCGAGCGCGCCTGGATCCGCACCGTGGCGCTGCGCGCCGCTCACCGCCCGCCAGGCCAAGCCCGCCGCCAGCCCCCCGCTGACACGTGGGACACGGTCCCCGAGCGGCCCGTGCCCTGCGGCGACCCCGCGGAGCTGACGGTGCCGACCCTGGACGTCCTGGCGGCGCTGCGCGCCCTGCCCGACCGCCAGCGCTTGGCCATGGCCTTCCACTTGGACGACGTGCCGCAACACGACATCGCCCAGGAACTGGGATGCGGCACCCGGCAGGTCGGCAACTTGATCACAAGCGCCCGCGCGACGTTGAAGTCCGCGCTGGCCATCTACCTTCCGCGAAAGGAGGACAGGCGATGACCGATGCCACCGACCGTGACCGCCATCCCGACCTGAGCGATGACCGGTTGGACGCCCTGCTGGCCGCCGCCGATAGTGAGCTCCTGTCCTACCTCCAGGCTCAGACCAAGCCGACGGCCCTCTGGGGCGCCCTGCTCACTCCCCGACACGATCACACCAGGAGCGGCCACCGACTGGAAGAACCCTCGGCCCAAAGCTGTGATCTCCATGCACTCCGCCACCTGGAACACCGCATCCAGGCGTACCAGGTTGTCCACGTCCTTGTCCGCGACGTCGACTTTGTCCGCGATGCCGACCGCGCCCTCGGCCGTGCCCTCGGCCACGTCCGTGTCCGCGATAGCGGCCGCGCCCTCGGCCGTGTCCTCGTCCGCGATGTCGACCGCGCTCGCGCTCGCGCCCACGTCCTCGACCGCGACCTCGACGACGTCCGCGTCCGCGACCTCATCCGCGACCTCGACCGCGCCCTCGATCTCGTCCGCCGCCTCGACCACGCCCTCCGCCACGCCCACATCCGCGGGCTCGTCCGCCGCGTCGGCTACGTCCTCGACCTCGCTCTCGACCGCGCCCGCGCTCTTGACCGGGCCTTTGTCACCGGTCGGCTGTCGGTGGCCGGGATGGACATGTCCGGTCTCGACATCGAGGTGGCGGATGGTCCAGCCTTGGCTGGGGTGTGCTGGGACGATGCCACGACCTGGCCGGCGGAGGTGGCAGGCATGATCCGCGCCCAGTCGGTAGAGCTGGCACCCGGGGAGTACCAGGTGCGCAATCGGATGGAACGAGATCCGGCAGATGGCGGGGTCTCACTCCTTTGATCAATCATGATGGGCAGAGCCGCGTTATCGCAGATAGTGAGTGAACATCTGCGATAACGCGGAGGCCGTCATGGGGAGAACACCCCGCCGCGACACCGGTGACTCCCCACGCTTATCTGCGACTCTGGGGATCCTCTCGGACGATCATCGCCCAGTCCTCACCGTGCCGATGCGCGCCGTCCAGGATCCAGCCGGGTGGCCAGTTCCGTTCGCTACCCCAGCGCGTATCGAAGTTCAACAGGGCCCGGGCGTCATCGAATCGAACACCGCCTTCGAGCTTGGCTCCTTCGAAGAAGGTCATGCCACAGAAGCTGGCGGAGGCGAAAGAGGTCTCCTCGCCTCCGAAGTCGGCGTCGACGAAGACCGCACGGCGGCCGAACCGCGCCCCGTGGAAGTGACCGCTGCTGCCCTCGAACCGAGCCTTTTCAAAGTAGGCATCGGTGTCGAATTCGGCATAGGCAAAGTTGGCTCCGCCAGCGAAGTGCGCCTTGTCGAAGATCGCACGCCCGGAATGGCAGCCGCCGAAATCGAAGTCGATCAGCACGGCACCGGTCAGGTCTACCTGCATCCCAGCCCAAAAGGACGGATTGGCAGGGGTCGTGCGCTGGCCTTCGCGCAGATCGTGCAAGTGCTCGGTGAGGATGCGCTGAGCGGTCAGGCGGACTTGAAGTTCCTGACGGGGATGATGTTCACCAGGCTGCGGGCCGGCTTCCGAGGCTGGCCCGGCAGCGGGCGGTCTTGCCGGGACCTGGGAGATCGCTGGGCCGGCGAAAGGCATGCGTAGGTAGGCGCAGATGACGTCGACGACGGTCTGCCGGTGATCGGGGTGGGTCTGGCCGAGACGTTCGAGCGCATACAGCCCGGCAAGGCGCACGGGAGCCTGCTCATTGCCGAGGTGGTCGGCGGCCTTGGTGTACAACTCGGTGATCCGCCGCTCTACCGCGTCGAGTTCCGATGATGCAGCGACCTTCTCCTGGTGGGCTTGGGCACGCTCGTTGAGCCATTGCCGGCGGACCACGAGCAGCAACGCAAAGGCGCCACCGGTGGCCGCCGCGACGGAGAGGCCAGTGCGGATGGCATCGATGCGAAGCCCTGCCCTGACCTGAGGTAAGGCTTGGTCGGCCTCTGCCAGCAGCCAAGCTGTGGATACCCACGTGGCCGCGATGACCATGGTCACGCCGACAAGCACGATCCACCATGGCAGTACGTTCAAGGGGCGCGGCGGCGCGCTCTCTCGGTCGCCGAGTTGGCGGAACCTCATGGCAGGCCTCCGAGTGCTGCTCAGGCAGTGGGGGTGGCGCGACCGGAGCGCAGTTCGTGTAGGTCGGGGATGTGGTTGTACAGCGTCCCCGCCGAGACTCCCAGCAGCTTGGCGATCGAGGTGATGGAGTGCTCCGGGTTGGGCAGCATGTCCCGGGCCGCGCGCAGGATCTCCGGGTTGATGACGGTAGGCCGGCCGCCGGTGCGTCCGCGGGCCTTGGCGGCGGCCAGGCCGTCGCGGGTACCGGCGACGATGAGCTCGCGGATGAATTCGGCGAGGGCGGCGAAGACGTGGAAGATGAGGCGGCCGCCTGGGGTGGTGGTGTCGAGGTTCTCGTGCAGTGAGGTGAAGCCGATCTCGCGTCTGCGGAGCTCGCCGACCATGGTGATGAGGTCGGCAAGGGAGCGGCCGTAGCGGTCGAGGGAGGGCACGACCAGAGTGTCGCCCTCGTTCAGGAAGGCGTGGCAGGCCGCCAGCTCGGGCCGCTCGGCGCTCTTGCCGGACTTCTTGTCGGCGAAGACACGTCGGCAGCCGGCAGCCTTGAGGGCGTCGAGTTGGCGTTCGAGGTTCTGCCCGGCGGTGGAGACGCGGGCGTAGCCGATGCGGATCTCGCTGCGGTGGGCGGGGAAGGCGGCCAGCGGGTCAGCGGGCAGATGCGGGGCGTCGGTCACGCCAGTCATTCTCTCAACAAACGGTGTTCTGAGGTTGTTGAACCGCTGGGGTTGTTGAAGGAGTTTTTGAAGGGATTTCGAGGCTCTGGAGCGGCAGCTTCAAGATCTTCAAAAAACGATCGTTAAATGAAGAGGTCAAGCATCGCTCGACTTTGCATGCTCTGCCTTCTCCGTCCAGTGAGCGAGTCGACGCCGGGTCTTCAGGGTGCGGGGGTGCTTGGCGCCCAGAACGCGTTCTTGAATGGGGAGCAGGGCGGCGAATTGGTCGCGGGCGGCGGCTTCATCCCCCGCCTCTCCCGTCCAATGAGCGAGTTGGCCCCGGGTGGTCAGGGTGCGGGGGTGCTCGACGCCCAGGACACGCTCGCGGATGGGGAGCAGGGCGGCGAATTGGTCGCGGGCGGCAGCCGCATCCCCGACCTCCCCCATCCAGCAGGCGACATTGTGACGGGTGGTCAGGGTATAGGGATGCTCGGCGCCCAGAACGCGTTCTTGAATGGGGAGCAGGGCGGCGAATTGGTCGCGGGCGCCGGCCGCATCTCCCACCTCCCCCATCCAGCAGGCGAGGTCGTACCAGGTAGTCAGGGTGCGGGGATGCTCGGTGCCCAGCGTTGTCATCACATGGGTGTGGATCTGTTGCTGCAGATCGACGGCGATTCTGTAGTCGCCGGTGACACTGAGATAGGTGGTCAGAAATTCCAAACCGGGTGAGTCCAACGGCAGCACGTTTCGGGCGTGCGGCAGGAGCATTCGGTAGACGGGCCAGTTGATCGTGCTTGTAGCCTTGGGGAGCGCGGCCAGGACCAGGTCAGCGGCAGTACTGCGGACGTGGTTGCGCTGCTCGGGAGTGAGCTGGTGCATGGTGACGGCCTGGATGAGCCGGTGCACGCTGACCAGGTCCTCACCGTGACCGCCTGCGGCGACTTGGCCTGGGCCGGTGGTGAGGGTGATCAGGCTGTAGGAGGCCAGCAGCGCCAGCGCCTAATCCACCTGTAGCTCGTCGGCGTCGTGGAGGCCAGTTAGGACAGCACAGGGCAGGTTGTCGGGGGCGAAGCAGGCCAGCACGTTCAGCACGTGGCTGGCCAGCGGGTTGATGGCCTGGATGCGCGCGTGGCTGAGCGACCACACCTTGGCCACCACACGCTCGGCATCACTCGCGGGAGGGGCGGCCGCGTACATCCGGGCGGGGATGGTCTTCACCAGGTCCAAGTATTTGGTCAGCGACATGCGGGGGGTGCGGGCGATGTAGGCGCTGGCCTGGGTCAGGGCCAACGGCAGATCGCCCAGCTGTTCGGCCAGGTCCTCCAGTGCGTGGATGTCGGCGGAGTCCGGGGGACCGATCAGGTCGGCCAGCAGGGCGATAGCAGCAGGCCGGGTCAGCAGTTCCAGGCGAATTGAGGTGATGTTCAGGTGATGCCAGCCGATGTCGCGGCGGGTGGTGATCAGTACTCGACCGTGGGCCAGGCGGGCCAGGTACGGCTCGACATAGCTGACTTCTTCGACGTTGTCGAAGATGACCAGCCAGCCCGGGTGGGTGGCCAGCCAGCTCAGCGCCCAGGCGGCGGCCTCCTGCGCGGTGGCCTGCTCGGCGGCCACCGAGTCGATCCCGCAGGCCAGCGCCCGGGCCAGGGCGGCCAGGCCGGAGCGGATCTGCTCCGGGTCGTCGGCGTCGATCCACCACACCAGCCGGTACTCGGCGCGGTGG
Source organism: Nonomuraea sp. NPDC049141 (assembly GCF_040648415.1). NCBI lineage: Bacteria > Bacillati > Actinomycetota > Actinomycetes > Streptosporangiales > Streptosporangiaceae > Nonomuraea > Nonomuraea sp. NPDC049141. Next base: position 22,938 of record NZ_JBEZDR010000041.1, read on the forward strand.
CGGTGGGCGTATTGCAGGGCCAGTTCGCTCTTGCCGACGCCGCCCAGCCCGAGTACGGCCTGACTGATCACACCGGGCCCTATTCCGTCCTGCAGTGTCTGACGTAAGGCGGTCAGTGCCGTATCGCGGCCGACGAAGGTCGCGGCCGGACGGCGCGGCAGCCCGGCCAGCCCGACGGGAGCCTGGACGGTGCCGGCCTCAGGCAGCGGCCGCCGCGGGTCCTGCTGGGTACCTGGTTGACGGTCTGGTTGACGGTCTGGTCACGAGCCGCCTGGTACAACCGGCTCTGCTCACCGGCGCTGCCCTGCAACCGGATGTTCGGCGGCGGCTCGGGAGGATCGGCCGACGGTGTGGTCATCGCTCGTTGATGGTCTGGTCGCCGCCGGACTGGTACACCCGGCCCTGTCCTGAGACCTGCGCCCGCATCTGCACGTTCCTGACCCCGTCACCGGTCGAGGCGATGCCGGCGTTGTCGCCGATGGCGATCGACCGCTCGCCTTCGGCCGACACCTGAGGCGATGTCTGCTCATCGGCTGGCGCGTCAGGCGCGGCGATGGGTGCCGGCGGGGTGCGCTCGGCGCGCGCCTGGGCGTGTGGCGCCATCAGGGCGATCACCAGCCCGGCCACGCCGATCCCCACGCCGGCGAGCATGCCCACCACGCTGGCCCGCTGATCCAGCACCGTCAGCACGTCCGCGGGCAGATGCAGCGGATCGGCAAAGAACCACAGCAGCCCCGCCACCAGCGAGACCGCCAGCACTACGAGCGCGGTGATCGCCACGCCGCGCCACAGCCGTGAACCCGCCGCTTGCTCCCTCTCAGGCGCCGTCTTCGACATGCCTCCAGAGTGCTCCCGGACCGGCGCGAGTAGGACCGAAAGTAGCGAAGCCGTTACCTCTCGGCATGGTCAGGCGAAACGGTCGCCTCGACCGCGGCGGTGTGAAACGGCCAGGTCACGGACCACGATGGTGAGATCGCGGAGAGGCCGTTGACTTTCGCCCGTGCCCTGGCGCGCTCTCGCGTCCCGCTGCCCGCCTACCGTCGTCGACCCGAATCAGGCATACGCGTTTAACGACTGTGACAGGTCTCAGGTGAGCGCTTCCAGGGTTCGCCCTAATCCCGAGCGAAATTCCGAGACCGGCGAGGCGCTGCTGCAGGACCACATCGACGCCTGACGTATCGACAGCGCGGGCGGCGACGCTCACGATATCGGCGTGGATCTCAACGACGCTGAACTCGCCGTCCGCGCCGCGCTGCCCCATGGCCAGCCTGTCGACCTGTCGCCAGGCGGAGCACTGGGAGGCGCGGGGGGTGCGGTTGGCGCTGCCAAAGATGCGGGTAGCGTGGTGCGGGGTGAGGTGCTGGCCGGGTTCCTCACTGGTGACTTCGCCGCTGACAGGCCGGCGCTGCAATTGATCGGCGCCCGGATCACCGGCGAGCTCCACCTGTACTCCGCCGAGGTCGCCTTCCCGCTGATGTTCTGGGACTGCGTGTTCGAGCAGACGCCAGACCTCAATTGGGCGCGCCTGCGCATCCTGAGCCTGAGTGGTTGCGAGCTACCCGGACTCTGGGCGGCCAATGTCCGGACCGAGGGCGATCTACGCCTCACCGAGAGCCAGGTCAACGGAGAGGTACGGCTCGCGGGCGGTCATATCACCGGGAACGTGATCCTCGACGGTACCCGGCTGACCAACCCGTCGGGATTCACGCTCCACGCCGAGCACCTGACCGTCGACGGGAGCCTTGACGGTCGCGACGGATTCAGCTCGGTGGGTGAGATGGTGCTCAACGCCGCCCGGATCGGTGCCGCGCTCGACCTTGAGGGCGCCGAGCTCAGCGCGCCCGGTGGCACCGCGCTAGAGGCCTCCAACATCACTGCGGAGGTCGGGATGTTCGCCCGCTCAGTCACGGTTTCCGGGGAGGTCAGCCTACGCTTCGCCCGCTTCAAGGGCCCGCTCACCTTCACCGGATCCCTCATAGACAATCCCGGCGGCCTAGCGATCCGGGGGGCAGGGATCGTTGCCGAGGGCGGAATCTTCCTATCGCGGCTCCAAGCGAAGGGACAGATCCGGTTGGAGGGTGCGACCGCAGGCCGCATGTTCAACCTGGACGGCGCCGTCCTACGCAACCCCGATGGAGTGGCCCTCGACGCCACCGGGATGGTGGTCGACGGAGCCCTGCATGCGCGCCAACGGCTGACAAGTGAGGGCGAGATCAGCCTGCTCGACGCGTCGATCAGCGGTTCGGCGCACTTCGAGGGTGCCACGATGACCAATCCCGGCGGGGCCACGCTGATCGCGGACGGCATCACCGTGGGCAAGGTCCTCAACCTCTGTGACGGATTCACCTCTCAGGGCCGGATCACACTTACCAACGCCCGCGTCGGCAGCGCCCTATGCTTTGCGAACGCCTCGGTCCAGGCACCCGGCGACCTGGCTCTCAAGTGCTGGGGCCTGGAGACCCGCGAGCTGGTCATGCGGACGCGGGCGCCGATCGAGGGCGCCGTCGATCTTCGGCACGCGCGGACAGGGGTGTTCCGCGACGACCCCAGCACCTGGCCGACGCAGATGCACCGAGACGGCCTGACGTACGACGTCCTGGAGCCGATGTTGCCTGCCGCGCCCCGCCTGGATTGGCTCAGCGGCGACCCCGACGGCTACATACCCAACGCCTACGAGCAGTTGGCTGCGATGTACCGGCGCCTCGGCAACGACATCGACGCGCGGAACACCCTCTTGGCCAGCCACCAGCGCAGGCGGGTGAGCCTGCCGTGGTACTCGCGATGGTGGGGCTATCTGCAGGACGCCACCGTCGGGTACGGCTATCGCCCGCTCCGGGCGGCCTCTTGGCTCCTGCTGCTCTTCGCGCTCGGCACCGTCGCTTTCTCGGCCACCGAGCCACCGCCGCTAAAGGCGGGCGAGCATCCGCCCTTCAGCGCGGTGATCTACGCGTTGGACCTGCTTGTTCCCATCATCGATTTCGGTCAGGCGAGCGCCTTCAACCCGCAGGACTGGACTCGGTGGCTCGCCTACACGCTGATTGCCGCTGGGTGGCTGCTCGCGACAACGATCGCCGCTGGCGTGACGCGAGCGCTGCGCCGAGCTTGAGGAACAAGCTCAGATCAGAGCGAATTCGTCGGCAGCCTCGGACCGCTGGCACGGCCGTCGAGGCGTTCCTGCGCACGATCGCCAACCGCAACACCGCCAAGGCGTACGCGATCGCGTTGCGCGCGCTGGCCGCCGAGTTCGGCGCCGACGCGTCGCTGTCCGAGGCGCTGCGATGGTGAAGTGAACTGGCGGGCCGTGCGGCCGGTATTTCTTATCGGTTAGCACCATCGGGCGGATGTCGCTGGCCAGCCATTCGATCAGCGCTGCCTACCGCCTGACTTAGCGGTCGACCTGGCGTGTGACGGGCAGGCGACGGCACTGAGCGATCGTGGACGCATGTCAGGAGACCCGCCCAGATCGACCGCGATGCTGGTAGTGAAGGTTTGGCGTGAGGATGGTGCGTTTCGTGCCACGGTGACGTGGTCGCCCGATGTCGTCTACGGTCAGCATTCGGAACGCGGGGCGGCCACCGACCCCGAGGGGGTGCTGGCGATCGTTGATCGGTGGCTGCAGGAGGTCTGATGGGCCCGCTAGCGGGACTGCGTGGCCATGGCGATCAGTCCCGGTGAGGGGTCGCAGCCGAACGTGTTGTTGATGAGCCTGCGGTACGCCGTGAGCTGCCTTTGGGCCTGGCCGATGTTCCGCTCGGCGAGATAGACGCCCAGCAGCGCTCGTTGGCTGCCTTCTCGGAGCGGATCCGCGCGGACGAGGCGCAGCGCGATGTCGAGCGCCTGCGCGAGGTGGTGGTGCGCGACCAGTGCGTCGGCGAGCGCCTCCAGGAAGTGGAACTGAAGCTGGGCCAGTCGCTCGCGTTCGAAGACGACCCAGTCGTCGTACCAGCCGGGCAGCAGTTCGAGGAAGAAGAGCGTGGAGTCGACATCGTCGACGGAGCCGGCGGGGTCGCGGACCAGAGCCCAGCCGGCGCCCTCGGCCAGTTTGACGTCGACGTCGAGGTGTTCCGACAACTGCAGGTTCGCATTGGCCGCGCGCACGAGCGGGACCCCGCCTGGCGCCGGCAGCCGCCACAGGGATGAGCGGAGGTTGGCGCACGCGCGGCCGTCGGTCTTGTCCGGCCACAACGAGGCGGCCATGGCGGTGCGGGCTTGAGGGCGTTCACGGAGCGCGAGGTAGACGAGCAGGCGCTGGGATCCTTCCGCCACGGCGCAGGGTTCTCCGTCGGCGATCACGGAGAACCCACCGAGCAGGTTGATGCGGACGCGGTGCGGCGTGCGAGCGGCCGTTGTCGTCATGTCGTGGCCCTCGTTCCTCGTGGTCGATTCCGCCACGGATCGCAGCCTGTCCGGGACGTGTCACCGTGGCGTCACCCAACCAGCGTCGGGGTGACGGCGTGGTGACGGACCCTGCCTACGTTTCCCGCGACGGGCCCAGTCCACAACCTCGGAGCGAGTGAGATGAATGAGAGTGATGACCAGGACGACCTGGACCTGCTGGAGGAGTATCTCAACGAAGCTGACTTCGTAGACCTTGGGGAGGTACTCCGCGAGTCGCTGGTCGAGGATTACGACGATGCGAGCCCGGAGGAGATGGACGAGGCGCTGCTCAACGTCTTCGACTCGATGACGGCGGCGGAGGCGTTGAGCCTGGGCAATGTACTGAGCCGGATCGAGAAGGGCGCGGCGCAGACGCTGGCCAATCCCGCTGTCGGGCAGTTGGCCAAGACCTCCCTGCCGATCGCGGGCGGAGCGATCGGCACTGCCATCGGAGGTCCGGTCGTAGGTACTGCGGTCGGCCAGGGACTCGGCAAGGTGGTGGCCAACTCCCTGCCAGCAAAGGCGAAGGCCGGCCAGCCCCAGCCTGCGAAGCGTTCGGTCGCCGAGGGCTCCGAAGCCGCCCGGATGCTGGTCGTGCTCCTCGAGAACCGCAGCATGCTCAAGAGCCTGCTCGCCCTGGCGATGGGGAAGGAGGGACGCAAATCCATCGGCGGACATCCAGTCGGTGCGTACGCGAGCCTGCTCAGCACGCTCGCCGGCCAGGCCGTTGCCGACGCCGACGAACTCCTGCGGGACAGCCAGGAGATGCCCGCTTACCTGCGCGACGCAGAAGACTACCTCGGCGTGGATCCAGCGGTCCCCGCCGACCGTGCCCGGGCGTTGTATGCGGCGCTGCTCGATGCCGAGAACGAGTCTCTGGCGGAAGCGAGACACCTGCTATGACGGTGCAACAGACCATGAGCCTCGGCGTCCTGGTCCAGCGTGTGATGGCCAATCCCATGGGGTTCGTCGAGACGATCCTGCAGCAGATTCTCGACCAGCTAGCGCGCGACGGTGTCTTCGCCGATAGCGATACACCCCCCGAGTCGCTGGTGGCGACGGCACTGGGCGGCCGCCTCGCCCGCATGGTCGCCGCGGACGGGCCAGTGGAGCACGAGATGCTGATCGGCAGAAACAGCACGTTCGCGGCCGCCGTCGGCGCCTGTGACTGCTGGGGGCAGGACGGTAAATGCCCTCTGTGCGAAGGAGCCGGGACGCCCGGGTGGGTCCTTCCCGATCAGCAGCTGTTCACGACGTACGTGTATCCGGCCGTGAAGACCATTTCGAAGCATCAGAAGGAGAATGGCGATGTCTGACAGCTGGCTCGACGACGGCGACTCCGAAGCCATCGACCTGTTCGGAGGCGAGGAGAGCGCGGAGGACTATCTGGACGACGGGGACGACGCCGAGAGCTACGACGACGAAGAGGAAGCGGCGTCCCCCGCCGTCCGCAGGAGACGCGCCAAGGCGCGCCAGCTCGCCCTACGGCGCCGGAGGCTGGAGGCGCTAGCGAGGGCGAGGAACCAGCGGGCCAGAAGACGGCGCGGCCCCGTACACACCGCACAGAAGGCGGTGCGGCAGACCCAGGTTGCTGTCCGCGACCTGAATCTGGACAGCGCCATGAAAAGCGCCCTGCAGAGGCAGAGCAATCGCATCACCAGATCCGATTACACAACGCTCGCCACCGCTGCCCTGAGTCAGTTCCAGCAGTCGTTCCCACAGGTCGTGGGAAGCGGTCCCTACACCCAGGCGGCACTCAGGTTCGCCCCCCTCGTCTTCTTATCGTCGGAAGAGCGAGGAAGCGGCGCCATGGCGATCGTCCGCGATCCGCGGGTGATCGGGGGCCTTCTCATCGCCGGACTGGCGATCGCGGGAGACCGCCTGCGGCCGAAGCAGGTGCAGCGGATCGCAGTCCCCAACGTCCCGACAATCGTCGCGGGGCGGCAGTCGCTGTTAACGGCGGACGCGCAGGACGAGAACGGCAAGCGCATCGACAGAACGGTCTTCACCTGGGAGTCGAGCAACGATGCGGTCGCGAAGGTGAGTCCGTTGAGCGGTCCAACCACCAACGTCATCGGCGTGAGCGCAGGCACGGCCGTCATCACAGCGACCTCCGCGGGCGTGCGACAGCAGATACCGATCGAGGTCGAGTCGATTATCCGTAAGGTCGAGATCTCGGGGACCGCCAAGATCGCGGTAAAGGGCGAGATGATGTTCATCGCCGACGCTCTCGACGACAGGGGAAGATCCATCGACGGTGTCGTCTTCGCCTGGGAGTCGCGCGACCCCAAGATTGCCAAGGTGGACCCGATTACCGGGAAGGTCACAGGCGTAAGCGCCGGGCCGGTCCTGATCACGGCTAAGTCCGATGGTGTCCCAGGCCGCAAGACGGTCGAGGTCGCATAGGCCCGGGTTCCACGACATGGACCCGGCACTCTGGGAACTGCTCCGCTCCGACATCGACCGTGACGACCGCGAGGTCGAAGCCCTCATCCGCCTCCGCTGGCCGGACCAGGCTGTCAGGAATGTCCGCATCGTCTCGCGCTTCGGTGACGGCGACATCATGACGTGCCGCCTGCCCGCCAGCTCTATTCTGAGCACCCGCCAGGACCGGAACGTGGTGAGCCTCAAGGCGGCTCGATGGCTCGGCCCCGAGGCGGAGCCGTACGGGCCCGAGCTTGTCAAGAGCGTCACCCACGAGGACGTGCGCCGTCCGCCGGGTCTGGCGCTGACGGGCGCGGGTGTCATCATCGGCTTCGTCGACTGGGGCTGCGACTTCGACCACCCGAACTTCAAGAACCGTGACGGATCGACCCGGATCCTGGCCCTATGGGACCAGCGCGGGCCAGCATCGCCCGACGCGCCGCAGCCGTACGGGTACGGAGTCCTGCACACTCGGCGGCAGATCGACGATGCCCTTCAAACCATGGATCCCTACGACGCATTGGGATACCGCCCGACCGACGCCGAACACGGCGCCCATGTCATGGACATTGCCGCGGGCAACGGGCAGGCTGGCGGCCCCGTCGGCGTCGCCCCCGAGGCCGATCTCGTCTTCGTGCACCTCGCCGATCGTGGCACATCCGGGCTGGCCAACATCGGGGATAGCGTAAGGATCCTCGAGGGGATCGATTTCATCGCACGTACCGCTGCCCTGCAGCCGTGGGTGATCAACATATCGGTGGGGACACAGGGCGGCCCACACGACGGTACGACGATCTTGGAGCAAGCGCTCGACCACCTCCTCCGGGCGGCTCCCGGACGCTTTATTGCCTCCAGCGCGGGAAACTACTTCGACGCCTGCGCCCACTCCACTGGACGCGTCGAAAAGCAACAGATCCGCACCCTGACCATGATCACCCAAGAAGACGACGTCACGCCCAACGAACTGGAGATCTGGTACAGCGGGGAGGATGAGTTCGATGTCCAGGTCGCCTCCCCGGCCGGGCAGCCCACACGCTGGGTCCGGCTGCGCGAACAAGCGGACATCACTGACGACGATCGCGTCGTCGGGCGCATTTACCACCGCTACCTCGACCCCAACAACCACTCCAACCACATCGAGGTCTTCCTCTACCCGGGGGCACAAGCGGGTGGGTGGAGGATCAGGCTCCGGGCGCTGAACGTCCGCTACGGGACCTTCCACGCCTGGCTGGAACGCGACCAATCGTGCGCTCATTGCCAGACTCGCTTCGACGAGGCGGACGTCGACCGCACCTCCACGACGGGGACGATCGCCAACGGCCACCTTCCGCTCGTCGTCGGCGCCTACGACGCCCACTCCGCCACACGGGAACTGGCCGCGTTCAGCAGTGCCGGACCGACACGAGACGGCAGGGCCAAACCCGACCTGGTCGCTCCCGGCGTACGCGTCATCGCGGCACGTTCGGCTCCGCCTGACGGTACCGGCAGTTCTGGGCTACTGACCTGCAAGTCCGGGACGAGCATGGCCGCGCCGCACGTCACCGGGACGGCCGCTCTGTGCCTGCAGGGTGCTCCGAACCTGACAGCCGTAGAGATCCGCGCCTTGCTCATGCGCACCGCGCAGCCCGTGGCCGACGACGCCGCAGGAAGGTCGGGGACCGGCTACCTGGACACCGCCGGTGCGGTGGAGGCGCTGTCCGACCTTGCGCGAACGGAGACAACCATGGATGCCAAGATCGACGCAGCCGTCCCGCATTCCTTGAGTCCCGACATGCTGTATCGGGATCTTTTGCGCGGCGGACACAGCTCAACCTGGATCGACACCTCGTTCGACGTCCTCGCGCGCCCAGGTGAAGCGCCGGGCCTGGCGCTCGAGGCTGGGGATCTTCTGGTGCGGGTCGCCCTGGGCGAGCCCGGCCTCGGACATGTCGCGGTGATCGCCGACCCACGCCTCGTGCCGCATACGGCCCTTGGCCCGTCCCGAATCCGATCGGAACGGTGTGGACCCGGCCTGTACGCCATTGTGACCGAGGGCGGCGCCATCCCGCATTCCCCCGCCGACCGGTTCGCCAGAAGGATCCTTGACCCGTCCGGCCGGATGCCGCCTGGTCAGGCCCTGCTGCGCCCCACATCCTCTGCTCGTCCAAGTGGCGGACTCGCAGAAGCCGTCACCCCCCGATGCAAGGCCCTATGGGACAAAAGGCTCGACAAGCTGTCGCCTCAAGTCAGGGCCGAGCTCGACACCCAGGCGACTCTGTCCTATTTCTCGGCTCTCCAACGGGTCCAGCGGGCGATCGATCTCGGCGTCCGGGACGTGAATCTGCTCACAGACTTCGCCTATTTCGCCGCCTTCGGTGAGGAACGCGGTTACTGCCCCGTCCCCCAAGGCCACTGGTTTGCCGATCAATGGAGGGAGCTACGCGAGGGGGTGACGGCGAAACTCAGGGCGCCGTCAAAGCCGCCGGAGCAGGATGGACCCGCCGTTTGCGTCGGCCGTGGGGAGAACAAGACAGCGACACCCGAGCCCGAACACGCCCCAGGCGGCCTCACAGGCCGATATGAATACACGAGCCCGGGGCAAACTCGGGCATTGGGCGCGCTCGTGCTCAATCAAGCAGGTCGGCATGTCGAGTTCAGCCTGTCACGCTTCGCCAGCCCCTTCGTCCCGGCAACCGATCGGACCGTGAGTTTCTTTGCGGGCGATCTCGATGCCCAGGGCGACTTCTTCGTGGTGGACAGGGAGCACGTCGAGCGACGATACCTCCTCCGGATCCGCGATGCCGGCCTGGAGTTCGCCGAGAGTTCCGGTGGACAGTTCGTCGTGGCGCACCGGGTGGAATCTCGCTCGACCGTGTTTCCCCCTACGGTCCAGAGCATCAGCCGCGCGCTCGACCTCACCAAGGCATCCCTGCCCAGCGTGAACATGGGGCTATACCTGTGCCGGCACGAACACCTGCCCCTGTCACAGGGTCAGGCCGCCTTCCTTCGCCAGCAATTTAGCTCGACGGAATTCATCGAGCTGGTCCGCCGGGCCGCCGAGGTCACTGGACACCGGTCGGTCGACGACTCGCCTCGCGACGATCTGATCGAGAAGCTTGAGCGGTTCGTCGACAAGACGGTCGCAGATCCGGTGAACGGCGTGCATCGCAGCGATTTCCTGCTGGCGCGCACGATCGTCCGGCGGACGCTCTCGCAGATCGGCTTCAGCAACGGCAACCGTTACCAGAGTTGCCTTGATTGGATCCAAATGCTCGCCGAGATCGCCGAGCGCCCGATTGGCGGAGACTCGGTCGTCGGCGTCAAGCCGTCGCGGGGCAAGGTTGGTACGTACGTCTACGACATCGATCTCGAACTCGGGGGGGCGGCGGCGGGCTTGGGTGGGGGCCTCGGGGAGATGTCCGTTCGGCAGGTCGAGCCGACGGCATGGCCGAACCCGATCACGCTCAGGGTATGGTTCTTCAGCTTCGGTGGCTCTGCGAAGATCGGGATCGACGATTTCCGAGGCCGGGCCACATCTGTGCTGCCCTGGGCGCAAAGCGACTTCGTCGGGCGGATTGAGCAGGGCAAGGCTGGTGTCGGCGTCAGAGCTGGGGTGGTTGCGGCGCAGTTGAGCGCCGGGTTCCTCCTCATCTACGGCTCCGGGCTGCTTCCGCCGTTGACCGTGCTCGCGGCGGGCCCAGAGCTGTCCACCCTCATCGAATTCGAGACGAACGAACGAATCGACCCCCGGAAGTGGACCCTGAAGGGCGTCGGGGGAAGTATCGGGCTGGACGCTGTGATCGGCTGGACATCGGCAACCGAACGGCTGGACATCCCGGATCTTACGCAGCCCGACGAAGACCCTCTCTTCGCCGTTCGAGGCGGCGGCCTCCGCGACGTCCACTTCTGCTTCGACAGCGCGCTGCTCACTTCGGCGGCCCGCCAGCGAGTCAGGATCGTATCGGCACTCTGGAGGCCGTTCCTCACCTCGCCCAGCAGCACCATGTCCATCACCGGATACGCCGACAAAGCCGGAACTACGTCCTATAACGACGAATTGTCGAGGCTCCGGGCAAAGAACACACTGAGTGCCTTCCGCGACGTCCTAGACGGATCATTCGCAGTGCCGGATGTCCGCCCGATCGGCAAGGGCGAGACAGCAGCCAGCGCCGGCGGTGAACGAGCGGGCGCGCCCGACCGTCGCGTTGAGGTGCGGCTGAACGGTCTGACTGTCCTCGTTCTCGACGGCGAGCCATCTCGATGACGATCATGTCCGATTTCATGGGAGCGGTGAAGCGACTTGGCGTACGTTCCCGTTCCATCGCATAGGCTCGGGCGCCGGGCCGTCGAAACGGTGTCAGTGGTCGGTGGGTGGGTTGAGTAGTTCAATCTCGCGACTTCACGAGATCGACGACGAGGTCGCCTGATGGCGAGCTGTGCTCCCAAGACGCTAGGCTCCCGCACGGTTGCGGGATAACCTTCGTTATCTGGCAAGATAGCGATCACAGACCAGGCGCGAGCTGGGCGGAGCGCTTCCGGCACTCAGGCTTCGTTTCCCGGTTATCTGGCAACTACACAGGCGATGGAGGACGACGGCGTGAACGAGGTGATCGCCGAGCAGCTCGGCCGCGGCCATCCGCTCGCCACGCACCTGGACGACTTCCTCACCGACAAGCGCAACGCCGGCGCCTCCGGCCAGACGATCCGCGCCTACCGCGGCGACCTCCTGCAGTTCACCGCCTACTGCGACGGCGAGCTCGGCGAGCTGAGCGCCGCGCCCATCCGGGCCTTCCTCGCCGACCTCGGCCAGTTGTCGGCCGCCACCCGCAAGCGCAAGCGGGCCGCGATCGCCTCCTTCTGCCGCTGGGCCGTCAGGCACGACCTGCTCGACGCCAACCCCATGGACCGCATCGACACCATCAAGGTGCCCAAGACGCTGCCCCGCCCGGCCGCGGCCGCCGACGTCGCCAAGGTCCTGGCCGCGATCTGCTCGCGGCGGCCGCGCAAGGACCTGCCACTGGACCGGCTGCGCGACCGGGCGCTGTTCGAGACCGCCTACGTCTGCGGCGCCCGCGCCGCCGAAGTGTGCGGCCTGTACGTCGAAGACCTCGACCTGCGTATGGACGACGAACACGTCCGCATCCACGGCAAAGGCGGCAGCGTGCGCACCGTCCTGTTGGACGACCGCGGCTACGTCGCCCTGCTCAAGCTCTACCTAGCCCGCGCCGACTACACCGCCGGGCCGCTGTTTCGCGCCTCCATCAACGGCTACGGCGGGCCCCTGTCCTACGACGCCGCCCACCACCGCTGGCAGGGCTACTGCACCGCCGCACGCGTCGAGATCGACATCCACCAGCTGCGCCACGCCCACGCCACCGAACTCATCAACGCCGGGGTGTCCATCGAGGCCGTCCGCCGCCGCCTCGGCCACGCCTCCACCGAAACCACCCAGCTGTACGCGTTGCTCGACGATAAGGTCGCCGACGCCGAGATCCGCGCCGCCCGCCGACGCCGCGACCGGGCAACGCGCTGAAGAACCTTCACGACCAAGAGCGACCTCACTCGCTGCGACCAAGATCCTTCTCAGCGCCGACGGCTGTCCGCCGGTTCCTCACCCCCGGAGCAGCAAGGTGATCCCGACCCCGGCCTCGATGGAGATCAGCCGCGTCACGGTCACCTGGGTGGTCTCCGTCGACAGCGCCGCATCGACCTTCACCTGCCCGCCACATAGTCCACCGCGGCCTTCGGCACGTCCTCCCGGCGCGGGAAACGCCCCTCCAGCTCGAAAAACTTCAGCATCAGGGCGAACCCTCGATTGAGACAGTCAAGATTGCAGTCGCACTTCATGGTGGCCGGCAACATCCGTCACTGCAGGTAGCCGTGTCAGCTATCGGCGGGTGTTTGTGCCACTGGTTGTCCTTGAGGAGTTGTTGTGTGCGGGTGAGGAATGCCTGGCGGACCTCTTCTGGGTGCAGTATCTGGAGTGGTCGGCCGAGGCTGAGCAGGTAGCGGGCCAGGCTGTCGGCGTCTGGCCCGCCGATGTCGATGATCGTGGCGTCATCGCCGTCCGGGTGGTGGACGCCGACCGTTAGTGGTACCAGCCTGCGGGCCTCATCGGCCGGTACGGCCAGGCGGATGGTCACCCGCACCGGGTAGGGCCTCAGCGCGACGCCCGTGCTGACCATCTGTGCCGGATCTGGCGGGTCGGGCAGGGCAGTGGCCTGCCCGGTGGCTCTGGCATCGATGATGCGATCGGTACGGAAGGTGCGCCAGTCCTGCCGCGTCAGGTCGTAGGCGAGGAGATACCAGCGGCGGCCGGTGTAGATGAGCCGGTAGGGGTCCACTCGGCGGGTGGACGTCGTTCCGGCCCGGTCGCGGTAGGTCAACTCGGTGCGTTCGCCTCGCCGGCACGCGGTGGCCAGGTCGAGCAGCAGTGCGGGGGAGATCTGGCTGTCGTCGGGTCGTGCGGTGTGGGTGAACGCGGCGTCCAGCTCGCCGAGCCGGTCGGCGATCCTGGCCGGCAGCACCTGGCGTAGTTTCAGCAGCGCCGACAGGGCTGCCTGGTCGCTGCCGGAGACTCCGCTGAAGGCGGCGGTGCGCAGCCCGACAGCGACCGCGAGGGCCTCCTCCTCGTCAAGGATCAGTGGCGGAATGCTGGTTCCAGGCCCGAGGTGGTAGCCGCCCCATGGGCCCATCTCCGATTCGATGCCGTAGCCGAGTTCACGTAGCCGGGCGATGTCCCGGCGAACCGTCCGTTCGGTGATCTCCAGCTGGGCGGAAAGATCAGCGCACGTCCAGGACTGCCGCGTTGACAGCAAAGACAGCAGCCGCAGCAGCCGTGCCGAGGTGTTGACCACGGCTAACAGTCTGCTCGATAACCAGGACCGTTTCTGACCGGGTCATACCGTAACGTCGCCGGCATGACCGAGAACTCCTCGGCCGAAAAGTCCATTACGACGACGATGACCTCCGCCAAGGTGCGTCAGATGACGGGCCCGGATGGGCGCACGTAACCGACGAGGGGCAGGACCCATGGAAGCACGCATGAAGAGCGTGGCGAATCCCGACGTGATCACAGCGATCCAGCATCTCCACAAGGCGATTCACGCCGGTGGCGTCGACCCGCTCGTGCTCGAGCTGGTCCATCTGCGGGCCAGCCAGATCAACGGCTGCAGCCCGTGTGTGTTCGCCGGCGTCCAGTCGGCGAAGAAGCATGGAGAGACCGAGGAGCGGCTGCACAACGTGGTCACCTGGCGTGAGACCCCGTTCTTCACCGAGGAGGAGCGGGCAGCGCTCGCGCTGACCGAGGCTGCCACCCGGATCCAGGACGGCGCGCCGGGCGTGACCGACGAGATCTGGGACGCTGCTGCCACCCACTTCGACGAGAACCAGATGTCCGCGATCATCCTGAACATCGCCATCACCAACTTCTTCAACCGGATCAACCACACGATCCGGGAGCAGGCCGGCAAGACCTGGTGAAGGTGGGCGGGCGTCATCCGTCCAGAGGCCGCGGTGGCGACATGGCGAAGGACGTGATCGGCCAGCTCCACCGCTGACCGATCCAGCGCCACTTCCGGCAGGCCCCCGTCCTGGGCTCCCACCTTCGGGTGACCGCCGACAACCATCCCTTTGATGATCATCAGGGGCACATGACGATGAGCAACGAACTACTGGAACTGACCGTTACCGATGCCCGAGCCTGGCGGGAGTGGCTCAGCAGGCACCACGACAGCTCGGCAGGGGTGTGGCTGGTCCTCGCCAAGCAGAACACGACCCGGCCCACCAGCCTGACCTATGACCAGGCGCTCGACGAAGCCCTGTGCCACGGCTGGATCGATGGTCGGCTACGACCGCGGGATGAGATCACCTTCTGCCGGCGCTTCACCCCTCGCGGAAGGCAAAGTTCCTGGTCAGCGCGGAACGTTTCCATCGTCACCCGTCTGATCAGCGAGGGCCGGATGCATCCGGCCGGAATGACCGAGGTCGAACGCGCCAAGGCCGACGGCCGCTGGGACACGGCCTACGCGGGACAAGCCGACATCGAGGTACCAGCCGACCTGGCCGCCGCACTGGCCGCGAAACCCCAGGCACAAGCTATGTTCGACATCCTCACCTCCCAAAACCGCTACGCCATTCTCTATCGGATCGCGAACGCCAAACGCGCCGAGACCCGAGCCCGCCGTATCACCCAGTTCGTTGACATGCTCGCCCGCGGCGAGGCGATCCACCCACAAAAGCGCGCCCTCGGCAGTTGAATGCGCCCACTCCTCTCCCCGCCTCGCTCCTCCAAGCCCACGCACATGGTGGGTCGGCGGGCACAGGGCCGCGGCAGGGGTACAGGGTCCGTACCATAAGCGACCCGAGACCTTAGCCATAGAGCGCTGCTTTATCGCAGGTCAGCCCGCGCGAAGCTCCGCCGCGACCGCCCGCTCTCGCAGTTGAGTGGCCTCCGCGCGAGCCGCCTCCAGCTGAGCACGGGCATCCTCCAACCGAGCCCGCTCCAACTGCAACTCGCCCCGCAACCGATCCCGTTCGTCCGCCGTCTCCCGCGCCTGCGCGATCTCCGTGGCGGCCAGCTCCCGAGCCTTCGCAGCATCGTTCAGGGCGACGGCCCGATCCCCCTGCGCCTCCGCCGCGGCACGTTCGGCGCTCTCCGCTCGCGCGACGGCCCGTTCCCGCTCCTGTCCAGCCGCCTCCGCCCTGGCCTCCGCCACCGCCAGGTCCCGCTCGGCCCGCTGCCTGGCCCGCCTGGCCTCCGCCGCCTCCTCACGTGCCCGCTCACACTCCGCCTTGGTCTCCGCCGCCTCCTTCCGCGCCTGCTGGGCGCGCGCCTCCCCATCCTTTTCCGCCCGTACCGCCCGCGCTTCGGCTTCTTTCCGCGCCTGTACGACCTGCGCCTCCGCCTCCTTCTCCGCCCGTGCCGCCCGAGCTTCCGCCTCCCTTTCAGCGCGTACGGCCTGCGCCTCCGCCTCAGCGACACGCCCGTCGGCCACCTCGACCCGCTCCGCCAGCTCCTGAACCGCCTGGTCCCTGGCCCGCTCGGTCAACTCCGCCTGCCGTACAGCCTCCTCGGCCCGCCGCTCGGCCAGATCAGCCCGGCGCCCCGCCTCCTCGGCCGACAGCAGCGCCTGCCGTTCGGTGCTCGCCGCCTCCCGCAACGCGGCCAGCGCCTGCTCACGAGCCCGCTCCCCATCAGCCTGCGCCGTATCCCGCTCCGCCTCGGCCTCCTCCACCCGCAACCGCATCGCCCCAGCCTCCCGGCGCGCGTGCTCGGCGGCCTCCCGTGCCAGCCGTACCTGCTCGAACGCCTGCTCCCGCTCGGTGCGCGCGATGGCGACCCGGGTATGCGCCTCGGCTTGTACGGCACTCAGCTTCGCCTCGACCCCGGCCGGACTCAACTCCTGCGCCAGCGCCCTGGCCAGCGGCTCGATCGCGGCGGCCAGCCCACCTTCCATCCGGTCGTACAGCTGCTCAGCCCTGGCCAGCGCCCCCTCCAGCCCAGGCGTGGCGCGCCGCATCTCCCGCTCCCGCTTGGCGGCGGCCTGGCAGTCGCCTTCCGGGCAGTACGCCTTCGGCCGCCCCCTCCCCCGCCGCTGCTCGATCGGGGTCCCACAGTGCATACACGGCGTCACCGCGCCCATCTCAGCTGTCACACCCAGACTCTAGCATTTTCTATTTTCTAGAAATTCAAATTCAATAATTCTGATCTGTTGCGCGACGAGAGATCTTGCTAACTTGCGAGAAGGCAGAATTCTCGCAAGTTAGTGGTCCGGGCTTGAGAGACGTGTGTGTCCCGGCTCGGCCGTGCGGATTGCCACGAAGTTGTCGGCCCTCCGCTCCCGAAGATGTCCCCAGCCGCTAGGTAACGGAATGAGACATCACGGTTGCGATTCGTGGTCGTTTCGGAGCGGTGAATCCGGCTGGGCGGGTGGGGTTTCTGCTTGATCGTGTTCGTGTCGGAGACGGTCAGGTGGAAGGCGGGTTCGGGTGCGGCGGGAGTGGGAGCCGGAAGAGCTGATCGCGGCATGGACGCTGCTGGACGGCGACTGGGAACTGGTGGGGAACAAGACGGGGGCGACCCGTCTGGGATTCGGCCTGATGCTGAAGTTTTTCGAGCTGGAGGGCCGGTTCCCACGGCACGTGGGTGAGCTGCCTAAGGCCGCGGTGGATTACGTGGCCGGACAGGTGAAGGTCGAGCCGGCGTTGCTGGCGGAGTACGACTGGTCGGGACGGTCGATCGAGCGGCACCGGGCACAGGTGCGGGACGCGCTGGGGTTTCGGGAGTCGACCCGGGCGGATGAGGATGTGCTGGCCGAGTGGCTAGCGGACAAGATCTGCCCGATGGTGTTCACCGATGAGGGATTGCGGGCGGCGCTGCTGTCGCGCTGCCGGACCTTGAAGATCGAGCCACCAGGCAGGGTGGAGCGGATCGTGGGCGCGGGCAGGGCTAGGTTCGAGCGGGAGTTCTGCCTGCATGTGCTGAACGGGCTGTCGCCGGACTCGGCGCGGTCGCTGTGGGAGCTGGCCACGGGTGAGGACGGCTTCCTGCTGGAGCTGAAGTCCGACCCCGGGCGGCTGGGGCTGGAGACGCTGCTGGAAGAGATCGTCAAGCTGCGACGGGCCAAGGCGCTGGGCCTGGCGGTGGATCTGTTCGGCGGGTACTCCGACCGGCTGGTGGCCTCCTGGCGGGCGCGGGCGATGGCCTCGCATCCCTCGGACTTCGCGGCGAATCAGCCGCCGGTCCGGTTGACGTTGGTGGCCGCATTGGCCTGGTCGCGGACGACGGAGATCACGGACGCGTTGGTCGATCTGTTCATCGGCTTGGTGTCGAAGATCAACACTCGGGCGGAGCGGAAGGTCGAGCGGGCGATCGAGGCCGAGGCCAAGAAGGTGCACCGCAAGACCGAGAAGCTGTTCTCGATCGCCGAAGCGTCGCTGCGGGCGCCGGAGGGCACGGTCCGGCAGGTGGTGTTCCCGGCGGTGCCGGGCGGGGAGGCGACGCTGGAGGCGCTGGTGGCCGAGGCGAAGGCGGACGCCAGGGCCTACAAGGCCCGCGTGCGGACGGTGCTGACCAGTTCCTACACCTCCTACTACCGGCGGATGCTGCCCAAGCTGCTGGCCGCGATCGAGTTCAAGTGCAACAACACCGCCTACCGGCCGGTGATGGACGCCGTGGACCTGCTGCAGCGCTACGCCGACATCCCGAACACCACCCGTCACTACGACGCCAGCGAGAACGTCCCCATCCAAGGGGTGGTGCCGGACGGCTGGCTGGAAGCCGTCGTCGATGACAACGGGGTCATCGAGCGGGCCTCCTACGAGCTATGCGTGATCGTGTCGCTGAAGGACGCACTGCGCCGCCGCGAGATCTACGTCGCCGGCGCCCGCCGCTGGCGCAACCCCGAGGAAGACCTGCCGACCGACTTCGAGGACAACCGCGACGTCCACTACGAGAACCTGCGCCAACCGCTGGACGCCTCCGTGTTCATCGCCACGTTGATGGAGGCGATGCGCGCCTCGATGGCAGCCTGCGGCCGAGCCGTCAGCAGGAACAAGTCCGGCGGGACGAAGGTGAAGACGCACCGCAGCGAGCCGCGCTGGCACATCCCCGACCTTGGCAAGCTGAAGGTCCCGGAGAACCTGAGGGCGCTGCACACCGAAATCGCCGCCCGCTGGGGGATCATCGACCTGCTGGACTTCCTGAAGGAGTCGGACTTCGTCACCGACTTCACCGACGCCTTCACCACGGTCGCGACCAGAGAGGCAACCCCGCGCGACGTGATCCGCAAACGCCTGCTGCTGGTGCTGTACGCGCTCGGCACGAACGTGGGGATCAAGCGGGTCGCCGACGGCGGCCGCCACGGCGAGACCGAGGCGGCCCTGCGGGCCACCCGGCATCTGTTCGTCAACCGCGACAACCTGCGAGCGGCGATCGCGACCCTGGTTAACGCCACCTTGAGGATGCGGGATCCGCTGTGGTGGGGCAACGGCACCGCGTGCGCGTCGGACTCCAAGAAGTTCGGGTCGTGGTCGTCGAACCTGATGACCGAGTACCACGCCCGGTACGGAGGCCCTGGCGTCATGATCTACTGGCACGTGGACCGGAAATCGGTGTGCGTCTACTCCCAGCTTCGTTCCTGTAACGCCTCCGAGGTCGCCGCGATGATGGAGGGCGTGCTGCGGCACTGCACCGACGCCACCATCGACCGCCAGTACACAGATAGTCATGGCCAGTCGCTGGTCGGGTTCGCGTTCTCCTACTTGCTGGGGTTCAAGCTGCTGCCGCGGATGAAGAACATCGCCCGGCAGAAGCTGGTGAAGGCCGACGCCGATGATCAGGTCCCGTCCTGCCTGACCGGCATGGTGGCCGACAAGCCGATCGACTGGGAGATCATCGCTCAGCAGTACGACCAGATGGTGAAATACGCCACCGCCCTGCGGCTGGGCACGGCCGAGGCCGAGCAGGTGCTGCGCCGCTTCACCCGCGGCGGCCCCAAACACCCCACCTACAAGGCCATCGAGGAACTCGGCAAGGCAGTCAAGAGCGTGTTCGTCGCCGAGTACGTCGCCTCGCAGGAGCTGCGCCGCGAGATCCACGAGGGCCTGCAGGTCGTGGAGAACTGGAACTCCGCCAACACCGACCTGTTCTACGGCAGCGCCGGCACCATCCCCGGCAGCGACAAGGAACATCAGGAGGTCTCCATGCTCAGCCTGCACCTGCTCCAGTCGGCGCTGGTCTTCATCAACACCTTGCTGGTTCAGTCCGTGCTCAAGGACCCCGCCTGGCAGAAGAAGCTGACCGACGCCGACAAGCGAGGACTTTCGCCGCTGTTCTGGTCCAACGCCAACCTGTACGGCACGATCGACATCGACATGGGCCGCCGTCTTGACCTCGACCTGGTCGCCTGACCCTTCCCGTCGATCACGCCGATGGCCGAGGCAGGCCGTCCTGGCCGGGTAGCAGGTCGGCCAGGGCGGTTCGCACGGCCGCCCGGCTCACCCCCTGAGCCCGTGCCAGGGCAGCGATCGAGATGCCCTCGTGGAAGGCCGCCCGTACGTCCTCGCACCGGTCACCGTCCAGCGCGGTAGCGGCCTTCGGCCTCGGCGGCGGCGATCCCCTCGACGGTGAGCTCGTTCTGGATGTCACGTTGGAACTGGCCGACTGCGGTGATCACGTTGATGATGACGGCGGTGGTGGCGTCGTTGGCGGCGAGGTCGTGGAAGTTCGACAGCGGTCCGGACAGGACGCGCAGGGCGACGCCGCGGGCTTGGCACCAGTTGCGGACGGCGTGGATGTCGAGCAGGTCGCGGCAGAGCCGGAAAAGCTCCGAGACCGTAAGGGTGTCGCCGGGATGCGCCTTGGCGGCGATCTTGCCGAACGCGGGCCGGTCGAGGGCGGGGATCTTGGAGGTGGTGGCGGGGTCCTCGAAGAGGAGGACGCCGTCGGCCGGCCGGAATCCCTCGGCGACGCCTTCGGTGCGCACGAGAAGACCGGCCTCCGTGAGGATGTGGCGCTGCCGCTGCAGGGACTGGGCCGCGGTGGAGACGCGGGAGTAGACGATCTGCACCAGGCTCTCCTCGGGAAGGGCTGGAGCCCGATTCTTCTGTCGGAAAATCCTGTCGTCAATTCGTGTGCGGAATCGGCCATCCGGCGTCACGGTTCGTCGCTCGATGTCCGATTTTCGAGAGGGCTTGCGGGGCTCGATCAGAGGGTGTCGTTAAATCTTCTAATTTCGACACTTCCGCGACGGCGCCGCAGCGCGATCAAGACCTGCTTTGGGGCTGGGGAAACCTTCGGGAGTGGGAGGCCGACCCGAGTGGAGAGCCATAATGGCGGGATGATTCTTGATGATTCGAGCGGTTTGTCCCCCCGGGCGCAGCAGTTTCTCTGGCAGCACTGCACGGCAAGCGGCCCGTCCACGTCTGCCGAATACCTCCGTGAGCACTGCGCGGAGTCGCCGGAACCTCTGCTGGAGCGCATGATCGCGTTCATCGCCCGGTGGGACGGACTCGACCTTCCCGCGCTGCCCATTGATTTCTATGACGGTGGCGTGTCCGGGTTCTCCATGGACGCTCGGGTGCAGCACCTGGACGGTGTCGGCTGGTTGTTCGACCCGTGTTCGGCCCGGGTTTCCGTTGCCTACGGGTACGGCATTGACGAGCAAGATCGTTTCGGGCTGGTGTATGACGGCTGGGTCCCTACCCATCCCTCGGTTGAAGCCTGGTTCGAGTCCTATGCCCTGATCTATGCGACACAGCAGATGCGTCGCGTCGCCACCTTCACTGGACGCCCTGTCCTGGAGGCCGTGTCGACCACCGCCGAGGTCGTCTTCAACCTCGTCCCCATTCCCGAAGCCAGCGGGATCACCGACTCCTGGTGGCAGGGGGACGATGGCGTCCTGCTCGGTATCTTCCGAGGGGAGGCGGAGATGTATCGGCATGAGAAGCCAACGCAATTCCGGTCGAAGGCCAAGCAGCGCGGCGGGAAGAAGCCTGCTCGGCCTCCAGCGGACGAAAATCTCGGGTTCGCGGTTGTCTATGTGTCGGCGGGTTCCCCATCCCCGTGGGCGGAGGCCGGCTGAGTGCCGTGCATCATGGGCCGCGACCACGTGGTGCGCGGGCTGATGCGGGCGGCCTCCTGGCAGTCGCGGCTGACCTCGCGGACCGGCGCCGCCGCCTGGCTGCGCGACATGCTTCTGCGCGCCGTACCCTCAAAGCTTGCCACCCGGCACGAACACGATGGCGACCGCCACTCACCGCCCGCTGAGCCGTCCCGCGGCGGCGGCCTCCTGCTCCGAATGTTTCAGCCCCAAAGTAGGTCTTGATCACGCTGCGGCGTCGTCGCGGGGGCGTCGGGGATTAGTGCTGTGACCGGAAACGATCACCGGCTCCGGTGAAGAGGTTTGGCTACGGGGTGAGTGCGTGTCCGCCCCAGCGCCACGCCGCTCTGCCGAAACGCAATCCGCCGAGCGAGTGCGACCATCTTGCGGGCCACAGGCCACAGAGGTGCGGCGAAAAGGACTGTAGATCCTGCGAGGTACCGCAGTAGGTTTGTGCACCATGCACCTGTTGACCGTGGACCAGGTCGAGTCCTTCGAGGCCGATCTCGGAGTTTCGCTGCCATGGGCCTACCGAGATCACCTTCTACGGGTGGGCGTCGGAGCGGGGCCGTACTACGGGCTCTTTGGGCCAGCGGAGGTGCTCGCCATGAGCCACGACCCGGCGGGGCTGTTCCCTTTCACCCGGCAGGACGCCAAGCGGATCCACGCCGACTGGTTGGCCTGGACGCAGTCCTCTGGCCCTCAAGGCGGAGGGCCAAGCGTACGCGCGATGAACGTCGGTGGCTGCATCCTGATCTGCGATCAAGGCCATGACGGCTATACCGCGCTGGTTACGACGGGTGAACTCCTCGGGACCGTCTGGGACTTCTGGGCTGAAGGAAACCACTGGCGGCCCGCAAGATCCGCATACCGCGACAGCCCGCACGACCTCGGGCCGTTTCCCACATTTTCTGCCTGGTATCACCCGCCACAGACAGGTACGTCCGGCATTCCTCGTTAGCTGACAGCACAGTGCGTCACTCCTGCGGTGGCACGTCTCGTCATCACTAGTTTGCTGTGGCATAAAACGATCATCGGGTTGGGCAACGGGATTCACGCTACGTGTGTCAGGGGTCGTCCGCCCCAGCGGATGCCTTTCTCGCTTCGGATGCGGGCGCGTTCGCGGCGTTGGGCGGCCAGGACGTCGGGGTGGCGGGCGTGGGAGTTGCGCCAGCGCAGGTAGGCGTGCAGGGCGCGGGTCTGGACGGTGTGGTTGGGATGGTTGGAGTTGGCCAGGGTGAACTGGCGCAAGGGCCCAAAGTGCGCCTCGATCGGGTTGGCCCAGGAGGCGTAGGTCGGCGTGAACAGCAGCCTGACCTTGTGTTTCTTGGCCCAGGCACGGATGCGCCAGTTCTTGTGCGCCGACAGGTTGTCCAGGATCACGTAGATCGGGGCGCCGTCCGGGCGGGCGGCGCGGATGGACTTTAGGGCGGCCCAGGTGTGATTGCTGCCCTTGCGCACGGTGGTTGACGCCCCACAGCAGGTCGTTGCCGACGGAGTAGCAGCCGTGGAAGTAGGTGACGCCGTGGGTGCGGTGGTAGGTGGCCGGGAGCCGGTCCGGCTCACCCTGTGGTGCCCAGCCCGTCCCGGCGGTGGGGCGGATCCCTAAGGGGCCGAACTCGTCGAAGGCGAAGGTGCGCTCGGGCCGCTGGGTCAGGGCGTACTCGATCTGGTCTAGTTTGGTCTCGAAGTCCCGGGTCGGGTGAGTCCTTCCAGGTCTTGGTGCGCTGGAAGGTGATGCCGCGACGGGCCAGCAGGGTGCGTAAGGCTTCCCGGCCGATGGTGATGGCGCGGCCGGGAAGGCGGCGCAGGTAGTCGAGGAGTTTGCGGATGGACCAGCCGGCCAGGTGACGCAACCGGTCAAGGTCCGCAGACTCACGGACCAAGAAGGGCAGAAGCTGCAGCGCATTGTGCGGCGCGGCACGATTCAATGAGATCGGGCTGGCCTGCCTGGACCCTCACTGGGCGGGAGGCCGTCCCCGCCTGCCGAGTCCTGACGACGAAGACTTCGTCGCGGCGGAGAGTGTCAGATCTCTCTCTGACACACCCTCGCGGCGACGGCCACCATCCGACCTGCAAAGCTCGGCCAGCCCTTCACCCGCCCTCCCGAGTGCCGATCGAAAGTGATCAGCACCATCCAACTGGCAGGAGCATCTTACGCGCCAAACCGGTGATCGTTTCCGGTCACAGCATTAGGTCTAATCCCGACACCCCAGTGAAGACCCCAAAGCGCGATCAAGACCTACCTGGCGGCTGGGGGCATGTTCGGGAGCGGAGGGCCGACAAGGGTCGGCTGTGCGTCTACTCACAGCTGAAGTCGTGTTCCTCCTCGGAGGTTGCGGCGATGATCGAGGGGCTGCTGCGGCACGGCACCGACGCCGACATAGAGGCGAACTACACCGACACCCATGGAGCTTCGCTGGTGGGTCTTGCCTTCACCGAGGTCCTGGGGTTCAAGCTGCTGCCCCGGTTGAAGAACATCGGCGCGATCCAGCTGTACGCACCGACCGCGAACCAGGCCGCGTGGCCGAAGCTGGCGAAGGTGCTGAAGCAGCGGCCGATCGACTGGGATCTGATCGCCCGCAACTACGATCAGATCATCAAGTACGCGACCGCCCTCCGCCTTCGCACCAATGAGGCCGAGCAGGTGCTGCGCCGGTTCATGAAGAGCAAGAGCGGTGGCCCCAAGCAGCCGGTGTACCTCGCCCTGGAAGAACTCGGCCGGGTCGTGCGCACCATCTTCGCCTGCGACTATCTCGCCGACGAGGAACTCCGCCGCGAGATCAACAACGGGCTGCAGGTCGTGGAGAATTGGAACGGCGCCAACGACAAGATCTTCTATGGTCGCGAGGGCACCCTCACAGGCTCCGATCGCGAGCACGCCGAGGTGTCCATGCTCGCACTGCACCTGCTCCAGTCCTCGCTGGTGTTCATCAACACCCAGCTCCTCCAGGCAGTGCTACGAGATCCGAAGTGGGCGCAGAAGCTCACCGACGAGGACCGCCGGGCGCTCTCACCTCTGTTCTGGGTCCACATCAACCCCTACGGCCGGTTCCGCCTCGACATGAATACCCGCCTCGATCTCAGTCTGGCCGCCTGAGGACGAGTTCATGCCGATCCCCGGTCGCTCCTGGCGGCGCGCGGATCGGATGTCCCAGGTCGGCTCGTGGGGCTGATCGTTGTACACGATGATGTCAGCGTGATCGGTCGGGCGGGCTGCCGCGAAGTAGAGCTGTTGGGACGGGATGTAGCGATGGCGCCAGGACCGTTCGATCTCGGCGGCATCGGCTGATCCGGCCAGCGCCATGCTGCGGGTCAGGGCGCGATCTATGGTCTGCTCGAAGTCGACGGACACGAAGATCCGCAAATCCCATTGGTCGATGAGTTCTGGCCGCAGGAGGAAGACGCCGTCGAAGAGGAGTATGGCGTCTTCGACGGCGGTCGTGGCCGGTGAGAACAGCGGGCGGTCGGCATCGCGGTCGTACACCGTGTGCTGGAACCTACGGTCTCCTCCTGGGCCGAGCGGATCAAGCAGGACTTGGCACAGCGCTTTGTGATCGTGAGCGTCGAAGTAGCAGCCTTCCGCCGAGAACCGGCCGCGTCGGTAGCGCTGCGCCCGGGGAACGAGGAAGTCGTCGATAGTCGCGCGAATGACATCGCGGCCCTGCGCGCGCAGGGCGATGCCGAGCTCGTCGGCCAGCGTGGTCTTGCCAGCGCCGGGCGATCCGTCGACGGCGACCCGCAGCGGGTGCGGGGTGGCAGCTGTCCCGATCTCCTCGACAAGCTGGCCAAGGAGATCTGGACGGGTGCCGTGCTCCATGTTTCCCCTCTTACTCACGCGGATACCAGGCCCCCAGGATTGCTGACCTTGTGGAGGGCCAACGACGACAACGCAGTGTTTCATGGGTGGTCACTTATGAAACAGAGGGCACCTGGCGCCGGCGATAAGCGCCGACCAGGGCCGCCCCGGACGGAAATCGTTTCACACCGTGTTTCAAATCCGATGGTGTTTCAAATCGACTCATGAAACGATTTCCGGGTGAGTGACACCACGGAAGCGTTCCTGCGGGTGGAGGCCTTCGCCTGCCCGATGTCGACGTGCGGCGTCCCGGCCGGATCACCGTGCCGGACGACCAAGAGCCGGGTGGCCGTCCAATACCACACCGCCCGGTTCAAGCTCGTGCCCGCGCTGGCGAAGGTGCTGAACGTGCCAACCCCGGCGCTGCGGCGGCCGGGCACCGCCTGGACCCGG
Organism: Nonomuraea sp. NPDC049141; assembly: GCF_040648415.1. Taxonomy (NCBI): domain Bacteria; kingdom Bacillati; phylum Actinomycetota; class Actinomycetes; order Streptosporangiales; family Streptosporangiaceae; genus Nonomuraea; species Nonomuraea sp. NPDC049141. The sequence continues at coordinate 48,573 of NZ_JBEZDR010000041.1, forward strand.
CTGCCGGCACCTTCCGCGGCCACCGCGCCGACCGGGCACGCCAAGATCGGCTACGCCCGCGCCTCCACCGCCCGCCAATCCCTGGACACCCAACTCGACGCCCTGAAGACGGCCGGGGTACCCCGCGTCTTCTCCGAGAAGGTCTCCACCCGCATCACCACCCGCCCCGAACTCGAACGCGCCATCGCGCACGCCGCGGACCTGCGCGCCTCCGGCGTCGCCGTCACCCTCGTCGTGCACGAGCACAAGCGGCTCGGCCGCGGCCTGGAACTCGCAGAGCTCGCCGAACGGCTGCGCGCCGGCGACATCGGCCTGGAATTCCTCAACGGCGAACTCCAAGGCCACCACGACCCCGGCGGCATCGTGTTCACCGTCCTGGCCGCCCTGTCCGGCATGGAACGCGAGTACATCCGCGACAAGACCCTCGACGGCCAGGAGTCCGCCCGGGTACGCGGCAAGAACATCGGCGGCGCCACCGTCACCGATCCCGCCATGCTGTCCATGGCCCTGCACCTGCGCGACCAAGGACAGAGCCTGCGCGACATCGCCGCCCAACTCCTCATCACCCAAGGCAAGAAGAAGGGCAAACGACCCTCACCCGCCACCGTCATGCGAATGCTCCGCGACCACGACGAACACGCGACAGCTGCCGAGATCAACGAGACAGAGCCAGCCCGATGACCAGCACCAAGGCTCTACCTTGCGGCTCGCCCTAGCTTCAGGAGTCCTGGGCCATCTACAAGTACGTCCCCGAACCGAAAACCGGCAGCGACCACCAGGCCATCGAGGTCCCCGCCGCGCCCGCCGGACTCGAAGCAGGCGCGTAGGCCAAGGCTCAACGCCTACTTTGCCCTTGGCCATAGCTTCAGGAGTTCCAGGCCTTAACGGGCCTGAGCGCTGACGGCCTGTGCGGCCTCGTCGCCGAGGGCGCCGGCCATGATGGCCTTGAGCAGCCCGGGATAGCGCGTGTCGAGGTCCTCGCGGCGCAGCGTGAGGAGATTCTCCCGGCCGGAGGGGTGCTGCCAGATGACGCCGCTGTCCCGTAGCACACGCCAGTGGTGGGTCATGGTCGACTTCGACGTCACGCCCAGGACGCCCAGGACGCTGCTGCAGTTGTGCTCCCCGCCAGCGTCGAGCACCCGGACGACGGCCAGTCGCAGGGGGTTCCCCAGCGCAGATAGGACGTCTTCGATCCGGATCTGATCACGGTCTGGATGGCGGAAGCTCATGCTCCAACTGTACCGCGACAGTCGAACTATTGTGCTGAGGCCGCCGTCCTCGACTCGCGCTCGACGGAGCGCCTGACGTGCATGAACCGCCCTTCTGCGCGATCCGTTCCAGCCGACCTTCCATAGGGGGTGGATTTGCCAAACAGTCCAACTGTACGCAAATATACGTACTATTGCGGTCGGATGGCACCACCCCCGTCCACTCCTGAGCCCCGAGAACCAGACCTGAGAAGGGCGCACTCACATGTCCACTTCATCCACGCTGCAGGGGGAGACCCCGGGCAGCGCCAAGCGGCGGCTGGGCTGGACCCTGACGCTGCTGGCCCTGGCGCAACTGATCTACGCGCTCGACCTCAACATCGTGTTCGTCGCGCTTCCCGAGATCGGCTCGGACCTGGGCTTCCCCGGCCAGACCCAGCAGCTGGTGGTCAGCGCGTACGTCGTCTTCGCGGGCGGCTTCCTGCTGTTCGGCGGGCGCGCGGCGGACCTGCTGGGCCGCCGTCGGATCTTCGTGCTCGCCCTTGCCCTCTACGCCGTCTCCTCACTGGCGGGCGGGCTGGCGGGCAGCCCCGGCGTCATCATCGCCGCCCGCGCCATCCAGGGCATCGGCGGCGCCCTGCTGCTTCCGGCCACCCTCTCGCTGATCAACACCCTGTTCGCCGAAGGCCCTCAGCGCAACCGGGCGCTCGCGGTCTGGGGCGGCGCCGGAGCCAGCGGCCTGACCCTCGGCGCGCTGCTCGGCGGCGTGCTCACCGAAAACTTCGGCTGGCCCGCCGTCTTCTACGTCAACGTCCCCCTCGCCGGGCTCGTTGCGCTGGCCGCCCTGTACGTCATCCCCCGCGATCCCGCCCAGGGCCCGCGCCGCAAGTTCGACTTCCCGGGAGCGCTCAGCGTCACCGGTGGCGCCACTCTGTTGGTCTTTGCCCTTGTCGAGGGACCTGAACTGGGCTGGGGCAAGCCGTTGGTGATCGGTGCCTTCGTACTGGCCGTGGTGCTGCTGGCGCTCTTCATGGTCGTCGAGGCTCGCAGCGCCGATCCACTGATGCCGTTCCGGCTGTTCCGCAACCGAAGCCTGACCGTCGGCATGACGGTCACCTTCATCTATATGGCTACCTTCGGCGTCCTGCCCTACTTCCTCACCGTCCTGATGCAGAGCGTGCACGGCTACAGCGCCCTGCAGACTGGACTCGCCTTCCTCATCCCCTCCCTCGCCATCGCCACCGGCACCCAGCTCGGCGAGCGCCTCGCTACCCGGATCGGCAACCGCGGCACGCTGCTGATCGGTTTCGGCGTCGGCGTGGTCGGCACGGCCGGGCTCGCCTTCGGCTTCGACACAGCCGCCGGCTACGGCATGCTGGTGCCCGGACTCATCGTCTCTGGGGTAGGACAGGGCATCGTCTGGACTGCCATGTGGATCGCCTCCGCCACCGGCACCGCGGCCCATGAGCAAGGCATCGCCAACGGCGTCGCCTCCACCACCCTCAACATCGGCAACGCCATTGGCCTGGCAATCTTCACCGTAATCGCCGACATAGGCACCGAGGGCAAGACCGGCCAGGCGCTGCGCGCCGCCACCGCAGACGGCGAATTCCTTGTGGTACTGCTGACCGCGGCCGCGATGGTCGCCGGGCTACTCGTCACACTCGCCCTGCGGCGCCGTCCCGTCGCCGCACCCGCCACCGCCACACCACAGGACGAGGAGACCCTCGCGACCCGCTGACGCCGACGGCGGGCGGCCCCCGCACCGGTTTCCCCGACCCGCGAACCGCCCGCCGCTGCCTGCTCCGGCCCGCCACATGAAGCACGCGGAGCCAAACCGGGCAACTCACGCCAAGATCGTTCTCCGCGCCGACGGCTGTTCCTGGGTTCCCCGACCCATAGAAAGATGTCGCCCAGGGTCGGCGTGCTCGGTACGGCGCACCGCGGCGAGCGCGGCGACCGTCACCACCGCCAGCGAGACAGCCGGAATTCGGTCGACGCCGGACCGCCGACCCGCATCACCTACAGCCTCACCGCCAAGGGCGAAGGCCTCCGCACCGCCCTGCACCACATCTCTATCTGGGCAGCCACACAGCGCTGACCAGCACAGGGACACCTAAATGCAGACGCGCGTGACACCTGATGCAGATTCCAGGGACAACTTCGTGCAGACCCGGCCCCGCCACGACCTCGCCGAACACCGCGACCACAACGAACGAACGCACCCAGATGCGCATTCCCACCATTCCCTGACCGAGACCACCACCAGGACATGGCTCACGATCAAGGCAAAGGCCGACCACTTCACCAGGATTGACCTACTTGCAACCTCTACGCGATACCCGAAAGATAGCTCACCGCTACTTTGCGGCTCGCCGTAGCTTTAGGAGTTCCGGGCCTCGTCGGTGCGGTCGTTGAGGACGGCTTGGCGCCAGGGCAGCGCCTTGAGCCGGTGCAGGAGTGTGGGCTGGTTGCCCTTGACGATGAACAGGT
>NZ_JBEZDR010000042.1:0-37511 GCF_040648415.1 Nonomuraea sp. NPDC049141
AGGAGCCCGCTCCTGTTCGCGGCCACATCACCTGAAGAGGCTCCGCCCGGACCATCCCTGCCCGCACTCAGCGACCAAAGGCCTTTGCCAGCAGGCTCTCAGAAGGTGCGCGAGGGCGGCCGGATCATCAACGTGCCACCACGCTTCGGTCCGCCTGGCTGAGCATCTCGCCGCTCGTAGCGGCGGTGCAGGCGACGGCAACCGGCCAGCCAGGAGACGGCCCTCTCGACCACCCAGCGGTGACGGCCCAGTCGCTGACTGGACTCAATCCCTCGACGGGCGATACGCCGACAAGTACGCGCCCACCCCGCTGGGTGCGCCTTGCAATGGGATTGCCCGCGCCCTGGTCACCTGCATCGACCGGCAACAGAACGACATCGCCACTGCTCGTGCCGCGTAGCCCACTCTCCAGGTGCAACCCTTTGGGACGAGGTGTGCTGTTCTTTCGTGTCGCTTACCGGATCACGCCTGCTCTGATCCTTCGGAGGGCAGGATCCCCTCCACGATCGACCGGGCTCGGCGCGCGGGCCCGTCGGCGCCAAGAGCCTGAACCGAGGCGTAAACGCCCTCCATGATCAGAGTGAGGTGGTCGGCCAGGCCGGCCGGGTCGCTAACCGGGCTCGTCTCGGCGAGTTCCTCGCTGAGTTCGACCATGCGCGCGTGAGCCCACCTCTTCAGGCCCACGGCGTGCTGGTGGCAGACGATGTCGGGGTCGGGGAACTCGGTCAAGGTCATGAGGAAGGGGCATCCCCGGCTGCAGTGCGGTTGGGTCTGAAGAGTGAGTTCGTCGAACAGTGCCAGGATCCGGTCGCGGGGGCTACGGCCGTCGGCCCGCGTCGCCGCGGTGAACCATTCCCGGTAGTCACGCTCGGTGCGTTCGACGTAGGCGGCGACGAGGTCGTCCTTCGACGGAAACAGCCGGTAGAGCGTGACGGGAGCGATCTCGGCCTTGGCCGCGATCCTGTCCACTCCTACAGCGCGGATGCCGTTCCAGTAGAACAGATCGTGCGCGACCTCGAGCACGTGTTCGCGGGTCTCTGCCGATGTACGTCGCTTGCGGACCTTCGAGCTGGTCATACCACCAGTCTACTCACGTTAGGGGAGGTTCCCTAGCGATAGTGGGTCCAGATCAGCTCTGGGCGGTTGACCAGACAGGAGGGGTTGTGTACCTTTTGTTAGGAGACGATCCCTAACAAACTCCTCGCCGTCAGTTCCGGCTCGTTTGCGAATGAGCCGGACGTGCACCGCCAGGAGTGTCGCATGCCACCAGCGCTGTCCGGCGCCACATGGCTCCAACGCGGCAGAACCGATCGGCTTCTCATCCTCCTCCTTACCTTACGAAGGACGTTCACATGACAGGTCTGACAGGCAAGACGGCCTTGGTGACAGGGGCATCGCGGGGCATTGGGCGGGCCATCGCCGAACGCCTGGCCGCCGAGGGCGCCCTCGTCGTGGTGCACTACGGCAGCAACGAAAGCGCCGCGAAGGACGTCGTGGCGACGATTCAGGCCGCCGGCGGGCAGGCCTTCGCCGTGCGCGCTGAACTCGGCGTGGACGGCGATGTGGACACCCTGTTCACTGGCCTGGAAGCAGGCCTCGCGGGGCGACCACTGGACATCCTGGTGAACAACGTCGGCATCATGGACTACGACGCCACCATTGACACGGCCACCCAGAAGCAGTTCGAGCACGTGTTCGCGATCAATGTGCGGGCACCGCTGTTCATCACCCAGCGCGCGCTCACCCTGATGCCCGACGGCGGCCGGATCATCAACGTCTCCTCGGGAGTGACATGGTTCGCGATTCCGGAGATCGTCTACGCCATGTCCAAGGGGGCGCTGAACGTTTTCAGCCGATCGCTCGCGCACACTCAGGGCGCGCGCGGAATCACCGTCAACACGGTGTCCCCGGGTGTCACCGAGACGGACATGAACGCCTGGCTGAGCGACAGCAATGTCGCACAGGCCATCTCCGATCTGACAGCGCTGGGCCGCCCCGGCAAGCCGGCCGATATCGGTGACGTGGTCGCCTTCTTCGCCTCCGAGGACGCGCGCTGGGTCAACGGTCAGACGCTCGAGGTCAACGGCGGCCTCTTCCTAGGGCCTCGCTTGGCACGTTAGAGCCTGAAGGTTGACGGTTTGAGCCATCGGCGCCGATCTGCGGCGGGCCGGTCACGCCATGGGCTGTCGGCAGGTCACGGCGGCCGGCTGCGGTGGAGCCGCTCTGCCGTTCAAGTGGTCTGGCGACTGCCCTCATCGGGGCTAGCCGCTCCTAGCCCGCATCAGAGACACCGACGTTAGGGAGGGTGCCCTAACGCATAGGAGGCTTACGTGAGCGTGACTTCGACACCACGAGCGCATCAGCGGGTGGGCCTGGCCCTGGCCGCGCTGTTCTCGGGAACGTTCGTCATGGGGATGGCCGAGCTGCTGGTCGTCGGCGTGCTGGACTTGATCGCCAAGGATCTCGAGGTATCACTCAGCAGCACCGGCACGCTCGTGACCAGCTATGCGTTCGGGCTGGCCGTCGGCGGCCCCGTCCTGACGGCACTGACCATACGCGTGGGCCGCCGCAGGCTGTTGTGGCTGGCCATGGTGGTCTATCTGCTGGGCAACGTGGTCATGGCCCTTGCCGCGCATTTCGCGGTTCTGGTGGTGGCCAGGGTGCTGACCGGATCGATGCAGGGCCTGTTCATCGGCGTCGCCTTCGCGGTGGGGATCAGCATCGTGACGCCGGATCGGATGGGCAGGGCGATCTCGATCGTCATCGGGGGTGTCGCCGTCTCCATTGCGCTGGGCGTGCCGATCGGCACGTTGATCGGCCAGGGATTGGGCTGGCGCGGCGCGTTCCTCACCGTCATCGTGCTGGGGCTGATCGCGCTCGTCGCGCTGCTGGCGCTGGTCCCGTCGGTGACCGTCACAGGTGTGGGCGGGCTTCGGGCACAGGCGCAATTCGCGCTCGCGCCCCGGGTGCTGGCGATGCTGGTGATCGGCTTCCTGCTGCTCGGCGGCCAGTACGCCGCGCTGACCTATATCACTCCCTTCCTGCAGCAGGTCACAGGTGTGTCCGGGGCCTGGATCAGCGCCTTCCTGCTGGCCTACGGTGCCGCCACCGCCGTGGGCGCGTTCGCCGGAGGATGGGCGGCCGACCGCAACGCGGCCAGGACTCTGGTCCTGGCCAACCTGGTGCTCATCGCCGCGCTGGGCGCACTGTGGCTGCAAGGCACCAGTCCCGTGCTGGTGGCGCTGGCCCTGCTGGTGTGGGGATTGGTCGGATTCGGCCTGGTGCCCTCCCTGCAATATCGCGTGGTCAGCCTGGCCGGGCCCGGCCGTGACCTGGCCGCGACGCTGCCTGCCTCGGCGGTCAACACCGGAATCGCGATCGGGGCCCTGGTCGGCGGCTGGAGCCTGGACAGCTTCGGACCCGCGTCAGTGGTGGTGATGGGCCTGCTGGTATGCGCCGTGGCCCTGCCCGCGACCTGGGCGAGCGGCCTTCTCAAGGCCCACCCGTGAGGTTGCGGATGGGGCGTCGCCTGCCCTGCCGGGGGCCACGCACGACCGCGGCTCGGGCTGGCGGCCTGGTCGACGCACTGGCGGCGGCAATGTGATGACATTCGCGGACAGGGGATACCAAGGCGCGCGTGGCACGATCAGGACCCGTTCAAGCGTCACCGGCATCGGCCACGACTGTCACGGGAACAAACGGCCGTCAACCAGGCCATTCGGCGGTTCGAGCACTACATCGACAAGCTCGTCGGGGATTGGTCGAAGACCGACCTCGATCGCCGAGAAGTCGTCGCCGGGTGGGCTGAGCTCGTCAACCACTGATGACGCTCTGTGAAGATGGCTCTGGCGATCTTTGTGTGGTGGCGTCACGGACGGTGGTCGGGACTCTCGCCCAGGGGTGATCGCAATGGGGTAACGGACCCCGTACCGGTGCGGCCGCTCCGTGAGGATCTTGTTCGTCCAAGAACTTGATCGTCACGTGAGCGGCCGCGAGGTTCATTGTGCTCTGTGCGCAGCATGCGGTGGCGGGCGATGCCTGCTGTCTGAGGATCTTCTTCCCTCACCTGGCCGAACTGGTGGTCGACAAGGCGACCGATCACGGGGACTACGTGCTGGTCACGGCGCATACCGAGAGCGGGCCGGCGGCCTGCCGGGCGTGCGGCACCTCCTCCTCGGCTGGCCCGGAGGCCATGTCGAAGGTCTGCGGCGTAGGCATGGCGATGCTGCCGGGGTACAGCTGGGCGGCTCACTCGACAACCGGATAGCGGTGAACGTGGGAAGCGGTCCGATGCCGCCCAAAGTCCGGCAGCCAGCCGGGCGGAGGGCAGGTTCGTCGTCGGCTGATGGCATCGGAGCGTGGCGGGGTCCTCGTAGTAGTCCGAGCGCGCGAAAGGCGCGTACATGGCGAAGGAGGACAGCAAGTCAGCAGTGGAAGGGCGGGAAGACCAGGAGGGTGTCGCCGGTGAATACCGACGAACTGGAGTACGCCTTGCTCAAGGCGGAGCGCCGGGTACTGGAGATCCAGACGAAGCTGCACCGGTGGGCCCGCGAGGATCCTCATCGCAGGTTCAGTGATCTGTTCAATCTCGTTGCCGATCCCGCGTTCTTGCTGGTCGCGTGGGCTCGGGTGCGGGGCAACAAGGGAGCCCGCACGGCCGGAGTGGATGGCGAGACCGCCTGCTACGTGGAGACCGTGCGGGGCGTCGAGAACTTCCTCGACGGGCTGCGGTCCTCGATCAAGGACCGGAGTTTCTGCCCGCTCCCGGTTCGGGAACGGTTGATCCCCAAGTCCGGCGGCAAGTGGCGTCGGCTGGGGATCGCGACCGTGACCGATTGAGTGGTGCAGGCGTCCCTGAAGCTGGTGCTGGAGCCGATCTTCGAGGCGGATTTCCTGCCGTGCTCCTACGGCTTTCGTCCGAACCACCGGGCTCACGACGCGGTGGCCGAGGTTCGCCATCTCACCTCTCACTCTTATGAGTGGATCGTGGAGGGCGACATCAAAGCCTGCTTCGATGAAATTTCGCACTCGGCCTTGACGGACCGGGTGCGCAGACGCATCGGAGACAAACGTGTTCTGGCCCTGGTGAAGGCGTTCTTGAAGTCCGGAATCCTCGGGGAGGATCGGGCGTTCCGAGAGACCAGCACGGGTACCCCGCAAGGGTCAATCCTCTCTCCGTTGCTCAGCAACGTGGCCCTTTCCGTCCTGGACGAGCACGTCGCCCGGGGTCCGGGAGGTCCGGCGAGCACCTTCAACGACCGGCAGAAACGCCGCCGTCGCGGACTGCCGAACTACCGGCTGATCCGGTACGCCGACGATTGGTGCTTGGTCGTGTCGGGCACCAAAGCCGACGCGGAGGCGCTCAGGGAAGAGGCCGCTCAGGTCCTCTCCACGATGGGCCTGCGTCTGCCGCCGGAGAAGACACTGGTCACCCATATCGACGAGGGCCTCGACTTCCTCGGCTGGCGCATCCAGCGCCACCGCAAGCAAGGTACCAACAAGCACTACGTCTACATCTACCCCTCTCGCAAGGCCCTCGCGGCCGTGATGGCCAAGGTCAAGACGCAGTGCCGCAGGACAGGCACCGACCTGCCGTTCAACACCCTGCTCATCTGCCTCAACCAGATGCTGCGGGGCTGGTGCGCCTACCTTCCGGCCGGGAGTCTCCAGCGCCACCTTCCAGTACCTGAGCTCGTATGTCTGGGGCCGGGTCATCTGGTGGTTACGGCGCAAACACCCTCGGATGAATTGGAGGGACCTGCGCCGCCGCTTCTGCGGCGGCGGCTGGTGGCCGGTCAGCGAAGAACGGAAACTGTTCAGCCCGGCGAGGGTGCACACCACGCGCTACCGCTACCGCGGCTCAGCAATCCCTTCCCCATGGCCGACCAAGGGATGAGGACAACCACTGCAAACCCCGAGGGACTTGTGGAGCGCCCGTTGCGTTGAGAGGCGCACGGCGGGTGCGGGAAGCGGTCCGGAGAAACGGGCCGGTCGAAAGGCCGGAACCGCGCTCCGGACCGACTTCACGGGCTGGAGCTGACCGATCCGGGGTTCGACCACTCGGTGCTGTCGGAGTTCCAGGACCGGATAGCCCAAGATGATCGGGCGGATCGGTTGCTGGCGTGTGCAACGGCTCGTCGGGGCGGGACTGGTCAAGCAGCGGGGCCGGGTCCGTACCGATTCCACGCACGTGCTGGCCGCGGTCCGCAAGCTGAATCGCGTCGAGTTGGTCGGGGAGACGCTGCGGGTCGCGCTGGAGGAACTCGCCGCCGCTGACGCACACTGGCTGGCCGCCCTGATCGCCCCGGAGTGGGCGCGCCGGTATGGCCGCCCGGTCCGCTATGACCGGCTGCCGCGCGGCAAGGATGACCTGGCCGCGCACGTGCTGCAGATCGGCCGGGACGGCATGACGGTCCTGGAGGCGGTGTATGCGGCCGGCGCGCCGCGGCGGCTGCGGGATCTGCCGGGGGTGCAGGTGCTGCGTCAGGTGTGGGTGCAGCAGTACTGGACAGACTCCCGCGGGGATCTGGCCTGGCGGGCCGCCAAGTCCAGCCGGGACCGGCAGAGCCGCCACGGCCGGCCGCGCCGATCGTCCGGCGAGGAAAGCGACGAAAAGCCGGACCCGGCCCGGGTGCCGTGGTCCGGGATCGAGATCGTCAGCCCGCACGATCCCGAAGCCCGCTACTGCCGAAAAGAAGGAAAGACGACCACGAAAGCCGAGTGGGTCGGCTACCGGGATCATCAGAGCGAGACCTGCGACGACAGCGTCCCGATCGTGATCGTTCACGTCCTCACCCGGCCCGCGCCGGTCCAGGACATCGACGCCGTGGACGACATCCACGCGGGCCTGGCCGCCAGCGGCTTGAAGCCGGTCGAGCATCTGGTCGACAGCGGCTATGTCACCCCGGATGTTATCCACCACACCGCCCAGCAGTGGAGCATCGCCCTGATCGGACCGGTTCGCGCCGACCCCCGCGGACGGCCCGGCTTCACCAAGGAAGACTTCCACGTCAACTGGGACGATCACACCGTCACCTGCCCGCGCGGGGTGACCAGCCCGCCTTCAAACCCACCCTCGGCGACGGCAAGCCCCGTCTGTCGGTGCTGTTCCCTCGCGCGGCCTGCCGGGCCTGCCCCGACCGCGCCTCCTGCACCGGCGACGCCAGCGGCAAGGGCCGCCACCTCACCCTGCTGCCCAAGCCGCTGCAGCAGATCCAGACCCGCAACCGCGCCGAGCAGCACACCGAACCTTGGAAGGCCCGCTACGCCCTGCGCGCCGGCTGCGAGGCCACCGTCTCCGAAACCACCCGCGCCCACGGCCTACGCAACTGCCGCTACAAAGGCCTCGCCAAAACCCACGTCCAACACATCCTGACCGCAGCCGGCACCAACGTCACCCGCCTCGCCGACCACTACACCCCCGACATCATCCCCGACCGCCCACCACGTCCGATCAGCCCGTTCCAACAACTCTGCCAACGGCTGGCGACCCACAACCCTAGAATGACCTCGAAGATCACTAACAGCATCCCGAAGGTGGGCCAGAGCCAGAACCCAAGACCATCTACCCGGGCATCCTCATGGCCGTTGACACGCTTCATAAATCCTGAAATGCAGGTCCATGCCTCGCTCTCCCACCGCGCAGCCGCCCGGCCACGGCAGCCGCGCCTCACCGCATGAGGCCAACAGAACGGGCACCAGGTAGTACGACGCGCGGATGCTGCTGACCTCCGCAAGCTCGGGCGGGGCATGGCCATTGGGAGGTCGCAGGATGGCGACCTCTTCGGTGTTGGTGGCCGACCGCGCGACGCTGTAGCCGCATCGCCGTAGCAGGTCGAGCAGTGTGCGTACGTCCTGGCAGCTGGGCACGTTTCCCAGATGCACGAGCCGGCCGACCGCCGCGGCAGTGGCGATCAGCGGAAGCGCGGCATTCTTGGACCCATCCACCCGCACGGTGCCGACCAGCGGCTCTCCATGATGAATTGTTATCGCATCGGCGAGGGACACGACCAGGGAGATGGTCATCTGCGCTCCTTCGACAGGGGAGGCCCGCCGGGCGAGGATGGCTCGGTCGGAAACTTGAAATCACCCTCAGTAGATAAGGAGCGGCAGAGCGCTGTCAGGGTGACAATGAGAGGCATACACGGACGCGCTTGTCCTGGAGGGCGTGATGCAACGCGATGCCCTCCAGCAATCCCGCTGTCCGTGGGTCATCCAGCTGCGCAGCGAACGAGAATCGCGAATTTGGGACGTCCCTGACCTGCCCAGCGCAGGACGCCTGCTCATCCAGGACTTGCCAGGAGTGCCTCCTCCCGCCACGGATGATCCGCAGTCACGAGATCGCAGCAGCGATCTCGTGATCAATCTATTATCGTCGATTCTCGATGGACACTTCCGCTGAGCCACTGGGACGGGCCGAGGAGTATGCGAGCTGGTTCAAGGCGCTGGCCGATGCCACTCGCATCCAGATCGTGTCGCTGCTGGCCAGACGCCGCGGTCCGATGACCGTGGGCGAGATCGTGACCGCGTCCGGGGTGGGGCAGTCGACCGTGTCCCACCATTGAAGATCCTGGCTAAGTGGTCTCGCCCGTAAGTTCTTCGGGGGTTCACGTAGCTGCTGGCGGCAGGCTGGTGGGCGTAGCCGGTGGGCTGCTGGGAGTGCTCTTTCTGTTCGTGTCGCTCGATCCGGGCCAGCAGGTCCTCGAGGTCGGCCGGGGTGAACTCCCATGTGAAGGGCCGGGCGGTCTCGTTGTAACGACGCTCGAAGGCGATAAGCCGGTCTTCGACCTGGTCAAGGCTGGTGAAGTCGTTGGGTGAGCAGACCTTGCGCTGCACGATGAAAAAGAAGATCTCCACCTGGTTCAACCACGAGGCGTGCACGGGGGTGTGCACCATCACTGCGTTGGGGAACCGTGCGGCCAGCCGGTCGCAGGCGGCCTTGCCGCGGTGGCTGGAGCCGTTGTCGACCACCCAGAACACACGTTTCGCCGACGCGTAGGGCTCAGTGGTCATGACCTGCTCGACGAGGGTCATGAATGGGACGATCCCGGTCTTGGCCGCGCACTGCCCGAACACACGGGCGCGGTGGACGTCGTAGGCGGCCAGGTAGGCCAACGATCCACCACGGTCGTACTCGTGGTTGACCCGCATCATCCGGGCTCTTCCCGGTGGCAGGGTCGGGTGGCAGCGGCAGCGGGCCTGGATCGAGGTCTTCTCGTCCGAGGAGATCACGTACTCGTCGTCTCCCAGCAGGTGGCCGTCCCAGACCCGTTGGTAGAGGTCCAGCACCCGGGCGGCCTTGATCGCGAAATCCGGGTCGCGGATGAACACCCACGACTGCTGCTGCCAGGGCTTGAGCACGGCAGCGGCCAGGATCCGGCGGACGGTCGATGCCGAGATCGCCGTGATGATGCCCCGGCCGGTCACCTCGGCCGCCAGCTCGCTGCTGCTCCACCGCGACAACGGCACTCCGGTCTCGGCCGGCAGTTGGCAGGCCAGTGCTTTGACCTCGGCCCGCTGGGCGGGGGTGAAACGGGGTGGCCAGCCCGAGCGGGGTCGGTCGGTCAACCCGTCTATCCCCTGGTCGGCATAGCGGCCGCGCCATGTCCGGACGGTGTCGATATGGACCTGTTGCCGGACGGCAATACGCGCGTTGGAGTAGCCGCGGGCGGCGTCCAGCACGATCCGGACGCGGACGACCTGCTGGTAGGGGGCGGTGCGGGAGTAGGCCAGCTTCTTGAGCCGATGCCGCTGGGACGCGGCCAGGACGATCTGGCGGGCACGGGGAAGGGGCACTCGGGGGCACTCGGGAAGATCTTCGGGGGACCGCCCGACCCTGCCCGATCCACCCACCCCACCATGATCGACACGCCGGGGGCGGCAAGATACCTCTCATGCCCGCGATCCCAGACTCGACCAAGACTTCCCTTGCTCAGCGGCTGCGCCAACACGCCCGCGACCACTGGCCCCAGCTGAGCAGCCTGCACGTCCGCTACCACGGCCAGTTCGCCTACATCGAAGGCGAACTGGCCGACGGCGACCGGCTACCCCTCATCCGGCTGCGCTACGGCGGCTCGGCCTCCACCTGGGGATTCGGGCTCTACCTCGCCAGCAGCGGCAAATACGAGAACCAGATCCTGCCCACCGGCTTCACGGCCGGCAGCCCCCAAGAAGCCCTCGACTGCGCCTGCGGCCTCTACCTCGGACACTGACCCCGAAGAACTTACGGGCGAGACCACTAAGTTGCGGTTGGTGCTGGTGGAACGTAAGAACACGGCGAGGCGAGCCTGTACCGGATCAACGACGCCTGCGTGAGCTACTTTCCCACCGCCGCCGACGTGGTGATGGGCAATCCCGTACCCGTCGCTCCCACCTGCGACTGAGGAGAGAGCTGCCATGGCACACGACAAGATCGTTGCCTGCTATTCAGGGCTGGCCCGCGCAGCGGCCTCGGGTGAAAACCGTCACCGACTGCAGCTCTGAAGCGTTCGAAGAGGGCTGTTTCGGAGCCGCAGGCCAGGGCGGTCCTGCGACGCGGCGGGTCGCATGAGTGCATCGCGGATGGATGCCTCTGTGGGTGAGGAGACGTCAGACGCGGGTGCCCGACGCCCATGTCGGCCCTCGTTCCAGGCCGCCGAGCAGGGTGCGGATCGCGGCGGTCAGAGTGCCGACCTCGGCGGCGTTGCCCAGGCACAGCCTGACCCCCCGGGGGAGGACCTGGTCGCCGGCACCGAAGTACACCGTGGGGCTGATGGAGATGCCCAGGCCGTCCGCGAGCACGACCACCTCGGATGCGCTCCATGGTTCATGCAGCTCCACCCAGGCGTGCAGCGCGGCGGTCCTGACGTGGCTGACCGCCGGGTGTGTGCGCAGGAGATGCGCGGCCGCCGCTCGTCGGCGCGCCATCTCCTCGCGTTGCCAGTCGAGCAGCCGGTCTGCGGTGCCGTCGTCGAGCCAGCGCATGGCGACGGCGGTCGAGAGCGGCGACGGGTTGAAGATGGTCGCGCGAATGAGGGCACCGAGGCGGTCGGCCATCTCCGGCGGTCCGGCAAGGAAACCGCAGCGCAGCCCCGGCGCGAGGGTCTTGGACAGGCTGGTGAGGTAGAGGGTGCGTTCGGGCGCCAGTGCGGCCAGCGGGGTGACGTCGGCGTCCTCGACCAGCAGCCCGAAGACGTCGTCCTCGATGATCAGCAGGTCGTGGCGGCGGGCAATGTCGACGATCGCCTGCCGCCGCTGCAGCGAAACGGTGATGGCGGTCGGATTGTGGGCCGTGGGCATGCAGTACAGCGCCCTTGGCGCTGTACCAGATGCGCATGCCTCCTCCAGCGCCTCCGGAATCAGCCCCTCCGCGTCCAGTGCAACGGCGGATACGCTGATGCCCAGCAGTTGGGCGGCGGATTTGACCCCGGGATAGGTGAGAGCCTCAGTGAGGAGAATCTCGCCCGCCCGGAGCGACGCGGTAAGCGCCACAAGGAGGGCGTGTTGGCCGCCATGGCAGATCGCCACCTGCTCAGGGTCGACTTCCAGACCGCTGCGTGCCAGCCACCTGCACGCGGTCTGGCGATGCTCGTAGCTGCCGATGTCGGGCTCGTAGCCGAGGAGCGCGCCGACATCGACGGTGGTGGACACCGTCGTGAGCGCCTTGCGCAGCAGATTCTCATGCATACTTCTCGCCGGGGCGTTGACCGCCATGTCGAGTCGCCAGGCACCGGCAGACTGCCCGGGAGTCGGTGTGTCTCGCAGGTGGGGAATGCCTGAGACGAAGGTGCCTCGCCCGACGGTACTGCTGATCAACCCTTGCTGCTCCGCCTCGCGGTATCCACGGCTGACCGTCGGAACGGCGACGCCCAGGTCACGCGCCAGCTCACGGTGAGGTGGCAGTCGATCCCCTGCCGCCAGGCGGCCGGTCGCCACGGCGGTGGCGATCGCCTCCGCGATGCGCCGGTAAACCGGTCCTGTGTGGACGTTGTCGTCCAGCAGGTCCGTGAACAGGCTGGGGTTGGCCGACATCATTCTCCTACAGATCGATCATGACGCTCGTTGTGGGACGAGCACAGCACACTGTTACCTGTCCTGGCTGCACACCGTCCATCGGGTCGATCGCATACTCGATCTCGCCGTCGTCGATCCTGGACACGCATATACCGCACAGCCCGGTGCGGCATGAAGCTTCGGGGCGCAGACCGGCCTGTTCAGCCAGCGCGAGCAGGCTGAAGGTGTTCTCGCGCCATGGAACAGCGATCCCTGAACGGGCAAAGGTCACGACGATCGGCCGTCCATCGGCGTCCACCGCGATGGGAGCGGCCTCCGCCTCCTCGTCGCCGAACAGAGAGCGCGCCGCCCCGAAGTACTCAAAGTTCACATGGTCAGCGGAAATGCCCCACTCGACCAGGCCGGTGACGATGTCCTCCATGAAGTCGGCAGGCCCACAGATGTAGTAGTCCGCCTCCAGCGAAGGCAGGATCCGCTCCAGTACGGCGGGGGTGAGCCGCCCGGCCTCGTCGAAGTCCCGTCCGAGGGCATCCTCGGGCACGGGGCGGCTGAACATCAGATGGCTGTGCAGCAGCTCACTGGATGCAACCAGGCGGCGCACGTGCGGGCCGAAGGCGAGCTCATGCGACGAGCGAGCCCCGTGTACGAAGAAGACCGGGCGTCCCGGCTCGAGCTCGGCAAGTTGCTCAAGCATGGCGAGCATCGGCGTGATCCCGATTCCCGCACTGATGAGCACCACCGGCCGGTTGCCGGGCTTGACGACGAACCGCCCGCGCGGCGAGCGCGCCAGCAGCTGTGAGCCCACCGCAACCTCCGAGTGCAGATGCCCGGAGGCGACCCCGGCAGGCGCATCTGGCGACTCGGACGGGGCAGGCTCGCGCTTGACGGCGATGCGGTAGCCATGGTCGTCCTCACTACGCCCGACCAGCGTGTACGTCCGAACGACAGGCTTGTCGCTACGTGGCACATCGAGCGACACGGTCAAGGACTGGCCCGCCTCAAAGTCCGGCAAGCGCGAGCCATCCGGGTCGGCCAGCTCGAACGAGACCACCTCGGCTGCCTCTCGGCGGCGGGCCGTGACAACGAGCGGACGGTCGCCGGACCACGCGTCGTCTCCTCCCTGAGCGCGACAGAGCAGTTTCTCGGCCTTGGTGCGCAAGGCGAGCGGCAGCGCGGAGCAGGCCAGCACGCGGCTGAGCGCCTCGACGTCGGGTCGCTCCAGATGCAGTAGGCGGGCTAGGTCGGCCACGGACATACCGTCTTCACCCTGGCGCACCAGCTCGATCTTGTCGCCGGGCCGCACGAGACCGGGCTCCACCACGTTGCAGAAGAAGCCTATCCGTCCGCTGCGCAGATAGCGGGTCGGAAAGTCCTCCTCCCCGAGCCGCACCGCCATCTTCCGACAGGGGATGCGCGGCTGCGTCACCCGCAGGCGGACCTCGCCGATGCGCAGTTCATCGCCGAGCATAACCTCGGCATCCACGGGCCCGTCGATGGTCAGATTCTCGCCGAAGGTGCCGTGCGGCAGCTGACGGCCGAGCTCGCTGTCCCAGCTGTCGTAATAGCTGCGCTGATAGCAGAGCAGTGCACGATCCAGATCGTCCGCATCGTCGACGTGGTCGTCCGTGACCAGCCCACTCGCCTCGACCCGTACCGCGCCATCCGTGGGGCGTTTGTCGAAGCCGGTGATGATCGTCTCCCTTTGGACGATCATCGGCTTCGCCTCCCCGACGTTGACTGAGAGCAGCGCCCCGAAGAAGTCCTGTGCCATAGCCTCAAAAGTAACAGTACAATCTTCCCATCGTCCACATATCGTGCTTGCACAATCGCTATATTGAGCACATGCGCCAGGCAGCCCAATCCAGCAAGCTCCGACACGTGCGCTACGACGTCCGACGTGAGGGCGACGGCAGTGGCGGACGCGGAACGCCGCGTCCTAAATGCGGACCCTTGAGTAGCACATACTGCGTATGCATACTTAGTACTCATGCCGGTCAGACATGGGCTGCTCGCCTACTCAGCAGGGGATCCCGCCATGGCTACCAACTGCGGGTCGAATTCGAGGCGTCGACCTGACCGCCGTAGCTTCCTAGTGGCTCGTTAAGCAACCTTGGCCGGGTAACTGGTCCAACTTCGGACGGGTGAGCTGGCGGCGAAGCTGGTCTTCGGTTGCGCGCGGGCGTTGCGCCAACGGACGTAGGCACCGATCGCCGCGTTCTGCTCGTCATGAGTGTGGTGGTCGGTGCCGTTGAGGGCGTACGCCCGAGGCCACCAAGGATGCCGACTCAGCGAAATAACCTCCCAGCGCCAAGCCGCACACCAAAGACCCCGTCAGCCGCTGCCGGGGTCTTTCGCTTACTGATCACCAAGAGCAAGATCAAAGGTCCAGCAACATGCAGGCCTCACACGACCCCTCCGGCGTCGTGTTCACCGTGCTGGCGACCCTGGCAGGGATGGAACGCGATCGCATCCGCGACCGCACCTTGGCAGGCCACGAAGCCGCCCGCGGCCAGGGCCAAAGGCGGCACCGACGTCACCGACGATCACATGCTCTCCATGGCCCTCTACCTGCGCGGACCTCAGCCTGCGCGACATCGCCGCGCGGCTCGTCATCACCAGCGGCGCGAAGAAGGGCCGTCACCCGTCGGCGGTGACCGTCATGCGCCTGCTCCGCGAACACGACCAGCAGACCGCGACCTGACTGACCAGGTTTGCTCTCCGGCCCCTGGGAACGGCTGAACGCGGCCAGGGCCCCTACCGTAGGCGGATCGGAGAGCCTAACCGACAGTTCGTGATCACATGTATCCCGTTGCCCGTGCCGCCGTTTGGCGCAGCCCCTCGGCCAGTTCGGCGGTAGGGCCGGATGGCTCGAGCCCGGTCAGGGCACTGGCGACGGCCGTCGCGGCTGACGGCGCGAGACTTCCCCGATGCGGGATGCCAGCCTGAGGGGCCAGCAGGTAGATGCTTGGAGCGCCTGGTACGCGCGTCGACGCGGGCCGGCTCGGCGGCGTGGTGGCTGGTGCCGTACACGTCGGCTAGCGTCAGTAGGGACGGCAGCAACTCCGAGTCCTCGCCGACGGGCAGCTTCGCCAGGGTGCCCTAGGCCTGCGGGACTCGGATCGCCTTGGCCTGGGCGCCGCCGACGCCGCCGGTAGCCCAGAAGCCGCCGTTGAGGCAGGAGGTGTATGCAGACTCTCCCGGCAGAAGTCGCACGTGTTGTCGGAAAAGCGAACGGCGCCACCACCAGATCACCACGCTTGAGCCCGGACACCTGTGAGCCGAAGTCCTCGATGACGCCGAGGAATTCGTGCCCCATCGGGGTGCCCTGCGCCGAAGCCGGCAGGGAGTGGTACCGGTGCAGGTCGCTGCCGCAGACGCACGTCCCGGGAGTATGTGACTGGTTGCTGACGCCGAGGGATCGCAACAAGACGACCACGGCGCTGGCCGGGGTGGAGCCGGTGGTTGGGTCCAAGAGCGCGGCGGCGCAGCGGGTGCAGTACTTTCTGTCCGAGTCGTGCTGGGATCCTGATCGGGTCAATGCCCGGCGGCTGGAGTTGCTGCTGGCCCAGGGTGCGACCGCGCCGCACGCGGGCGGGGTGCTGGTGATCGATGACAGTGGGGACCGCAAAGACGGCACCGCTACCGCGCATGTGGGCCGCCAATGGCTGGGCCGGTACGGCAAGACCGACAGCGGCATCGTCACGGTGAGCACTCTGTGGGCCGATGAGCGCCTCTACTATCCGTTGCATGCCCGGCCCTACACGCCGGCCCGCCACTTCGCGCGGGGGAAGAGCGATGCGGCTTTCCGCACCAAGTGGCAGATTGCCGTGGAGTTGGCAGGGCGGGATGTCACGGCGGGGATGGCCTTTCGCGCCGTGCTGGCCGACTGCGCCTTTGGTGATCTGGACGACTTCCGTGGCGAGCTGCGCACGGCGGGCTTGGGCTGGGTGGTGGCGGTGCGCCCCAAGCACGGCACGTGGGCCTATGGCGCCGATGCCTAACCCCCCGCGACGCCGCCGCCGTGCTGGCCTGGGACGGGCCGCAGGCGCCCGGCGACTGGGCGGCGGTGCAGCGGCGTTTCCGTGATGGGCATGTCGAGACCTGGTGGGCGGCCGAGGCGAGTCTGGGGTTTTGGGGACCTGATGGGACCACCCGGCTGGTGATCGCCACCCTCGACCCGGCCACCCTGCCGGACAAGGCCACCTGGTACCTGGCCACCAACCTGCCCCGCCCTGGCGGCCCGCGCGTGGCCGAGTCCCCGCACCCGCCTGCCGACCTGGCCGAGCTGGTCCGCCTCTACGGTCTGCGGCACTGGGTCGAACAGGGCTACAAGCAGGTCAAGGACGAGTTGGGCTGGGCTGGGTAGTCGATGCGGGGAAGCATCGCGGCCACGCCGTCGTGCACCGCGGTGAACCCTTCCGGCTCCGGGGCAGCCTGCAGCCGGGCCAGGTGCAGCTTGCCACCATTGATGGACACCGCCGCGTTCGCCGGCAGCCCGGCGGCGACCTCCCGGTAGGCGCCATCCAGCAGCTCGGCCAGCTCGCGCAGGTGCACGGCCGGGTCCGCGTCCAGCCCGAGCGAGGTCAGCACCGCCTGGCGCTCGCGCACCCACAGCCGTTCCTCGATCAGCCGGGCGCCCGGGTTGCCCCACTTGTCGGCGCCGACCGCGTAGACGTCGCGCCGTCGCAGAGCCGCGTACAGGGCCTCCAGAATGCAGAAGGTGTAAGCGGGCCTGTCGATCAAGGGCGGGTCCAGCTTCGGGTTGCCGAACACCAGCCGCCGCCAGGACCCGGTCACCAGGTCATCAAAGCCCTTGATGTGCTCCCGTCCGGGCTTGCGGGCGGCCATCAGGCGGGGCAGCGCGCGCAACGCGGCCAGGATCGGTAAGCCCGCCGCAGTGCACCCCCACGGGATCACCGAGGCCAGCATGTCGACGAACGGCCTGACCGTGCCGAAGCGGTCGACCAGCTCCACCCGCCATTCCAGATCGCCGTCATCCTCAGTGCTGGGCAGCGGCAGCAGCTCCAGCACCGTCTCCACGGCGGCCGCCAACTGCTGCCGGGTCACCACCTGCTCGACCTGGTCCAGCACCTCCGGCACGGTGAGCACCCGCTGCCCGTCCTCTGCGCTATCGCCTTCCTCTGCCAGGTCGGAGGGTGGTGTCTCCAGCAGAATCGTCCACGCCCTGGCCAGCCTGGAGGCAGCCACCCGCAGCCGGGGCAGGTTGCGCAGCTTCTCCTTATCGGCGGCCCGGCTGGCCCGGGCCAGCCGGGCCGTCGACATCAGCAGGTCGAACAGCAGCAGCGCGTCATCGACCGCGGTGCCCTCCAACTGCCGCACCGTGGCCAGCAGGGTGGCCAGGCGGCGGTCCTTCTCCAGCTGTTCGATCCGGAACGCCTTGGCCGTCATCCCGAAGCGGGCCAGCTCGGCCAGCTTCACCGGCGCCGCCGCGGTGCAGTCCACCGCCCCGGTGCCCAGCCCCAGCACGTACGAGGCGCGATCCAGTGCCTGCTCCATCCCGGTGCCCGACAGCTTGGTCACCGCCGTGCGCATCCACTCCAGGGTGGAGACCTTCTTGCCGTCCGGCACCTGCAGGGTCGCCACCAGCTCGGCCCGCATCGGCGGCGGCGCGGCCCCGGCCAGGGCGCGGTTGATCGCCTCCAGCTCCTCTAGCCAGGCCGCCGCCCCGGGGCCGATGGCGAGGAAGGATTCTTCTGCGGCATTGACAGGTTTCGCTGTTCGCTGCCCGCGCGTTGAGGGTGGGTAGTGGGCGTCCAGGATGACCGGGTTGCCGGGGGTCGAGCGGCGGTGGCGGGCGATCTCGGTAGCCACGTTGTCGACGACGGCGGTGATGACCAGGTCATCACCGTGCCAGCGCACGAACACCTAGTGTCCGGCGTGCTGGTAGGGCACGGAGTAGCGGACCTGGTCGACGCGGACGGTGGAGTCTTTGTCGTGAACGCGGCGGGTGAGGCCGAATGCCGCGGTGTAGGGCCGGTCCGGGGTCGGATGCAGTCGGAAGCGTTCCTCGCCGAGCATCGCCACCGGCACTCGCCTGGTTTCGCGGTGAGTGCGGGCGTTGATCTCGGCCATGAACCTGTCACAGGCGTGTTCCAGCTCGGCGAACGACGCGTATCCGGCACGGAGGTTGACGCCGGTGGGGACTAGGTCCCGTTTGGCGATCTTCACCGCGTTCTCCGCACCGCCTTTCGAGGCGGGATCGGCAGGGACACAGGTGCGGATGGTGGTGCCATAGTGCCGGGCAACCGCGACGACGTCGGGGTTTCTGACAGGGACTCCGGCGATATGTGTGGTGGTGACGGTCTTTTCGTTGTCGGTCAGGCAATAGGTCGGCACCCCGCCGAAGGCTCGGAAGGTTGCATCCAGGCAGGCCGCGATGGTTGGGACAGTCTTGTCCAGGACCGGTATCACCACCCGGAACCGTGCCCAGGCCAGCCAGGCGCACCATAACGCGGTGCGCCGATCGCCGATGCGAGGTCCTTCGGCCCAGTCCCACTGCATCCACAGCCCTGGTTCGGCGACCCAGGGTCGGTGGATTCTGCGGTGCCCGCCGCGGTAGGACTCCTTCGCGGCAGCGACCGCGCGGCGCGTGGTGCGGTCACTGCCGGTGAACCCGAGCGCGACCAGCCGCTTGTGGACATGGTCGGCGCCGATCTTGCCGCGGGACGCCTCCACGAGTTCTTCGATCTTGGGCATGTATGCGTCGATCAGCTTCGTCCGCGGGACCGCAGCGGACGGATCGGTTCCTGATCGGCGCAGTTCGACGTAGCGGCGCACCGTGTGGTGGTCGCAGCCGGCCAGTTCGGCGGCCTTGCGGTAGGTGCCGGTCAGATCATAGGCAGCCAGGATCTCCATGATCTCCTCATCGGTCTTCACTGGCGCTCGTGGGCAATGGCCGCAGGGTCAGCTCGGCTGAGAGGCGGACGCACCGTCCTGGCGGAGTGCGTGATCGTCGCGGCGGACTGTCACGCGCGCGGCGATGTAGCCGTCGGGCCGGATGAGCACGCTGGTGTCTTCTTCGATGTCGTAGGCGTGGTGGGCACGGCCGCCGGTGTCGATGACCGTGCCCGGTCCGGTGGCTGTGGTGTCGGTGGTGATGCGGACCGTGCGCAACGTATCGGCCAGGGGGCTGTCGATTGTGCCTCGAGGTGCCGGAAGGCCGTGGTCGAAGGTCAGCAGCGTCCAGTGCGGGCCGCGGAGCAGGTCGAACACCCGGATCGTCCGGCCGGTTTCCGGCTCGACGCATTCGGCATCGGGAGCGCGGTCACCGGGACGGACACGGGCGTGCTCGCCGTCGGGCATCGGGCCGGTGAGCGGACTGTCGGGATAGGCAATCGTGAGGCCCGTGGTGAAGTCGCCGGTAAGGCCGCGCTGCGCAGACGATCCGTCACCATCATCGGCGGCGCGCATGACCGCGTGCAGGCGGGAGGTGCTGTCCTCCAGGACGGCACGCGCCATCGGCCGTCGCTCGAGCTCGTAGGTGTCCAGCAGGGCGGGTTCGGCGCCGCCGAGGACGGCGGCCAGCTTCCAGCCGAGGTTGTAGGCGTCCTGGATGCCGGTGTTCATGCCCTGGCCGCCAGCTGGCGAGTGGATGTGCGCGGCGTCCCCGGCCAGGAAGACCCGGCCGATTCGATACCGGTCGACGAGGCAGACGTTGATCTTGTAGAGGGACACCCAGTCCGCCTCCGTGATGGTCGCATCGGGCAGTCCGGCGCGGTCGGCGAAGATGCGCCGGAACAGCTCAAGCGAGGGCCGGGCCGGGTCCGGGTCGTCGGCAGGGATGGACGCCTGGAACTGCCAGACCTTGCTGCTGGGAAGCGGGAACAGCGACAGAATTCCGTGCTCGGAACTCATCCACAGGTGCTGGCAGTGCCGATCCAACCCCTCGATCCGCACGTCGCCGAGCCACCAGCGGTGATCACCGTAGGAGACGCCCTCCAGCAGCGCGCCGATCTGCTCGCGCACGAGGCTGCGGCCACCATCGCAGCCAACGACATAGCGGGCGCGTACCCGCCGGTCACCGGTCGCCGTGCGCACGCTCACCTCGACGACATCGCCGTCCTGCTGCACCGCGGTCACGGCCGAACCCCACGCGATGCGGCCACCGAGTTCGGTCAGGCGATCCCGCAGGATCTGCTCGACCATCGGCTGCGACAGCCACACCGGCGCATACGGCACCCCCGGCTCTGCCATCCCGATCGCCGCTTCGACCGCTTCGGAGATCACCCGATCGTGGTCGTAGTGCCGGGTCGGAACATGTATCGCGCCCAGCTCCAGCACGCGGCCGATGACGCCGAGATCGTCGGCCACCTCCAGCGCCCGCGGCTGGATGGTCTTGGCGCGGGAGGCTGTGCTGGGCCCTTCGGCTCGGTCGACGATCCGGCAGTCGACACCGCGGCGGGCCAGGTCGCAGGCGAGGGTCAGCCCGGTCGGTCCGGCGCCGACGATCAGAACATCGGTCGAGGTGTAGCCGTCCACCATCTTAGGTACCTACCTTAGATATCTTTTCTCTGACCGAACGGGTTCCCATGCGGCTCGACTGGATGTGTGCGACAATATACCTAAGGTAGATATCTAATCAAGTGAGGGCCGATGACCAGCCAAAACGACTCATTGATGGAGTTGCTGCCTCGCATGACCCAGCTCAGCAGCACCCTGAGTCGCGGGCAGTTGTTCGAGCGGGCAACCGCTGCCGCGGGGGTCACGTTGGATCGGCCCCTGGTGACCATCCTCGTCACCCTCCAGGCCGCTGATCGGCCACTAAGGGTGGGTGAGCTTGCCTCCCGGATGCAGCTTGCCGGCCCGTACGTCACCCGACAGTTGAACGGACTTGAGCGGCGCCGTCTGGTGAAGCGTGTTCCGGACCCGGACGACCAGAGAGTCCGCTTGATCGCCCTCACCCCCTCGGGGGAGAAACTCATTGATCGCTACCTGCAGGTCATCAACGGCTGGTTCGACCAAGCACTGTCCGGATGGCCTGAAGACGACCAGCGCGACCTCGTCCGCCTGATCGGCCGACTCGTCGACGACCTCTCGGCGCACCTGGACACGATCGTTGCCGAGGACACCGCCACCGAATAGCACCCTCCGATTGCCTGAGAGAGCCTTCATCGTCTCCCGCCGATAGGTCCATCACCCACGAGTTCCAACAACGCCACCGCCCATCAGCGGGGAAATCCACTGACCGCCAGCGTGTTATATCCCGTGACCGCGGCTGGGGAGGTTCTTCCGTCCGTCAACACACCATCGACTGGCCCTCATATAGCTCATCACGTGGTGGTTGGGCGAGGGAACCTCGGGGACACGAGGTCCCCTCGCCGGAATTCGTGGGCCCGGTCAGGCCACCGGGATGGCGTCCAGCACCCGCGCGGGGATGATCTGCACGTCGGTGGACTGCTGCGCCGCCGTACGGCGCCCGCTATTGATCAGCCATACCGACGCCGAGTCGGGGGATTTGACGTAGGTGCCATCAGTGATCTGTTTGGTGAGTCCGTCCCAGACGCGTGTGGGGATCACCTGACGCGGGTTGTCCTTATAGCCGGAGGCGACCAACTCCTCCATCGTGTGGAACTCCACCTTCGCCCCGCCCACGATCGCGGCTTCCGAGGTCGTCCCTGCCTTGGCGATCCGCGTCCCGTCAGCGATCTTCGTCGGCAACGCGTCCCAACCCCGAGGTGGCAGAATGTTCAGCGGACTGTCCGCAAAGCCGGCCCTCTTCGAGCTCTTCCACGCTGGCGAAGGGCATTTTCGGCACCGCCGACGATCACGGCCTGCGCGGTCAAGGTCCCGTTCTTGATCCGGGTAACGTCCATGATCTGTGTCGGCAGAGCGCTGATGACCCGCCAACGGTGTCCTACGCGCCCAGTTCATCAAACGCCACGGCATCCAGCCGCCTACCGACAAAACCGCGACACGCCGGCCAGCAAAGACCATGTCGGTGAGTCGCAAGAGGGCAGTCGCCAACCGGGCAGTCAGCCATTGCCTCGCGGGACCAGACGGTCCGGAAGCTTGGCGAGCTTGTAGACCCGCCAGAAAAACGCGTCCGCCGCGTGCTGGTCGCCCGCGAAGTTGATCGCCTCCACGATGCGATCCTTACGGATGCGGAACGCCAGCGCCCAGGTGATATCCAGCCCTTCAGGCGACGTGCTCCAGCCACGGTGCAGGTCGATCACCCAATCACCATCGGCGGCAAGGGCTATCGGATCGGCGCGGAACCCGGCACGGGCGAGTTCGGCGAAGAACGCGAGCACTTCGTCCGCGCCCTTCTTGGTGCCCGCAAGAGGATGGTGTCCAGGAATCGTCCAGCGGATGTCAGGGGCGAAAAACCGCTCACGCAACGCGTCGAGATCACCCTCAGCGTAGGCGGCGTAGTAGGCGCGGATCAGTGTGACGTGGGGATGCTCTTTGGGGGCGGATGCGGCAGATGCGGGACCGCCAACTGCGGTGAGGGCGAGCCCTGCGGCGGTGACCCCGGCCGCGCGCAGCAGGGCACTACGGGTCAGATCTTGCATGGAAACTCCTATCAAGGTCGGCTGACTCCAGGTCATGCTTGCGGCTCCTCCGTACGGCTGTCCAAGACCTGTTGCGATAACCCATGGTTATGACAGAGAAACCCCGATGCGCTTGTCGCAGATCAAGGCGCCCGAACTCTCGGCGCCGCGCGAGGAATGCGTACGACTGCCAGCTTCCGGCCAGGTGAGGGAGCGCCTGGTCGCCCGATGGGCGATCTCGTCGATCTGGTGCGGATGTCATAGCTGACGGTTATCGCAACAGGTCTTGGACAGCGGCGGCGACATCGGGACAGCATGAGCACATGATCATAATTCGCGTCGCCGCGCTCGTCTTCGCCACCCTGATGGCAGCCGGGTGCTCGGCCACCGCACCACCCGGCCCCGCCCCTGCATCTACCCCCGCCACGGCAGGTGCCGTCACATCCGATCACCGCGCACTGGTCGAACGATTCGTCACGGCGATCAACTCCGGCGACCAGGCAGCGGTCCGCGACACCTTCGCCGAGGAGGCCAGGTTCGACAGCGTGGGCCGTCTCTACGAAGGCCGCGACGAGATCATGGACCGTTTCCTTGTGCCCGAGGTGATCCGCGCGGCAGGGACGTACAAGCTGCTCTCTCTCACCGCCGGCGACGGCGGGCGAATCGTGGCGGAATACGACTTCACCACAGGTGGAGGAGGGCGGGAGCACTTCACGTACGCCTGCACGCTGCGCGAGGACCGGTTCGCCGACTGCTTGGGACGATATGTCTGACGTCGAATAGCGCGGACGGCTGGCCACTATCAGATCGCGATCCACTAGTTCACAAGACTGGCCGGATGAGCGCACGGACCATCAGCGACCTGGTGGTACAGCTCCAGCTGCTGGCCAGAGACATAGAACTCGACGCGGCCCGGCGGCTGGAGGAAGCGGGCGCATCACTGCTCCTTGTGAGCGTGTTGATTTGCGCCGACGCCACCGAGAAGACCCAAGGCGAGCTCGTGGAGCTCGCCTTGCTCGACAGGTCCACGATGGTTCACACGGTCAACGCACTGGAACCGGACGGCCTCGCGACACGCGAGCCGTCACAGAAGGACCGCCGGGCTCGCGTGGTCGAGGTGACCGACGAGGGCCGCCAGCTGGTCTCGTCCACGCAGAACGTGCTGGACGAGCTGTACGACGCGAGGCTCGGGGATGCGGGAGGAGCTCGGCTTCTCCCAGAGCGGCGTTTCCTGGGTCATCAACGCATGCCTGATCGCGTACGGCGGCTTGCTCGTCTTCGCGGGCCGGCCCGGTGACGGGATCGGTCACAAGAACGTGCTGCTCACCAGCGTCACGATCTTCACCATCTCGTCCGTAAGGGCGGGTCTCTCGCAGAACACGGCCACCCTGATCGCCTCGCGGTTCGAACAGGGAGCAGGCGCGGCACTGGTCACCGCGGTGCCCTTCGCGCTGATCGTCATGATGTTCTCCGAACCGGCCGAGCAGACCAAGGCGATCGGCTTCTACAGCTTCACGTTCGCCAGCGGCGCAATCTGCCTGCTCGCCGAGGGTGTGCTGATGCAGCTGACCACCTGGCACTGGCTGTTCTTCATCAACCTGCCGATCGGTGTCGTCAGCGTCATCCTCGGCTGGAAGCTGCTCCCCCGCGGCAGGGGCCTCGGCCTCTCCGCGGGCCTCGACATGCCGGGCGCGGCCCTGCTGGTCTCGTCCGTGTCCCTGCTCGTCTACGGGATCATCTTCGCCGAACACAACGGCTGGGGCGATGCCACATGGCCTATCTGGCTGGCGCCATCGTCCTGCTGACCGCGTTCGTGATCCGGCAGCAGAAGGCGAAGACGCCGCTGTTCAACCTCGGCGTCCTGCGCGACCGCAACGTGGCGGGTGCCAACATCGTCCAGTTCCTCGTGGCGGGCACGCTCTACGCGTCGTTCTTCGTGGCGACGCTCTACCTGCAGCAGGTCCTGGGATATTCGTCGATGCAGATGGCGTTCTCGTTCGTCCCGCTGGCCGTGATCACCGCCGTCGGGCCGATCGCGATCAGCCCCTACCTGGCCGGGAAACCTGGGCGAGCGGGTCGGGATCATCGGCTTCGCCGTGTTCCTGGTCGGAGCGCTGCTCCTCGCTCGCACGCCGCTGGTGGCGACCTACCTGATCGACGTGCTGCCTTCGATGCTCTTGCTCGGCCTGGGCAGCGGCCTCTCCCTGCGGCCGATCATGACCCTGGCCATGTCCGCTGTCGGTGAGGCCCAGGTCGGCGTGATCTCCGGCCTGGCGAACTCGACCGGACAGGTCAGTGGCGCGTTGTGGGTGGCGATCGCTGCCTCGATCGTGAGCTGCGTCACGGCCGCGCTGACGCGTGGGGTACCACCGAGCGGGAGTCCGTGAACGGCGGCCTCGCGCTCGGTGGTGTGCTCACCATCGCGTTGGTAGTGGCGGTGTTCGTGATCCGCCGGCAGGCTGCATTGATGCCGGCCGACGAGGTCGCCGCCAAGGCGTGAGGTGCCTACTCGCCCGACGTGAAGTGGTAGTATATTGGGCCGTCGACGTGCCAGCCCTCGTTGGCCGCCAGGATGTTGTCCTTGTGTGCCTCGGTGGCCAGGCGCCAACCGTAGTTCTTCTTGCTCAACCGGTAGATCTTGGTGGTCCCCGCAATGGGAGAGGCGGCGGCGTACCCGAGAATCCCCTCGTTGACGAACTTCCCGGAGTTGACCAGAGAATCCCGCTCGCTCGGCGAGCCCGTGACGAGGTAGGAGGCGTACAGCTTGTACTTCAACCGCCACATGGGTTTGCCACCCGGGAATGGGCGCCCGGAGATGTAGCCCAATTGTGTGTCGGTGGGCGAGAAGCCGTGTGTCTGGATGGCGCGCTGCTTCTCCGACTCGCTGGCAGTGTAGAAGACGCCCTTGTTGTTCGTCGTCACCAGCGCATAGAGCTTGACCTTTTCAACCGTGACGTTCGCAACGGGCTTGGCCGTCGGCAACGGCTCGGCCAGTGCCTGCGCGGTGACGGAGCTCGACATTGACACGGCCAGGGCCATCGCAAGGCCGAGGCCGACCACTCGGCTCACCCGATTGACCGCAAACGACATTCGTATTTCCTTTGTGAGATTCTCGGTGGCGCCGTAACAACTGCGCTGAGTCAGTACTCCGGCCACGAACTGGCAGACACCACCGTGGCACCGGCGAGGCAGATGATCCAGAAGCGATCCGGCCAATCACCATCGGTTTCCTGCCAGCGAATGGCGGATAGAGAGACCCATTTCCTCGCCGATCTCGGGAGGAAGCCGCGATGTGATCATTTCGACGAGCACGCTCCCTGGTGCGATGACCACTTAGGTTCACCGGGTGGGGACACACCCGATGGCTTGCGCAGGCTTTCGCCGGATTCTGCTTCAGTGTCGTATCGACATGCACGATGACGGCAGGAGGATCCGTATGGCCGAACCTGTGCGGGCACGGCGGTTGTCCGATCAGGAAGGACAGACCCTGCAAGGCTGGTCTGGCGAGGCCGGCACGAGTCGATCCGGGTCCGGCGCGCGTTGATCATCATGGCCTCGGCCAGTGGCCCGCCGGTTACGGCGATCGCCCAGTTGGTCGCGGCCGATGAGGACACCGTACGAGATGTGATCCACGCCTTCAACGAGCGAGGATTGTCCGCGCTGGACCCTAACTGGGCGGGAGGCCGTCCCCGCCGCATCACCTCAGACGATGAGGACTTCATCGTCGCGACGGCCAGGACGCGCCCGGAGAAGCTGGGCCGTCCCTTCACCCGATGGGGCACCCGCAAACTCGCCGACTACCTAGCCGACAACCCGGTGCGAACCGTGCTGGTCGGCCGTGAGCGGCTGCGGCAATACTTACGCGAGCACAAGATCTCCTTCCAGCGCACCCGCACGTGGAAGGAGTCCACCGACCCCGATCGGGACACCAAGCTGGACCGGATCGAGGAGGTCACCACCCGCTTCCCACAGCGGTGTTTCGTCTTCGACCAGTTCGGGCCGCTGTCCATCCGCCCCCAGCCCGGCTCCGGCTGGGCCCCCGAAGGCAAACCCGAGCGATAACCGGCCACCTACACCCGCACTCCACGGGATGCGCTACTTCCACGGCTGCTACAGCCTGGGCGATGACCAGCTATGGGGCGTCAACCGCGAGCGTAAGAGCGGCGCCAACACACTGGCCGCGCTCAAGACGATCAGATCGACCCGCCCGACGGCGCGCCGATCTACGTCATCTGCGACAACCTGTCGGCCAACAAGACCCCGGCAATCCGCGCCTGGGTGTGCAATATCCCGTGAGTTCGTCTGAGCCTCTTGAGCCTCTCTAGCCGCAGGACCTGGGCTTATCTGCTGGTGCTCCGGCTTCTTCGGGTGTTGATGAGATTTCAGGGTTTCTGAAGGTCTATCGTCCTGGTCGTTCGTCTTGCTGTGATGGTGAAGGCGAGGTGGCCGGAGTTGGCGCTGGCTGTGGTGAAGGATCTTCGGGTGGCCCGCGCCCCGGCCACCGCCGAGGACTTGGAGGCGCTGGAGACCGATGTGCTGGCCGGGTTCGTACTGGCCCGGGCGGCGGCGGGGCTGTCGGACGGCACGATCTCCTCGGACGTGATGCACCTGGAGCAGGTGCGCGCGTGGTTCGGGCGGCCGCTGTGGGAGATGGAGCCCGCGACGCCGACGTGTACTTCGGCAAGGTGCTGCGCGGCGCCGCCAGGGGCACCCGCCTGTCGCGAGCGCAGGCGATCAAGACCTACTTCCTGTTCCTCGATCTGAGGCACAAGATCGAGATTCACCAGATGACCGGCTGTGTCGTCGAATGCCCGATCGATGAGATGAACCGGCCCCGCGGCCGCCAGGAGGCCCGGCTGCGCATCCCGCCCACCGCCGACCAGGTGGGCCGGTTGTTCGCCGGGTGGCGCGAAGAGCTGACCATCTGCCGCAAGTT
The DNA here is from genome assembly GCF_040648415.1 of Nonomuraea sp. NPDC049141. Lineage (NCBI taxonomy): Bacteria > Bacillati > Actinomycetota > Actinomycetes > Streptosporangiales > Streptosporangiaceae > Nonomuraea > Nonomuraea sp. NPDC049141. The sequence continues at coordinate 27,439 of NZ_JBEZDR010000042.1, forward strand.
CGCGCCGGCCGCCCGCAACTACACCGCCGCCAAGCTGATGAGCGAGGTCGGGCTGCGGGTCAACGAGGCCTGCAAGCTCGACCTGTCCGACATCAAGTGGAACCTGGGCCACTTCGGCAAGCTGCACGTCCGTCACGGCAAGGGAGCCCGTGGCTCCGGTCCGCGCGAGCGGATGGTCCCGCTGATCAACAACGCCGCGGCCACCCTGCGGTGGTTCATTGAGGACGTGTGGGGTCAGTTCGGCGACGACCACGCCCGGCCCGGGGTCCCGCTGCTGCCCTCGGAGCGCAAGAACACCGACGGCAGCGCCGTCCGGGTCGGCGATGAGACGCTCCGAGCGGCGCTCGCGGTCTGCGCCGAACGCCACCTGCCGGACTGGCCAGACCCCGTCACGCCGCATGTCCTGCGGCATTTCTGCGCCGCCTCGCAGCTCTACCTGGGCGGGATGGACCTGCTGGCCATCCATGCCGTCCTCGGACACGCCTGGCTGGCCACGACCATGAAGTACGTTCACGTCCCCGGGACTCACATCGAGGACGCGTGGATCGCAGGTCAGCAGCGTGCCGCCGCTCGCCTGAAGGGATTGACGCGATGACCGCACCCCTCGCCGGTGGGGCCGGCGGCCACTGGGCCCATCGTGATCTGGCTTGCGCGCTCACGCTCGGCGCCACCGGACTGCCCTGCGTCCAGGCCGGGGTCGAACTGCTCATCGACACCGACATCTGGCTGCATCGGCCCGACTTCATCGACGCGTTCATCACCATCGACGCCGACGTGGCCACCGCGTTGGCCTTCGTCGACTGGGACGCGGTGATCACGGCCCTGAACTCCGGGCGGCTGCCCTGCAGCGGCGGCGAACGCGCCGTCCTGCAGATCGCCGCGAGCATGAGCGGCGGCATCCCGGTCGACCTGCGTGACGCGCTGACCAGCCTGGACGGCGTCAACCTCGCCCTGGCCGCGGACGGCGCCCGCAGGCAGGGCAACCTCGACGAGGCCGAGGTGCGCCTGAGGAGGCTGATCGCCTGGCATCGCGCGCGCGACTTCGACCCGGGGCCGGCTCTGCTGCTGGCCGAACTCGGCTTCGTGGCCGAGCGCCACGGCGACGCCCGTACCGCGCTGGAGCTGCACCGCGAAGGGCTGGACGTGGCACGCTCCGGTGGCGATCCGCAGGCACGCGCCCTCGCACTGGAAGGGCTGGCGGGTGCATACGCGCTGGCAGGAGAGCCAGCACGGGCCGCTCGCCTGCTGGGGACAGCGGCCCGGCTTCGCGAATTCACGGGAGCCCCGATGCCACCGGCCGAACGCGGCGACGTGGACCGCATCACCGCCAGGATCCGCGCTGCCCTGGACGAGGAGGCTTTCGCCACCGAGTTCGCCACCGATGCCCTCGACGGGGATGGCGAGCTCGACGCAGAGACCGGCAAAACTCACTGAGGACCAAGGTGCTGCGGCAGATCGCCTTCACCAATGACGCGCTGGGCAACGAGCACGAGGCACTGCCGTACTACGAGAAAGTGCTGGAGATGGGCGCGAGCGACCGGCTCCGCACGTGGACCGGTTATGGCAGCACCCTGCGCACGTGCGGCCGTTATGAAGATGCGTTGGCGGCCTTCGACAAAGGGCTGGCCGAGTTCCCCGGCGATCCAGGGCTGCGCACGTTTCGCGCGATGGCGCTGCACAGCCTGGACGGGCACCGTGAGGCCGTACAATGCCTGTTGAAGATCCTTGCCGAGACCAAGCAGGTCGGGGGTTACGAGCGAGCGGTGGAATTCTACGCGGAGAACCTCGACCTCACCGTTCTCAAGTGAGAAGACCGCCGTGTCCGGTAGATGACCAGGGCCTTCGTCCTGATGGACGAGCCGAGGACCTTTGCTGCTCGACCAGGCGGCGGCCTTCGGTGACGAGTTGCTGGTAGCGATCGTGGGTACCGTTCCCGATCATCGTTGGCATGGTCCGCGCTCTCCCTCACGAAAGAAGGCCGATGATCGCCCTCCTGTAGGACCTCCCCGAGCAGGACCGGCAAGCCTTCGTGGAAGGAGCGTCAGAGTGACGCGGAGCGTCTGATCGACTGAACCTGCTGGTCAACGTACATGCTGTCGCGTGGCGGAGCGTTTGCTCAGCTCCGCCTCCAGAGCGGCCAGGTAGCGGTCGTGGCCCGCGCGGAGCTTGTCGTCGCCGAAGAACAGGGAGACGATCGGGCCCGCGAGGCTCTCCCGCATGGTCACCCTGGTACGGCCGCCGGGGAGGCTTCCAGCACCTGCTGGTCGATGGCCTTGTAGCCGAAGACCCGGCCACTCCAGGTGAGTTCGCGTTCAGGAGCGACGACGGCGAACCTCGCCTTGATCTTCACCTTGCCGAGCCGCCAGCGGAAGGCGGCGCCCGGCGCCATCACATCGAGTTCCAGCACCTCGTAGTCCGGCGTCCACGCCGGCCAGGACCGAAGGTCGGCCACTAGCTCCCACCCCTGGGCGGGTGTGGCGTCGACAATGACGCTGGACTCCGAGATGACAGGAGCTTCGGCGTCGGCACCCGGAGTCCTGGTCTTGTGCGCGGCGGCCGCGTTCAGGCCGATGGTCGGCTTGTCCAGCAGCGCCACCGGCTCTGACCCCATCAGAGCGACAACGCGGCCATGAAGGCCATGCTGGCCGCCATTCCGGCCGAGCACAGATCCTGGCCGATCACCCTTCGATTCCCGCCCCGCTCGAGCAGAACGCGGATGAGCCGAGCGCAGGTCCAGGCCAGCCCGATGACCAGGGCCACCGTGGCCAGCGAACCGCCTCCATGCGCGTGCCCGGACGGGGCGCCGGCGAGCTGGGGTCCGCTGAACGCCGCAAGAGGATGGACATGACCACGAAGTCCTGGATGTGATGACCGGTCTCCGCGCCGCGCTGGCTGGCAAGAGCAGGCCGCGCGGCAGAGTCGTCTACCGCCTTGCCGCTGCTGGGGTATGCGGCTGAGGCGGTGACCGGGGTGGTGCGGTTCACGGGCCGGCCAGCTGGTCGCGGCGACGGATGAGGTACGCCGTCTCGGCGGTGTTGCTGACCAGCCCGATGGCCCGGTCGCACGCCGCCCGCGACTCCTTGCTCTGACCCAGCCGGCGCAGCAGGTCGGCGCGGGTGGCGTGGTAGGCCTCCAGCGGCAGACCGTCCACCTCCGCCAGCGCGACCTCCGGGCCGTCGAGCTCGGCGACCGCGATCGCCCGGTTGAGCCGCACGATCGGCGAGGGGTCGAGGCGGACCAGCTGGTCGTAGAGCGCGACGACCTGCGACCAGTCGGTGTCACGGACGTCGCGGGCGTCGGTGTGGAGGGCGTTGATCGCGGCGAGGATCTGGTAGCGCCCCGGCGCCTGGCCGGAGGCGAGGCGCGCGCGGACCAAGGCGTGGCCCTCGGCGATCAGCTCGCGGTCTCAGGCGCCGCGGTCCTGCTCGTCGAGGGTGACGAGCTCACCACTCGCCGACCCCCGCGCGGCCCGGCGGGCCTCCGTTGGGAGCATCAGCGCCAGGAGTCCGGCGACCTCGCCGTCCGCCGGCATCAGGGCACGGACCAGCCGGGTCAGCCGGATCGCCTCGGCGGTCAGGTCGCTGCGGACCGCCTCCTTCTCGGGGTCCGAGGCCAGGTAGCCCTCGTTGAAGATCAGGTAGAGGACGGCGAGCACCCCGGCGACCCGGGCCGGGAGGTCCTCACGTAACGGCACGCCATAGTGGATCTTCGCTGTCTTGATCTTCGCCTTCGCGCGGGTGATCCGCCGGCCCATGGCGGTCTCCTGGACCAGGAACGCGCGGGCGATCTCGGGCACGGCGAGCCCGCCGACCATCCGCAGAGTCAGCGCAACCCGCGCCTCCATGGCGAGAGCGGGGTGGCAGCAGGTGAAGACGAGGCGGAGCCGGTCGTCGTCGATGGCGCCGAGCGGCTCAGTGGTGTCGGACGGCATCAGCGGCTCCTTGTGCTTTTCCTCGCGCCTGACCTCGCGCCGGATCCGGTCGATGGCCTTGCGGTCGGCGGTGGTGGTGAGCCACGCGCCGGGACTCGGAGGGACGCCGTCGACTGGCCAGCGTTCGACGGCGGTCGCGAACGCCTCGGCGGCCATCTCCTCGGCGATGTCGAGGTCCCCAAGCACCTGGCCAGGGTCGCGACCACCCGGGCCCACTCCTCGCGGTGGACCCGGATGATCACCTCGTCGACATTGGTAATGCACCCAGGAACGGCCGGAGCTCGACCCTCCGGTTGCAGTCCTTCGACGCTAGGGCGGCGAGCCGGAGCGCCACGTCGAGGTGGAGGGCCTCGATGATCCAGAAGCCGCCGACGTACTCCTTCGACTCCAGGTAGGGCCCGTCGCTGAACACCGCCTCCCCGTCCCGGCCGTCGACGACGGTGGCCGTGCTGGGCAACGCGAGGCCGCCGGCGAAGACCCAGTGGCCCTCGGCCTGGAGCTGCTCGTTGAAGGCGCCGGTCGCGGCCATCTCCTCCGCGGTGGCGGAGTCGGTCGTGTCGTCGAGAACGGAAATCAGGTACTGCGCCATCGTAATCATCTCCTGTCGTCGTGTGGCCGCCCCCTCGGGCCGCCTTTCACCCCTGCTACGAACGCCGCTGCCTCGATCCGACACGCTCCGCTGAGATTTCTTCGAGGATTTTCGTACGCCGCGCGGTGTGGCGGGCGATCAGACGCGTTGGCGGGGAGTGTTTGTGTTGGTCCTCGGCCTGTCTGTAGTCCGAGTTGGCTCAGATTAGTGCGCCATCTCCGGCGTGGCTGTGGATGCGTGCGAGGGGTGGCGGAGGTCGTCGGGTAGTGGGTCGGCGGCGGTGAGTGTGTGGTCGCCGGCTTGTGGTCTGCCCCGGTTGGGTGGATATGGATTACTGGATTCTTGTGCCGCTTGATGAGAGGAAAGTGGCATGGGACGACGGGGCTATCCGCCGGAGTTCCGGCGCAAGGTGCTGGACCTGGTCGAGGCGGGTCGTAAGGTCACGGAACTGGCTCACGATCTGGAGATCAGCACTCAGACGATCTACATCTGGCGTCGGCAAGACCGCATCGACCGTGGTCTGGAGCCCGGCCTGACCAGCGGCGAGAAGGCCGAATTAGTGGCTGCGAAACGCCGCATCGCCGAGCTAGAGACCGAGCTGCAGGCCACCCGCCAAGCGATCGAGCTGGTGCGAGAGACGGCGCCCCCAAAAGGCGGTTCGAAGCCATCGCGGTGATGGCTGGCGAAGGCATCCCCGTCGAGGTCGCCTGCCGTGTTCTGGCCGTCTCGGTGTCCGGCTACTACGCCTGGCGGGATCGGCCGCCCTCGCCGCGGGCCATCCGGCACGTCTGGCTGACCGACCTGATCCGGCAGATCCACCAGCGCTCGCGCGGCACCTACGGGGCCCGGCGTGTGCATGCCGAGCTGCGCCTGGGCCACCAGGTCCCGGTCAGTCACGGAGCGGTGGAGTTACTCATGCAGCGCGCAGGGCTGGAAGGCCTCAGCGGCCGCCCCAAAGTGGCGGCGCGCCAAGCCGGACCAGATCGCTACCGACCTGGTCGACCGGGCGTTCACGCGGACTGCCCCCAACCAACTGTGGATCATCGACATCACCGAGCACCCGACCCGGGAGGGCAAGGTGTACTGCTGCGTGGTGCTGGACGCCTACTCCCGCCGGGTGGTCGGCTGGTTGATCGACTCAACTCAGACCGCCACCCTGGTGACCAGCGCCTTAGGCATGGCTATCGACAACCGCGGTCGCGTCCTCGGAGCGGTGTAAAAGTCCTCTGTGCCCCTGTTGCGACGCCCGGCTGGGCGTGAAAACGCTGGATGGCTTGCTCGCCGACGTCGGTGTGATCTTGGTGCCTAGTTGAGGCCGCGTAAAGGTCTGACGCTGGGAGCTGGGTCAGGGGCCCCGCATTGTCGCTTCGAGCACGAGAGTCCGATTCTCTTCGCCCCGCAGCTTCCGCGAGCAGCCGCCTGGGTCTGCAGGTCAACGGAGGGCGGTCATGGAGGAGATCACCGAGGAGCCGGTGGACTTGGTCGAACGGATCTGTGCTATCAACATCGGCAAGGCTGCGGTAGCCCCAGGTATTCAAGCGGTTAGATGCTAGCGGCCTGAAACGAGAGAAAAGGTGCCCCTGAGCTGCAATGCCGGTGAGTTAAGACGTCTGCGCAGGTGAAAGGCGTTCTCGCTGGCATCGGGCACTGCTTGACCCGGCACAGGTCGTCGCGATTCGGTGACAGATGGTGCGTTGGGTGCCGGAGCAACGGTCGGGTCGCCCGGAGGGGTCTCGCCTCCGGGCTCCCACAGATCCCGGCGTGACAGTCTCCCGTCACCGGGCTCTTCTCAACCTCACCGTCAGAACTCGGGGACCCATCGCCAGTGCGCGAAGAAGCGCGGGTACTGGCGGGTTGTGCGATCCCATGCCGCGAGCGCTTTCTTGAAGGTCCTCAGCCGTTTGTATTTCTTCCTCATCCAGCGCACCAGGTAGACGTTGATGCGCCTGAGCAGCGGATATAGCTCCGACCGGTAAAACCGGCCGTTGTAGTTCATCCACCCCGACACAATCGGGTTGAGCCACTGTGCCAGGTCCCGCTCGGAGAAGGTGGTGCGGCGGTGCAGCCGCCAGGACCGCACCTGTTCGCTCATCCTCCGCATGGCGGTCTTGGAGACCGCTGGGCCGAAACCCGTGAACACGTTGCCGTGCCTGCTGCGCACTGCCCGTGCCCGGAACGTGAACCCCAGGAAGTCGAACGACGTGTGCTCATGCGAGCCGGTGCGTCGTCCGTCCTTGCAGTAGACGAACCCCGGCCTACGGGTCTGTCCAGTGATCCTGGACGCGACCAGCGGTCAGTTTGGACGACGAGTGAGGAGCATTTCCTCATCCAAAGTCCAGGTAGCCCCGTTGTCATAAGATGTCTCGCCGCGCCAGCACGCCGATGAGCGGGTGATTTCGGTGAAGCGCCACCGGAGCCATGGATCCTCCTCGTCACTGAGCAGGACGATCTCCCCATCGACAGAATGTCCGATGAAACGCCGGACGCGGGCATTGATCGGTTCGATCCACGTGGATCGCCAAGCGCCCAGATCCGGATCGTAGAAGCGGACCGTCGTGCCGTGAAAAGCGCGTATACCTGGCGCAGCGGATTCGTGGCGGCCTGGCATGATCCATGTGTCCTGGACGGCCCGGCCTCCGAGAATCCAGCCGAAATGGAGCTCGCCCTTGGCTTGAGCGGGCTTGCCATCGAGGTCGATTCCCGACCACTCAATGTCCCAAGAGCCCACGAACTGGCCGAAGAGCATGAGCTTGTCGGTGTGCTGACCGGACGGCTCCGGCACGTGAAGGGCTTCGATGAGCCCGTGGCCGGTGGAAGATCCCTCATCGTGTGTCATGGGAGTACCTCCTAATAGATGGTGGAAAGGCTGCGGTCGAGATCGCGCCAGAGGTCGTTGGGATCTTCCAGCCCGACCGAGAGGCGTAGCAAGCGGTCACTGATCCCGCTGTGACGTCTCTCGTCGTCAGCGACGATGCGGTGAGTGAGCGAAGCAGGATGCTGGATCAGTGTGTCGACTCCACCCAGGCTGACCGCGGGCGTGATCAGCTTAGAGCTCGCGATGACGGCATGGGCGTCGCCACCGACTTCGAATGACACCAATGAACCGCCACCCTGCATCTGCCCAATGGGGCGGTCCGGCTCGAGAGCCGGGTAGGACACCCTGGTCACGGCCGGATGCGCCGCAAGTCGCTGTGCCAGGTCGGCGGCGGTCGCGGCGGCTCGGCGAACCCTCACTGGCAGCGTGGCCAGCCCGCGCAAGAGCATATAGCCCGCAAAGGGATGCATGATCGCGCCGGTGACGATGCGAATTTGCCGTATCGCTCGAGCGAATCCTTCACCGCAGGTGACGACTCCTCCCATCACATCACCGTGGCCGCCGAGAAACTTGGTGGCGCTGTGGAGCACCGCACCGGCGCCGTGTTCGGCCGGGCGCTGCAGGATGGGCGTGGCGAAGGTGTTGTCCACCAGCAGCGGTACGCCTGCGGCGGCTTCAGCGAGCCGGCGGATGTCGTATTCCACCAGGGTGGGATTGGCCGGGGTTTCCGCGATGACTAGTCCTGTGTCGGGCCGGATAGCTTCCGACAGCTCATCCACACTGCTCCAGGTGACGGTCGTTCCTAGGAGCCCCGAGCTGAGGAGGTGGTCGCTCGTGCCGTAGAGGGGCCGGACCGCCACGACGTTGCGGCGCCCCTGTGCCACGCTGGCGAGCAGGCAAGCCGACAGCGCCGCCATTCCGCTGCTGAACGCCACTGCGGCGGCGCAGCCTTCCAAATCTGCGATGGCGGTCTCGAAGCGGGCCACTGTCGTGTTGCCGAGTCGCCCGTAGATGGGGCGGCCGTCCGGGATCTCCCCTGTGGCGAAGGCGTCTAGCCGCGCCGCTTCCGCTCGGCTGTCATGTGCGGGATATGAGGTCGAGAAGTCCAACGGGGCCACGTGCAGTCCCATGGCCGCGAGATCTTCTCGCCCGCCATGAACGGCACGTGTGTCAAGGGTCTGGCGAGTCATGAGTGCATGATTGAACCCTCATCGGCCACCATCAAGAGAGCCTGAATTATATTTTCAGCATGGACCGAAACTTCAGCTTGGATTCGATTGATCTTGAGATTCTCCGGCTGCTGCAGAACGATGCGCGGATCACCAATCGAGACCTGGCGGACGCGGTCGGCATTGCTCCATCCACGTGCCTGGGCCGTGTCAGCCGGCTGCGCTCCGCCGGGGTCATCGAGCAATACACGGTGCGCGTCCATCCAGCCGCGCTCGGCAGGCCTTTGGAGGCCTTGCTGGCGGTACGCCTGCAACCACATCGCCAGCCATATGTGGACGCATTCGTCGAACATGTGCTCGCTCAGCCGGAGGCCCGAACGCTTTATCATCTGACGGGCCCCGATGACTACATCATCCATGTGGCCGCCGTGGACGCGGCCGACTTGCAGCGTTTCGTCTTGAACGAGCTGACTTCACGGCCCGGGGTGGCGCTGGTCCACACCAACCTGATCTTCCAGCAGTGGCCTGGAACACCGCTGCTTCCACCGGGCGCCAAGGCTCGTGATACGAGACCGGCCATTGGCAGGAATCAGCCGGAACTTGGCAGGCAATCATCTTGATAGGCACATCCCTTTTCGTGGATCATGAGCGGGCGTCCGGGCTCGGATGAAGAGAACACACCCGCATGACCGAACGCAACGCCCAGCACATGTGGCAGAGCGTTCGGTCATTGAGCCCTTCCGCGTAAGCGATCATCAGCGCTGAGTGATCATCTCGATGGCCGACACGGTGTGCATCCGGGGCAGAGAAGGCGTGGTCGGGTCGCCCGGAGGAGTCTCACCTCCGGGCTCCCACAGATCCCGGCGTGACAGTCTCCCGTCACCGGGCTCTTCTCAACCTCACCGTCAGAACTCGGGGACCCATCGCCAGTGCGCGAAGAAGCGCGGGTACTGGCGGGTTGTGCGATCCCATGCCGCGAGCGCTTTCTTGAAGGTCCTCAGCCGTTTGTATTTCTTCCTCATCCAGCGCACCAGGTAGACGTTGATGCGCCTGAGCAGCGGATATAGCTCCGACCGGTAAAACCGGCCGTTGTAGTTCATCCACCCCGACACAATCGGGTTGAGCCACTGTGCCAGGTCCCGCTCGGAGAAGGTGGTGCGGCGGTGCAGCCGCCAGGACCGCACCTGTTCGCTCATCCTCCGCATGGCGGTCTTGGAGACCGCTGGGCCGAAACCCGTGAACACGTTGCCGTGCCTGCTGCGCACTGCCCGTGCCCGGAACGTGAACCCCAGGAAGTCGAACGACGTGTGCTCATGCGAGCCGGTGCGTCGTCCGTCCTTGCAGTAGACGATCCGGGTTTTGTCCGGGTGCAGCCGCAACTCGACCTGTTCCATCCGCTCAGCGATCGCCGTGGCCAGCATGCGGGCCTGGCTTTCGCTGCGGCAGTGCACCACCGCGTCGTCGAACGGCACCGGGTCACGTCCACGGACGTGGTGTATGAATCGATCTTCGCGTGATCCTGTTTCTGCAGGTTAAGCGGTAAGTGTGTGCGGGAGTGGGTTCTGGGTC
>NZ_JBEZDR010000043.1:0-37117 GCF_040648415.1 Nonomuraea sp. NPDC049141
GATGATGGCACGCGAACGCGGCCCCTGTTCTTGATCGACTGGCGTAGACAACCAACGATCATCAGGGGCCGCGTTCGTCATGTACACCCCTGGGGGCCGCCCTCAACGATCCGGCCTGGTCGAGCCCGCGTAGGTCCTACCAGCCGAGAACGCTTCGGCCCTGGATCGCGGTAGGCGTGGCCTGCCGTGCAACGAGTTGTATCGGCAACTGTTCAACCCGCAGATGTACCTGCAGGCCTATGGGCGTCTGTACTCTAACCACGGAGCCATGACACCCGGGGTCGATGGGGAGACCGTGGACGGCATGTCCCAGGCCAAGATCGGACGGATCATCGACACGCTGCGCCACGAGCGCTACCGGTTCGCCCCGGTGAAGCGTGTCCACATCCGAAAAAGAACGGGACGATGCGACCGCTCGGTCTGCCGTCATGGTCGGATAAACTCGTCGGCGAAGTGATCCGCCTGCTCTTTGAGGCGTACTATGAGCCGCAGTTTTCCGCCCGTTCTCACGGTTTCCGTCCCCGCCGGGGATGCCACACAGCTTTTAGCGAGGTGGCGAACACCTGGACGGGAACAACCTGGTTCATCGAGGGAGACATCGCCCGGTGTTTCGACGCGCTCGACCACTCGGTCATCCAATGCCGTTTAGTTAACGATCATGCTCTGGTTCGAGGTTGCCGCGGCAAGAGCGCGACGGTGGGCGGTCCTGCGTGCCGGATGCCCTTGTCGGAGGGGCGGCGTTCTCTGTAGCTGCTTCGTCGGGTGCGTTTGACGGCTCGGGGGTAGCTGCGGTGTCTGCGGGAGGGATTGCGATTGCGAGGCCGGCCGGCCTGGTGGACGGTGCGCGTCCAGAGGGTGCCGTGGGGCGCAGGCGGAAGGGCCGCCCGGTCGGTGACCGAGCGGCGCACGATGCGCAGGGTGGCCAGGAACTTGATCCGGTCGGGGTCGACCGACCCCTGCGGTGGTGGCCGCGACGCAGATCAGGGTGGCCAGGGCCCAGTGGGTGAGGAGGTAGGCCCAGATCTCCTGGCGCACCAGGTCGGGAGTGCGGGACCGTAGAATCCGGCCTGGCCCGCGCAGGTGCGTCTTCAGCTGGTCGATGCCGGTTTCCGCTTCCCAGCGATCATGGTAGCAATGGGCCAGGTTCTCGGCAGTGGCCTCGGCCGGATCGAGGATGCTGGTGATCAGCCGTCCGGTTCGGGCCGGGGGCCGCTGGAAAAGGGCCTGGACTCAGGCACCTCGTCAGCGGCCTACCGGTACACACACTTATCTGCCGCGTAGCGAGGTAGCAGGGGCCGTCTCTCGAATGCTGATCTTGGGACGTGAACGATGTCGAGCTGCCTGACGGCATCAAGCGTGGTGAATGCGTCGCCTTCAGCCTTGGGAATGGCAGAATCACGACGCTATCTGTCCGCCTTGATCGTTTACGTACAACAGGTGCAGCCTGATACTTGTAACGCGCTGGTGCCCCCCGGCGTTCATATCGGGACAGTTGGGTGTCGACATCTCTCGAGGAGGGAACCAGGTGTCGAACTTCCCGGCTTTCTTAGCCCGCCGCAGGCACAGGCTAAGAAAGCCACTTCAACCGTTCCAATATGTGTGGTGCCTTCGGATGCGCTCCCAAGCGACCGAGGGCACCACCACATCTACAATGTGACGGTGCCGAAAGTCGTTGGCATATGACAATGCAGGGCAAAGCCCCGTTCTCGTGAACGGCGCCGATCCGCTGTTGATGCTGAGTCCATGGACGAGCAGGAGATCCAGCACGGCATGATTGGTGGCTTCCGTAGCGTTGAGGGCGATCGCGAGTGGCGGTGCACCGGAGTAATGCGCTCGCCGAGCTCCGCGTCGGGCACCGCACAAGGACCGGGCACGGCCTGGCGGCGCGTGTAGAGGGCGGCACGCTACAACGTTCGCCGTCGCCATTCCAGGCTCGGACAACGTAGTCCGATCGCCTACGAGAACACCTTCTACACAACATCAACTACGCTGACCGAAGCCGCATAAGACGTGTCCAAGATCCGAGGTCAAGCCCCAGGGGAGCGACCCCTGGCCGCGTGTGCCGTCTCCAAACAGACCCGCACGAACTCGAGGGTCGTCGCCGCGGTTGTTTCGCGGGGCCAGACGACCGCTACCTGGCTACCGCTGATGCCCTCGACTGGGCGGTACGCAATGTCGGGGCGTTGGTAGTAGCGGGCAGTCGCCAGCGGTGTAAAGGCGACACCGAGGTTGTTGGCGATGGCGATCAGCCACTCGTCCGGGCGCTTGACGACCGCACCGATCCGTATCGGGTGCCCGCCACGCTCGTCGGCGGCGAGACAGTAGGCGCGCCATGCGCCCGACTCTTCGGGCGGGGCGACGAATGGCTCGTCGAGCAGTTGGTCGAGCCGGATCACTTCGTGGCCGGCCAGCGGGTGCGAGACCGACAACGCGACGCATCGCGGCTCCTCCAACAGGACCTGGCTGCTGAAGGTTGCGTCGAGCGGGACGGGCAGGCGGAGCAGTGCGACGTCGACGGCGCCACTGGCGAGACCGGCCGTGGGGTCTTGCCAGTCCGTCTGGCTCATCTCGACGCGCCAGCCGGGGCGGTGCTCGGCGAACAGCCGGAGGATCGACGGCGTCAATTCGTTCGCAGCGCTCGCGACGAAGCCGACGCGCAGGACATGACTCTCGGCCGCGGCGACCTCGCGTATCGAGGTCACCGTCGTCGCCCACGCGTCGAGCAGCTCTCGAGCTTCACGCAGCAGCAGCTCGCCGGCGCCAGTCAGCTTCACGTGATGACTGGTGCGGTTGAACAACTGGACGCGCAGGTTGCGCTCCAGTTGGCGGATTTGCTTGCTCAGCGACGGCTGCGCGACATGCAGGTCCTCGGCGGCGCGGGTAAAGCTCAGCCGCTCCGCGACCGCGACGAAGAAGCGCAGATGACGCAGGTCGGCGTCCATTCCCAAAGGTTATCGCCACTTGTCTTGGACTGGGAGGTCACGCTGGGCGGAAGCTGACGCCAAAGGCATCGAGACGAAGACCGGTGCCGGAGGAGGCGGAGCGATGAATCCATCTATTAGTCGGTCCCGGGCGACAAGCCGCCGCTGGCACGCCGCCGTGATCGCGTGCGCTACCGGGACGCTACTGGCCAGCTGCGGCAGCAGCGGCGACGGTGCAGGCGGTACGAACACAAGTGCCGGCGGCTCCGAGGCGTACCTGACGTCGATCGAGAAGGACCTCCAGCGGTTGGCGACGCCTCCGCGGAGCGGCTGGCCTGGGCCGAAGGAGGCGCCTCGACCGACGCCGGGCCGGCGCGTCTCGATCATCTCGGCGAGTCAGGCGTCCGACGGCGTTTCCCTCGCCGCCGGGGAAGCCGTCAAGGCCGTCGAGGCGCTCGGTTGGACTGCCCAAGTATGCGACGGCAAAGGTGACCCCGCCGGTTACGACCAGTGCGTCAGAAGCGCGGTCTCGGCAAAGGTCGACGGCATCATGTCCGTCTCGGTGCCACCGGCGTTGATTCGCCCTGCGCTGGAACTGGCAAGAAATCGACGGATCCCGTTCGTGAGCGAGTCCGACACGAGTACGGCTGACCCGCTCGTCTCGGCCGTCGCGCCGCTTCCGTGGGCCGCGCAGGGCGCAGCCGTCGCAAAGTGGATCGCGAAAGACAGCGGCGGTAAGGCCAAAGTGTTCGTCATTCGCAACGACGAGTTCGCGGGCGTCAAGGAACGCTCCGACGCACTTGTCGCAGAGCTCCGCAGATGCGGGGGCTGCGAGATCCTCGCCGAGCAGCAGATCGTTTACACGGAGGCGCTCTCGCCGCGCATCGGACAGATCATCAGGGCTGCAAGCGATCGATTCGGTCCGAAGCTGCAGTATGTCGCCTCGCCCTATGGCGCGACCGAGTCGTTCACCGTACCCGCGCTGCGCACGCTTGGCCGCGACGACGTCAAGCTGGCGGACTTCGAGAGCCAGGCACAGCAGACAAGGAACTGCCGCAATGGCGCCGTCGACGTACTAGGCGCCTCTCTTGTGAGTTGGCACGCCTGGGCAGGCGTAGACCAGTTGCTGCGGGTCGTGGAGGGCGAGAAGCCGGTTGATCCGAGCTATGTCCCGCACTTCCTGGCCACGCCCGAGACGTGTCCGGACACCGGGACCGTCGAGGACCTCGTCGAGTTGGACTTCCGCGACAACTACAAGCGCATCTGGACCGGCGGCCAGGGCACAGGAGGGACGTCCTGATGCGGCGACGCTTCGACGGGCGGATCGCACCCGCTACCAGCGTGAGTCGAAGGTTCAGGCTAGCGCTCGCTCGGGCAGGCACCGACGTCGTGGGAGCCGACTTCACGCCCGCGCTCGAACTCGCGTCGGCGTCCGGCGAGGCGGCGGAGACTCACAAGCGAGTCGCTCGATGTCTCTGGGGGATGGTGATGCACTGATGACCGAGATCGCGCAACGGCAGCATGACCAACCGCCCGGCCCGCCGCTGATCGACGCTCGCCAGGTTGTCAAGTACTTCGGCCCGACGTGCGCGTTGGCTGGCCTGGACCTGCGCCTGGAGATCGGCGAGATCCACGCGCTCGTTGGCCGCAACGGCGCAGGTAAGTCGACCTTCATCAAGATCCTCGCCGGGCTGCATGATCACGATCACGGCACGATCGAGATCCGCGGCCAACCGCTCGATCGCAGCCGCAATCAGCTCGCGTTCATTCACCAGGACCTCGGTCTCGTCGGAGCGATGAGCGTGGCCGACAACTTCGGCCTCGTCGCAGGCTTCGACACCGGCCGCAGCGGCTTGGTCGCAGACCGATGTCTGCGGCGCGAAACCGCCGCCAGCCTCGCCGCACTCGGCGTCGAGCTCGACCCGCGCATGCTCGTCTCCGAGCTGTCGCCCAGTGACCGCACGCTCGTCGCGATTGCCCGCGCCCTGCACCGCGACGCGCGAGCCGTCGTGCTCGACGAACCGACTGCGAGCCTGCCGGCCGCCGACGTCGCGCGGCTGCTCAACGCGCTGCGCCATCTGCGCGACCGTGGCGTCGGTGTGCTCTATGTCAGCCACCGGCTGGCCGAGGTGCGCGCGCTCGCCGACCGCATCACGGTGCTCCGCGGCGGAGTCGCGGAGCTGACGGTGCGACCGGACGAGGTCTCCGAGTCAGAGCTCGCCACCAGCATCATGGGCGCCACGGTCGCGCGTGCGGTGCGGACGCGCCGGGCACGGCAGGGCGAGATCGCCCTTCGCGTGCGCGGTTTCGTTGCCGACGGCGTCGGCCCGCTCGACATCGACGTTAAGGCGGGCGAGGTCGTCGGCTGCGCAGGCCTGCGCGGTGCGGGACAGTCCATGCTCGGACGGGCGCTCTACGGACTGCTCGATTGGAGCGGGGTCGCGGAGGTCGGCGGTGCGCCATACCGCGCCACCGCGACCGCCGATGCGCTGCGCGCCGGCGTGGCTTACGTCGGCGGCGATCGCGGCGCGTCTGTCGCTGCCCAGTTGACGGTCGCGGAGAATTTGCTGATCAATCCGCGCCACGCGCCCAGTGGCGGCTGGCGCGTCTCACCGCGGCGCGAACGCGCGGTGGCCACCGAACTGATCGAGCGCTACGGGATCCGTACGCCCGGTCCTGGCAGCCCGTTGGCCGCGCTGAGCGGCGGCAACGCGCAGAAGGTCGTGCTGGCGCGCGCGCTGGAGACGGCGCCACGGGTACTCCTGCTGGAGGAGCCGACGTCCGGCGTAGACGTCGGCGCGCGCGCCGACTTCTATCGGCTGATCGACGATGCGTGCCAGCGCGGCCTGGCCGTCGTGCTCGCGTCATCGGATGAGGAGGAAGTGTGCGAGATGTCGGATCGCGTGCTGGTCTTCGAACGCGGCGTCGTACGGAGGCAGTTGACGACGGACGCGGCCACGGTGAAAGGGGTCGCCGCAGCGGCGATGGGGGCGGTCGAGCCATGAGCGACACGGCGCTGCCCATCACGACACCGCCGGTAGGGGAGAGCCCGCGTCCGCGGGGAGCGGCGGCCGGTCGTCTCGGCGACTTCGCCGTGCGCTACGCGCTGCTCGGCGTCTTCGTGCTCGTTGTCGTCGTCTTTTCGCTGCTGCGTCCGGAGACATACTTCACCTGGCTGAACTTTACCTCGATTCTCGGCAACCAGGCGATCACGCTGATGCTCGCGCTCGCCGTGCTGGTGCCGCTGCTGGTAGGCGAGTTCGACCTCTCGGTCGCGGCGATCTTCGGTTTCTGCCAGCTGCTCGTCGTCGGTCTGCTGGTCCGCTCGGGACTGCCGCTCGTGCCAGCGGTGCTGGTGGCCATCGTGATCGGCTGCTTGATCAGTGTCTTCAACGGGATCCTGATCACCCGTTTCGGGGTCAGCTCGTTCATCGCCACCCTCGGAACGCAGACGCTGCTCGGCGGTGCGGCGCTGGCGTACGCGGAGGGCCAAGTGATCCAGGGCGACCTCCCGGCCGCGTTCCTGTCCGCTGGTCAGGACGATGTCGGTGGGGTCTCGCTCATCGCGATCTACGCGCTGGCGGTCGCGGCGGTGTTGTGGTTCCTGCTCGCGCGCACCGCGCTCGGCCGACGCTTCGTCGCGACGGGCAGCAATCGCGAGGCCGCGCGCCTCGCAGGCGTCCGCACCGGCCGCACGATCATGATCGCGTTCGTGATCTGCGGTTTCCTCGCGGCGGTCGCCGGTGTCGCGATCGCCGCGCAGCTTGGCAGCGGCCAGCCGCTCGTCGGGCCGTCCTACCTGCTGCCCGCCTACGCGGGCGCGTTCCTGGGCGCGACGACGGTGACGCCCGGGCGCTTCAACGTCTGGGGCACCGTGATCGCCGTGTACGCGCTGGCGGCTGGCGTCACCGGCCTGCAACAGATCGGCGTGGCGTCCTGGGTCGAGTACGTCTTCAACGGGACGGCGCTGCTGCTGTCGGTGATCCTCTCTGGCTACGCGGCTCGTATCCGAGCGTGGGTCGGAGGCGGCCGCCGACGCGTCACCAACCAGAGCTCTGCATTCACGGCAAGTGAGGAAGAACGATGAGCGAAGCGGAAGCCGTAGGGGTGCGAATCGCCCAGATCGGCGTGGTCGTCCGTGACATGCGGGCGACGATGGAGGAGTACCACCGCGTACTGGGCTGGGGCCCGTGGTCGGTGTTCATCCTCGAGGGGGAGCGGCACCACCACACGCACCTGCGCGGGGAGCCGCGCCCCTACTCGATGCAGATCGCGGTGACCTCCGTCGAGGGCATCGACTACGAGCTGATCGAGCCGCTCGATGGGCCCAGCATCTACAAGGAGTTCCTCGCCGCCCACGGCGAGGGCATCCACCACATCCTGTGCGACTCGCCCGGCGGCGTCTCCGCTGACCTCAACGAGCGCCTGCTCGCAGCCGGTATGGCGATCTCGATGGGCGGCCGCGTCGGCGCCAACCTTCGGTACCAGTACCTGGAGGCCGAAGGCGTACTCGGTGGCGTCGTGATCGAGACCTACTCCGGCGACGTCGAGCCGCCCACCTACGTCTGGCCTGAGGAGGAGACCGATGGGTCTGTTCGGTAGCTCCGGTCGCTTTCGCGGCTACTTCGGCACCCCGCTGACACCGTATGACGACGATCTCAAGATTGACCGTGACACCTTCGTCAAGCACGTGCGCTTCATGGTCGACTCCGGTGTCTCGGCGCTGTGCTGGCCGATGCACCTGGCCGAGTCGCTCAACCTGACAGTCGACGAGCGCAGAGAGCTCGCCCGGCTCACGGTTGAAACGGCAGGCGGTGACGTCCCCGTCACGATCCACACGAGCTGCCCGGGCACGGACCAGGTGATCGACCTGTCACAGCACGCCCAGCGGGTCGGTGCGGACGGCGTCGTCGTCATCACGCCCTACCACTGGCGTCCGACCCCGGCGGCACTGGAAGCGCACTTCGTCGCCGTCGGCAGGTCGATCGAGATCGACCTGATGACCTACAGCTACCCCGACGCGATGCAGGTCGAGGTTGACGTGGCGCTCGCCTCGCGGTTGATCGAGCGGCTGCCGAACTATCTCGGCGTCAAGGACGCCGGCTACGACATGCAGGACTTCACGGAGCTGTGCCGCGTTACCTCGGAGTTGCGCTCGGACTTCTCGGTCTTCACCGGAATCGAGTACCTGCTACCGAACATGGCAGTCGGGGGAGCGGGCTCGTTCTCGGCCTGCGGAATGGTCGCACCGCGGCTGCTGAGAAGGCTTTATGACGCCGTCTCGTACGGCGACTTCGCCGCCGCGCTACCACTCCAGCACCGGATCTCGCGTCTGTGGTTCCTGCTCCAGCCCGGCTACCCAGCGACGATCAAGGCCGCGATGGAGATCATGGGCCGCCCTGTAGGCGCCACGAGGTTGCCGATCCTCGCACTGGAGCCCGAGGAGAAGGAGATCCTGCGCATGCGTCTCGCTGAGTGTGGCGTGCTCGACGAGGAACCCTACGGCTGGGACGCGACCGCGTCGCCCGACCCGGAACGAGCGGCGGCTCATGCTTAAGGGGCGGTTGGCGGCGTTCTACGGCCCAGGGCGACCGATGGAGATCCAGGAGTACGCGGTCCCGCAGCCTGAGCCGGGCGCGGTCGTCGTGCGCATGACGGTGGCAAACATCTGCGGGACAGACCTGCACCAGTGGCGAGGGGAGTTCGACCTGGCGCGGTTCGGCCGCCCCTATCCGCAGGTGCTCGGGCACGAGATGACGGGCGTCGTGTCGGCACTGGGGGCGGGCCTCGACCGGGACAGTGCGGGAGCACCGCTCGCGGAAGGCGACCGCATCGTCTTCCGCTACTTCACCCCCTGCGGCCGATGCCGCGCGTGCCTCAAGGGCATCACGCGTGCCTGCCCGCACGCCCGAGACTATCTGCGCGAACCATGCTCTTCGCCCCCACACTTCAATGGCGCCTTCGGCGACTACTACTACGTGCGGCCGGGGACCTCGCTGTTCCGCGTGCCCGACAACCTCTCTGACGCGGTGGTTGCCGGTGTCAATTGCGCCCTCAGCCAGGTGGTCGGCGGCTTTGAGGAGGTGGGCATCCAACTGGGTGAGCACGTTGTCATCCAGGGCGCCGGCGGCCTCGGACTGTTCGCGACGGCGGTCGCGCGCGAGCTGGGTGCCGGACAGGTGATCGTGGTCGACGCGCACACCGAGCGCCTCGAGCTGGCGGGCCGCTTCGGCGCCGACCGCACGATCAGCCTCGCCGAGCTGCCCGAACGCGATGCGCGGGCCGAGTTGGTGAGAGAGCTGACTGACGATTGGGGCGCCGACGTCGTCGTCGACGTGGCCGGGCACCCCTCAGCGTTCAACGAAGGGATCCCTATGCTAAGCCGTACCGGGCGTTACTTGGAGATCGGCAATCTCCATCCAGGAACGACAGTGCCGGTCGACATCAGTGAATTGGTCTTTCGCAATTCGACCGTGCATGCGAATTTCTACTACGAACCAAGGCACCTCGCACGGGCGCTCGCACTCCTGTCGCGCACCCGTGACGACTACCCGTGGGACGCCGTCGCGAGCGAGCCGTTCCCACTTGCCGAGATCGACGAGGCCTTCCTCGCCGCCGACCGAGGCGACGTCGCGCGCGCCGCCATAGTGCCATGACGGCGACCGAGACGATGCCGGGCGAGCGCACGCGAGCGGGCGCGGCAGCGTCCGCGTCGCCGATCCGGATGTTCGTCGATGGACGCTGGCACGAGCCTGACATCGAGGACCGCTGGCAGCATGTCGACCCCGCTACGGGGCTGGCCGACTTCAGCGTGCCAGTCGCCTCCGCGGCCGATGTCAACCGCGCGGTGGGCGCCGCCCGTCGTGCGTTCGACGAGGGGCCGTGGTCGCACCTGCACCCGCGTGAGCGCAAGCTCGCGTTGCGACCCTTGGCCGACCTGCTGCGCACGCACGCCGACGAACTGCATCGGCTTCAAACGCGCGACAATGGGATCCCGATCGACTTCGGTAGCTCCTACCGCATGTCCGCGCTGATGGCGGCGGACATCTTCGAGTACCACATCGGCTGGATCGACAAGCTGGGTGGTGACGCCCCGCCGCCGTTCAGCCCGGAGACACCGACCCAGGCGCTAGTGCTGAAGGAGCCGATCGGCGTCGTTGGGGCCATCACGCCCTTCAACGCGCCGGTGCTGCAGTTCGCGCAGAAGGTGGCGCCGGCGCTCGCGGCTGGCTGCACGATAGTGATCAAGCCGTCGGAGTTCGCCTCAGGCGTCGCTCACCGCTACGCCGAATTGATCGCCGAGCTCGACCTCCCGCCCGGCGTCTTCAACCTCGTGACCGGCCTCGGTGCGACAGGGGCGGCGCTGGCCAGCCATGGAGACCTCGACAAGATCACGTTCACCGGCCGACGCGAGATCGGCGAACGGGTCGTGGCGGGTGCGGGCACTCGGAGCGTCGCGCTGGAGTTGGGCGGCAAGAGCCCGAGCATCGTCTTCGACGACGTCCGCGATCTCGATGCCGTCGCCCGCACCGCGATGAGCCTGGTCTCGATGGGCCTGTCAGGACAGGTCTGCTCAACGCAGACCCGTTCGCTCGTGCAGCGCAGCGTCTACGAGGCATTCGTCGAGTCCGCGCGCGCCCAGATCGCCGACGTCCGGTACGGCGACCCATTCGATCCGACGACGACGTCCGCCCCGATTATCACTCCCACGGCGGCTGCGCGCGCCCTCAGGCTCGTCGAGGACGCCGTCGCCGACGGGGGGCGGCTTGTCACCGGCGGACGGACTGCCACTCTGGCCGGCCCCGAGGCCGGCGGCAACTGGGTCGAACCCACGCTGATCGCCGACGTCGATGCGGACATGCCGATCGCGCGTGAAGAGGTGTTCGGGCCGGTATTGGCGGTGATCCCGTTCGACGACGAGGACGACGCCGTGCGGCTCGCCAACGCCTCCGAGTACGGGCTGTCGGCTGGCGTCTACACCGGTGATCTGGCGAGGGCGCTGCGCGTTGGACGCCGGCTACGCAGCGGCACCGTCGGCGTCAATGGCCCCTTCGTGTTCACACCTGGCACGCCGTTCGGCGGCTACAAAACCTCCGGGCTGGGGCGCGAGGGCGGGCGCGAGGGGATCGAGGAGTTCCTCGAAACGAAGACGATCACTGTGAGCCTTCACTGACGTAGAAAGCACGGCCACGAAGAAGGAGGTGGATAGATGCTGCAGCGAGCGCTGGGTCACGACGGCGCCACCGTCGGAGCGATCGGGTATGGGGCAATGGGGCTCTCGGGCGTCTACGGTCCGAGCACCGACGACGACGGTATCGCGACGATTCACCGCGCGCTTGAGCTTGGGATCAACCTGCTCGACACAGCCGACGTCTATGGCGACGGCCACAATGAGCGCCTCGTCGGGCACGTGATCGCCGACCGGCGTGAGCAGGTCGTCTTGGCGACCAAGTTCGGCGGCGGCCCGATCGAGCCGGGCGCCGGCCTCGGCCGGCCTGAGCGCGTGCGCGGCTGGCTGGATGCAAGCCTTCGCCGGCTGGGTGTCGACCACGTCGACCTCTACTACCTGCACCGCGTCGACCTCGACACGCCAATCGAGGAGACCGTCGGGGCGATGGCGGAGCTGGTCACGGAAGGCAAGGTTCGCCAGCTCGGGCTGTCCGAGGCCGGCGCAGATACGATACGCCGTGCGCACGCAATCCATCCGATTTCCGCACTACAGACCGAGTACTCGCTCTTCAGCCGCGAGCCCGAACACGAACTGCTGGCGCTGACGCGCGAGCTCGGCATAACGTTCGTCGCATACAGTCCACTCGGCCGCGGCGCGCTTACCGGCGCAATCATTGACACCGCAGACCTCGCGGCCGACGACTGGCGTCGCCGCGCTCCGCGTTTCGGTGATGCGTACCTGGACGTGAACCTGCGCATCACCAAGGCGCTATCGCCAATCGCAGAGGATCTTGGCGTAACGCTCCCGCAGCTCGCGCTCGCGTGGCTGCTGCGGGACGACCACGTGATCCCTCTACCAGGCACACGCTGTGTGGCCAACCTGGAAAGCAACGCCCAGGCGGCGACCATTGAACTGACCCCCGCCGACCTCCAGGCGATCGACGCGGCGGCGCCACTCGGTGCAACCGCCGGCGAGCGTTACCCGCCCGAATTCGTCGCCGGGTTGAACGCGTGAGCACCGTCATCGCCGACTCGTCCATGACCGCGGAGACGCCCGCAGGCGGCCACGGTCCGGGAGGTCAGCGCGCGGGCCAGGTCGGTTCCGGCGGCTGGCGACTCGAGGGCGGGCATTGGCGGCGACACCCTGGCCATGAACGAAGGGAGACAAGGATGAGTATGCACGGGGTCGAGCCGGTGCGGGGTGGTACGTGATGGCGATCAGCACATATGGGCCCAACGCGGTCGACTGGGAGGAACGCGTCGATCTCGATCGACTGCGCCGGGAACGATTGGCTCGGCTGCGTGCCGTGCTGGATCGATCGGAACTCGGCGCGTTGCTCACCTTCGACTTCGCCAACATCCGGTACATGACATCCACCCATATCGGGACCTGGGCGATGGACAAGCTGATCCGCTTCGCTCTGTTGCCCCGCGGTGGCGAGCCGATCCTGTGGGACTTCGGCTCGGCCGCCCGACACCATCAACTGCACAACAGTTGGTTGAACGGGAGTGACCGGGCCCGGGTCGGCCTCTCGACCCTGCGCGGTGCCTTTCCACCGGCCGCGGGGCTCGGCGCCGACGTCGCCGCAAAAGTGGCCGCGGAACTTCGCGAGCGCGGCCTGGACCGAGCGCCGGTCGGCCTCGATCTCGTGGAACTGCCGGTACTCGACGCGCTGCGTGCTGAGGGCCTCGAAATCGTCGATGGGCAGCAGGTGTTCCTCGAGGCGCGGCGGATCAAGACTTCCGATGAGATCACCTTGCTCACTCAGGCCTGCGCGATGGTTGACGCGGCGTATGAGGAGTTGTACCGATTCCTGCGTCCGGGCGTCCGCGAGAACGAGTGTGTCGGGTTGGTCAACAAGGTGCTCTACGACCTCGGCAGCGAATTCGTCGAGGGCGTCAACGCGATCTCGGGAGAACGCTGCTCACCGCACCCGCACGTCTACAGCGACCGTCTGATCCGGCCGGGGGACCCGGCGTTCTTCGACATCCTGCACAGCCATCTCGGATATCGCACCTGCTACTACCGGTGCTTCGCCGTCGGCAGCGCCTCCCCGGCCCAGCGTGACGCCTACCGGATCTGCCGCGAGTACATGGACCGGGCGATCGCGCTGGTGAGGCCCGGCGCCACCACAGCCGACATCGTGTCGGTCTGGCCGCGCGCCGAGGAGTTCGGCTTCGCCGACGAGATGGCTGCGTTCGCGCTGCAGTACGGCCACGGCGTCGGGCTCTCGATCTGGGAGAAACCGATCTTCAGCCGACTGGTCTCGTTCGACCATCCCGAGGTGATCGAGGAGGGCATGGTGTTCGCGCTGGAGACATACTGGCCGGCCTCCGACGGCTGGTCAGCGGCGCGTATCGAGGAGGAAGTCGTGGTGACGGCCACCGGGTGCGAGGTCATCACGCGGTTCCCGGCCGAGGACCTGCTGGTTGCGGGGCGCAAGTACTGGACCGCGGGTGGCTCACTCGACCCGCTGCGTGAGTCGCAGTCCCATCTCAACACCGCGATCGCACCGGCGCCACCCACACCCGCATGACCGGCTACGAGCAGCGGGGCGGCGCGCGCCAGGCGCCCGCGACCAGCACCTTGTCAGTACCCAGAGAAAGGACGGTGTCCCGGTGATCACCACACCGACCATCGACACCACCCAGTTGCTCAACCAGTACGAGCAGATGGCGACAATCCGCCGGGTCGAGAAGACCGCGCACGACCTGTTCCTGTCCGGCCTGGTGAAAGGAACCACTCACCTAGCCGCCGGACACGAGGCGATCGCGGTCGGTGCCAGTGCGGCGCTCCGACCGACCGACTACGTCTTCGCCACCTACCGGGGCCATCATCACGCGATCGCCCGAGGTGCCACACCGGAGGAATGCCTCGCGGAATTGATGAGCAAGGCAACTGGCCTGTGCAAGGGCAAGGGCGGCTCGATGCACCTGACCACGGCGACGAACTACATGCTCGGCTCGTACGCGATCGTCGGTGCCCACCTACCGATGGCTAATGGTGCCGCGTGGTCAGCGAGGCTGCGTGGCAGCGACCAGGTGTCCGTGGCGTTCTTCGGCGACGGCGCCACCAACATCGGCGCGTTCCACGAGGCGCTGAACCTTGCCTCGGTGTGGAAGCTTCCGGTGATCTTCGTGTGTGAGAACAACCTCTACATGGAATACACCCCGATCGGGGCCGTCACCGCGGTGCCGAAACCGGCCGCCGATCGGGCACCGGCGTACGGCATTCCGGCAGAGGTTGTCGACGGCAACGACGTGGTACTGGTTCGGGAGGCTGTGGCACGGGCCGCTGATCGGGCGCGCGCCGGCGACGGTCCGACACTGATCGAGGCCCTGACCTACCGCCACTACGGCCACAGTCGCCTCGACCCGGCCAAGTACCGGCCTGCACATGAGGTGGACGAATGGATGGCCCGTGATCCGCTTGTCGTCGCTGGCGCGAAGCTTGCTGAACTGGGAGTCAGTGAGTCTGAGCTGGCAGCGGTGAACGAACGGGTCGAGTCGATCGTGGCGGCCGCGGTTGTTGCGGCCAAGGTGGCCCCGGATGCCGACCCGGCCGAGGCTTACACCGATGTCTGGGCAGATGGGAGTGCGACATGGCGGACGTGAAGCTGGCCGAGGAGGTCATGACCTACCGGGCGGCAGTGGCAGAAGGAATCCGTCGGGAGATGCGGCGGGATACCTCGGTCGTGTGCCTGGGCGAGGACATCGGCGCCGCCGGTGGTGTCTTCAAGACCACCCTCGGCCTGTTCGAGGAGTTCGGCGCCGAGCGGGTGTGGGACACTCCGATCTCGGAGCAAGCGATCGTCGGTGCCGCGATGGGCGCCGCGATGACCGGTGTACGGCCGGTCGCCGAGATCATGTTCTCGGACTTCCTCGCGTGTTGCTGGGATTACATCGCGAACGAAATCCCGAAGGTGCGTTATATGACTGGTGGCCAGGTCGCCGTTCCGCTGGTGATCCGCACTGCCAACGGCGGTGGTCTCGGCTTCGGCGCCCAGCACTCGCAGGCGGTCGAGAGCTGGGCGTTGACGGTTCCCGGACTGAAGCTGGTGGCGCCCTCGACCCCGAGCGACGTCGTCGGTCTGATGGCGTCGGCGATCCGCAGTGACGACCCGGTCATCTTCTTCGAGCACAAGGGCCTGTTCGGCAGCAAGGGACCGGCGGCGACACCGGACGCGGTAATCCCGCTCGGTTCAGCGGCCGTGCGGCGGTCGGGCACGGACGTGACCCTGGTCGCGCTGGCTTGGACGGTGCCCATCGCGCTCGCCGCAGCGGATGTGCTGGCGGCCGAGGGCATCTCCGCCGAGGTCATCGATCTGCGCTGCCTGGTGCCCCTGGACGCGCGTACAGTGCTGGAGTCGGTGGCCCGCACATCCCGGCTCGTGGTGGTCGAGGAGAACCCCTACCAGGGCGGCTGGGGCGCCACGGTCGCATCCATCGTGGCGGACGAGGGCTTCGGCCTGCTCGACCGCCCGATCAGGCGGGTCGCCGCCGACTGCGTACCACTGCCGTTCGCCGACACCCTCGAGCGGCAGGTCATGCCGACTGTCGACAAGGTCGCTGACGCTGTTCGGCGGCTCGAAGACTTCCGAACGACCTGATTCCCGCTGGCCACACGAGGCGGACATGCCATCGAGGAACCCCGAAGGGCGCACCAGGCCTTCAAGCTGTCGACCGATCCGCTGTTCGTGGAGAAAACCGTCGAGATGGTCGGCCCATCACCACTCGCCTGAGCGTGCGGTGGAGCTGTGTGTGGATGAGAAGACCCAGATCGGCCTCCGGGGAGGATCGGACCGGATTTTGGCGGTTGGCGGAAGCCGCAGATGATCTCGGATCGCTATCGCAGATGGCGCCGCGGCCATTCGGCGGCCGCATCATCATCGGTGACCGGCGCGGCGACTTGTCGCGCGGGGCGACCTCCTCGATTGCCTTCCGCACCTCCACCACCGACACCAGCCGCTGTCGGTGGCCTCGGCGCGGACATCAGCACCTCCAACTACCGAGGCCATCGTTCGCGCCGCCTTGCGCAGCTTGGGAAAGGGGGGGCTTGACCCCGGATCTTGGACACGTCTTATGCGGCTTCGGTCAGCGTAGTTGATGTTGTGTAGAAGGTGTTGTCGTAGGCGATCGGACTACGTTGTCCGAGTCGGGAATGGCGACGGCGAACGTTGTAGCGGTGGAGCCAGCGGAACGCCGGGAGGCGGGCGTCACGCTCGTTTGTCCAGCCCTTTTGGCCCTGGAGCGTCTCTCTTTTGAAGGTCGCGTTGAAGCTCTCTCGCCTGAGAGCTCATCGCGCGGCGGCAACGTTTCCCCCATTCGAATGAGACGATGCATTCTCGCCGGAATCAGGGTCGAATTCACCGGCGTGGCGGAGCCGCCGTGTCATGTCCGTCTGGACAACCTGCCGAGGCGCGGGAACTGGTCGTGGCCGAAGATGTCCACCTGCGGGGACCTCTGCTGGACGATCATCCCTCCATCGACCGGAACGACGACGCCGGTGATGTAGCGCGCCTCGTCGGAGGCGAGGAACGCGTAGGTGGCAGCCAGATCATCGGGGACCCCTACACGGCCCAGCGGCACGGTCATGCCCCGCTCGGCGAGCTGTTCCTCGCTGACCGCGCCGGGCGGCGCTACATTGATCGATCCTGGCGACACGGCGTTCACCCGGATTCCGTACGGCCCAAGGTCGAGCGCCATCGCGCGGGTCATCGCCTCGATACCGCCCTTGGAGGCGTCGTAGGCGACCTCGCCGCGGTGTGCCCTGGTGGCGCCTCCGCTCGAGGTTGAAATGATCACTCCTGAGCCCTGGGCCACCATGTACTTGGCGGCAGCGTGCGAGCACAGGAACACGCTGCGGAGGTTGACCCGCAGCACGCGATCCCACCACTCCTCGTCGGCGTCGAGGAAATGCCGAACCTGGCCGATCAGCCCCGCAGTGTTCACGACGATGTCGAGTCCGCCGAACGTGTCCACCGTGCCGTCCATGATCTGCGCGACCGTCGCGGCGTCGGAGGCGTCCCCGGCCGCGAGCCGTGCTTGTCCTCCCTCTCGGGTAATGTGTTCGGTCACAGACTTCGCCTTCGCCTCGTCCAGGTCGTTGACCGTGACGCGGCAGCCCAGCTCGGCCAGTCGCTTCGCGACCGAAGATCCGATTCCGCCGCCCGCGCCGGTCACCACGGCGACCTTGCCCTCCAGTGATCGACTCATCGTCGTCCTTTCCTCCGGATGAATTGCATTGGGAAGCAGCCATCAGCGGACGGCTGCGAGGAATGCCTGTGTACGTTCGTGCTGAGGGAAAGAGATCACCTGATCAGAGGGACCAGACTCGACGATCCTGCCGTCGTCGAGGAACACCACCCGATCGGCGACATCCCGGGCGAATCCGATCTCGTGAGTGACGACGACCATCGTCATCCCGGACCGGGCAAGTGCCCGCATCACGTCCAGCACGTCGCCGACCAGCTCGGGGTCCAGAGCTGATGTCGGCTCGTCGAAAAGCATGAGCTTCGGCTGCATGCACAGCGCCCGCGCTATCGCGACACGCTGTTGCTGGCCCCCGGACAGCTGCGTGGGGAACGCGCCGTGCTTGTCCGAAAGTCCCACCTGCCGCAGCAGTGCGTGAGCGCGTTCGGTCACGACCTTCTTCGGCTCGCGCAATACCCGGCACGGCGCCTCGATGAGGTTCTCCAGCACGGTCATGTGCGGGAAGAGATTGAATTGCTGGAAGACCATGCCGACATCGGCTCGCCGGCGGCAGATCTCCTTGTCGCTCAACTCATAGAGCCTGGTGCCCTTCTGGCGATATCCCACCAGGTTCCCATTGACCCACAGGCGTCCGCTGCTGATGCGCTCCAGATGATTGATGCAGCGGAGCAATGTGCTCTTCCCTGACCCGGACGGGCCGATCATGCAGACCACTTCGCCGGCGTATACCTGCAGGTCGATGCCTTTGAGCACGTCGGTTCTGCCGTAGGAATGCCGAATGCCCTCGGCGCGCACGATCGCCTGTCCGGTCATTGCCGGGTCTTCACTCGTCATCTCTTCCTCCACGTGGCGCGCTGGCTGATGCCCAAGAAGTCAAGGGCCTGTCCCAGCGGCGTCCGCGCCAGCCTTTGGGATCCGCGCGCGTAATGCCGTTCCAGGTAGAACTGGCCCACCGAAAGGATCGAGGTGACGACGATGTACCAGAGGCTGGCCACGATGAGCAGCGGGATCGTCTCAAAGGTGCGAGCGTAGATGGTCTGAGCTGAGTAGAGCAGGTCCGGGACGGCCAGGACGCTCACCAGCGACGTGGTCTTGAGCATGCCGATCGTCTCGTTTCCCGTCGGTGGGATGATGACGCGCATCGCCTGAGGCAGGATGACGCGGCGCATGGTCTCGATGCGAGTGAGCCCGAGGGCGCTCGCGGCCTCTGACTGGCCAGGCGGGACTGACATGATGCCGGCTCTGACGATCTCGGCCATGTAGGCAGCCTCGTTGAGCCCGAGTCCCAGCACCGCCGCCATCATGGGTGTGATGAGCTCGTTGGCGTTCAGCGCTATGCCGGGAATTCCGAAGGTCACCACCGGATACAGCGCGGCCAGGTTGAACCAGAACAGCAGTTGCACCAAGACGGGTGTGCCTCTGAAGAACCAGATGTAGCCGAACGCGGTCGCGCGGATGACCGGGTTGGGTGACATGCGGCCGATCGCGATGATCGTGCCGAGGACCAGGCCGACCAGCATACACAGCAAGGTCAGTTCCAGCGTGATGACGATTCCCCGGCCGATGGACACATCGCGCAGGTAGGCGCCGACGGTGGGCCAGCCGAAGCGGGAGTTGGTCAGGACCGACCAGCACAGCAACCCCAGGATCGTCGCGATGACGATGGCGGCGACCCAGCGCCCAGGATGCCTGCGGGGGACGATGATCAGTTCGCTGGCTGGAGGGCTGGTGACCGAAGTCGACGAAGGCATCGCTCGGCCTCAGCTATAATCCGGCAGCAGTGCCGCCTTCGGAATGGACCACTTGTCCATCAGCCGTTCCAAGGTGCCGTCGGAGGCGAGGGACTTAACTGCGGCCTGGACCGCCGGCGCGAGCGGCGACGCCTTTGGGAAGGCTATTCCGGTCATGACCGGCTTGTAGGTGTCGCCGGGGGCGACTTCGTACTTGCCGTTGGATCGCGCCGCCCGGTAACCGCTGGGGATGCTGTCCTCCATGATTGCATCGGCCCGGCCTCCGGTCAGTGCCAGGTGGGCCTCGTCCAACTTGGGGAACAGCAGGACATCAACCGGCTTTTTGCCTGCCGCCTGGCAGTCCTTCGAGATGGCTGGCAAGTACTCGCTCCCCTGCACGCTGCCCTTCTCACCTGCCACGCGATGCCCGCACAAGGTGACCGGGTCCATCGCGAGCTTCAGCGGGTTCCCGCGAGGGACGACCAGCGCCGACCCATCACGGAGATATGGGACGAAGTCGACGACGCGTTGCCTGGCCTCCGTCATGAAGAATCCTGACATTCCCATGTGGTACTTGCGAGCGGCGAGCCCGGGGATGATCGCGTCGAATGTCGAATTGATGTGGGTGGCCTTCAGGCCGAGAGTCGCGGCGATGGCGTCTGAGAAGTCGATGTCGAAACCGATGAACGTCTTGCCGTCGGCGTCGAGGAATTCCATGGGCGCATTGGTGCTCGCGCTGGCGATCGTGAGCGTGCCCCTGGCCTTGACGTCGCCAGGGACCAAGCCGGCGGCCTTGTCATCGACTGCGGTCGTGACCTGGCCGCTCGCCCGCGCGGAAGTCGCCGGTGCGGAGGTGACAGTGGATTGGGTCGTACAGGCAGTCCCGGCGAGGGCGAGAAGACTGACGGCGAGCGTGGCATGGCGGATGCTCGATCTCATGGCTTTCTCTCTGAACTCTCAGTGCCGACTGTGGCGTCGCCCGGGTCCATGTTCATGAACACGTCGGGACGGAAGTGATTAAGCAACGGCTGGCCTTTGAGGAGCAACCATATGCCGCGTCCACACCGCCACGATTTACGTTCTCTTCACGCCACCGCCAGCCTGCCTTCAGAGTGACGGCCGTATTTCAGTCCCTCGCGGCGCATTGCGTGGCTGCGGCCAGTCGCAGCAGTCTCATCATCTCGGTCACGCAAGGGGATGCCGGCTCACGCTCCCGAGTCACCACGCAGACGCGTCGGCGCGGTGGGCGGGGACGCACGGGCAGCACACGAAGACGCGGATGCGTCGTGTGCATGGACAAGGCAGGGAGGAACGTGACACCGACGCCGGCCGCGACCAGCGCCTGCGCCATGTGGTAGTCGTCAATCTCGAAGGCGACGCGCGGCTCGAATCCTTCCCATCGGCACGCGACCGCGGTGAACTCGTGGACACTCGATCGCGTGGAGCTCGTTATCCATGGCTCGCCGACGAGGTCGGCGAGCGCGACGGAGGGAGCGCTCGCCAGCCGGTGACCTTCCGGCAGGGCGATCAGCATCTCCTCGGTGAGAAGGTGCTCGCGGGCGAGCGTCTCGTTGTGCGGCGGAGGGATGCCGTCGTAGTCGAAGGACAACGCGAGGTCTAGCTCTCCGCGGGCTAGCCGGTCGAGATACTCCTCAGGCTCACCTTCGGTGAGTTTGAGCTCCACAGACGGCCACGCGAGGTGGAAGTCCATCAAGGCGTGGGCGACGAGGGTTTCGCCTGCGCTGCGGAAGGTGGCCAGGCGAAGCCGGCCGCCCTGCAATCCGGCGATCGATTTCATCTGCTCATCCGCCATGTCGAGTTGCTCGAGAACTCCCTCAGTGTGCTCGACGAGGATGCGTCCTGCCTCGGTCAGGGCGATGCTGTGGGGTCCGCGCTCGACCAGCACAGCCGACATCTCCCGTTCGAGTGCCGCGATCTGCTGGCTGACGGCCGAGGGGGTGTAGCTCAGTGCTTCGGCTGCCGCCGTGATGGATCCGCGAAGCGCCACTTCCCGCAGGACTGCGAGACGCCGTATCTCTAGCATGACTGCCTCCTCGCCGCGCTGAGGGACGCTTCTCGTGCCTTGTGCCGCCGCATGTCACTCATTCGACCCGAGAGCGAGCAAGACGTCGCGGATCGCGGCGACCACCGCGACCCGGTCACCGCCGATGCGATACGTCGCGTGGATGCGGCGGCTGAGGCTGACGTCGGTGAGCGGGTGGACGTCGACGCCGCGATGATGGCTGCGGGCCGACATCTCGGGTAGGAAGGTCACGCCCATGCCTCTGGCGACCAGTTCCTGGGCGATGTGGTAGTCATCGGTGTGTATGACGACGCGCGGGGTGAATCCAGCCTGCGCGCACGCCCGTTCGGTGAAGCGGTGGACCGTGTTGGTGGGCGTCGAGGCGATCCAGTTCTCCTGCGCAAGGTCGGCCAGCCTCAGCGGCTCGCCAGCGGGCCGGTGGCTGCGCGGCACGGCGACGAGGATGGGCTCTGCGCAGATCAGCTCCCGGACCAGGCCTTCGTCGAGCTGCGCATCAAGTCCGTCGTAGTCGTAGGTGAGCGCCAGATCAAGCTCGTGCCGCCTCAACGCGGTCATGTACTCTTCCGGCTCGCCTTCGACGACGCTGATTTGAATGGCCGGATAGTGTCCGCGGAAATAGGTGATGGCGTCGATGAGGAGCGATTCGCCCGCGCTGCGGAACGTCGCCAGTCGCAGCCGGCCGTGGCCCAGCCGGCCGATGGCGCGCACGTGCTCCTCCGCCGCAAGCAGCCGCGCGATCATCTCTTCGGCCTGGCCGGCCAGGATCTGGCCGGCCGCGGTGAGCCGGACCTGCCGCCCGCCGCGTTCGACGAGGGCCAGACCGACCTCTTGCTCCAGCACCTTGAGCTGCTGGCTCACCGCGGACGGGGAGTATTTCAGGGCCTCGGCCGCGGCAGTCAACGTATCGTGCCGCCCGATCTCGAGCAGCAGTGCGAGCCGGCGTACGTTGAGCCGGGATTGAAACTGTCGCGGAGGCTTGTCGCCGATTGATCCTCTCCCCTCACGCGAAGGCAGATCCCAGGAGTTTAGTCATCCGGCGTGCGGACTCCTCCTGAGGGTCTCGGCGCGCGTTGAACCCGGCGACCGAGACGCCGATCAGCCGGGCGTCCCGGCCCAACGCCCTGAGCAGCACCTCCGCTTCGCTGTAGCCGATTCCTGTGCTGACCGGGAAGCTGACGGCGGGCATCACCTTCTCGTCGAGAACGTCGACATCGAGATGGAGCCAGAAGGGCATGCCTTCGCGGTCGATCAGCGCCGCCGTCCGCTCTGCCATGGCTTCGGCTCCCATGGAGTGGATGGACGTGGCGTCCAAGACGCGGGCGTCCGGGATGGCCGTGGCCGCCTCGGCGGCGTTGGAGGCCTGCCGCCGTGCACCGTCGGCGTCTCCAATGGCCAGGACATCACCTGGTTCGACCAGGGGAGCCGGGCCGGCGAGGGCGCTCGCGGTCTCGGCGGCGTATCCCGTCACGATCGCCAGAGCCATTCCGGCCACTTCACCGGTGCGTGTGTCTCGTGGGGTGAACAGGTCGAGATGCCCGTCAATGAAGATCAGCTTGGCCGGGCCGGTGTGCCGCCGGAGTCCGGTCAAGGCTCCGGGCAGAATCGAGCAGCATCCTCCGAGAAGGAAGGGACGCCAGCCAGCCAGCAGCGCGGAGCTGACGGCGTCGGCGATGAGTCCCGTGCCGGTGACGATCTGGTGGTAGCCAATGATCCCCGCTGACGGGTCACGACGGCTGTCGGTGACAACAACGGGCAGATCCCCGAAGTCGACAGCGTCCAGTTCGTTCACGAGCCCGGCTCGGCGAAATGAGCCGGGCGCGTCGATCTCGCCGCGGCGTGTACCGGAACCTTCCATGGGCGCGCCGATGATCAGCCATCGCCGAGACGCCGTGATCTGCTCAGCCGTACTCATGACGACCAGTTTTCCTCCCGCCGAACACATCCGGCTCGCTGATCTCTTAAGGCCTTTGTTAGGTGAAGTGAAACGTTAGAAACCCGGGCGCCCGGCACCTATCAAACGTCCCTGGTCATCGATGATGGTCACCAGCCGCCAGCGGTCGAACAGACCGCATGGATGGGAGATGCCCAGCGGTAGGACGTCTCCGACGGCCAGATCGCTATCGGCGGGAACGTCCATATGCAGATGCTGATCGCTGAGCGCGACCGTGCTGGCGGCGGCCGTGAGCGGGCCCGGTACGCCGCCGCGGTAACGGATCTGGAGGGGCGTCGGCAGTCCTGCGTCGTGAGGCAGGTGCCGCCTGCCCACCGCGGCGATCGCGCACCCAGCGTCGGGCCGGGACTGGACGCGGGCCCACACGGTTGCCGCTGGCCGCAGATCGGGGCCGCCTGCCGATCGGGATTTCGGGATCGTCCGCGCGTAGATGCCGTGGTCATGGACGGCGTAGCAACCGCTGCGGAGCAACAGCAGTCCGCCGATTGCGGTGAGCGGATCCTGGCAGACGCCGATCACGCGGTCGAAGAAGGCGGAGCCGCCAGCAGAGAGGATCAGCTCGGGCCCTGCGACGGTTCCCCGGTCGACGAGCCGGATCGCGGCCTGGACGACCCTCCTCAAATAGGCGTCCACCCGTTCAACGTCGGCCGGATCGCCTGAGCCGCCAAGGAGCCCTTCGTAGCCGGACACTCCATGCAGCGCCAGATGACGCGAGCCGGTCACCACATCGGCCACGGAGTCGACGTCCTGCTGCGTGCGGGTGCCGCCTCGGCCCCCGCGATATCCGACCTCGAGAAGTACGGGATGCCGCGGTGAGGCTGTCCGGTCGCCGGCCTTGGCCAGGGCGGTGTCGAGCCAGCGCACTCCCTCCGGGGTGTCAACAAGGGAGATCACAGTGCGCCCGGCGCGCGCCGCACGGGCGGCCCAGGCGATGTCGTCGCATTCGATGAGCTGATTGGCGACCAGGATGCGCTGCGCTCCCGCCTTCTCTGCCAGCCGCCCCTGCGCGGCGTTCGCGACGGTCAGCCCCCACGTCATTGCCAGCTGCGTCTGGAGGGTGAGGACCTCTTGCAGCATGGTCGTCTTGGCGTGAGGAGCGATCTGCACCGATCGGCTGCGCAGGTAGTGATCCATTTCCGCGAGGTTGTGCCGCACGGCGTCGATGTTGAGAGCCGCCAGCGGATAGCGCAGATGGGGATCGCCGAGCAGCGCGGTCATCGAGCCGAACCGATCGCCTCTACCAGGCGGTCGACCTCCTGCTCGGTGTTGAAGTAGTGGACCGATGCACGCACCACTGACTGCAAGCCGCGCTCTTCCATGTCGATCCTTGTCGACTCGACCGTGGAGTGCCAGATGTTGATGTTGCGGCTCCGCAACTGCTCCACTAGGGCGGGCGGTTGCCAGCCGTGCACGGTAAACGTGACGATTCCGGCCTGGACCTGGCCTTGGTCGACGACGGTGATGCCGGGTTCGGCGGTCAAGGCTTCTCGCAGTCGTCCCGCCAAGGATCGGATGCGGGACCAGGATGCCCGCAGGCCGACCTCGGTTGCATAGCGTGCGGCTGCGCCGAGTCCGAGCGTGGCGGCGATGTTCGACTCGTACAGTTCGAAGCGCCGGGCATCGGCGCGCAGCGTGTAGCTGTCCCGCGCGGTCCACTGCGCCCCGAACAGATCCGAGACGGGGGGTTTCAGCGTTTCGAGCGCAATGTCGCCGACGTAGAGCAAGCCGGTGCCGCGCGGGCCCCGCAGATACTTGCGTCCTGTGGTGGTGAGCAGGTCGACCTTGAGCTCGCGCACGTCGATCGGCATCTGTCCCACCGATTGGCAGGCGTCAAGCAGGAACAGCGCCGGGCTGTCGGCGACCACCTCGCCGATGGCCGCAGCGGGGTTGACGAGCCCGCCATTGGTGGGGATGTGGGTGACGGCGACCAGGCGCACCCGATCGTCGAGAAGGTTGGCCAGCGCGCGCACCGACAGCTGGCCTGTTTCGTCGTTGGGCACGGGAGTGACCGTGACCGGTACTCTTTCCTGAAGCTGGAGGAAGGCGATGTAGTTGCTCGCGTACTCCGACGTCGAGGTGAGGATCCTGTCGCCTGGCTGGAACGGCACCGCCGCGAAGGCGAGGTTCCACGCGCGCGTCGCGCTGTCACTGATGGCGATCTGGTGCGGTTGGGCTCCGATCAGATGCGCGACATCGTCGTACACTGCCGCGCGCTCTGCTTGCCGTTCGATCGCCGCTTCGTATCCGCCGCGTCGTTGCTCCAGCGCCAGGTAGTTCAGGACCGTTTCGGTGACCGGTCGCGGCTGCAGCGACGATCCGGCATTGTTGGCGTGCAACAGCGCGGCGGTCGCCGGTGTGTCGGCGCGCAGGGCCTCGATGTCAAGAGTGGGTTGGTTCATATCGTTCACCCAGCGATCAAGAGTTCCTGCGGGAGGTCGCCGAGGCGTTCCGCGCCGGAGTCCGTGACGACGATCGCGTCCTCGATCTGCAGGCCCGCCCGGCCGAGGAGGTAATACGGCGTCTCGATGCACAACGTCATGCCGGCTTCCAGCAGATCGTCGGCCTGCCGCGTCACCGAAGGGGGCTCGTAGATCTCCAGGCCGATGCCGTGACCGCAATGGGTGCGGTCATAGTCGTGCACGCCGGCCGCCCTGGCCGCATCCACGGCCGCGTCGAAGACGTCGCCGGCCCGCGCCCCCGGATGGACCCGGGCGATCGCCGCCTGTTCTGCCGCGACCAGCCCGGCGTGCAGATCCCTCAGCTGAGGGTCGAGCGGCCCGAAGACGGCCGTCCTGGACATGTCAGCGTGGTAACCGTCGACGGTGCAGCCGATGTCGAAACGGATGATGTCGCCGGGGCGCAGCGCGCGGTCCGAGACCGGCATGTCCACCAGAGCTCCTCGTTCGGAGAAGCCCAACGCGCTCAGCAGGGGATGAGCGTCGAAGTCCACCATGGCCCGGCGAACCACGCGCAGCATCTCGCGTTCCGTCATGCCGGTGCGGGCCTCCTCGATCGCGACGGTGATGCCTGCTTCACAGGCGAGATTGGCCTGTCTCAGGCAGTCGAGCTCGTAACGGTCCTTGATCCGCCGTGCCCGGGTGAAGATCGTCGCGTCGTTGTCGATGGTCAGGTCAGGGCGGGCGTCTTTTAGCGCCTGAACGACGTCGGCCGGCAGGTGCCCGTCGTGGACGATGCGACGGGCGTCGGGAAGCTGGGCCATCGCCTCGAGGATCGCCTCGGCCGGTGTCGTCCCGCCCTGGCGCGCGTGTGCGGCATGCGGGCCGAGCCGGCCGTCATCGCCGCGGTAGACGAAAGCGCCGTGGGCATGGACCAGCGCGCTGTCGTACACCTCGCAGATCCATCCGAGTTCGGAGGCCGGTGCCACCACGTGGCAACCTCCTTCGGAGCCGGTGAGCGCGTACAGGACACCGCGGTCGTAGTAGACGTGCGCCACCCCGGCGAGAGCGGTCAGCCAGCGCACGTTCGCCGCCGAACCGGCGAGGGCGACGGTTCCATCAGCGAGCTCCAAGCGCAGCCGGTCGGGCCGACCTCGGCCCGCCTGCGTCGCGGCGGCGAAATTCAGATAGACCATGGTTAACGCCTTCCGAGATTACGGGCGAGGAAGAGCACGTTCGAGGGCCGCTCGGCGAGGCGTCGGGTGAAGTAGACGAACCAGTCCTTGCCGAACGGCACGCAGATGCGGACGGCGTGTCCGTGGGCGACGATCTGCCGGGCGAGCGCGTAACGGACGCCGTAGAGCATTTGGAACTCGAAGTCTGACTCGTTCTTCTGCGCGACAGCCGCTGCGGCTTGGATTGCCCGTGGGTCGTGGGTGGCGACGGCCGTGAACTTCGCGTGGGCCAAGGCGGTTCGGACCAGCTGGCTGTAGGCCACATCGACATGTGCCTTGCGCTGCAAGGCCACCCCTGGCGGCTCGAGATACGCGCCTTTGACCACCCGGACGTTGGGCTCCAGAGGCAGCAGGCCGATCAGGTCGTCCAGGGAGCGGTGCAGATACGCCTGCAGGACGACTCCGGTGTTGTCCAGGCCATCGCTGCGCAGGGCGCGGTAGATCCCGAGTGTCTCATCGACGACCGCGGAGTGTTCCATGTCCAGCCGGACGAAGGCGGAGTGCTCCGCGGCGAGGGAGACGATCCTGCGCGCGTGCTGAAGCGCGAGATCGCGATCCAGTTCGATGCCGAGGTGTGTCAGCTTGATGGAGAAGGTGGTGCCGTGCCCGTGGCGGGCGACGTCCGGAATGAGCTGTTCGTAAAGTTCGGCCGCGGTCGCTGCGCCCTGCCTGGTGTGTACCGCTTCGCCGAGCGCGATCACGTAGGTCCGCATGCCTTCGCCATGCAGGCGCTCAAGCACATGTCGGGCATCGTCCAGCGTCTCACCGGCCACGAAACGGTCGGCGCCGGCTTCGAGCCCGCGTTTGTCGGCTATCGCTTGGATGTGCTGGCTCTTGGCTGCGGACAGTATGAGCGAGCGAAATGCGGACTGGCCGATCTGGCCGAATATGTTGATCGGCGGCATGTACATCAACCCTCCTGGGAACCTTGCTGCACCGTATGCCGCGAGACCAGGTGATGGCGTGGAGACTTCTGATGCTGGTAGTAAGCCCAGGTTCACGTGGGCTGGTGGTTGCGGGGACGGCCATACCTGAAGATCGATTCAGATATCGTGCCTGCCTGCGGGGACGTGGTTACGGACCTCTGATGGTGGGACCCCGAGCCCACCGTGGCCCTCGGCCTTCTCGGGGAGCAGCTGACCGGCGTGCTCTACCTGGCGATCGGCCAAGCGGCCAAGAGGCCAAGAGCTGGTCCCGCCAGGCCGACGTGCTCGATGATCCGGACGACAGGGAGTTCCTCTTCTTCGAGCACGGGCTCGACCTCGACGCCCCTGCGGACAAGCTCGAACAGGAGCTGACGATGCTCCGCTGGTCGGTGTGGGTCTACGAGGTGGACCAGCGGCTGCGCGACGTGCTGGCGGCCGTGCCAAGAGATCGCCTTTGGGTTGGTGTAGGGCTGGCCCGTCGGAACGGTGTCAGGGTCTGCGTCCTTGATCAGACCCACAGCAGCCGCAGCGCGGCCTGGGACGGGCTTCCGTCTGCGGCGTTGTAGATGGGCACGCGGTGGTCGGGATCGTCGGCCAGGAGCAGGGTCTCCAGCTCCAGGTCGAGTTCGCCGACCTCGGGATGCCGCAGGTGGCACGGCCCGGAGGCATGTTCGGCCACCGGATGAGCGGCCCACAGTGCGGCGAACTCGCTTTCATGGTCAGCTCGCCGATCAGCGCGGCCAGTTCGAAGTCGTCGTGGTGCCGGCTGACGGTCAGTCTTAGCGACGCGACTGCGCAGGCCGCCGAGTTCCCCCAGCGTGGGTAGAGGTCACGGTGGCGCGTATCCAGGAACAGTATTCTGGTGAGGTTGGGGCGTTGCTCGACGTGGTCTGGCGCGTCCCGGTCGAGGTGGCCGGCCAAGAGCCGATGCCCGGGCGAGTTCCACGCCAGCACCTCGGTGCGCATCCCGATCACGACGGCGGGCAACTCCAAGGAGTTGATGAGTTGCCGGGTGCCGTGCCGCGCTGTCGCGGGTACGGCCGTGCGCGGGCGGGCCGTACTGGGCCTGGCGAGATTCGCGGCGCTCGATATCCTCAACCAGGATCCCGACGGCACCTTTGATCTGGTCATCTGTGCTGAGACCTTGTATTACGTGGGCCGCGGCGACCGGCTACGTCTGGCTTTCTGGCGGCTTCGCTCGTTCATGATGCCGGGCGCGGTCCTGGTCCTGGTGCACGAATGTCGCGCCACCGACCGCGGCTTTAGTGCTCCGTTCCTTTTTAGGCGGCAAGATTAGACGTATGATCAGGGTCCAGCGGGTTGTCGATGGGCGGTGAGGCAGTGCCGAAACTCCTGTTCGCGCGGGCGCCGAAGGACACGGTGGAGGAACGCAAGATCCGCAAGCTGGCCGCTGCGCGGCACGCTCCGGCCGACTGGATTCGCAGAGCCCAGATCATCGCTCTGAGCTGGGAGCGGCTGCGGGTGCCGCAGATCGCGCACAGGGTCGGCTGCAGTGAGAAGGCGGTGCGTTACCGGCTGGCACGCTTCAACGACGAGGGCATTGAAGGGCTGGGAGATCGGCCCGGTGTCGGCCGCAAACGGCGGATCAGTGAAACCGAGCGCTCGCAGCTCATCGCGCTGGCCCGCACATGGCCGCCGGGCCGGCCGGTGCGCGATCAGGCAACCGGCGAACTGACCGCGGCCGAGGAGAGCGGGCCGAGCAACTGGACGCTGGACACCCTGGTCGAGGCCGCCCACCAGCTGGGCATCGTGGTAGCGCGCTCGCAGGTGCGGCGGATCCTGCTGGCCGAAGGCGTGCGCTGGCGACCCCCGCTCCTGGGCCACCAGCCATGACCCACAGTTCGCCCCAAAAGAACCCACGTCGTTGCCCTCTACACCTGCCCACCGCCGGGAGTGACGGTCGTGGCGGCCGACGAACTCGGCCCCGTTCTTCCTCCAACCTTTGACCCCGCCCCCGGCTGGAGCACCGACGGACGGAGGATCAAGGCGGCCCTGACCTATAGCCGCGGACGGAAAAGACCTGGATCTACGGCGGCTTACGCATCTCCGACGGTCACGCGGTTACCCTGTGTTCCACCTCGCGTAACAGCGCCGGATGGCAGCGCTTCCTAGCCCTGCTGGAGCAGAGCAACCCGACCGGCACCATCGCGGTGATCACCGACAACCTGTCCAGCCACAACAGCGTCTCCACCCGCGAATGGCTCACCGGGCACCCGCGGATCCAGCAAGTGTTCATCCCCAAGGGCGCCTGCTGGCTCAACCTGCAAGAAGCATGGTGGCGCCTGTTTCAACGTCAGGCCTTAGCAGGGCAGACCTTCGCCGACCCCAGCGAGATCGCCTACGCCACCACCGTAGTGACGACCCAGCTCAACGCCCACGCCCGTCCCTGGATCTGGGGCCGTCCGGCTCCCAAGCCTCGTCAACGTCGACACCGCTTTACCTGCCTCCTTTGAGGAACGAAGCACCTAAGTGTGTCCTGAAGATCTTGATGGTCTTTTCAGACTGGGCTTGGGGATTCAGACTCGGGTCCTGATGGGCCGTTGGAGAGTTCCGGCCGGGCCTGAGGTGTGGGTCGTGTGTCGGGAGTTGATCCCGGCTGGGAGCGTGTTCGCGTTCCTGGCTGAACAGCGGCGGGTGTTGTTCCCGCCGGAGGTGTTCGCGGACATGTACGCGCCGGTCAATGGGCGTCCGTCGGTGCCGCCTGATCTGCTGGCGACGGTGGTGGTGCTGCAGGCGCTGCATGTCGGATGAGGAGGCGGTTGCGGCGCTGCGGTTCGATCTGCGGTGGAAGGCCGCCTGTGGGCTGGGGTTATACGACCAGGGGTTCGATCCGTCGCTGCTGACGTATTTCCGGCGGCGCCTGGCCCGCTCTTCGCGTCCGGACCGGATCTTCGAGATCGTCCGGGCGGTGGTGGAGCAGACCGGGGTGCTGCAGGCCGGAATCGGCGGGCGCTGGATTCGGCCGTGCTCCTCGACGCGGTCGCCACCCAGGACGCCATCACCCAACTCGTCGCCGCGATCCGCCGGGTGGCCCGCCAGGTGCCCGGAGCCGCCGCGCTCGTGACGGCGCACTGCCACGCCCACGACTACACCGATCCGGGCAAGCCGGCGATCGCCTGGGACGATGAGCAGGCCAAAGCGGCCCTGGTCAGCGGGCTGGTCACGGACGCGCTCACCCTGCTGGACCAGCTGGCCGGCCAGAACCTGGACGAAGCGGAAGATCAAGACATTAACCCAGAGGTTGTCGCATCTCGACTACAAGATCGCGCTGATCCGGATCAACCAGATCCTGCGCGGCTGGGCCAACTACTTCAAGCACGCGGTCGCCAAGCACACCCTGCAGCGCCTGCACACCTTCGTGTGGTGGCGAGTAATCCGCTGGGTGATGCACCGGCATCGCATGACATGGAGGGCCATCCAACGATGGCTCCGCACTCCGCAAGGACGGTGGAAGCCCATCGAACTGGGCGGGATCAGGCTGTTCGACCTTGGCAGAGTGTCGATCACTCGGTATCGCTACCGGGGTAACGCCATCCCCAGCCCTTGGCCGGAGGCCCTGATCGGCCCGACCTCAACGGCATGATCTCGTGGAGAGCCCGTTGCTCAGTAATGGGCACGGCGGGTTCGGCGGGCGGATCGGGGAAACCCACCGGGAGCAATCCCGGCAGGGCGCCCCGGTCCGACCCAACAACCTGTGCGACGCGGTCGAGAAAACCGTCCTCGCCTGCCGCGCTGAACTGCGCGAACCCGACCCGGATGACGCTGCGCCCGGCGACCGGCAGCTTGACGGTGCCCTCCCGCCAGAACCGATGATCGGGAACGGGACAGCAACCGAGGAATGCCGGTTGGTCGTGCGGACCCGTGAACGATACGCCGCGGTGCAGGAACTCCTCGCCAAGGATTGGACCATATCGGCGATCGCACGGAAGCTACGCCTGGACCGGCACACCGTCCGCAAGTTCGCCCGCGCTGAGGCGGTCCAGGACCTGCTGGCCAAGGCGACCGGACGATCCGACCTGCTCACTCCCTTCCTGCCCTACCTCACCCAGCGGTTCAGCGACGGCTGCACCGATGCCGCACGCCTCACCCGTGAGATCCGTGCCCAGGGATATACCGGCAGCCCACAAACCGTCCGCCGATATCTGCACCCACTGCGGGACTCGGCCCCCACAGCCCACGCACCCTCCTCGGCCCCCACCATCCGCGAGGCCACCCGGTGGATCACCTGCCACCCCGACCGGCTCACCCCTGACGACCAGGCCAAACTCACAGACCTGCGCGCTCTCAGCCCTCGCCTGAACGCCACCGCAGGCCACGTCGCCGCCTTCGCCCAGATGATGACCACCCTGACCGGCACCAGCCAGAACCTGCAGACATGGATGGCGGCCGTCGACGCCGACGACCTGCCCGCCCTGCGCTCCTTCACCCGCAGCATCCGCCGCGACCTGGACGCCGTCGTCAACGGCCTCACCCTGCCCCCAGCTCAGGCGCCGTCGAGGGCAACGTGACCAGAGTCAAGGCCCTCAAAAGGAGCCGATACGGCCGAGCCAACCTCGACCTTCTCAGAAAGATCATCCTCTGCGCCCACTGAACTTGCTCACGACCCGTGACATCGCCACACAAAGATCGCTAGAGCCCCAGCCGGCCACAGCTATTCAGCAGTGGTCGCGGCTGTTTGGGACGACCGCCTGCACGGGCTGCGCTACGCGCAGCACTGCGGGTTGCCGTACCTCAGCATCTCCAGCGGTCTGCTGGACATCGCACCGGAGGTCGTCGCGGGCGCCCAGCGGGCAGGCGCGGCACCGATCCTGGTGGCCAGCCACTATCTCGCCGGTCTAATCGTCCTCGCGACATTGGACTCGGCCCGGGAATTCGACCGGATCGACACCATCGGGATCGGCGCCATACTGGACGAAACGGACACCGGCGGACCCGCGGGGATAGCGGATCTGGAGCGCTGGTCGGCCGCCACCTCGGCGGGATTGATGCGCCGTGACGGCGTCTTCACCTGGGTCACCGGCCTCGACGCGCAGGCGGACGTGCCCAGCGTCGACGGCACCGTCCTGCCTGGCCAGAGCATCCCCATCCTCGATGTGCCAAGCCTCGCCCTCGCGACGGGCGCACCGAACGTCCGCTTCGACTTTGCGGTCGGTGAACCCCCGAGCAGGCGCCGCGGCGAACCCGCTTCCATCGAGGTCCGGATCGACCTCGAAGGAGTAGATCTCACGGGCGCACCGCACAGCACGAGCCGATACCTCGTCCACTCGGCGGGGCAGCGTCCCCTGACCGCCCTCGGTGTCGAACGATTGCTCGGTCTGCGTGGCGAAGCCGTGGCGCCGGGCATCCACACCCCCGAGGCATTGCTCGACCCCGCCTACGCGGTCGAGCGAATGGTAGAGATCGGCACTACTTTCGTCGGCGAACGAGACGACCGCTGAAGCCCCCCCGCGCTGCAATCTAGTGGCGGTCGAAGCGCGCAGGCCGCCATTCGCCCATCCACTGTTGCGGCCGGTGATGTCGGGGAAGCTCGGCAGGGCGAGGGTGTGCGGTGGCGGCGACGCGGGCGGGCACGTTGCTCGATCTGGGTGGGTTGTGAGGTCTCACGACTTCCTTGACCGGGTGCGCTCAGGACATGCTTGACGGATTAGGCCAGCGGGGGGCGGTGGCGAAGGTTCCAGGACATGTTGGACGGCTTGTTCGGGTTGGAGCGGCGGGCGTAGATTTTCAGCTTGGTGATCGGGACGGTGTGCTTCCGCGGCCGGGTGGCGATCTCTTCTTCGCCATTCAGAATGCGGAAGTAGGTGTCCTCGATGACCACGGTCACGATCTTCCCGGCGTGGCCTTGCCGAGCTTCATCCGCTGGTTGCCCACCATGATCCGACCGTTGCTGCTCACCCTGCGCTGCACTCGGGTGGATCCCGCCGACAGTGGAGTGGCCGCCGCTGGGCGTCGCGCATCGCAGGCAGGCGGTCGGCGGGTATCGGGTATG
The DNA here is from genome assembly GCF_040648415.1 of Nonomuraea sp. NPDC049141. Taxonomy (NCBI): domain Bacteria; kingdom Bacillati; phylum Actinomycetota; class Actinomycetes; order Streptosporangiales; family Streptosporangiaceae; genus Nonomuraea; species Nonomuraea sp. NPDC049141. The sequence continues at coordinate 33,596 of NZ_JBEZDR010000043.1, forward strand.
GCCAGGTGGCCACCAGCGTCCCCTGGCTGATGGCGTGCATGAGGTGGCCGTCCAGGCGCACGGTGAGGCTCTGTCCGGCATGGTCGCGCCTGACCTGGAAGGTGGCGTCAGCGACGGTGATGAAGCCGTTGCCGCGGACGTTGCGCTGCACCTCAACGGGCTGGCCAACGGGGACGACCTGGTGACCGCTGGTCCTGGTCAGCGCCGGTGGCGCGGGCGGCGGACCGGCGGGGCGCGCACCGCGCATGGACAGTTGGTGCAGGTGATCGGTCGATAGGCGGGAGGCCAGCGTCTTGAGGTGCCGACCGTCGACCGACGGATGGATGCTGCGCTGGTCGGCCCAGATGGTGATGGCCCGGCCCGCCCAGACCAGCCCGATCCATACGCTCTGGCCGGTGGAGGCGATGGTGGTGGCGCCATAGAGTGGCATGACAATCCCGAACTCCACCGCACCGGGGAAAGCCGTGGGCAGCGGGGAGGGGGCCAACGGTGGCGAAGTCGTCGCCGACAGGATCGCCTGGTTCAACCTTAGCAAGGGGATCGGACTCCACCAGGGCGACCGGCGTGGTGGTACTGGTGACGCGTCCACCAACTCGAACGGCACGACCTGTGTGAGCTCTCCCAGATGCCCCGGTGCGAACACCCCGCGGCCACCCGCACCACCCTGAAAATGACAGACTGATCCCGCAACCGGACTCCACTCTTCAGATGATCTTCGCCGACATCTGATCTACAGGAGCCCCGTTGCCCGGTTCAGCCGATTGACCAGAATCAAATCCCCTTAGGGCCCGCAGATTATTAACATGGAGCTTCGATCGTCGATGGCGAGATGAGGCCTTCGACTGCGGCCAGGTCGTAGAGAGCCCCCAGCGTCGGCAGTCGACGGGGGCTGGGCTGGATGGTGTGTCCAGCCTGCTGGAGGAGTTGCCGGGTCTCGCGCATACGCCGGTTGAGGGTCTCGGGCCGGACGGTGAACAATGCGGCGATGGCGACCTGGGGTAAGCCGAACCGATAGTGGACGAGGGTACCCAACAGCCGGTCGGCGAGGGTGAGGATGGGACGGCGTCCGGTGCCGGGAGCGGCCATGCGCGGGCGGTGGTCGCGCCGCTTGTCCAGGTGCGCTTCGCGCTGCTGGTCACGCAGTGTCAGCAGGGTGGCGATCAGGGCGTCCCAGTCCGGGCCGGTCAGCCCGGTCAAGGCGGGGTGGCAGAGCCAGGCCAGGTCGGGGCTCGGCTGGTCGAACGGATCTGGGACATCGTTGACCTGGCCGTATGCCTGTGGGCGCAGCGTGTAGTTCCAGTCGCAGCCCGGGGTTCAGATCGACCAGGCGTTTGCGGCCTCCGCCCGCCGGGACGGTGCGCCCGTCCCAGCGGCTCGGTACCTGCGTCCAGCCCGTCGACTCCTAACAAACCGTCGCTTCACGGGCATCCGCAGCTCGGGCCATCGCTCGGATCCCGCCATGCCCAATGCACGAGCTTCGGCCCCCCATCACCAGCCGCCGCTGCTGTTCATCCAGTTGAGGAAAGATCGTCCCGGACTTCGCCCTCAGCCTCTCCACCGTCTCTTGCGTCACGCCCTTACCATCTCAACGAACGCAAACCCCTCGATGCGATGGGCGCGGCGACGCTGGTCGCGCTGCGGCCTACATTCATTGAAGAGCAAATCCCAGCCGCCCCTCGGTCCGCTGGCCTTCACACCCAGGGCTAGCGGAAATGAAATGGTCGCCGTTTCGGGGTACCAGGCATCGGTAAAGGGCAACGGATCCGGGCGCCTGCTCAGTGTGGATGTGGCCGACCGGGCCGAGCGGGCGCTGGCCCTCGCAACCTGGATCGAGGCTGAGCAGGTTATGGCCGCCGACCTGGCATTCATACAACGGAACGGTGCCGGCCATCTGCTCGCGGCGCAGCCGCCAACTTGCTTCGGCGGTGAAGCCGGGCGGCAGGAGACGGGAGGAAGCCCAGTGGCCGCGGGTGGGATGGTTGCCGCGGGTGAGTTTGGTGTACGGCAGGCGTTCGAAGCCGCACGACAGTTGGGCCGGGGTCAGGTCGTTGCGGTTGGCCAGCGCCCAGGTGGCCCAGGCGGGCTTGGCCGTGCCATCGGGGTTGCGCAGGCCGAGAGCAAGACCGCCGGCGACCTCGTCGGGGTGGTCGCGCATGCGGTGGTAGACGTAGTTAATGATACCGGGAGTGGCGAGCACGTTGAGGAAGGAGTCACAGACGGCGACGGCCTGGCGTTGTGGCGAGGACGGGCTAAGAGAGTTGACGCCGCTCTCGGTGAGCTGCACCTGTGACCAGGCGGCGACCTGACTGGGGAAGGTGGCGCGCAGCCAGCCCACCAGCACGCCGAGGTTGCCGTAGGTGACGTAGGGATAGTCGTCGGTGGAGAAGGTGTCGCTGCGCAGGTCACGTGTGTATGGGTGGACGGCCACCCGCCACTGCCTGGCGCTGGCTCCTTCGGCCAGCCCGCGCAGCACCGTCTGACCGGCCAGGGTGGCATCCGCAGCGGCGGGCCGCTCCAACTCCGGGCCGAACTGATGATCCAGCGAGATCAGCACGTGCGCGCTGGACTGTTCGGCAACGACCCGGTCATAGGCGGCGTTGTAGGTCGCCGAAATTTCCGCCAGCCACTGCCGCGTGTCACAGGCCGTGCCCTGGCCGCAGCCGATGTCGAACCAGACATTGCTATTGACCTCGTTGCCGATGACGAAGTCGGCAACCCGGCCGTGACCGCGCAGCCCGTCATATCGTTCGGCGAGCATGCCTGCGAACCGGCCATAGTCGGCCGCGTCGGACGGGGTGCAGAAGATCTCGAAACCAGGGGCGGCCGGGGAACACGCCTTGCCGGCACGCGCCCAGGACGGCGTGCCGTACACGATGCCAGTGACCACCAGTCCGCGCACGCTCCAGTCGCGGATCTCGGCGTCCACCTCGGCCGGGACCGCAAAGCAGCGGCCGTCATACTCCTGCTCGCTCGCGACGCACGGCGCATCCTTGACCTGCGGCTCCCATTGCGCCCACACGAGATTGATCGCCACGCCGCCCGTGTTGTTCCCGGCTATCTCGGCTTTGTCCGGCCAGAAGTCGGGCTGGATCGACTTAACTCGGTAAGCGTCGCGCGCCGGATACGGGAGCGTGATGCCGCTCGCCTGCGCGGCATTGGGCACCAACCCGGTTAGGAGAAGGGCGCTGATGCACAACCACCAACGATAAGCCCGCATATGGGTCCTTCCTTCATGGATGGGGATGGAGATCCGCGTCGATCACACGTCGCCGCGGATCTCCACCAAGATCGTCAGCCCAGCGGGAGGGCGTCCAGGACGCGGATAGGGATCACCCGCACATTGCTGGACTGCTGCGCCGCCGTCCTCCGCCCACCGTTGATCAGCCATACCGACGCCGAGTCGGGGGATTTGACGTAGGTGCCATCAGCGATCTGTTTGGTGAGTCCGTCCCAGACGCGTGTGGGGATCACCTGACGCGGGTTGTCCTTATAGCCGGAGGCGACCAACTCCTCCATCGTGTG
>NZ_JBEZDR010000044.1:0-35163 GCF_040648415.1 Nonomuraea sp. NPDC049141
TATGGCAACCTGTTCCAACAGCGGAGCTCCTGTAGTGAGGATGTCTTGGAGTGACAGACCTCTTCTACAGCAGCTCCGCTCCCTCGTTCACAGGCCTTGACGAACAGAGCCCCGCCCTAACTGAACGGCGTTGGAACTAGACTTGGCCCTGTCCCCCCTGCCGATGGGTTATGGGGAGGGCGCATGGCCTTTCTGGCCGCTGGCTGGCTGTGGTCGTTCGCGGTCCTGGCTGTCGTCGTGGCGGGCTACATCGCCGTCCAGTTCAGGCGGCCCCGGCAGATGGCGCGCTTCACCGACCCGAGGTTGCTCGATCTGATCGCGCCCTGCCGTCCTGGCTGGTCACGGCATATCGCGGCGGCCGTGTTCGTCGTGCTGATGGCTCTGCTCATCCTGGCCGCGGCGCGCCCGGCCGCCTCCGTTCAGGTTCCCCGCGAGCGGGCCACGATCATCGTGGCCATCGACGTGTCCCTGTCGATGATCGCCACCGACATTCCGCCGTCCCGGTTGGAGGCCGCCAAGAGCTCGGCCAAGATGTTCATCACGAGCCTGCCCGAGCGGTTCAACGTCGCCCTGATCTCCTTCGCCCGATCCGCGGCGGTGGTGGTGGCGCCGACCCTCGACCACACGGCGGTCATCCGGGCGATCGACGCGCTGAAGCCCGCTCCCGGAACCGCCATCAGCGAAGCGGTCTTCTCCGGTCTGGACGCGATCCGCTCCTTCGACCAGCACGCGGCGAGCGATCCACCGCCGGCGGCCATCGTGCTGCTGTCCGACGGCGACAACACCTCCGGCCGGGTCGTACCCGATGCGACCAAGGCCGCCGCCGCGGCCAGAGTGCCGGTCTCCACCATCGCCTTCGGCACGCCCGACGGCACCGTCGAGATCGACGGCCACCGCCTTGACGTCCCACCCAACGAGGAAACATTGCGCACCCTGGCCGAAGGCACCGCCGGACGCGCCTACAACGCCCGGACGGCCAACTCGCTGGATGAGGTGTACGAAAGCATCGGCACCTCGCTCGGCACCATGACCAAACAGCAGGAGGTGGGCTACCAGGTGCTGCGCTGGGCCCTGCTCCCCGCCTTCGCGCTGGCCGCGCTGGCGCTGCTGACTCCGATCAAACTGGCCTGGGCCCGCCCTGCCCGGTGACAACAATGGACCTTTACTTTTCGCGTCGTCTACGGCGTGAGGCGGCGGCAGACGAGCATTGCTCAGACCGTCTTTACCGCAATGGGTGAACGGCTGCGATTGGCGGTGAGCCATTCGAGTTGCGCGGTCATATCGGTGAGCAGGTCCGTGGCCGGAGACCACCCGAGCAGCCGATGCGCCGTGGACACGTCCGCGCAGGTCAGCGGTTGGCGGCTACCTGCTCCAGCCAGCGGCGCGTTTTGGCGCGGCCGGTGAGGAAGACCACGCGCTTGCCTGCGGCCAGCTCGTTGATCTTTGCCAGCACTTTGGGCCGCATGCGTCTCCGGTAGGTGGCCACATAGGTGAGCACGCCCCAGTGGATGCGGTTGTAGACGCCGGAGGTGTGCTGGCCGGCGCCATGCCGGACCTGGCGGGAGAAGATCCCCCACAGGGCAGCCCAGGTGGGCACATCCATCATCACCACGGTGTCGCACGCCTGGAGCCGGACGTGCAGCGAGGAGTTGTAGTTGCCGTCGATGACCCAGCGCGGGGCCGCGACCAGCTCTTGCTGGGCGGCCTCGAACTTCTCCGGTGGCAGCGGGTTCCACTCGTCGTCGAAGTAGACCGCGTCCAGATGGGTGACCGGTGCATCCAGCAGCCGGCCGAGTTCGCGGGCCACGTGAGACTTGCCGCTCCCACATGACCCGACGATGGCGACTCGGTTCATCTGCATGGCGCTCCACGACCGGATCCGGCAGGGACGGGCTCGGCCGGCGGAGTGAACAGCCTGCCCAGCTTGTTCACCAGCTTGAGCGTAAGAGTCCAGCCCTGGGCGGTGTTAGAACCAAGACGGCCCGATGTTGGTGTAGGGCTCCTCCACGGTGGCCGCTTCCTCGTCCGAGAGGTGAAGGTTGAGCGCGTCCACGGCCTGCTGAAGGTGATGGCGTTGGGTGGCTCCGACGATGGGCGCGGAGATCAGCGGGTTACGCAGCACCCAGGCGAGAGCGACCTGAGCCATGGCCACGCCGCGGGTTTCCGCGACCTGCTGCACGGCGTTGATGACAGGCTCGTCGTACGGACTGTCGAAGGACTGCACGACGTGGTCGGTACGGGAGCGGGTGCTCTGCTCGCCGGTGGGGCGGGCGAGGCGGCCCTTCCCGTTCGGCGAGTAGGGCACCAGGCCTACGCCCATGTCGCCGCACATGGCCATCAGTTCCGGCTCATCCTGCCGGCGCAGGAGGTTGTACTGGTTCTGCATGGACACGAAGCGGGTCCATCCGCCGAGGTCGGCGGCGTGCTGGAGCTTCGCGAACTGCCAGGCGTACATCGAGGAGGCGCCGATGTAGCGGACCTTGCCGGCCTTGACGACGTCGTGCAGCGCCTCCATCGTCTCCTCGACCGGCGTCTCGTCGTCGAAGCGGTGGATCTGGTACAGGTCGATGTAGTCGGTGCCCAGCCGGGCCAGGGACGCGTCGACCTGTTCGAGGATGGCCTTGCGCGACAAGCCCTCACCGCCGGGGCCGTCGTGCATCTTGCCGCGAACCTTGGTGGCGAGCACGATGTCCTGGCGCCGGGAGTACTCGGTGATGGCGCGACCGACGATCTCCTCGGAGGTGCCGGCCTGATAGACGTTGGCGGTGTCCCAGAAGGTGATGCCCAGCTCGACGGCTTGGCGGAAGAACGGCGCGGCCTTGTCCTCGGTCAGCGCCCAGGGATGGGCTCTCGGGATGGTGGGGTCGCCGTAGCTCATGCAGCCGAGAGCCAGCCGGCTCACCCTCAGGCCAGTGGTACCGAGACGGACGTACTCCATGATGACGCTCCTTACAGGTTCATGGGCGGGCTGCGCTGCGATGGGCATTCGGGGACGTGACGAGTCGCCCGCAGATGGTTCCCGGCATGTTGGCGTCGCTCGGTCTATGCGGAACCGGGGCTGCGCACGCCTCGGAGCCTTGGGGACTCAGTGGGCGATAAAGCCACCGTCGACGGGCAGGGCGACGCCGATGACGAAGCTGGCACCGGGACTGCACAGCCACACGGTGGCGGCGGCACCTCCTCGGGGCACGGGGCAGTTCAAGAATCGGTCAGAACGCTCCTGGCAACGGTGAGTGCGGACATGGCCTTGGGCCATCCGGCGTAGAACGCCAGGTGTGTGACCGTCTCGATCAGCTCCTTGTCGCTGACCCCGTTCTCGCGCGCCCTGCCGAGGTGGAAGGCGAGCTGTTCGGTGCTGCCGCTGGTGATGAGGCTGGCCACTGTGATCAGGCTGCGGTCTCGTGGAGACAGGTCCCGGTTCTCCCACACTTGCCCGAACAGCACGTCCTCGCTGTAACCGGCCAGCGCCGGCGCGATATCACCGAACTGCTGCCGAGGGCCCTCGGGCTTCTTGTTCTCCGACATCGACGGCTCCTTTCCGCGCCGATGCCCGGCACGTCCCCGCAGCAACGGGAAACGGGCATCGGCTTCCATTCCGTCCCGAACCGCGGTGTGCGCCGCTGGAGCGGACGGGCGGCCCAGTGCTGGCCTGATATCGATCAAACGGCAGGTCAGGGGCGTGCGGAAGGACCCGCTGATACGTGTACTGGCAGTACACCCCTTGTTCGGCGGGATCGTCGTAGCCTCGAACACATGGACAACCGCAGCGAGGTCCGCGAGTTCCTCACCAGCCGCCGCGCCAAGATCACGCCGGAGCAGGCCGGCCTGCCCGCCTCGGGGCACCGGCGTGTCAACGGACTGCGCCGCGAGGAGGTCGCGATGCTCGCCGGGGTCAGCGCCGAGTACTACGCGCGCATGGAGCGTGGCAACCTCTCCGGCGCCTCGGAGGCTGTCCTGGACTCTCTCGCCCGCGCCCTGCAGCTTGACGAATCCGAGCGCGCCCATCTCCTGGACCTGGCGCACACCGCCAGCACCACGCGACGGCCCACACGCCGTCGCGCCGCCCAATCCATCCGGGCCGCCCTACAACAGCTGCTGGACGCGATGACCGACGCACCCGCCTTCATCCGCAACGGCCGCCTCGACATCTTGGCCACCAACCGCCTCGGCAAGGCCCTGTACTGGCCCCTCTTCCAGGACCCCGCCCGGCCGGTGAACCTCGCCCGCTACCAGTTCCTCAACCCCGGCGCCGCCGAGTACATGACCGAACTGGACGCCCAGCGCGCCGCAGCCGCGGCACTGCTGCGCACCGAAGCCGGACAGGACCCCTACAACCGCGACCTCAGCGACCTGATCGGCGAGCTGTCTACCCGAAGCGAACCATTCCGCACGCTGTGGGCCGCACACAACGTGCGCCTGCACCACACCGGCATCAAACGCTTCCACCACCCCGCCATCGGCGACCTCACCCTCGCCTTCGAAGCCCTGCCCGTACCCAACGATCCCGGCCTCACCCTCACCGCCCTCAGCGCCGAACCCGGCACCCCCGACCACGACGCCCTCAAAGTCCTGGCTTCCTGGTACGCCACCCTCGATCACAACGAGACGAACCCGCCCGCCCCCACCAGCAACGAACACAGCGCATAGCCTGCCCGACAGTCCGATCACATAGGCGTTCCGGAACCTCAGCCAGTTTGTCGACCACCTCGACCAGGCGACAGAGCAGGCGGCGCGGCAGAGCACCGTGGCACCTCTGCAGAATTTCTTGCAGCAATGGGGGGAGTTTGTGGCGATTCAGCGCTATCCCGCCCGAGCGGCCCGCCAGCACGCATTGGAGACGGAGGTCACCACCACGACCGACAGAGTCAAGTTGGACTCAGCCTTGGCCGAAATCAACGAGATCACGGCATCCGCGCGCCGAGAGGTCGTGGGTGAGTGGCGCCCGGACCTGGGAGTACAACCCCGACGCTTGTCTTCACGGGAGCCAGCCGCAACATAGACGGCTGGCGTCGCTGGGCGAGCGTACGCCGTGATGCGGTGCTGTCCGCCCTGTTGCTGTACACGGCCGGCATACAGGCCGCGCACTCGATCAACGTCGCTTCGAGCAGGCTTTCACTTCTGTGCGGTGAGCAGAGCATCGGCGAGGCCGGTGCGGGCGTAGAGCACCGAGCGGCCCGCTCGGTGCGTGCTGGTCAGGCCGGCGGCCCGCAGCGCGGTGAGGTGCTGGGACACGCCCGCCGCGGAAAGGCCCGACCGTTGGGCGAGTTCGGTGGTCGAGGCGGGTGAGTCCAGTTCGGCCAGGATCAGCGCCCGGGATCGGCCGATCACGGCGGCGAGGGCTTCCATGTGCGCATGTGTCCGGCGCTCCCACAACGTGCCGATCCCGCGTGCCGGGTAGGCCAGCTGAGGTGGTTCCGACCCGACGAACCGGGTCAGCACCCGCGGCCAGGCGAAGACCGACGGCACCAGGAGCAGCCCCGCTCCGGTCTCGATCCTGGTGATGGCGCAGTGCCGCTGTACCAGGTGGAGGCTGCCGTTGGCCCACCGCACCGTGTGGTGCAGCTCGTCGAGCGCCTGGGCCGTACCCTGCTCGGCCACCTGGCGGCCCCGGTGAAAGACGTCCGCCTCCAGCACTGATCGGATCCTGGCCCAGTAGGGCGCTAGCGCAAGCCGCCAGTAGACCTCGATCTCCGCGACGATCCGAGGTAGGTAGGTCCAAGGGGTCCGGTGAAGGCCCCGCAGCCGAGGGGACAACCGGCCTTCACGCTCGGCGGCCAAGCAGTCGAGGTCCCGCCGTACCTGCTCAGGTTCGGTGGCCGCGATGGCGGCCAACTCGTCGGAGAGGTCGGGGGATGCGGTCGCCGGTGTCGGGTTGAGAAAGTCGGGGAGGTGGCCGACAGGCGGAATCATGTCGGCCAGCCAACCGCGATCGAGACTCGCGGCTGCGAGCCGCAGGCGTACCTGGTCGGCCCAGCCGCGGTGCGGGCCCGGCACCGCGGCAGCGGCCAGCGCTCTGAAGCTGGTGACGACTTCCCACATGGGCGAGACAGCGAACCGGGTCTCGGCCAGATCGTTCACCGAAAAGGTCAGCCGCGCCTTCATCCCGCCTCCACTATTCGGTCCGAGCTTAATCAGTGGACGCTCGGTCCCCTGCCCGGCAGCATCCCCGGAGCAGGTGCCCACGGCAGGGTGCCGAGAAGCAGAACAACGCCAAGGCGGTCATGCACATGTCTGTTGACATTTCCCCCTCCCCCGATGCCGTAGCCAAGAGGAAGGCCCGGCTGTTCCGCAGCCTGAGCACCGATTCCGTGCTGGTGCTCCCCAACGCCTGGGACGCCGCCAGCGCGGCTGTGATCGCCGCTGTCGGCGCCACGGCAATTGCCACGACCAGCGGTGGAGTCTCGTGGTCACTGGGCCGCGGTGACGGGCAACGGCTGAGCCGGGGCGAGATGGTGGAGGCCGCGCGGCGCATCGTGGACTCTGTCGACTTGCCGGTGACGGTCGACGTGGAGAGAGGGTACGGACCGACCCCGGCGGATGTCGCCACGACCGTGCGGGCGGTGGTCGAGGCCGGTGCCGTAGGCGTCAATCTGGAGGACTCCACGGCCGTCGGCGGTCCTCTGTTCGACGTCGCCGAACAGAGCGCCAGGTTGCGCGCCGCCAGAGACGAGGCGGCCGCGGCGGGCCTGCCGGAACTGTTCATCAATGCGCGCACCGACGTCTTCCTGTTCGCGATAGGCGCATCCGATGACCGACTGGGCGAGGTGCTGGCGCGCGCGGCGGCATACGCCAAGGCGGGAGCCGACGGCATCTTCGTTCCCGGCCTGCTTGATCTGGACATGCTGAAAACCCTCTGTGCCGAGTCACCGCTGCCGGTCAACGCGATGGCCGTTGCCGGTGGACCGAGTGTCATCGAGCTCACGCAGGTCGGAGTGCGCAGGATCAGCCTGGGCACCGGGCTGGCCCAGGCCGCCTACACCGCGGCCCGCAGAGCCGCTGCGGAACTGCTCGGCACGGGAGGTCTCACGGCGCTGGACGGCTCGCTTGACTTCAGCGAACTCAACGTCCTGTTCCGTCATTGATCGAGGCAGGGAGGACGGCACGGAGCAGGGCCGAACTGCCGACTGTCAGGAATCTGCTAGGCGTCTCACAGACGGAACAGGACAGATGGAACGGGATGGCACGCGTATCGGAGTGTAGGCCCATCGATCAAGATCCATGAATTATCTGGAGTCATCCGTGTCTAGCCGCTCGGCAGCGGACATCTTCGCCCAGGCGATCAGCGAGTGAGCGCCCCTTGTTAGCAGCGGCGTTAGCAAGATCCCGAGATTGTCAGGACAAACGCAAGGCCCGTTCCAGGTTTTCCCTGGTAACGGGCCTTTATGCTGTGTGCGGCCGGAGGTACTCGAAACCGCAACCTTCTGATCCGTAGGGAACGACGCTGCCCAGGTCGGCGAGCTCGCGGCCTGGTCGACGGCAGCTGCTCATATGCTGATCTTTGTCCTCACCTCGGGAGACAGGTTGTCGATGCATCTACATCCAGGCGAGACCGAGGCCGCCGGCTGGCGGGTGGTGACCGTATTCGACGCCGTCCGGCAGCTGCGCGATGCGTCACCGGACGTCCGCGGGTGATCGCGATCGACGGCCGGGGCGGCGCCGGCAAGACGACCCTGGCCGAGCGGCTACGCAAGGTGGTGCCCAACTCCGCCATCGTGCACACCGACGACATCGCCTGGAACCACGCCTACTTCAACTGGGGCGCCGTACTCGTCGAGAACATCCTGCAACCCCTGCACCAGGGTGAGGCGGTGGACTTCCGCCCTGATGCCTGGATCACCCACGACCGGCCCGGATCGATCACCATCCCCGCCGGAGCCGACGTCATCTGGGTCGAGGGCACCGGCATCATCCGCGAAGAGCTTGCCCCGTGGTTGGACGCCTCGGTGTGGATGCAGGGTGACCTGGATGAGCAAGAGCGCTTGTTGATCGTCCGCGACGGTGACTCCCCCGAGCAGCTGGAGCACGTGGCGAACTGGCTGCTGGAGGAACTGCCGTTCTTGTTGCGAGAACAGCCGTGGGCCCGAGCCACCATGATCGTCGTCGGCCCTCCCCAGACCGACCACGACCCGGACACCGAGTTGGTCGTCGCCCCACCGACCAACCCTTAGATCGGGCCGACACACCCGCAGAACGCGGGTGAGCGGTTCGAGATCAAGAACGCCGGGGTGGAGCGTCCCGAAGAACGCCCCGTGCTGACCGTCTCGAAGTTTTACGCGCTGGCCGATGTTGTGCCTCGCCGGTTCTGCGCCCTTGTGCTCCTGGCGACTTTCGGCAGTACGCGATGCGGCGAACTCGCCGCCTTCCGGCGTTACAACCTCGACCTCACGGCCCGGACGGCGAAGATCGAGGCGTCGGTCTCGGAGATGAGGACGGGGAAACTGGTCACCGGCCGGCCCAAGTCGGATGCGGGAGCCTGGATCGCCACCCTGCCGCAGATCATCGTCGGTGGCCTGTCCTGGCAGGTCGCCGCCTCGTCCACCTGCCGATCGACCGCAGCGCCGAGCGCATGCGCGACGCTCTGGTGGAGACCATGGCCACGCTGCCGGCTCATCTCAAGCGCTCCTTGACCTGGGATCAGGGCAGCGAGATGGGCGCTCACCGGGCGTTCACACTCGCCACCAGCTCGACGCCGTCGCCGCCGAGCTGAACTCCAGACCTCGCAAGACGCTCGGCTGGGAGACTCCTGCACAGCGCCTCACCGAGCTCATGACGGCCCGCCTCTGACCAGTGAGAGCAGCAGGACGGCCAGTGCTCCCGGTGGGCTAATGAGCCGCAGTGTTCCCGGTTCTGCCCGTCGCGTTGCCGGACCCCAGTTCCTCGGACAGGAGCTGCAACAGGCCGGGCAGATGACGCTCGATGTCCTGCCTGGGCAGTGAGACGGCGCTGCCGTTGCCGTGGTCACGCTGCATGATCAGCCCCGCCTCGCGCAGCACCCGGAAGTGATGCGTGCGCGCGGCCTTCTTCACCGGCAGGTCGAACGAGCCGCAGGCACGCTCCCGGTCTTCGGGATCGGCCGCGAGTTCGGCCACTACCTGGCGGCGGGAGTCGTCGGCCAGCGCGCGGAACACCTTGCCCAGATCCATGGCTCACTCCTAGGTACGATTTGCATCATACCTGGCCGATGGCTAGCGTCGGCAGGTATGAAAATTGTCGTACCTGAAGGAGGCGGGGCGGTCGGCATCTACGGCTTCGCCCGGCCGAAGCCCGAGCGCGCCGATGAGCTGGAGCGGCTGCTGCTGTCATTCGTGGAGCCGACCAGGGCCGAGCCTGGCTCGATGCAGTACCAGGTCCACCGCGACGTGGCTGATCCCAGCACGCTCGTGTTCTACGAACTGTGGCGGTCGGCCGACGACCTGCGCGCGCATCTCGCGCGTCCCGAACTCGCACACTTCCAGCAGCACCGCATGGACTACCTACGAGAAGACCTGGAGATCCACTGGCTGACACCCCTCAGCGTGACCCCTTGATCCCCATTGTCAGCGTATCCACGCCGATACGCTGGACAGAGTGACCGACCTTGGCCAGGCGCCCACCACATGCGTCGGTTCCCGAAGAATCTCGCCGCCGTCCGCATCGCATGAGCAGGCAAGACGAACGGCCGCCCACTCCCCGCTATCGAGGGAGCGGGCGGCCATCGCCGCAACGCTCGGGGTCAGCGCGGACTTTCTCGCGGCTATGCTGACCGCTGACGGCAATTGATCACGTGTGTTGCGACGACCCCTCGAATGCGCCGACGGTGTTGCTGTATGGCACTGCTGTATAGCACTCTGCCCAACGCGCTTCGGCGCTGTTGCCACCCGACTTACCGCTGGGGAATGGGCGCTGGTCTTCCAGCTTGTCAGCTGGCAACGGACGGATACCGGGCTGCCGCAAGGTCGTCGGCGAGGTCCTTGACGGCAAGATCAGCGTTCAGCGCGGTGACCACCGCCTGCGTCAGCGGACGGAGGGCATAGACGTGGCGCACCGCATCGAGATCCACGGGCACCTCGTAGTAGTCCTCCGCGAACCGCCGGAACGCCTCCGGAGACGGGTCGACGAGCCGTGCAAACAGTCCCGCCGCCCCATCGGGATCGCTCACGCCGTCCGGGTAGTCGATCTCCCCCACTCGCCAACGACTGTCGCCGACCTCACGCCACAGGCAGGCAGTCACGACCGGCATCCCGTCCTCGTCGCAGAACGCCGGTTCCTCCACACAATGGCGGAAGACCTCGGGGACGGAGTCGAGCACCCCCGGCCACGGTCCGTCGTCGCCGTACGGGCTCATCGCCGCCTCGTGGTCGAAGCCGCGAATGTACGCACCCGCCGCGGAGAAGACGATGGAGTATTCGTCTCCCGAGCCGTTACGCATCGAGGCCATCTCCTCCCCAGGACTCCAGCCCGCGTCGAAGGAGTGGTAGCGACTGAACCATTCCGGGCTCAAGATGGCCTCCAGCACCGCCATGGACCGGCACAGATCGCGAAGCACCGGAATATCAGGCAACAGCCGGGCCACATCATGAGTAGTCACGAGCCTCATCCAATCGGATGCCAGCGACATCCCCCGTGTCCTTCCGAACGGTATGGGACTACCAGCACTTCTCCAAGGGCGGCGGCTGAGAACTGCGCCGAAGTCCAGGTCCGTGTATGCCTCGGCTCGCCTCGCTTCCCGCGCGAGCGGACTGGCGGCGGCCTGCTTGGCCACCGTCTCCGGGTGCCGCCGCCCCTGATGTCCGGTGAATCAGGTGAAGACGATGCCGTGCGAAGCAGTCGCGGAGCCCAGCACCGGAGCTAACCATTCGGATGCCATTGCCCAGGTATGGGGCGCGTGATCCGCCGTTGCCGCAGGTCGTCGAGGTCGCCGTCCTTGAAGGACGTGATCGTCTGGGCCCTCTGAATCTGCTGTTTCACCGGGACTTTGAATTCGAAGAGCTCTGCCCGCTGCTTCTCGATGGCGAGCACGGTCTTGATGGCGTCGAGCACCGGCCCATGGTCGCGGACCGGCTTGCCGTCCTGCATGACCACGCGGCCATGATGGATCACGACGTGTCCGGCGGCCAGGACCTCGTTCGCCTTGGCGAGCAGCGCGTCCAGGCGCTCGGCCTGCTCGGCTCGATACTCGGCGACCTCCAACGCTGGGATCGCGGCGAGCGTCGTCGTGTAGAGCTTGTGCGCGCCCTGATTCGCGATGCCGAGCCGCTCGGCGATCGTCAGGCGACTGATCAACTCCAGCTACCGGGTCTTCATGGATGGACCCAGCTACCGGCCGAACAAGCGACCCGGAAAGAACGGCACGTCGGGACGCACGAAGGACGACAAGTAGACCGGCCGTCGATCGCCTGACTTCGGCGGGCGCCCCCTTGGTTGCGGGCGATCGGCGCCCCGCGGCTGGCCTATGTTGCCCAAGCGAAGCGGGACGCGGGCGTGAGCACGTTCCACACGGTTGGCCCCGAAACTTAGTTGCCCAAAGGTGGCGCGGGCGGGACGGGTGCGGAAGACTGCCTCGATGGCTGCTGAGTACGCCCAGAGTGACCAGTTCCGTGGCGCCCGCATCCACCTGTGCGACCTTGCCGGTCTCGAGATCCGCGATTGCGAGGTCAGCGGTCTGAAGATCGTCGACTGCTATGGGAGCGACGTCTACCTCGGTGGCGACTTCGAGCGTCTCGTCGTCAACGACGTCGACGTGACCGCCTACGTCGAGGCCGAGCTCGACCGGCGGCACCCCACGCGGGTGCTGGCGCGTGACGCCGCGTCCCCCGACGACTATCGCGCTGCTTGGGATGCCATCGAGACGATGTGGGCGGCGACACTCGACCGCGCCAGGCTGTTGCCCGAGGCCAAGCTGCACGAGCAGGTCAACGGCGAGTGGTCGTTCGTCGAGACCCAACGGCACCTGCTACTCGGCGGCGATGCCTGGCTCGGCAATGCCGTGCTAGAGGAGGAAGCGCCGTACCACCCGTTGGGCTTCCCTTACGGCGGGATGCCGCCCGACACAGCGGCGAAGCTCGGGCTCACCCTCGAAGCCACCCCGACGCTCGACGAGGTACTCGCGCCGCGGCTCGCCCGCATGGCCACGATGCGACGTGTCATCGACGGGCTCACCGAGGCCGAGCTCGATCGGGTATGCGGTCGCAGGCCGGCGGACACGTATCCCGACCAGGCGTACGTCGTGCGCCGCTGCCTCAAGGTGGTGCTGAAGGAAGAGGCCGAGCATCACCGTTATGCGGTGCGCGACCTCGCCGTACTCGAGGCCGGTGCCTGAACTGGCGCCGACGCCGGAAATGACCTCCAGCCGCATTGCGTGCTGCTAGGACGGTCATCTAACGGTCACATCGACCACAAGACCACGCTAAAGCGCCCAATTAAGCACCTACCACCCAAACGGCTCTACTGTCCTTCGTGAGCACCCCACTTCGAGTGGCTCGATTACCTGCGCACGGGCTGGCTCAATTGGCTGACGTTCGACAGCGTGGCTCCAGCTGGTGGACCGTGGCGTTCACCAAGCAGCACCCCGGAGCGTCACGGACATCAGCCACTGATCGTCTTGCCCCACACGAGGTCAGAGCGTGGTGGACGGGTGCCACCGTGCGCTGACGGAAGCCGACGTTGTCGGTTGTCGTCAGCGGTGTCGTCGTCAGCACCACCTTGTCCAGTGGCAAGACCCGACGAAGGAGGGTCGCGGCAGCGCATCGCCCCGACCCCGTACGTCTGTACGGAAGTCAGCGATCGTCATGCCTCTACGCGATGACCACTTGATCCGTAGGGAAAGGCGGATGCCCTGTCAGTGGCGTCCCGCCCTGGTCAAGCAGTGGATGCCGATCGGCAGCACGCGGTCGCGTATGGCGGTGTTGCTGTATGGCGCTGCTGTACACCACCTTGGTGGACGTGACCGCGGCCTCCACGGCCGCATCGCGCACAAAGGCGAGAAATCACCGATCCAGGCCAGCCGGCCTCGATGATCTGCGCCCGCTCTACTCCCTGGGTACTCCATCGCGCCTATCTGCGCGGCCGCTAAGGTCACAATCCGCAAGCTTCGGGCGTGTTCAGTCAACCAACGGCGTATCTCGATCTTGATTAGTTATCGGGTGGTCGGGGTGAGGCGGCCAGTTGGTCGAGGAACGCCCGCGCGGCGGGGGAGCAGTCGCGCAACGACGGGACGGCCAGGGCCAGCGAGCGGGTCGTCTTCGGCTCCAGCGGACGGGTGACGACCGCGCCGAGCTCGGCGGGCAGGCCCAGCGTGGGCACGATGCTGACGCCGAGCCCCGCGGCGACCATCTCCAGGATCGCGGCGGGCCCGCCGGCCTCGAAGGCGATGTCGAGCCGCGCCTTCGACTCCCGCGCCGCGGACATGATCAGCGGTCGGCAGCCGGCGGTGGTCAGGATGAACGGCTGTCCGGCGAGGTCGGCGACCCGCACGACCCGTCGCTCGGCCAGCGGGTGCTCGGAGGGGAGCGCGGCCACCATGTCGTGGGTGCTGAGCGGGACGGTGTCCAGGCCGGGGGCGGGCAGCGTGACGACGCCGACCTCGGCGGCGCCGCGGCGCAGCCATTCGCGGATGTCGTCGTCGACCCCCTCGAACAGGCGCACCTTGACCTGCGGGTAGCGGTCGGTGAAGGCGCGCAGCAGCCGGGCGATGAGCGTGCCCGTGGCGCTGGGGAGGCTGGCCAGGCGCAGCTCGCCGGTGATCTCGCCGGCGGCGGCCGCCACATCGGCGCGGATGAGGTCGAAGTGGCGCAGCGCCTCGCGGGCGCGCTCGACCGCGCGGCGGCCGGCCTCGGTGAGGGCGATGCGGTCGTGGTGGCGGACGAACAGGGCCGCGCCGAGCTCGCGCTCCAGGGCGGCGATGGCACGGCTGACGGCGGGCTGCGACATGCCGGTGTGGTCGGCGGCGGTGGTGAAGCCGCCGTGTTCGGCCACCGCCAGCAGTGCCCGGAGCTGCCCCAATGTCATACCGGCATACCTTAACTGGTATTTGACCGCCGGTGGATCAGAACACGATGGTTATGCCATGGCTGAACGAATGACGATCGAGGTCGACGGGCTGCGGGCCGGTTATCTGGCGGCGGGCGAGCGGGGTCCGGTGGTGTTGCTGCTGCACGGGACGTACTGGAGCCGGGTCTGGCAGCCGGTGATGGATGGGCTGGCGGCGGCGGGACTGCGGCCCGTGGCGGTGGATCTGCCCGGATTGGGGCGCTCGGAGGGGGAGCTCACGATCGAGACGGCGGCGGTTCCGGCGCTGGCAGGGTGGGTGAGGCGGTTCGCCGCCGCTGTGGGCGCCAGCGGGCCGCTGAACGTTGCGGGGCACGACATCGGGGGCGCGGTGGCGCAGCACCTGCTGGTGGGCGGCGAGGTGCGGCGGCTGACGCTGGTCAACTCGGTCACGTACGACTCATGGCCGGTGCCGGGCGTGGCCCGCTTCCGCGATCCGGCGGTGGTGGCCGCCGTGACGGCGGAGGAACTGCTGGGCGCCCGCCGGACGGCGATCACCACGGCGCTGGCCCGTCCGGCGACGGAGGGGGAGCTGGCCGACTACCTGGATCCCTGGAACGACGCGAGGGTGCGCCGGTCATGGATGGCACTGGCGGGGGCGGCCGACAGCCGCTACACGCTCGACCTGGTGCCCGCGCTGAAGGCCGATCGCACGCCGAAGCTGCTGGTGTGGGGGGAGGACGACACATTTCAGGAGGTGGGGTACGCCGAGCGGTTCGCCGCCGAGATCCCGAACACCACCCTGGTTCGCATTCCGGGCGCCGGTCACATTCCGATGGAGAATGACGCGCCCGCGGTCACCGGCGCTCTGGCGCGCTTTTTCCTGGGATGAGCCCGGGAGGACCGGGCTGCCGGGTCACCTGAGCCGGTGGCGGCCGCGCTGCCGGACCCGCCGGCCGAGCCGACGCTCGAGGACGGCTGCCTCGCGCTCATGGACCGGTGAGACGCGGCGAGCGCGCGACTTGCCGGGGAGATTGACGATGCGACGCCCAGCTATAGATGGCGGCTGCGAGCCAACCCGTCTGCGGGATTGCGGGGTTTCCCAGGTTTCGTTAGCGGCACAGTCGTCTGGGTTCCCCGCCTTGGGGCAATCGGGATCGGAGTCGACCTCGCACTGCCCATCGGCGGATTCGTCGACGTCCTTCTACTGCCCTTCGAGTCCAGCCGATGGCCAACCGAGGGAACGGTCACCGACTTCAAGATCTGGTGGATGGACGACCGCCCCCAGATCCGGCTGGTCCCTGCCGAGCCGATCTACAGGCGGGAGCACTTCGACAGCTGGATCCTCCGTCAACCGGGCCGAGACCTGTTCCACCCCTGACTCAAACCCGGACGCCCAGCATCCGGCCGCCAACAAAACCTGGGAACCGCCATCTATCGCTCACAGTCTCAGGCATCCTGGCCCGTCTGAACGGCCGATCAGCCGGTGGGCCAGGAGATCGTGACAAGACCGTGGGTCTTGTGGAGGGCTGCCGTACCCGCGGGCAGGTCGGCGGGGGTGTTGCCGGTCGGCCAGTAGGCGAAGGTGGGCTCCGGCCGGTTCCTGGCCTGCTCGTCCCACGCCTGGATCTGTTCGACCATTGCGGTCGCCGCCTCCTGGCCGTGCGGTCCGTAGGCGCGAGCCCCGAACTCCGCGCCCGCGCCTTCCAGTGCGGGCCGCACCGACAGGTAGGCGAAGGAGTCGCCGCGCACTCCGGCGAACGGGAACCACGTCTTGCGTTCCTGGGCGAGGTCGGTTCCCTCCTCGACGGCCAGCCTGCAGAAACCGGGCAGGAAGCTCGCGAACCACAGGTGCAGGTCGGCGAACGACACGCCGTTCTCGATCGTGACGCCGGACCACACCTCGGCGCGGTCGCTCGCCAGAACGCCGTCCAGCGGTGCGGGGTCGTCGGGCGCCCCGTCGTCGAACCGGAGCGTGACGGCGTGCCCGTGGGGGTCGGGCAGCCGGAATTCCCTGTCGACGTGCTGACCGGCCCCCTGCATGGGGACGAACCCGCACACCACAGCGGACGTACTGGTCAGGTGATCGTTCGTGCGGCGGAACGCGATCGAGCGGCTGACGCCGTTCATCCGCAACGGCACCACCAGCGTGCCGTCAGGGGCCAACTGGCGCAGCCACGCTGGGGCCAGGTCCCACGCGCCGACCGTCACGATGGTCGCCTTGAACGGCCCGAACCCGGCAATCTCGTGCTCGGCATCGGCCGTGATCACCTTCACCCGGTCGCCGTACCCGGCGGCGTCCAGCAGTTCAGTGGCGCGGTCGGTCACCTCCGGGTCGATGTCCACGCTGATCACCTCGCCATCCGGCCCGACGATTTCGGCCAGCATCGCCGCGTTCACGCCGCCTGAGCCGATCTCCAGCACGCTCTTGCCCGGCGCCAGCTCGGCCTGCTCGATCATCGCCACCTGGACATACGCGGCGCTGACGGAGGAGATAGCCGTGCCGTGCTCATCCCGCTTGGTGACCACCGCGCTGTCGGCCTGCTAGGTGACCTCCAGCGGGGTGCCGGCCGGTACGAACGCGTGCCGGTCGACCGTCCGGAACGCCCGGTCGACCTGAGCCGACTTGATGTGCCCCGCCGCGGCGAGTTCGTCCGCGAGCTTGTCCCTCAGCTCGCCGGCCTGCGCCTGGTCGATGGTCTCGTCATTCACTGAATGATCTCCCTGTGGTGTGTCTTCTGGTCACCGGTTTTGCGGAGGGGCTTGGTACGGCGCGGGTTCACCGTGGCGAGGTCGGTCACCCCTGTCCACTGCACACGCCGGGGGCTGGCAGGCGCCATCCCCCGCGGGTAAAGGCGCCTGCCAGCGTCTCCCGGCCGGGCACGGGCACCCCGGGCTCGGCCGGGAAGTCGAAACGTGCACGGTCTGCGCGTGGGCGGCATCCGCGCTGGGTCTCTTGCTGCTGAGCACCAGTAGCAGGGCCAGGCCGACAACGATGAATGGCCGTGCGAGCCCAGGGCGGAGGGTGGCATCCGCTGGTAGGTCGGGCGTCCAGGGGTCTCCGTACACGAGCACGATCAGATCCATGGGAGACTCTCCGGACTCCTCCGGTCAGGGGGCAGGGGCCGGTCATCGCCCCGTCCCGTCCTGGCCCGCCGGGGCGGAACCGCTGCAGGCCGGGAGATTGCGCGTAGCCCTCAGCAGGTGGAGACGTTGTGGGCCCGCCATGGCACCGTTCATGATGTGGCCTTTGCTGGCTGGGCCGGGGGGTTGTAGCCCCTCAGGTGACCCGAGGAAGGCGGACGGGCGCACCCCGATGTCCGCCTTCCTCGGCCCAGCGGCCCGTCCATGGCGAGCAGGGGTGGCTCGCGCAGTGGGGAAGAGGGCGGCTGGGAGTTGGATCATCGCCCACGGCTGCGCACGATCCTGCCGTGGGCGATGAGTTTGGGCGGCGCGGGCCCGCGCGACAGTGGCGGAGGTTGAGCGCAGGCCCGCGCCAAGACGCGAAGCAGCGCCCCCGTCTGCGCGCGGGGCCGCATGCCTGACCGCGTCTTGCTTGCTCACTCGGCCATCTCCTCGAAGAAGCCGGGGGGAATGTAGACGACCGTGGGCCGGTGCGCCGGAATGGCCTCAGCCACGACCAGCAGCAGCTCCTGATCGACGTTGAGGACGTTGCGCCACAGCTCGCGGAGGCTGCCGCCCACTAGTGGGGTGTTGACATCCATGTCGTACGCCGGGAACGCCCGGAACGTGCGGCCCCAGGGCTCCCACATCACCTGCCAACGGCCGTCCCACGATGCCTGCAACTGCGCGGCCAGGCGCTGGGCTGTCTCGTCGCTCAGGACCTCGGTGGCGTTGTCGACCGTCATGCCGCGAGCACGACCCTGAAGGTCGGCTACCTGCCTCCTCGCTGCCGCACCGGCGGCGGCCTTGGCCTCACTGGCCCGCATGGATTCCTCCTCGGGAGCAGGGACGATGTGCTGGCGCAGGCCGAGCGATTGGTGGTGGAGCTCGGCCTGCGCCGGAGAGCGCGGTACGACGGGGACGACTACACCGGGTCGCCCGCGCTCGGCGTGGCAGCACAGCGTGCCGCACGCCTGTCTTTCGTGGCTGCTATGCCCCGCTCAGCCGCTCTGCGGGATGTCCGCCAGGTCGACGAGGAAACGCGGCGTGTCCGGGTCGGGACGCCGTGTCGTCTCCTCAGCGCGGTAGTCAATGGTCCGGATGGCGTCCGGGTTGTGGATGTTCCAGTTGGCGGAGGAGGCGGCCGTACGAAGAGCTCCACGCACGAGCAGCAGCCGCGTCCCGATCGCGTTGAGTTGTTCTCGCCGCCGAGCGGCGATGTGCTTCCCGCCCAGGTGGCGCGCAGTGGGCAGGACTACCCCGTAGACGTTGGACAGGAGAATGTCCAACAACCCGGCGAATGCGGGGGCGGCCGCCGATTCGGTCCCTCGATCGGTGAAGATGCCGCAGAGCTGGAATTCGTGCTGCTCGCAGTACTGGGTGAGGGCCACCGTCAGCGCTGCTTGCCGCTCGGGTGTCGAGCGGTGCAGCCGCAGGTACCCATAGACGATCGGGCCGTCCACATCGTGTTGTTCGGTGAGTGTCCACAAGGTAGCCGTCCTTACCGTGGCCGGGGCTGATGACCCGCACTTCGAGCATGACCAGCCCCAGCCCGGCTGGATACGACCCGCTGTCGCACTTCCGTTGCGCTTCCGTAGGTCCTCGGTACCTCTGGGTGCTTCCATGGCCGTGGAAGGGAGCAGCGACGTGACGACCGTGCATGAGTGGACCGGCCTCGAAGCGCATGCACGTCGCCTTGCCTTGTGGATGAGCGCGCGGACATTCGCCCAGCACCTCGGCGTGGCTCCCCGCAGCGTGGCGAAGTGGGATCAACTCGGTCCAGCCACTCGGCCACGCCCCGACACCCAGGCCATCCTGGACACCGCGCTCGCTCGCGGGGACTCGGCGACCCACCTGCGGTTCGAGACCCTGCTCCTGGAACTCGGCCAGGACACGGACCAAGGGCTGCGAGTCACACGCGTGGGGCCACGGGCCTGGGACTACGAGACATGGACGGACGACCTTGACCGGGCTGTGGTCGCCCTCAGCCGCCAGAGCTTCAGCTACGCCGCCGACCTGCTGAACCGATGGCTCACCCGCTACAACCCACACGTCCTGGACGACAAGGGCCTGTACCTGTTCGCACGATCCACGACACTGCTCGGCGACCTCCAACGCGATCAAGGCGCAGTCGCCGGCCCCCTGTCCGCCCGCCGTTCCTACCTCAACGCTCGCTCGATCTACAGCCAGATCGACATCCCCCGCCGCATTGCCCAGCTCGACCTTTCGCTGGCGGTGGTCGCCGAGATGTCGGGCCGGTTGGATGAGGCAGCCAGGGAGTATGAGGCGCTGGCGGTGGATGACCGACTCTCACCACGCGACCGGACGCGAGCCCGGCTGTGGGTCGGGACAGCCCTGAGCAAGAACAACAACAACGACTACGCCGCCCGCCTGATGACGACTGCCATCCGCGAGTTCGAGAGCCTGGGCGAGCCCGAGGACTGGTCCGTCGCGCACCAGAAACTCGCCCTGACCCACCGTGGAGCCGGGAACCTCTCGGAGGCGCTACGCCTGATCGACCTCGCCCGCGCCACCGCCGTCACCGATGCGCCCATGCAGCGGGTCCGGCTGGAGACGGCTTACGGACACATCCTGCTTTCCGACCGAGCCACCATGGATGATGGGCTGATGATCCTCGACCGTGCCGCACACGAAGCCGCGCAGCACGGGCTCGCACACCAACTGCGCAGCATCGAGGGCATCCAGCGGACCATCCAGGGGGAGATCCGTCTCCCTCTGGCACGGCGATCAGGGAGCAGCCAAGTGAGCGTCAAGCAGCAGGTCATCACCGACGAGCAGTGGGGGTACGCCCGCACGATCTGGGACTACCACCAGATGCACCACGACCTGCGCCGCTGTGATGTTGCCATCGGCCTGGGCAGCCACGATCTGGGAGTCGCGCGTGCGGCGGTCGAGCTGTACCGCGCCGGGTGGTTCCCGCTGCTCGTCTTCTCCGGTGCCACCAGCCCCACCACGGCGGCCCGCTTCCCCCGCGGCGAGGCTGTCCACTTCCGCGAGCACGCGCTGGAACTCGGCGTGCCCGACGAGGCGATTCTGCTGGAGCCGAACGCGACCAACACCGGTCAGAACATTGGCCTGTCCCGCCAGGTGCTGGCCGATGCGGGTATCCAGCCTGATTCGGTACTCCTGATCTCCAAGCCGTACATGGAGCGCCGGGCGTATGCCACCGCCCGGAAGGTGTGGCCCGAGGTCGAGGTGGTGTGCGCCTCCGAGCCGCTGGAACTGGACGACTACGTCAGCTCGATCGGCGATCCGAAGCTGGTCATCGACATGCTTGTCGGCGACCTCCAGCGCGTGATCGAGTACCCCAAGCTCGGCTACGCCGTCGAGCAGCCCGTCCCAGGAGAGGTCAATGACGCCTACCAGGCTCTTCTCCGCGCCGGATTCGACAGCAGGCTCCTTACGCCCTGACCTGCCGTACGGCGAGGTGTGCGCCATCCACCAGCCCAACCTCTTCCCCCGGCTCGCGACCCTGGCCAAACTTTTCACCGCCGACTACTGGATCGTCCTGGACGACGTGCAGTTCGCCCGCAGGGACTACCAGCACCGCGCGTGCCTCGCCTCGCTCGACGGCTCGCGGCCGCTGCGATGGCTCTCCATCTCCACCCATCTGCCACACGGCCGCTCCACCACCATTCGCGGAGCACGCCTGGCTGATCCCGCCCGCTGCCGGCGCCGCGTCGTCCAGCTCCTCGCTGATCACTACCGGCACAGCGCCTACTGGCCGCCGTTCAAGAGGCGGCTCGAACCCGTGCTGGCCGCGTTCGAGAGCACGGACCGGCTGGCGGACGTGACGGAGTTGTCCACGCGCATGCTGCTGGAGGAGGTCGGGTGGCCGGGGCGAATCCTGCACAGCAGCGATCTGCTCGCACGCGGCGAACGTTCGCAGCGGCTGGCCGACCTCGCCTGGCTGACCGGCGCTACCACCTACCTATGCGGGACCGGAGGCATGCGATACCTGGACCCCGCCGCGTTCCGAGTCCACTCGATCGAGGTCCTACCGTTCCAGACCCCCGCCTCGGACATCTGGGCATCCGCCCGAGAGGTAAGCGCCGTACATGCCCTGATGCTCGCCGGGCCGTGTGCCCTGAGACGGGAGTTGGCGGCTCTGCGTGGACGAGTTCTGGCGGCCGGTCCGTGATTCGGCCTCTTACGCTTGACCTCCTCTCCCCTTATGCGAGACTGCCGCCAGGAGCGATGCGGCGGGGCAAGATCATCCACCGTATCCCTCGTCGGCGCCTCCCCTGGGCAATCTCAAAGCCCTACGCCGCGCATCGGATTGTCCCGCCACTTGTCGACCGCCCGGATGTAGCCGTGGACCACAGGAGACTTCTCCGACCACCGACCATGCCGGGCGATGGCCGACACCGAGGCGCCCGCCTTGGCTGCGGCCGTAGCCCCGCCTGCCCGCAGCGAGTGTGCGGTGTAGGTATGCGCGTCCTTGAGCCCAGCCCTCTCCGCCGCACGCCGCACAATCTGGTTAAGCCCGTCTCCAGACATCCGGCCGGTGCCGCGCATGGTCGCCCCCGGCGTGCCTGACAGTCGCCCGTGCCGGTCAATGGCGCGCAGCAGGGGCCCGTCAGTCACCCCGTGGGTCTCCAGATCTGCCAGCCAAGTCCGGACCACACGCACAGGACAGGTCTCCGGGTGCGAGCCGTACGGGACGGGAACGACCTCACCGATCGCGTCCTGGTCGGTCTTGGACCGGCGGATCGTCACCTCCAGACCGTCCTCGGTGATTGCCAGGTCAGCGATGTCGAGCGCCGCCAGCTCGGAGCGGCGACCCATGAGGGCGAAGCCGAGCACCAGGACCACTCGGTCACGCAGGCCGACGGGAGCGGCCGGGTCGGTGGTGTCCACCAGAGCACGTAGCACGGTCAGCTCGGCGGGCGGCGCCTTCCGCGTACGCTGCCCGGCGGAGCTGCGCTCCTTGCGGTAGCCACGCAGGGCGAGCCGGGCGAACTCGGCATTGAGTTGGAGCCCGGCCTTTTTGTGCCGGGACTGGATGCAGGCCAGCGCGCGCTCGATGGTCGAGGGCGCAGGGAGTGTGCCCTTCCGGGTGGGCGTGGCGGCCAGGTGGGTGACGTACTCGGTGACCGTATCCGGAGTCGCTGGCAGCGGCCTGCGGCCGTACGCCGCGCACCAGGCGGCGAAGGTCTCCCAGTCCCGTTGGTACGCACGGCTGGTGTTGGCGGCGAACCCTCCGGCGACCCGAGCCCGCGCCGCATCGGTCAGTTCGCTGTCGGCCGCGTTCGCCGGGATCGGTAATGGGGTGGTCGGTTCGCCCTCCAGTCGTACCAACTCGGTCATCGGGCGGTCTCCCCACTTCAAATGATTAAGGTTCTGGGTCGCGATAAGGTATGTTATCGCGACCCAGATTCACGCCACAACGATCTCGACGGACTTGGTCGAGCGAGGGCGAACCTCCGAGACCTGTGGATGGCGCAGCTTCTCTGTAGGCACTTTATCGACTATCGTCGATTGACGATGAATAAGGAAAAGGGGCCGCTGCCGCGCGCGGAGGCCGAAGAGTACGCGAGCTGGTTCAAAGCACTGGCGGACGCGACGCGGATCCAGATCGTGTCGCTATTGGCTCGGCGGCGCGCGCCGATGAGCGTAGGCGAGATCGTGACCGCCTCCGGGGTGGGCCAGTCCACCGTCTCGCATCACCTGAAGATCCTGGCCGAGGTGAGGTTCGTACTGGTCGAGAAGCAGGGCACCTCCAGCCTGTACCGGATCAACGAGAACTGCGTGAGCTGTTTCCCGACCGCCGCCGACGTGGTCATGGGCAACCCCGTGCCGGCCACGCCCACCTGCGAGTGAAGGAGCTTCTCCATGGCACACGAGGAGATCATCGATCACTACTCGGCCTTGGCCCGTGCTGCGGACGCCGGTCGGATCGTCGCCGACTGCGGGCAGGACGCGTTCGATCAGGGCTGCTTCGGCGCGGCCGGCTATGACGAGCTCGACGTGCTGCCCGAGGGGGCGGTGAGGGCCAGCCTGGGGTGCGGCAACCCGGTGGCCGTCGCCGCGTTGCAGCGTGGTGAGACCGTGCTCGACCTCGGCTCGGGCGGCGGCATCGACGTGCTGCTGTCAGCCCGCCGAGTCGGCGAGCAGGGCAAGGTCTACGGGCTGGACGCCAGCTCCGACATGCTGGCGCTAGCCCGGCGCAACGCCGAGCAGGCCGGCGCGACCAACGTGGAGTTCCTGCACGGCACGATCGAGCGCGTGCCGCTGCCGGACCGGTCGGTGGACGTGGTCATCTCCAACTGCGTGATCAACCTGTCCGGCGACAAGGCCGCCGTACTGGCCGAGTCGTTCCGGGTGCTGCGGCCGGGCGGCCGGTTCGGCGTCAGTGACGTCGTCGTCGACGGCTCGATCGATCCGGCCGCTCGCGTGGCGGCCGAGCAGCGCATCGGATGCGTGGCCGGGGCGCTGCCGGTGGCGGAGTACCGGCGGTTGCTGGCGGCCGCCGGGTTCGCCCGTGTACGGATCACACTGAGCGCCGATCACGGCGACGGTGTGCACTCGGCGATCGTCCAGGCCGTCAAGCCCGCCTCTGTGCCGGGGGTAGAGATCCGGCCGATGCGCGGGAGTGACGCCGAGCAGGTGCTGGCCATCTATCAGGCCGGGCTGGACACCGGCCAGGCCAGCTTCGAGACCGTCGCGCCGAGCTGGGAAGGGTTCACCGCGGCCAAGCTGCCGCACCTGCGTTTTGTGGCCGCCGACACCGAGACGGGCGAGATCGTTGGCTGGGTGGCGGCCTCGGTGGTCTCGGCCAGGCCCGTGTACGCGGGCGTCGTGGAGCACAGCGTGTACGTTCACCCGGGCTGCCAGGCGCACGGTATCGGCCGGGCGCTGCTGTCGGCGTTCATCGCGGCCAGCGAGGACGCCGGGGTATGGACCATCCAGTCGGGGATCTTCCCGGAGAACGCCGCCAGCCTGTCGCTGCACCAGGGACTAGGCTTCCGCGTGGTCGGCACCCGCGAGCGCATCGGCCGCCACCACGGCGTCTGGCGCGACGTCATCTTCATCGAACGCCGCAGCTCTGCCGCTGGAGACTAGCGGCGACGCCAACGGGTGAGAGTCGCGGAGAGTCCCCGGGGGGTCATGGCCAGGGCGCGGATCAGGCTCGCGGTCGAGGCTGCCGCGATCGGCCAACTGAGGGCGGGTCCCATCGCCATGAGAACGACCAGTGCTACCCCCGTCCAGGATGGTGAGGCCGACTGCCCGCCGAGGAGGACTAGACGGATTCTCCGGTCGGCGCGCTGAGTTGCACTGTCTTCTGCGGGGCCGAGTGTGATCACATCGGATTTGGTTGTGCCATACAACAAGATAGTTGTAAGGTCCAACCATGGCGGATGAGCGTGAACTCCAGGAAGCGGTGGGAAGCTTTGTCCGGGCCTTCGGTCTCCATCGGCCTGACCAGACCCCCTGCGGGCGACCCATCCCGGTATCGGAGGCCCACGCGCTGGGCGAACTGGCCAGGGACGGCGCCCTACGGCAAAGTGAGCTGGCTCAGCGACTCCGCCTGGAAAAGAGCACCACCAGCCGCCTGGTCACCCAGCTCATCAACCGCGGCTGGGCCGAGCGCACACCGGCCCCAGATGACGGGCGCGGCGTGCTGGTCCAGCTCACCCCCGCCGGGACCAA
Organism: Nonomuraea sp. NPDC049141; assembly: GCF_040648415.1. Taxonomy (NCBI): domain Bacteria; kingdom Bacillati; phylum Actinomycetota; class Actinomycetes; order Streptosporangiales; family Streptosporangiaceae; genus Nonomuraea; species Nonomuraea sp. NPDC049141. The sequence continues at coordinate 24,763 of NZ_JBEZDR010000044.1, forward strand.
CGCCGCGGCGCAACTGGCCAAGGCCAGAGCGGCACGCTTCGCGGCGATCCTGAACCGTGTCCCTGCCAGCGAACACGCCAGTGTGCTGCGCGCCCTCGAAATCCTCACGGAGGCAATAGATGAAACGTAAGAATCGACGCGTCCTGCTGCTCATCACCGCGCTCGCGGCCATCGCCGTCGCCTCGGCCGTCTATGTGCTCATCGGCCAGAACGGACAACCCGCCTTGGCCGATCGCCAGGCGGAGATCGCGGCCAAAGGCCAGCAGGTGATGCCGTTCGACCTTGAGCGCACCACCCACCGCTTCACCAAGTCCGCCACCGGCGGCCTGCAGACCGTCACCGCGGATGACCCGGCCGACGCCCAGCAGGTCAAGCTCATCCATGAGCACCTCACCAAGGAAGCCGCGAACTTCAGGCAAGGCGACTTCGGCGACCCCGCCTCCATCCACGGCGGCGACATGCCGGGCCTGCGCGACCTCGAACAAGGCCACAGCCGCATCGACATCCGCTACGCCCCCACCTCCACCGGAGCCCAGATCACCTACACCACCTCCGATGCGTCCCTGATCAAGGCGCTGCACGCCTGGTTCGACGCCCAGGTCTCCGACCACGGGCAGCACGCCGAACGCGGATAGATCCTTCCGGTTCAGGCGCCCCGTTCAGACTCGCTGTTTTCATCGGACACATACGCGGCCCTTATACCCCTCCGGGGTAAGGTCATGTCTCGGATATACCTAACCGGGGTACGGTTCAAGGCCTCGTGCGCCGGAGGCATCTGGCGCACGAGGCCATCCCTACGGAGAATCCCTCGGCGGCACGGGTCGCCAAGCACCTAAAACTCGATCTTGAAGGGATGTTCCGTTGCCATCTGCGGATATCGGCTCCACTCAGCGCGCCGGCTTAAGGCAGTGGCTCGGGCTGGTCGTGCTGGTCCTGCCCGCCATGTTGCTGTTCATGATGCTCACCATCTTGTTCCTGGCCATCCCGCAGCTGGCGGCGGAGCTGAAGCCGAGCAGCACCCAAACGTTGTGGATCATCGACATCTACGGCTTCCTGATGGCCGGGCTGCTGGTCACCATGGGCACTCTGGGCGACCGGATCGGTCACCGTCGGCTGCTGATCGGCGGCGCGGTCGTCTTCGCCGTCGTCTCGCTGCTCGCGGCCAACACCTCCGATCCCGCTCTGATGATCCTCTGGCGAGCTGTGCTGGGCGTCGCGGCGGCCACTCAGATGCCCGCCACGCTGGGGCTGATCTTCGCCACGTTCGCCGACGCCCGCCAGCGCGGCATCGCCGTCGGGGTGTGGTCGGCCGGTATCTCCGTCGGGACCGGCCTGGGCCCGGTGCTCGGCGGGGCGCTGCTGGAGGCCTTCTCCTGGCGGGCGGCCTTCCTGGTCGCGGTGCCCGTCATGGTGGTGGTGGCGATCGGCGCGGCGCTGCTGCTGCCGGACAACCGCAACCCCGCCGCGAGCCGCCTCGACCTGGTCAGCGTGGCGCTGACGCTGGCGACCCTGCTGCCGATCGTCTACGGCGTCAAGGAACTGGCCAAGGACGACGGCCTCGTGCCGGCGCTGGTGAGCATTGCGGCCGGGCTGGCGTTCGGCACCTGGTTCGTGCTCCGCCAGCTCCGGCTGGCCGAGCCGCTGCTGGACGTGCGGCTGTTCGCCAACCGCACGGTCAGCGGCGCGCTGGGCGTGTTCCTGCTCGCCGCGACCGCGCTCGGCGGCATCTACCTGCTGTTCACCCAGTACCTGCAGCTCGTCGAGGGACTCTCACCGCTGCAGGCGGGGCTGTGGGTGCTGCCCGGCGCGGCGCTGCTGGTGGTCGTCTCCACCCTCTCGCCCGTCCTGGTCCGCCGTATCCGCCCCGGCCACCTGATCGCGGCCGGGCTCGCCGTGCAGGTGATCGGCTATCTGATGCTCACCCAGGTCGGAGCCACCGGTGGGCTTCCGCTCCTGGTCGCGGGATTCATCGTCCTCTACCCGGCCGTCGCCCCCTCGATGGCGCTGACCACCAACCTGGTCGTCGGCTCAGTACCGCCGCAGAAGGCCGGCGCGGCTTCCGGACTGGCCACCACCTGCAGCGACCTGGGCATCTCACTCGGCATTGCGATCCTCGGCAGCATCGCCGCCGCCATCTACCGCGGCCAGGTCAGCGCCGAACTGCCCGGCGGCCTGCCGCAGGAGGCCGCCGCGGCCAGCCGCGACAGCCTCGACGGCGCGGTCACCGCGGCGCAGACGCTGCCGGGCGAGCTGGCCGCGGCCGTGCTCGCTCCCGCCCGGGCGGCGTTCGCCGGCGGGCTCAACACGGCGGCCGTCATCGCCGCGATCATCGCCGCCGGCGCGGCGGTGCTGGCGATGCGCCGGCTGAGCCACATCCCGCTCACCGGCAGCACCCCCGGCCAATGACCGCCGGACGCAGCCGGCTCGCCCGCCCGGCAGGCGGCGGCAACCGGCCTGGAAGAGCACACAGCCCCCCAATCCGCTGCCCCTTGCCCCCCCATCTGGGAGGACCATCGTGATAGTCATCCGTCGCGCCACGCCCGATGACGCCTCCACCGTGTACAGCCTCATCCGTGCGCTGGCCGAGCACCAAGGCCAGCCCTCGGCCATCACGGTGAGCGTCGACGACCTGAAGCGGATGCTCGCTCGCCCGGAGATCACCTACCTGATCGCCCAACGGGACGGCCGGGCCATCGGCTACGTGTCCTGGCTGCAGCGGATCCATTTCTGGTCCGGCGAGGACTACCTCGCTCTGGACGACCTGTACGTGACCGGCGCGGAACGCGGCCACGGCGTAGGAGAGCAGTTGATGCGGGCCGTCGCCGAAGCCGCCAACGGCAAGCTGATCCACTGGGAGGTCGCCGAGGCCAATGTGGCCGCGCAACGCTTCTACGCGCGCATCGGCGCCACCCTCCTCGCCAAGAAGATCGGCCGCTGGCAACCGAGATAGTTGAAGCGGCGCCTCCCCGGATGTGCGCTACGCCCTCGACTACACGCCCCGGCGCGGGCCCTCGGCTTTACACGGGCAGCGCCAAGTACCCCGCCGGGTGGGCCCGCCACCGCCTGGCGGCCTGGCTCAATCCCAGCATCGGCACGACGACGATGCACGGACGAGGGAATTGCGCGCCCCCTCCACTCGCCTCTGGCGCGAGTGAAGAGGCGCAGGCCAGCAGGGAGAGCAGTAGCGGATATTGCGCTACTGCACACTATTCGCATCAGAATGGAGCGTAACCATGACCGACCCCACTCCGCCCGTACGGCGGTCACTGTTCCTGCACGCGCCCATCCGGCGCAGGCCGCGCGCCGTGCTGGAGCGCATGCTCGCCCTCGTGGACGACGACACCCCACCGGACGGCCCCGACGGCCCCGTCGCAGTGCTCGAACAGCGCATGGCCACTCTCCTCGGCAAGGAGGCCGCGCTGTTCTTCCCGAGCGGGACAATGGCGCAGCAGGTCGCGCTGCGCATCCATGCCGACCGGCGCGGACGGCGCACCTTCGCCGCTCACCCCCAGTCGCATCTGGACGTGTGGGAGGAACAGGGCTACAACGCCGTCCACGGTCTGCGGATGCGCCGTACCGGGGATCTGTTCGAGCTGATGACGGCACAGGATCTGGCGGCGATCGGCGAGCCGCTGGCGGCGGCCGTGTGGGAGTTGCCGCAGCGCGACCTCGGCGGCCTGCTTCCCGAATGGGATGACTTGTGCGAGCAGGTTGCGCTCGTACGGGCCTCCGGCGCCGCCGCGCACCTGGACGGCGCACGACTGTGGGAGGCGCAAACCTATTACCAGCGGCCCATCGACCAGATCGCCGCCCTGTTCGATTCGGTGTACGTCTCCCTCTACAAGAGCCTGCAAGGCGTGCGCGGCGCCGTTCTCGCCGCCGACTCCGACACGATACGCGCCGCTCAGGTGTGGCGGCAGCGACTCGGCGGCGGCATCCGCGACGCGTGGCCGCTGGCCCTGGCCGCCCTGGTCGGCCTCGACACCCTGGCGCCGCACATGTCCGCCTACCGAGACCACGCGATCGCCATCGCCGCCGCGATCAACGCCGACGGCACCGCCCGCGCCTACCCCGACCCTCCCCAGACGCCGATCTTCCACATCCACTTGCCCGCCCCCAGGCGGGCCGTCGAACAGGCCGGGGCGGCCATCCTCGCCGAGCACGGCATCCAGCTCTGGGGACGGGTACGGTCCGGACCCGACCCCTCCCGCTGCAGCTTCGAGATCACCGTCGGCGAGAACGCGATGGAGTTCACCCCTGAGGAAGTGGTCACCCTCATCCACGACGTGCTGGTCCGCGCGGAGGCCCGCCCCTGGGTGCCCGCCGAAGCGCCGCTCGCCCACGCCGTTGACGGCGCATTCGCCCCAGCTGGAACGGAGCAGACCAGCACAAGCAGCAACGCACCCACGGCCAAGTGAACTTGGGGCGCCCCGGCTCGGCATCGGTCACACGACCGATGAGGGCAACACCGGCTACGCCCGGCATCGGTCTAACTGGCCGGTGCCGGTGCCAACGTGATCAGCCAGTCTGACCGGTGGCGTGCAGAGCGGCGAAGTCGGCCCGCGCCGCCGCGAAGGCCTCGGGATAGGTCTGCCGCTTGTCGCACTCGGCCAGGGCCCGGTAGATGCTGGCCAGGCCGGGGTTGCCTTTGCGCCCGTGGGGGTCAATATGTCAATAGGGTCGTTTTGTCACCAAGGACGGAAGAGCCTGAGCCATGGCTGCACGCCGCGGCGGTGCCGATCGGAGCGGGACGGGACAGGGGATGGTGCCGTTTGTCCTGCTCGCGCTGGCCGATGCTCCGAGGCACGGCTATGTGCTGGCCGGCTACCTGGCCGATCTCGGTTTCCGGCGGGCCGCGCAAGATGCGTCGGTGGTCTACCGGGTGTTGCGCCAACTGGCGGAGGAGGACCTGGTGACGGCGGAATGGATGCTGGGTGATGACGCACCACCGCGCCGCACCTACCGCCTGACCCCAGCGGGTGAGGCCTACCTGCACGAACGCGCGACCGATCTGCAGCGACAGGCCGAGCGCATCGAGGTGTTCCTCGACCGCTACCGCCACCTGTTTCCCGCAGGGCAGACCACGTCAACGCCGCCTCGCCATCCAGCGCGACCAGGCACGACACCCAACGACGCAAACGGCCGGTAACCAAGACCGGACAAGGAGACGGACATGCACGCTCAAGATGAAGCGCACCAACAAGATCGCGCACCGCAGTTATCGCGCCGGGACGCGGTGACGGCCGGCGGCCTGCTCGCACTGGCAACGGCAGGCGTGACGGGGTGGACGACGAGCGCGTCGGCGACCAGCACGACACCGGGCCAGGCGGCAGCGACCAGAACCACCATCCGCCTGGCCAGCGTCACCACCATCCAGGACGGAGGCCTGCTGCCGCGCCTGCTCGCCCCGTTCGAAGCGCGAACCGGCCGGCGCGTGCAGGTCTACATCGGAGAAGACGTCTACGCCAAGGCCCGCGCAGGCGAGGCCGACCTCATCTTCTCCCACTTCGGGCACACCGACACCCAAGCGTTCATCACCGACGGCCTCGGCCAATGGCCACGGACGGTGTTGTTCAACGCCACCGCGTTGATCATGCACACGAGCGACCCGGCCGGCGTGGCCGGGCTCACCGATCCCGTCGCGGCGTTCAGCCGCATCGCCGCCGCGCGTGCGCCCTTCATCGCCACCGCAACGCCGGGGCTGACCTACATCGCCGACATCCTGTGGAACGCCGCCGGCCGACCGGACAAGACCGGCTGGTACCAAGACACGGGACTCCAACCGCAAGCGGCCATGCGAGCGGCCGCCCAGCAGCGGGGCTACAGCCTCTGGGGCCTCACCCCGTTCCTCGTCTGGCAGCAGGACAACCCGCTCCCCTTACGCCCTGTGCTGTACGGCGATGAGATGTTCCACCGCATCATGGTGTCGGTCGTGGTCAACCTGGCCAAGTTCCCCCGCGCGAACGTGGCCGGCGCGCTGGCCCTGCAGGACCACCTGCTCCAGCCCGCCACCCAAGCGCTCATCCAAAACCACCGCTACCCCGGCCTCGACCAGCCCCTGTTCTGGCCGGCAGGCCGCGACAACGCCTCCGAACTTCTGCCCGCACCGTCCGGCACCCACGCCGGCCCCAGGTAGAAGCGTGGGTGCCCCGCACCGGCACCCACACCGCAGCGAGCCGATGACCGGCCCAGACGGTTCACTCGACCGATTGCCCGAGTCGAGACGCCTACCACCACCTCACCGAACCCTGATACAGAGCACTCCGCCAAACCAGGCGCCGACCCGCCCCTGCGGCGGCAGCGCCTGGAGGGGCCCGTCCCCGAGGACCTAGCCGCCATCTTGCGGGCAGCCAGATCCCGGCCCCGTCAAAATCTCGCCGACCGTAGGACGCGCCCAACCGGCAGCAGCGGTCCCGACCGGACGGCCAGCCGGTGGATTGGGAGCGCCGCCTGGCGCGGGGGTCAGATCAGGGACTGGACGGCGTACAGGCAAGCCAAAGCAGTGGCCAAAACACCCAGAAGCAGCCGTAGCGCGGTCTCCGGCAGCCGGGGCTGCAGATGAGCGCCGACGTAGCCGCCGATCAGCCCACCCAGCCCACACAGCAAGCCCAACCCCCACTCAGGCGCGATATCGCCAGGAGTGCTCAGCGCCAGCACGGCGTAAGTGAGCGCCCCGGCGATCGAGGTAACGAACGTCGTGGCCAGCGCGGCGGGGGCGACCTTCGTGACCGGCAGTCCACGCCCCACCAGGATCGGCCCGAGCAGCGACCCACCGCCGATGCCGTACATCCCGCCCACCGTCCCCACGGCCACCGCAAGCGCGGTGATCATAGGCGGCGACGGGCCGTCCGGCGCACCGTGGCCGCGCGCCGGGCGCAGCGTGCGCACGCACAGCCATAAGCCCAGCGGAAACAGCAGACAGGCCACCAGGAGGCGAAACACCCCCAGAGCCGGGCAGGAGGAAGACCCGCACCAGCGCACCGATGACGACGCCGGGCAAGGTACCCAGCACCAGCAGGCGGGTCAACGGCCCACCGAGATCGCCGCGCTTGCGGTAGCGCAACAACGCCCCCGGAGTGGCCACGACGTTGAACAACAGGTTGGTCGGCGTCACCGCTGGGTTGGGCACATTCAACACGCTGAGCTGGACCGGAAGCAGGAACACCGCTCCAGACACCCCGACAGGCGTGGTCACCACCGAGATCAGCAAGCCAGCGACAAACCCCAGCAGTCCCTGCCACCAGCTCACGGACGTACCACCCAAACGTTCACGCCCACATTGTTCGTCATGGCCGGCCCACGCCGCCTCGACGGCCTCGGGGTAGGCCTGCCGCTTGTCGTGCTCAGCCCAGGGCCCGGTAGATGCTGGCCAGGCTCGGATTTTTCGGCCGCCTCGCTCAATGAACCCGCACGCTGCTGACCTGCGGAAGTGTAGGGGTGTGTAGGGATCCAGGTATTGGTTCTGTATGTATAGGCGCGTAGGTGGAACAGATAGACCCTACACAGCTCTACAAACACCCGCTGAAGTGCAAGAACACGAAGAGAAGCCCTACACGGCTGCGGTCAATTCCAGCACTCGCGGCCTATCTGAAACAGGTGTAGTCGAATGTAGTCATCCGTATTACAATGTAGTCGTGTCGAACAAGCCGACCACCGTCCGGCTGACGGACGAGCAGAAGGCGGGGCTCGACGCCATCGGCGAGCGAGAGGACCGGAGCCGATCGTGGCTCATCTCGAAGGCTGTGGACGAGTACATCGCCCGACATCAACGAAGTGAAAAGACGACTACGAACGGAGGCGAACCTCAGTGAACGAACCGGCGTCGCAACAGCCGTTGCTACAGTCGGCCCCCAGAAACGACTCAGGGAGTCCCTTGAGATCAAGGAACTCCCTGGTGATGCTGTGTGCGGCCGGAGGTACTCGAAACCCCAACCTTCTGATCCGTAGCCAGTTCGAGATCGTCCATGGGCGTCCACCGCCGTCAGAAGGGCCTGCTCAACGACCTCTTCAGCTTGATCTGGTTCCACGGGCGTACACCGACGTCCAGGGACGTTGTTAGCAACGGCGTTAGCAAGATCGGCCAGACCTCGGTTGTCCCGAGACGGCTGCTGGTCCTGCCGCTCGGCGGTCAATCGGTCCGCTGCACCGCGGGTACGAATCCGCCCCGGGCCTTCTCGTCATCGGCCAGTGCCGCCCAGTCGTCCACCGCACTGTGCGAGTCGACGACCAGCACGACCGCACCGCCGGAACGGTCGACGGCTTCCAGCCATGCGAAGCGCTCTTCGGCCTCCTCGGGACGGGCGATGCCTTCGACGAAGATCCCGGAATCACCGGGGCCGTCGACCACTGAGGCGGTCAGGCCAGCGAGGATCTGCCAGCCCTCACAGGGCAACGGCCTGCCTGCATCGAGCCGGAAGACAGGAAGCCGCTCGACCTGTTCGGTCGAGACGAGAACCAGTACCGGCACGGCGCCGGCGAGGTAACTGGCGTCCACGCGAGGAATGTAGAGCGGCATTCGGTGAGTATCGCACCACCCTGCCTGTGGCCGGATGCTGGGGTACGCCGCCCAAAGCCGAACCCAGTCACCTGCTCTTCGACGCCGTTAGTCTGTGCGCGTTGACGCTTCAACCGGGAGAATCCATGCGATCAGACATCAGCCTGGATGAGATGGCTGCTGAACTCTCCCGGCTTGCTGATCTCTCAACGGCTGTGCCTCTGCCGGAATCCGAGGTTGTGGCTCTTGAGGAAGTGATCGGCGCGCCGCTGCCTGACGAGTTCCGGTCGTTCCTGCTGCGATTCGGCCGGGGAGTTCGTCCAGGCCCCTTGCTCGACCTGCATTGGATCGTGGAAGAGACCCAACAGGAGCGTGAGGACTTCCAGGAGGAACCCGAGGTCGCCGCCTACCCGTGGGAGCCCTTCCCGGTGACCCGGGATGATGTGCGGCAACTGCGGCGCCTCGCCGCCGAGGAAGCAGACCCCACCCTGTGGATGGACAAACCCTCACCCGGGACCATGTTCCTGTGCAGCCACGGGTGCTCGTGGATCAGTATGCTCGCCATGAACGGCGAGTACGCCGGCACCGTCTGGCTCACCGAGATGGGATGGGTGAAGGACATGTCCTGGTGGCCGTCGGCTCCCTGGAGGGATGTTGAGCCGTCGAGCCGTCTGCATGGGGGCTGGAGCGAACCGGTGCCGTTCCTGGACTGGTACACACGCTGGACGCGGCAGATCGTCAGCCGCCATTGGCGCTCGCGACAGCCTGACTTTTCTTGATCGTAGAGGCGTTCATTCTTCCTTCGCAGGCGAACTCCCGCGCCTTGATCCACACCCCACCATCTGATCCGTAGGGTAGGGCAGACAGCACGTCGATCACACTTACATCGACCCGACCAGCTGATTTAGATGGTCACCATGCGGTTGGATGAGTCGGCGTTGCTGTACTGGTTGCTGTACAGCGGACCTCAGCCCTCGGAGTCGATGGCAAATACCGACGAAGTCGGTCTGCGGCAGCCGATCGCCCTGGCCATCGACGGCGAGCAACCGAAGTCAGCGATCGTCACGGTCTCCGCGGAACACTTCATTACGAGTGAAGCGGAGAACCGTGGTCGAGGGCTGGCGCTGCTGCTCAACCGTGTGGCGGCGTACGGGACGATCAGGCTGCGTGAGGCGGCGTTGCTGTATTTCCCTGCTGTACAGCAATCCACAGCAACCCACGTGCCCGGTGGCAAGCCGACCCGGAGCGCAGGGCCGCCAGGCCCGAGACATCCGATCGGCGGCGATGTCAAGCATGCTCGGTCCGTGGTGGCCGTCGACGCTACGGCGGGCTGTGATCAACGCGATTGGGCGTCGACGGCTGCCACGGTTCGCGGGGGTCTGGGGGCGGTGGAGCCCCCAGGGTCTGTGGTGGGAAAGGCGAGGTGTTCGCTGTAGGACTGGCGGGTGGTCAGGCAGTGGAACAGGCAGCCGAGGAAGCGGTTGTAGAGGTTGCGCAGTGCGGCGGAGTGTCGATCGCCGTGTTCTTTGCGCCGGTCGTAGTGGGCGCGGGCGCCGGATGAGGCGGTCAGGCTGGCGAAGGCCCAGATGTAGCCGACGGCGGCCAGGCGGCGGTTCTTGACTCGGCGGTGGACGACGGCCCGGCTGCGTCCGCTGGCGCGGGTGATCGGGGCGGCTCCGGCGTAGGCCTTGAGGGCGCGGGCGTTGGCGAAGCGGGTGCGGTCATCGCCGATCTCGGCGAACAGCCGGGCGGGGGACTGTAAAACTAACGGCGGATCTGATGATCAAGGGAGACACACTTGATGTCCGAGACTGCCGTGGAGTCGCTGTCTATGAACGAAGTGCCTGCCGAGCCGGACCGCTCAATGACGGACGAGCAACTGATCTCGATGCTGGTGGGTCGAGCCC
>NZ_JBEZDR010000045.1:0-31811 GCF_040648415.1 Nonomuraea sp. NPDC049141
TGCACGGGCAGGGTGTCGAGCTGGGCTTGCAGGGCGGGCCGGCCGAGGACGAGGGTGCGCAGACGGCCGGCGGCCGGCAGTGATTCGGTCGAGGTTTGGTCGGCGGCGGGTTCGACGCGTTCGGGGTCTTGGCCGGTGGGCTGAGCGAGGTCGGCGATGGCCGCGTTCGTGGTGGTGGTGGTGTTGGTGATGACGATGGTGGCTTGGCTGTCGTTGAGCATGTGGCGTAGGCGCTCGTGTGGGTGGTCGGGGTCGAGCGGGAGGTAGATGGCGCCGGTTTTCCAGATGGCCAGGAGTGCGATGAGCAGGTGGTGGCTGCGGGGCAGGCATAGGCCGATGGTGGTGTGCGGGCCGGCGCCGAGGTCGAGCAGGTGGTGGGCGAGTTGGTTGGCGCGGGCTTCGAGTTCGGCGTAGGTGAGGGCGGCACCGTCTTCGATGACCGCGATCGCTTGGGGGTGGATGGCTGCTTGGGCGGCGATGAGCTCGTGCACGCCGTTCAGCTCGGGCAACGCCATCGCGGTGGCGTTACGTTCATGCAGCGTCTGCTGCTCGGCGGGGGTCAGGATGGGCAGCGCCGACAGCGGCCGTTCAGGATCGGACACGATGCGCTGGATGAGCGTTTGGAGATGCCCGATCAACCGCTCAACCGTCGAACGATCAAACAACGCCGTGCTGTATCGGATTGACCCCGCCAGCCCACTTTGCCCAGAGTCGGCCAAGGTGAGGATGAGGTCGTACTTCACGGTCTGAGCTGTGTTCAGTGCCTCGTCGTCCTGAGTTCCGCCACTGTCGTTGCCCTCGGTGGTGAGGTAGTTGAAGAGGGTCTGGAACAGCGGCGTGCGGGAGCGGTCGCGATCGATGCCGAGTTCGTCGACGAGCTGCTCGAACGGCAGATCCTGATGACCGTAGGCCTCCAGCGCGGTGGCCCGCACCTGGTGCAACAGGTCGGTGAAGGTCGGATCGCCGGACAGATCGGCGCGCAGAACCAGAGTGTTGACGAAGAAGCCGATCAGGTCTTCGGTCTCGGCCTGGTTGCGGTTGGCCACCGGCGTGCCGACCAGCAGATCATCCTGGCGGGTGTAGCGGCCGAGCAGGGCACTGTAGGCGGCCAGCAACGTCATGAACATGGTGGTGCCGGAGCGGCGGGACAACGCTCGCAGGCCCTCGGCCACTTCCGGGCTGATGTGGAAGTCGAGGGCCGCCCCGGCGGTGTCGCGAATCGCCGCGCGGGGCCGGTCGGTGGGCAGGTCCAGCACCGGAGGCTGAGCGAGCCGGCGACGCCAGTAGCCGAGCTGCTCTTCCAGCGTCTCGCCGGTGAGCCAGGAACGCTGCCACACGGCGAAATCGGCGTACTGCACCCGCAGCGGCACCAGCGGAGAGGGCCGACCAGCTTGGAAGGCCTCGTACAACGCGAGAAACTCCCGATGGAAGATCTTGGCCGACCACTCGTCGAAGACGACGTGATGCATGCACAGGGCCAAGATGTGCAGGTCCCCACTGAGGCGGATCAGGCTGCCGCGCAGGAGAGGTCCTTGGGCCAGGTCGAACGGAGCGGCTGCGTCGGCGGCGATCAGCGCCTGAGCTTCGTGCTCGCTCGCCACCTCGATGACAGGTAAGTCGAAGTCACTGGGCGGGTCGATGATCTGGTGCGGGATGCCGTCGGCGTCGGCGACCAGCCGGGTGCGCAGGACCTCATGCCGCTCCGTCAACGCGGTGAGGGCCGCGCGCAGGGCGGGGATGTCGAGGTCGCCCGGCAGCGGGATGGGGGTCGGAGTGTTGTACTCGGCCGAGCGCGGGTCGAGCTGGGCCAAGAACCACAACCGCTGCTGCGCGAACGACAGCGGCAACGGCTGATCACGATCGACCGGGACGATCGGCGGCGCGATCGCCGTAACAGCAGTGCTGTCGATGAGACTCGCCAGACCCTTGATGGTCGGCCGGTCGAACAACACCGCGAGCGCCAGATCCGTGCCGAAGGTGCTGCGGATGCGGGTGATGGCCTGGGTGGCCAGCAGGGAGTGGCCGCCGAGGTCGAAGAAGTTGTCGCGGACGCCGACCTGGTCCAGACCGAGCAGGTCGGCCCAGATGCCGGCCAGCAACTGCTCCGTGGGAGTGGCCGGGGCCTGGTAGCCGCCGGCGAGGTCGGGACGGCTGCCGTCCGGTGCCGGTAGAGCGGCACGGTCGATCTTGCCGCTGGGTGACAGCGGGAAGGCGGCCAGCTCGACGAACACCGACGGGATCATGTAATCCGGCAGGCCAGCGGCCAGGTAGGCCCGCAGGTCGTCAGTGGCAGGGGTGCCATCGACGGAGTCAGCGGGGACCAGGTAGGCGACCAGTCGGCGGTCGGTGTCCTGGCCGAAGGGAGCAACCAAGGCGGCGGCGATGTTCGGGTGGCCGGTCAGAGCATGCTGGATCTCACCCGGCTCGATGCGGTGGCCGCGGATCTTGACCTGGTGGTCGGTCCGGCCGAGGAAGTCGAGTTGGCCGTCCGGTCGCCAAGTGGCGAGGTCGCCGGTCCGGTAGAGGCGAGAACCGTCACCGGCGTGCGGGTCGGCGACGAACCGCTCGGCGGTCAGGGCGGGCCGGCCGTGGTAGCCGCGAGCCAGGCCGAGACCACCGACGAACAACTCCCCTGGCACACCTGCGGGGACGGGGTTGAGGCGGGAGTCCAGCACCTGGGTGGTGGCGTTGGAGATCGGAGTGCCGATGGTGGCCGGGGTGTGGCTGATGGTGGCGCACACCGTGGTCTCGGTCGGACCATACGCGTTCAGCAACCGGTGCCGGTCACCCCAAGCCTGAGCGAGTGCCGGGTCGAGGTGCTCACCCGCGCTGATCACCGTCAGCGGCGGCAACTGGGCCGGGTCGAGGGTGGCCAGCAGCGACGGCGGCAACGTCGCGGTGTCCACCCGCCATTCCTGGATGAAGCTCGCCAGGTCGTGCGTGCGCTGTTCAGCATTGGGGATCACCAACATGGCACCGGCGGCCAGAGTGACCGCGATCTCCGACACCGCCGCATCGAACCCCGGCGAAGCGAACTGCAACACCCGCGACAACGCCGACACCCCGAACGCCTCACCCTGCGCCACCACCAGGTTCACCAGCCCCCGATGCGCCACCCGCACCCCCTTGGGCCGACCAGTCGAACCAGAGGTGTAGATCAGATAAGCAGCCTGATCCGGGACAACCACCACCGCAGGAGCCACGACCGGCAGAGCTTGCAGCTCCGCCAGAACACCCGGCTCATCCACCAGCAGCGTGCGCAGCCGACCGACCGGAGAGTCAGCGCTCCCGTCGGCGCCCACGTAGGCGGACGACAGCCTGCTCACCAGCGACTCCGTGGTGAGCAGTAGATCCGCCTGGCTGTCAGCCAGCAGATAAACCAGCCGGTCCGTCGGGTAGCTGGGATCCAGCGGCAGATAGGCAGCACCGGCCTTCCACACCGCCAAAACCGCCACAACAAGGTCGAGGCCCCGCTCCAGACACAACGCGACCGTCGTCTCCGGACCCGCACCCAATGCGATCAGCTTGTGGGCCAGTTGGTTGGCTCGGGCATCCAGCTCCCCATAGCTGAGCTGCCCTTCCAGCCCGCCCACCGCGACCGCCTCAGAACCGGCAACCGCCCGAGCCGCGATCAGCTCATGCACGCCGGCGGCCTCAGGCAGCACCATGCCGGTAGCGTTGACGTCCCGCAGCGTCTGCAGCTCAGCGGTGGTGAGGATGGGCAGTGCCGACAGCGGCCGGTCAGGGGCAGCCACCACGGCATCCAGCAACACTCGCAGGTGACCGATCAACCGCTCGATGGTCGCCTGGTCGAACAGGGCCGTGCTGTATTGCACCGAACCGGCCAGATCCTGGTCGCCAGAGGCCACCATGCTCAAAACCAGGTCGAACTTGACGACGCTCTCTTGAACCGTGGCCTCGATCGGCTCATCGGCATCACGATGGTCGTCTGACTCGCCGATGTAGTTGAACAGGGTTTGGAACAGCGGCGTGCGGGAGCGGTCACGATCGATGCCGAGTTCGTCGACGAGCTGCTCGAACGGCAGATCCTGATGCCCGTAGGCGTCCAGTGCGGTGGCGCGGACCTGGTGGAGCAGGTCGGTGAAGGTGGGATCGCCGGACAGGTCGGTCCGCAGGACCAGGGTGTTGACGAAGAACCCGATCAGGTCTTCGGTCTCGGCCTGGTTGCGGTTGGCGACCGGCGTACCGACCAACACGTCATCTTGGGCGCTGTATTTGCCCAGCAGCGCGCTGAATGCCGCGAACAGCGTCATGAACATGGTGCTGCCGCTCTGACGCGTCAACTCCTGCAGCCGACCAGCGGTTTCAGCCTCAATACGGAAGCTGATGGCCCCACCGGCCGTGGAGCGGACCGGAGGCCGGGAGCGGTCGGTGGGCAGGTCGAGTACAGGTGGGTTGGCTAGTTGGCGACGCCAATAGCCCAGTTGCTCTTCCAGAGTCTGACCGGTGAGCCAGTTCCGCTGCCACAGGGCGAAGTCGGCGTACTGCACCGGCAGCGGTGCCAGCGGCGACGGATTTCCTGTGCGGAAAGCCTCGTAGAGAGCGGTGAGTTCGCGGTGGAAGACCTTGGCGGACCATTCGTCGGAGATGACGTGGTGCATGCACAGGGCCAGGATGTGCAGGTCGTCGGCGAGGCGGATCAACGTGCCGCGCAGCAGTGGACCGGCCGCCAGGTTGAAGGGGGTGACCGCATCGGCGGCGATCAGGGTCTGTGCTTCTTCTTCGCTCGCCGCCTCGACGACAGGCAGGTCGAAGGCGGTGGGTGGGTCGATGATCTGGTGGGGAATGCCGTGGGCGTCGGCGACCAGCCGGGTGCGCAGGACCTCGTGCCGTTCGGTGAGCGCGGTGAGGGCGGCGTGCAGGGCGGGGATGTCGAGGTCGCCGGGCAGCGGGATGGGCGTCGGGGTGTTGTACTCGGCCGAGTCCGGGTCGAGCTGGGCCAGGAACCACAACCGCTGCTGAGCGAAGGACAACGGGAGCGGCTGGTCACGGTCGGCAGGGACGATCGGCGGTCTGGCGGTTTCAGCCGAAGCTTGGTCTATAAGGGTGGCCAGGCTGTTGATGGTGGGCTGGTCGAACAGGGCCGCGAGCGCCACGTCGGTGCCGAAAGCGCTGCGGATACGAGAGGTGACCTGGGTCGCGAGCAGGGAGTGCCCGCCGAGGTCGAAGAAGTTGTCGCGGACGCCGATCCGGTCCACGCCGAGCAGGTCAGCCCAGATACCGGCCAGGAGTTGTTCGGTGGGGGTGGTCGGCGGCTGGTAGCTGTCGGTGAGGTCGGAGCGGCTGCCGTCCGGTGCGGGGAGGGCGGCTCGGTCGATCTTGCCGTTGGGTGACAGCGGGAAGGCGGCCAGTTCGATGAACACCGACGGGATCATGTAGTCGGGCAGGCCGGCGGCTAGATAGGCCCGCAGATCGTCGGTGGCTGGGATGCCGTCGGCGGGGTCAGCGGGGACCAGGTAGGCGATCAGGCGGCGGTCGGTGTCTTGGCCGGTGGGGGTGACCAGGGCTGCGGCGATGTTCGGGTGGCTGGTGAGGGCGTGCTGAATTTCGCCGGGTTCGATGCGGTGGCCGCGGATTTTGACCTGGTGGTCGGTGCGCCCGAGGAAGTCGAGCTGGCCGTCCGGCCGCCAGGCGCCCAGGTCGCCGGTGCGGTAGAGGCGAGAACCGTCACCGGCGTGCGGGTCGGCGATGAAACGTTCGGCGGTCAGCGCGGGGCGGCCGTGGTAGCCGCGTGCCAGGCCGAGGCCGCCGACGAACAGCTCCCCGGGCACACCGACCGGGACCAGCCCAAGATGCCCGTCGAGGACATAAGCCGTGGTGTTCGCGATCGGTGGGCCGATGCTGGCGGGAGTTTGACTGATGGTGGCGCACACCGTGGTCTCGGTCGGACCATAGGCATTCAACAGCCGATGCCCGTCACCCCAAGCTTCGGCGAGTGCCGCATCGAGGTGCTCGCCCGCGCTGATCAACGTCAGCGGCGGCAACTCCGCCGGCTCAAGTGTGGCCAGCAGCGACGGCGGCAACGTCGCGGTGTCCACCCGCCACTCCCGGATGAACCCCGCTAGATCATCCACCCGCTGCTCAGAGCTGGGGATCACCAACGTCGCACCAGCGGCCAACGTGACCGTGATCTCCGACACCGCGGCGTCGAACCCCGGCGAGGCGAACTGCAACACCCGCGATGACGCCGTCACCCCGAAGGCGTCCTGCTGCGCCATCACCAGGTTGACCAGCCCCCGGTGCGCCACCCGCACCCCCTTGGGACGACCGGTCGAACCGGAGGTATAGATCAGATAGGCGGCCTGATCGGGTGCCACGTTCACTGCGGGAGCCGTGACCGGCAGAGTCTGCACGCTCGGCTCGTCCACCAGTAGCGTGCGGAGGCGCCCGGCGGGCAGATCCTCCAGCAGCGCTTCCGTGCTCAGGAGAAGACCCGCCTGGCTGTCGGACAGCAGATAGGCCAGCCGGTCCGTCGGGTAGCTGGGATCCAGCGGCAGATAAGCGGCACCGGCCTTCCACACGGCCAAGACGGCCACTACGAGGTCGAGGCCGCGCTCCAGACACAACGCGACGGTCGTCTCCGGACCCGCACCCAGCGCGATCAGCTTGTGGGCCAGTTGGTTGGCCCGGACGTCCAGCTCACCGTAGCTGAGCTGCCCCTCCTGCCCGGCCACGGCGACCATCTCAGGGCCGGCAAGCGCCCGAGCCGCGATCAGCTCATGCACGCCGGCGGCCTCGGGCAGCACCACGCCGGTGGCGTTGACCTCCCGCAGCGCCTGCAACTCAGCCGGAGTGAGGATGGGCAGTGCCGACAGCGGCTGGTCGGGGTCGGTGGTGACGGCGGCCAGCAGCATGTTCAGATGGCCGATCAACCGCTCGATGCCGGCCTGGTCGAACAGGGCCGTGCTGTATTCGATGGTGGCCGACAGATAGTCGCTGCCCTCAGCGAAGATCATGCGGAGGTCGGTCTGAGCCAGAATCCCGACCCGAGCCTGCCCGCCGCCACCAGCGGTGGCCTCTTGCAGTTCCTGAGCCGTCGGATCATCGATGGCGAAGTAGTTGAAGAGGGTCTGGAACAGCGGCGTGCGGGAGCGGTCGCGATCGATGCCGAGTTCGTCGACGAGCTGCTCGAACGGCAGGTCCTGGTGGCCGTAAGCCTCCAGCGCCGTGGCGCGAACGCGGTGAAGCAGTTCGGTGAAGGTCGGATCGCCGGACAGGTCGGTCCGCAGGACCAGGGTGTTGACGAAGAACCCGATCAGGTCTTCGGTCTCGGCCTGGTTGCGGTTGGCCACCGGCGTGCCGACCAGCAGATCATCCTGACGGGTGTAGCGGCCGAGCAGGGCACTGTAGGCGGCCAGCAACGTCATGAACATGGTGGTGCCGGAGCGGCGGGACAACGCTCGCAGGCCCTCGGCCACTTCCGGGCTGATGTGGAAGTCGAGGGCCGCACCGGCGGTGTCGCGAATCGCCGCGCGGGGCCGGTCGGTGGGCAGGTCCAGCACCGGAGGCTGGGCGAGCCGGCGTCGCCAGTAGCCGAGCTGCTCTTCCAGCGTCTCGCCGGTGAGCCAGGAACGCTGCCACACGGCGAAATCGGCGTACTGCACCGGCAACGGCACCAGCGGAGAGGGCCGACCAGCTTGGAAGGCCTCGTACAACGCGAGAAGCTCGCGGTGGAAGATCTTGGCCGACCACTCATCGAAGACGACGTGATGCATGCACAAGGCCAGGATGTGCTCCTGGTCGCTGATCCGGATCAGGCTGCCGCGCAGCAGCGGACCGGCCGCCAGATCGAACGGCGTGGCAGCGTCGGCGGCGATCAGCGCCTGAGCTTCGTGCTCGCTCGCCACCTCGATGACGGGCAGGTCGAAGTCAGTCGGCGGGTCGATGATCTGATGCGGGATACCGTCGGCGTCGGCGACCAGCCGGGTGCGCAGGACCTCGTGCCTCTCGGTCAACGCGGTGAGGGCGGCGCGCAGGGCGGGGATGTCGAGTTCGCCGGGCAGCGGGATGGGAGTGGGCGTGTTGTGCTCGGTCGAGTCGGGGTCGAATTGGGCCAGGAACCATAGCCGCTGCTGGGCGAAGGACAAGGGAAGCGGCTGGTCACGATCGACCGGGAGGATCCGCGGCCTGCTGATGCCGTTGGCCTCGTCGATGAGCGGCGCCAGGCCACCGACGGTGGGCTGGTCGAACAGCACGGCAAGCGACAGGTCGATGCCGAACACCGAACGGATCCGGGAGGTGACCTGAGTAGCCAGCAGCGAATGGCCGCCGAGGTCGAAGAAGTTGTCCCGGATGCCGACCTGATCCACACCGAGCAGGTCGGCCCAGATACCGGCCAGCAAATGCTCCGTCGGAGTGGCCGGAGCCTGATAGCCACCGGCAAGGTCGGGGCGACTGCCGTCCGGTGCGGGCAGGACGGCGCGGTCGATTTTGCCGTTCGGGGTCAGCGGGAAGGCGGCCAGCTCGATGAACCCCGACGGGATCATGTAATCCGGCAGACCGGCGGCCAGATAGACCCGCAGGTCATCGGTAGTGGGGATGTTCGCGTCCGGACCGGCCGGAGTCAGGTAGGCGACCAACCGGCGATCAGCATCCTCGCCGAACGTGGTCACCAGGGCAGAACCCACCTCAGCGTGGCCGGTCAGAGCGTGCTGGATTTCGCCGGGTTCGATGCGGTGGCCGCGGATCTTGACCTGGTGGTCGGTGCGGCCGAGGAAGTCGAGTTGGCCGTCCGGTCGCCACGCGACCAGGTCACCGGTCCGGTAGAGGCGAGAACCGTCACCGGCGTGCGGGTCGGCGACGAAGCGTTCGGCGGTGAGGGCGGGTCGTCCGTGGTAGCCGTGGGCGAGGCCGATGCCGCCGACGAACAGTTCGCCGGGGACGCCGGTGGGAGCGGGGTTGAGGTGGGCGTCGAGGACGTGGCTGGTCGTGTTGGCGATCGGTGCGCCGATGGTGGCCGGGGTGTGGCTGATGGTGGCGCACACCGTGGTCTCGGTCGGACCATACGCGTTCAGCAACCGGTGCCGGTCACCCCAAGCCTGAGCGAGTGCCGGGTCGAGGTGCTCGCCCGCGCTGATCAGCGTCAGCGGCGGCAGCTCCGCCGGCACGAGTGTGGCCAGCAGCGACGGCGGCAACGTCGCGGTGTCCACCCGCCACTCCCGGATGAAGCCGGCCAGGTCATCCACCCGCTGCTCAGAACTGGGGATCACCAACGTCGCACCAGCGGCCAGAGTGACCGCGATCTCCGACACCGCCGCGTCGAACCCCGGCGAGGCGAACTGCAACACCCGCGACGACGCCGTGACACCGAACGCCTCACCCTGCGCCATGACCAGGTTGACCAGCCCCCGATGCGCCACCCGCACGCCCTTCGGCCGACCGGTCGAACCGGAGGTGTAGATCAGATAGGCGGCCTGATCCGGGACCACGCTCACGGGGGGAGCCGTGACGGGGAAAGCTTGCAACCCCGCCTGCACGCCCGGCTCATCCAGCAGCAGCGTGCGCGGACGACCGACCTGGGAGTCCGCACTCGCACCAGTGCCCGTACAGGCGGAGGGCAGCAGCGGCCCGGTGGTCAGCAGGAGATGCGCTCGGCTGTCGGACAGCAGATAGGCCAGCCGGTCGGTGGGGTAGCTGGGATCCAGCGGCAGATAAGCGGCACCGGCCTTCCACACCGCCAAGACCGCCACCACGAGGTCAAGGCCGCGCTCCAGACACAACGCCACCGTCGTCTCCGGACCCGCACCCAACGCGATCAGCTGATGAGCCAGCTGATTGGCGCGGGCATCCAGCTCCCCATAACTGAGCTGCCCCTCCAGCCCGGCCACCGCAACTGCCTCAGGACCCGCGACCGCCCGAGCCGCGATCAACTCATGCACACCGGCGACCTCGGGCAACACCACACCAGTGGCGTTGACCTCCCGCAGCGCCTGCAGCTCAGCCGACGTAAGGATGGGCAGTGCCGACAGCGGCCGATCAGGGTCAGCCACCACGGCATCCAGCAACACCCGCAAGTGACCGACCAACCGCTCGATGGTCGTCTGGTCGAACAAGGCCGTGCTGTATTGCACCGAACCGACCAGGGCGGTGTCACCAGAGGCAACCATGCTCAAGACGAGGTCGAACTTGACCGCAGCCTGCGCGGTCGCGGTGTTCTCAGCTGAAATATGCACGCCGTCGAGTTCAGCGGTGTAATTGAACAGCGCCTCGAAAAGCGGCGTTCGCGAGCGGTCACGATCGACACCGAGCTCGTCGACGAGCTGCTCAAAAGGCAGATCCTGGTGGGTGAACGCATTGAGTGCGGTAGTCCGCACCCGGGCGAGGAGCTCAGTAAAAGTGGGGTCGCCGGACAGATCGCTACGCAGGACCAAGGTATTGACGAAAAAGCCGATCAAGTCCTCGGCGTCGGCCTGATTGCGGTTGGCCACCGGTGTACCGACCAACACATCATCTTGAGCGCTGTATCTACCCAGCAGCGCGCTGAATGCCGCGAACAGCGTCATGAACATGGTGCTGCCGCTCCGACGCGTCAACTCCTGCAGCCGACGAGCGGTTTCCGCCTCGATACGGAAGCTGATGGCAGCGCCGGCGGTGGTGCGAACGGGCGGCCGCGACCGGTCGGTGGGCAGGTTGAGAGCAGGCGGATCGGCCAACTGCTCACGCCAGTAGGTGAGCTGCTCGTTCAGTACCTTGCCGGTGAGCCAGCCGCGCTGCCACACGGCGAAATCGGCGTACTGCACGGTCAGCGGCTTGAGCGGCGACGGGCGTCCGGTGCGGAAGGCGTCGTACAGCGCCATGAGTTCGTGCTGGAAGATCTTCGCCGACCATTCGTCGCAGATGACGTGGTGCATGCACAGGGCGAGGATGTGCAGGTCGTCGGCGAGACGGATCAACGTGCCGCGCAGCAGCGGACCGGCGGCCAGGTCGAAGGGCGTGGTCGCGTCCGCGGTGATGAGGGCGTGTGCCTCCTGCTCGTCGGCGACCTTGACGACGGGCAGGTCGAAGGCGGTGGGCGGGTCGATGACCTGGTGCGGGATGCCGTCGGCGCCGGCGACCAGCCGGGTGCGCAGCACCTCATGACGTTCGATCAGCGTCGTGAGGGCGTCGCCCAGCGCGGGCAGGTCGAGGTCGCCGGGCAGGGGGATGGCGGTGGGCATGTTGTACTCGACCGAGCGGGGGTCGAGCTGGGCCAGGAACCATAACCGCTGCTGCGCGAACGACAGCGGCAGCGGCTGGTCACGATCGACCGGGACGATCGGCGACATCCGGTCTGCGCTCAGCGCGGCTTCCCGTTCGCGCAGGAACTCCACCATTTCCTCGCGGAACTGAGCGACCTGCTCTCTGAGCTCCGCGGTCAGGGCGTTCTTGGGTGCCAGGAAACGGAGTCGGCCATCGGTGAGATATACGTGCACGCCTCGGGATGCGAGATCGTTCACGAGCTCCGCAGCAGAAGACGTCACTTCGAGACTCCGTCCCCATTAGAGTTTTCAGCCTGCGAATCCGTTTCCAGGCTCTGAATGATTTCGTCGTTCGACATTTGCTCGATCTCCGCCCAGATCTGGGTCTCGATGACGCCGGCGAGCCCGCTGATGGTCGGCTGGTCGAAAAGAGTCGCCAGGGCGATGTCGGTGCCGAATACCGAGCGGATGCGGGAGGTGACCTGGGTGGCCAGCAGGGAGTGGCCGCCGAGGTCGAAGAAGTTGTCACGGATACCGACTTGACCGCGGTCGAGGCCGAGCAGCTCACCCCAGATTCCGGCGAGCAGCTCTTCTGCCGGTGTCGTCGGCGCCTCGTACGCGCTGTCGAGATCAGGACGGGTCACGTCGGGTACGGGTAGCGCGGCGCGATCGAGCTTCCCGTTGGGAGAGAGCGGGAGGGCGGTCAGCTCGACGAAGGCCGCGGGAATCATGTGCTCGGGCAGCGTGGCGGCCAGATGCGCGCGAAGGTCGCCGACGGGCGGCATCCCGGTGCCGAGGTCGGCGGGGACGACGTAGGCGACCAGCCGCTGCGTGGCGCCGTTCCCCGAAACCGTCACCCCGGCGGTGGCCACCCCGAGGTGCGACGTGAGGGCGTGCTCGATCTCGGCCAGCTCGACGCGATAGCCGCGTACCTTGACCTGCTGGTCCGTACGGCCGAGGAACGTCAGCTGTCCGTCCGGACGCCGGCGCGCGCGGTCGCCGGTGCGGTACAGGCGGCTGCCGTCGGCGGCGAGCGGGTCGGCGATGAAGCGTCCGGCGGTCAGCATGGGTTCGTTGCGGTAGCCGCGGCTGATGCCCGTCCCGGCGATGTAGACGTCTCCCGGTACGCCGATGGCGACGGGGTCGAGATATTTGTCCAGGATGTGGATCCGGGTGTTGGCGATCGGCCGCCCGATCGGCAGCGAGTCCCTGGTGTCCGGGTCGACCGCCATGGTCGCGCAGACCGTGGTCTCGGTCGGCCCGTACGCATTGACGAGACGGCGCCCGACCGCCCAGGCACGCGCCAGCTCAGGCGGGCATGCCTCCCCCCCGACGACCAGGAGCCGCAGGTCCGGCAGCGTGGCCGGATCCATGTGGTGCAGGATGGGCGGGGTGGTCTGCATGATGCTGACGGCGCGGTCATGGAGAAGCCGCTGCAGGTCGGCCGCGGAGCGCCGGGTCACGGCGTCGGCGATGACGATGTGGGCGCCGCCGGCCAACGACGCGAAGATCTCGCTCACCGCGACGTCGAAGCTGAAGGACGCCAGTTGGAGGGTGACGTCGGCGGGCGTGACGTCGAGATCGTCGCACTGGGCTCGGACCAGGTTGGCCAGGTTGCGGTGGCTGACCACGACGCCCTTGGGCAGGCCGGTGGAGCCGGAGGTGTAGATCAGGTACGCGGCCTGGTCGGGGTGGATCGTGATGGCGGGTGGCGTGCCTGGCAGGTGGTCCGGCGTGGCGACGGTGTCGAGCACCAGGGCGGCCCGGCTGTCGCTGATCATGTGCGTGATGCGGTCGTCCGGATAGTCCGGGTCGATCGGCAGATAGGCTCCGCCCGCCTTGAGCACGGCCAGGATCGCGACGATCATGTCGGGATCGCGGGGCAGCCGCAGGCCGACGACCGTCTCCGCCTGGACGCCGAGATCGTGCAGGTGGTGGGCGAGCCGATTCGAGCGGAGTTCGAGCTCGGCGTACGTGAGCGTGCGTACGCCCATGCTGACCGCCGGGGCGTCCGGTTGGGCGATGGCGACGGCGGTCAGCAGCTCGGGGGTGGGCTGGTTCGGCACCTCTATGGCGGTGTCGTTCCAGATCGCGAGCCTCGATCGCTCCGCTTCGGTGGGGAGGGTGAAGTCGCTGAGCTGCTGGTCCGGAGCGCCGACGATCGCCGTCAGGAGACCGATCAGGTGGGCGGCCAGGCGTTCGATCGTGGTGTGATCGAACAGCGCGGTGCTGTAGTTGAAGACACAGGACAGGTCCAGGTCGTCACCGGCGAAAGCGACCGTCAGGTCGAACCTCGCTGCCAGTTCCTCCACCGTGCCCTCTGGGGGCTCGTTGTCCCCGGAACGGTCGGTCGCGTACGTGAACAGGGTTTGGAACAGGGGGGTGCGGGAGCGGTCGCGGTCGATGCCGAGTTCGTCGACGAGCTGCTCGAACGGCAGATCCTGGTGGCCGTAGGCGTCCAAGGCCGTGGCGCGGATCTGGTGGAGCAGGTCGGTGAAGGTCGGGTCGCCGGACAGGTCGGCGCGTAGCACCAGGGTGTTGATGAAGAAGCCGATCAAGTCCTCGGTCTCGGCCTGGTTGCGGTTGGCCACCGGCGTACCGACCAGCAGATCGTCCTGACCGGAGTACTTGCCGAGCAGCACGGTGTAGGCGGCCAGCAGCGTCATGAACATCGTCGTGCCGGTGCGGCGGGACAGCTCGTGCAGGCCCTTGGCCACCTCAGGGCTGATCTGGAAGATGGTGGCGGCACCGCTGGTGTCGCGGACCGGCGGCCGGGGGCGGTCGGTGGGCAGGTCCAGCACCGGTGGCTGGGCCAGCTGGCGACGCCAGTAGCCGAGCTGCTCCTCCAGCGTCTCGCCGGTGAGCCAGGTGCGCTGCCACAGGGCGAAGTCGGCGTACTGCACCCGGAGCGGCGCCAGCGGGGACGGCTTCCCCGACCGGAAGGCCTCGTACAGTGCGAGGAACTCCCGGTGGAAGATCTTGGCCGACCACTCGTCGAAGACGACATGGTGCAGGCAGAGTCCGAGCACGTGCCCGCCGTGGGCGACCCGGAACAACGTGCCGCGCAGCAGCGGGCCGGTGGCCAGGTCGAACGGATTCGCCGTGTCGGCGGCGATCAGCTCCTGAGCCTCCTGTTCGCCGGCCACGTCTATGACGGACAGCTCGAAGCCGGCGGGCGGGTCGATGATCTGATGGGGAATCCCGTCGGCGTCGGCGACCAGCCGGGTGCGCAGCACCTCGTGCCGCTCGGTCAGCGCGGTGAGGGCGGCGCGCAGGGCGGGGACGTCGAGGTTGCCGTCGAGGAGGATCGCCGATGGGGTGTTGTACTCGGTCGAGCCGGGGTCGAGCTGGGCCAGGAACCACAGCCGCTGCTGGGCGAAGGAGAGAGGCAGCGGCTGGCCGCGGTCGGCCTGCGGGATCGGCGGGGCGATCGCGGTGATGGCGGTGCCGTCGATGAGCGTGGCCAGACCGTTGATGGTCGGCTGATCGAACAGGGCGGCGAGGGCCAGGTCGGTGCCGAAGGTGCTGCGGATGCGGGTCGTGGCCTGGGTCGCGAGCAGGGAGTGTCCGCCGAGGTCGAAGAAGTTGTCGCGGACGCCGATCCGGTCCACGCCGAGGAGGTCGGCCCAGATGCCGGCCAGGAGTTGTTCGGTGGGGGTGGTCGGCGGCTGGTAGCTGTCGGCGAGGTCGGGGCGGCTGCCGTCCGGTGCCGGTAGGGCGGCTCGGTCGATCTTGCCGTTGGGTGACAGTGGGAAGGCGGCCAGTTCGATGAACACCGACGGGATCATGTAGTCGGGCAGGCCGGTGGCGAGGTGGGTGCGCAGGTCGTCGGTCGTGGGGATGCCGTGGGCGGGGTCGGCCGGGACCAGGTAGGCGATCAGGCGGCGGTCGGCGTCCTCGCCGAAGGTGGTCACCAGGACAGAGCCCACGTCGGTGTGCCCTGCGAGAACGCGCTCGATTTCGGCGGGTTCGATGCGGTGGCCGCGGATTTTGACTTGGTGGTCGGTGCGGCCGAGGAAGTGGATGTTGCCGTGGGGGTCGTGTCTGGTCAGGTCGCCGGTGCGGTAGAGGCGGGAGCCGTCGCTGGTGTGGGGGTTGGCGATGAAGCGTTGGGCGGTGAGGGCTGGTTGGTGGTGGTAGCCGTGGGCTAGTCCTTGTCCGCCGATGAACAGTTCGCCGGGGATGCCGGTGGGGGTGGGGTTGAGGTGGGGGTCGAGGATGTGGGTGGTGGTGTTGGCCAGGGGGGTGCCGATGGGCGGGTTGATGGCGGGTGTTTGTCCGGGGTGGGGGTGGGGGCAGGTGTAGGCGGTGGCGTCGATGCTGGTTTCGGTGGGGCCGTAGAGGTTGTGCAGGGTGGTGGTGGGGTGGCGTTGGTAGAAGGCGGTGACGGTGGTTGCGGGCAGGGTTTCGCCGCCGCAGAAGACGTGACGCAGGCTGGTGGGGCTGGTGGCGTTGCCTTGTTGGTTGGTGTCGTTTTGGTTGAGGAGGTGGGTGAGGAGGGTGGGGATGAGGTGGATGAGGGTGATGTTGTGGTGGTTGATGAGGTGGAGGAGGTGTTCGGGGTCGCCGTGGTGTCCGGGTTTGGCGAGGATGAGTTGGGCTCCGGCGGTGAGGGGGCCGAGGAGTTCCCAGAGGGAGATGTCGAAGGTGGTGGGTGTTTTGTGGAGCACCTTGTCGTGGGGGGTGAGGTGGTAGGTGTGCTGGGTCCAGGTGATGCGGTTGGTCAGGCCGCGGTGGGGGATCAGGACGCCTTTGGGGGTTCCGGTGGAGCCGGAGGTGTACATCAGGTAAGCGGCGTGTTCGGGGTGGGTGCGATGCGCGGGCGGCTGCACGGGCAGGGTGTCGAGCTGGGCTTGCAGGGCGGGCCGGCCGAGGACGAGGGTGCGCAGACGGCCGGCGGCCGGCAGTGATTCGGTCGAGGTCTGTCCTGGGCCTTCGGCGTGTTCGGCGATGGCCGCGTTCGTGGTGGTGGTGGTGTTGGTGATGACGATGGTGGCTTGGCTGTCGTTGAGCATGTGGCGTAGGCGCTCGTGTGGGTGGTCGGGGTCGAGCGGGAGGTAGATGGCGCCGGTTTTCCAGATGGCCAGGAGTGCGATGAGCAGGTGGTGGCTGCGGGGCAGGCATAGGCCGATGGTGGTGTGCGGGCCGGCGCCGAGGTCGAGCAGGTGGTGGGCGAGTTGGTTGGCGCGGGCTTCCAGCTCGGCGTAGGTGAGGGCGGCACCGTCTTCGATGACCGCGATCGCTTGGGGGTGGATGGCTGCTTGGGCGGCGATGAGCTCGTGCACGCCGTTCAGCTCGGGCAGCGCCATCGCGGTGGCGTTACGTTCATGCAGCGTCTGCTGCTCGGCGGGAGTCAGGATGGGCAGCGCCGACAGCGGCCGTTCAGGATCGGACACGATGCGCTGGATGAGCGTTTGCAGATGACCGATCAACCGCTCAACCGTCGAACGATCAAACAACGCCGTGCTGTACTGAACGGATCCCGTAAGCTCCCCATCCGCGGTGGAGCTCATGGTCAGCACAAGGTCGAACTTGATCGTCAGCGATTCCGCCTGGACGTCCAGCCCTTGCCCACCAAGCAGATCGTTGCTGGGGTCTGTGGTGAGGTAGTTGAAGAGGGTCTGGAACAGCGGCGTGCGGGAGCGGTCGCGATCGATGCCGAGTTCGTCGACGAGCTGCTCGAACGGCAGATCCTGATGACCGTAGGCCTCCAGCGCGGTGGCCCGCACCTGGTGCAACAGGTCGGTGAAGGTCGGATCGCCGGACAGATCGGCGCGCAGAACCAGAGTGTTGACGAAGAAGCCGATCAGGTCCTCGGTCTCGGCCTGATTGCGGTTGGCCACCGGCGTACCGACCAGCACGTCATCCTGGCGGGTGTATTTACCGAGCAGGACGGTGTAGGCGGCCAGCAGCGTCATGAACATCGTCGCGCCGGTACGACGGGACAGTGCCCGCAGGCCCTCGGCCGCCTCCGGGCTGATGCGGAAATCGAGGGCCGCACCGGCGGTGTCGCGAATCGCCGCGCGGGTCCGGTCGGTGGGCAGGTCCAGCACCGGAGGCTGAGCGAGCTGGCGACGCCAGTAGCCGAGCTGCTCTTCTAGCGTCTCGCCGGTGAGCCAAGAACGCTGCCACACGGCGAAATCGGCGTACTGCACCCGCAGCGGCACCAGTGGAGACGACTCCCCAGCCCGGAAAGCCTCGTACAACGAGAGAAACTCCCGATGGAAGATCTTGGCGGACCATTCGTCGGAGATGACGTGGTGCATGCACAGGGCGAGGATGTGCAGGTCGTCGGCGAGGCGGATCAGCGTGCCGCGCAGCAGCGGTCCCATGGCCAGATCGAACGGGGTTGCCGCGTCTGTGGCGATGAGGTCTTGAGCAGCTCGGTGAGGGTTGGGGTGATCCGACAGGTCCACCAGCGGCAGCTCGAAGCTGATGGGAGCGTCGATGATCTGGTGCGGGATGCCGTGGGCGTCGGCGACCAGCCGGGTGCGCAGCACCTCATGCCGCTCGGTCAGCACCGTCAGTGCGGCGCGCAACGCAGAGACATCGAGGTCACCAGACATAGGAATGGGCGTCGGGATGTTGTACTCGGCCGAGCGCGGGTCGAGCTGGGCCAGGAACCACAACCGCTGCTGGGCGAACGACAGCGGCAACGGCTGATCACGATCGACCGGGACGATCGGCGGCGCGATCGCCGTAACAGCAGTGCTGTCGATGAGACTCGCCAGACCCTTGATGGTCGGCCGATCGAACAACACCGCGAGCGCCAGATCCGTACCGAAGGTGCTGCGAACCCGCGTGATGGCCTGGGTGGCGAGCAGGGAGTGTCCGCCGAGGTCGAAGAAGTTGTCGCGGACGCCGACCTGGTCCAGGCCGAGGAGGTCGGCCCAGATACCGGCCAGCAGTTGCTCCGTCGTCGTCACTGGCGCCTGATAGCCGCCGGCGAGATCAGGACGGCTGCCATCGGGTACTGGCAGAGCAGCACGATCGATCTTGCCGTTGGGTGACAGTGGGAAGGCGGCCAGTTCGATGAACACCGACGGGATCATGTAGTCGGGCAGGCGGGTGGCGAGGTGGGTGCGTAGGTCGTCGGTGGTGGGGGTGCCGTGGGCGGGGTCTGCTGGGACCAGGTAGGCGATCAGGCGGCGGTCGGTGTCTTGGCCGGTGGGGGTGACCAGGGCTGCGGCGATGTTCGGGTGGCTGGTGAGGGCGTGCTGGATCTCGCCTGGTTCGATGCGGTGGCCGCGGATTTTGACCTGGTGGTCGGTGCGGCCGAGGAAGTCGAGTTGGCCGTCCGGTCGCCAGGTGGCGAGGTCGCCGGTCCGGTAGAGGCGAGAACCGTCACCGGCGTGCGGGTCGGCGATGAAGCGTTCGGCGGTGAGGGCGGGTCGGCCGTGGTAGCCGCGGGCTAGTGCTTGTCCGCCGATGAACAGTTCGCCGGGCACGCCGATCGGGGTGGGGTGGAGGTGGGGGTTCAGGACGTGGGTGGTGGTGTTGGGCAGGGGTGCGCCGATGGCGGGATCGGCGCTGATGGCTTCGGTGGTGAGGGGGGGTGTGGTGGTGGTGATGACGGTGGTTTCGGTGGGGCCGTAGGTGTTGATGAGGCGCTGGTGGGGGGTCCAGGTGTTGGTGAGGGGGGCGGTGAGGCGTTCGGCGCCGAGGATGAGGGTGTGCAGGGTGGGCAGGGTGGCGGGGGTGAGGGTGGCCAGCAGGGAGGGCACGATGCTGGCGGCGGTGATGTGCTGCTGGTTGATCAGGTGGGTGAGGTGTTGGGGGTTGGCGCGTTCGTGGGTGGTGGCCAGGGCGAGGGTGGCGCCGGTGGTGAGGGTGACGGCGAGGTCGAGGACGGCGGCGTCGAAGCTGTGGGAGGCGAATTGCAGCACGGTGTCGTCGGGGCCGATGGCGAAGACCGGCCGCATTACGGTGGCGAGGTTGATGGCGCCGCGGTGGGTGGCGAGCACGCCTTTGGGGCGGCCGGTCGAGCCTGAGGTGTAGATGAGATACGCGCCCTGGTCAGGCTCCACCACGACCTGCGGGGCATGGCCGGGATAGCTGTCCAGGGTGGAGGCAAGCTCGCTCAACACCACCACCCGCACGTCAGCGCGGCCGCCGGAGAGGAGCTCAGCGGCCGAACCGGTGGCCGGGCCGATGTCCGGGCTGATGTCCGGGCCGGTTGCTGGGCTGGTGACCGGGCTGGTTGCTGGGTTGGTGGTGGGGTTGTCGGTGAGCAGGAGGGTGGCCCGGCTGTCGGTGAGCATGTGTGCCAGCCGGGCCGCGGGATAGGCGGGGTCCAGGGGCAGGTAGGCGGCGCCGGCTTTCCATACCGCGAGGATCGCGATGATCAACTCCGGGGTGCGCCCCACATGCAAGCCGACGATGCTGTCCGGGCCGGCACCCAAAGCGAGGAGGTGGTGGGCCAGCCGGTTGGCGCGCTCGTCCAGTTCCCGGTAGCTGAGCCGGTTGCCCTCACACAGCACCGCGGTCTGAGCGGGACGGGTCCGGGCCTGAGCGGCGATGAGCTCGTGGATACCACCCGCTGCGGGAACGGCGACGCGGGCGGGCACGGCGTTGCTGGTGAGCTGCCGCTGTTCGGCCGGGGTGAGGATGGGCAGCGCCGACAGCGGCCGATCCGGATCTGCGGTGATCGCATCCAGCACGCCGTGCAGGTGAGCGATCAGCCGTTCGATCCTGTCCTGATCGAACAGGGCGGTGCTGTACTGCACCGATCCGCTCAGACCACCGTCGGGGCTACTGGCCATGGTCAAGATGAGGTCGTATTTGACCGGCATCGAACGCGGCCCGCCGCCCTCACCAGAACCAGGCCCACCGCCGAAGCCGGATCCGGCGTCAGTGGTGGCGCCGGCGCCAGAGCGTGCGTCGGGATCAGCGTCGTCGCTGATGAAGTGACTGAACAGCGTCTGGAACAACGGCGTGCGGGAGCGGTCACGCTCGATACCGAGCTCGTCGACGAGCTGCTCGAACGGCAGATCCTGGTGACCGTAGGCCTCCAGCGCGGTGGCGCGGACCTGGTGCAGCAGGTCGGTGAAGGTCGGATCGCCGGATAGGTCGGCGCGCAGGACCAGGGTGTTGACGAAGAACCCGATCAGGTCTTCGGTCTCGGCCTGATTGCGGTTGGCCACCGGCGTGCCGACCAGCAGATCATCCTGACGGGTGTATTTACCGAGCAGCACGGTATAGGCGGCCAGCAGCGTCATGAACATCGTCGCGCCGCTGCGGCGCGACAGCTCCCGCAACCGGTGGCCGATGTCGGGATCGACGCGGAAGTCGATGGCCGCCCCGCCGGTATCGCGCACCGCGGGCCGGGCCCGGTCGGTAGGCAGGTCCAGCACCGAAGGCCGAGCCAGCCGGCGCCGCCAGTAGCCGAGCTGCCCCTCCAAAGTCTCACCGGTCAGCCAGGAACGCTGCCACAACGCGAAGTCGGCGTACTGCACCCGCAACGGCACCAACGGAGACGACTCCCCAGCCCGGAAAGCCTCGTACAACGCGAGAAGCTCCCGCTGGAAGACCTTCGCCGACCACTCATCGAAGACAACGTGATGCATGCACAGCCCGAGCATGTGTCTGCCGTGAGCCACTCGGAACAACGCGCCACGTAGCAACGGGCCAAGCGCCAGATCGAACGGAGTGGCGGCATCGGCGATGATCAGCGCGTGCGCTTCCAGTTCGCCGGCCACGTCCACGACAGGCAGCGGGAAGTCGGTGGGTGGATCGATGACCTGGTGCGGGATGCCGTCGGCATCGGCGACCAGCCGGGTCCGCAACACCTCATGCCGCTCCACCAGCGCCGTCAGCGCGGCGCGCAAGGCCGGGAGATCCAGGTCACCATCGAGGAAGATCGCCGTCGGGGTGTTGTACTCGGCCGAGTCCGGGTCGAGCTGAGCCAGGAACCACAACCGCTGCTGAGCGAACGACAGCGGCAACGGCAGGTCCCGGTCGGCCGGGACAATGGGCGGCGCGATCGCCGTAATGGCAGTGCCCTCGATGAGGGCGGCCAGACCTTTAACAGTGGGATGGTCGAACAGGGCCGCGAGTGCAAGCTCGGTGCCGAAGGTGGTGCGGATGCGGGTGATGGCCTGGGTGGCGAGTAGGGAGTGTCCGCCGAGGTCGAAGAAGTTGTCGCGGACCCCGACCTGATCCACACCGAGCAGGTCGGCCCAGATCCCGGCCAGCAACTGCTCCGTCGTCGTCACCGGAGCCAGATAGCCACCTGCGAGCTCAGGCCGACTGCCATCAGGCACCGGCAGCGCCGCACGATCGATCTTCCCGTTAGGAGACAGCGGGAAGGCGGCCAGCTCGATGAACACCGACGGGATCATGTAATCCGGCAGACCGGCGGTCAGATACTCACGTAGATCATCGGTGGTGGGAGCGCCATGGGCGGGGTCAGCCGGGACCACGTAGGCGACCAGCAGCTGACCATTGGTGGTGTGGTGGGTGGTGACCAGTGCGGCGCAAATGTGCGGGTGGCTGGTCAGGGCGTGCTGGATCTCGGCGGGTTCGATACGGAAGCCGCGGATCTTGACCTGGTGGTCGGTACGGCCCAGGAAGTCGAGCTGGCCGTCCGGCCGCCAGGCGGCCAGGTCGCCGGTCCGGTAGAGACGTGAACCGTCGTCGGCGTAAGGGTGGGCGATGAAACGTCCCGCTGTCAGAGCCGGGCGGTGGGAGTAGCCGCGGGTCAGGCCGGCGCCGGCGATGAACAGCTCGCCTGGGACGCCGACCGGGACCGGGTTGAGGTGGGAGTCCAGCACGTAGGTGTGGGTGCCGGGGAGTGGGATGCCGATCGGGGTAGGCCCGGCAGGCTGCTCGGTGAGCGGCACCGGGCCGGGGAGTTGGGAGGTCAGGACGCTGTAGGTGGAGTCGATGGTGGTCTCGGTGATGCCGTACGCGGTCAGCAGCCGGGTGTGCGGCAGCTGGTGGTGGGCGTGGGTGGCGTGGGTGGTGTGCCAGGTGTCGGTGGTGGCGATGAGTAGTTGCAGGTCGGGCAGGGTGGTGGCGGTCTGTTGCAGGTGGGTGATCAGGTTGTCGATGTGATGCGGGGCGGCTTCCAGGGCGGTGGTGCGGGTGGCCCGCAACGTGGCCGCCCAAGCGGCCGGATCCAACTGCAGGTGGGCCGGTGCCAGGACGAGCGTGCCGGCGTTGGCCAGCGCCCGGATCACATCAGCGGTGAAGACGTCGAAGCTGATGTTGGTCAGGCTGAGCCATCGATGCTCGTGGCCGGGCTGGTAGTGGGTGTGTGACCAGGCGGCGTGCAGGGCGGTGAGGTTGCCGTGCGTAAGCGGGCTGGCTTTGGGCTGCCCGGTCGAGCCGGAGGTGTAGATGACCGCCGCACTCTGCCCAGCCTGCACCATCACCGCCGGGGCCTGGGTGGGGTAGTCGTGCAGTGCTGTCGCATCCAGCGTCACCACACCCACCCCGGTCGGGGCCTGCGGGCTTTCGGCGGGGTTGTCGGTGAGCAGGAGACCGGCCCGGCTGTCGGCCAGCATGTGCGCGAGCCGGGCCGCGGGATAGTCGGCATCCAGCGGAAGATAAGCCGCACCCGCCTTCCACACCGCGAGGATCGCCACGATCAACTCAGCGCCGCGCCCCAGATGCAGCCCCACCACACTCTCCGGACCGGCACCCAGAGCAAGGAGATGGTGAGCGAGCCGGTTGGCGCGCTCGTCCAGCTCGCGATAGCTGAGCCCGACCCCCTCACACCACACCGCGATCCGGGCCGGATACGCGCCAGCCTGACCAGCGATCAACTCATGAACACCAGCGCTCCCGGCCCTCCTGCCCTTGGCCTTCCTGCCCTTGGCCTTTTCGCCCTTCCCGGCGTCGCTGTCGAGAAGACCGGTTTCGGCGAGGGCGGGATGGCTGGTCCAGGTAGCGGTCAGCTGCCGCTGCTCGGTGGGGGTGAGGATGGGCAGCGCCGACAGCGGCCGATCCGGATCGGCCGCCACCGCGGCCAGCAACGTCTGCAGGTGAGCGACCAGCCGCTCGATCGTGACCCGCTCGAACAACGCGGTGCTGTACTCCACCGCACCACCCAGACCAGCGCGACCGCGCGGAGCCAAACTCACCGTCAGGTCATACAGAGCATGACGAGCCAACCCGCCAAACCCATCCCCCGACCCCGCTTGCACATCCGGGGGGTCCTGGCCGGGGGTGATGTAGTTGAACAGGGTCTGAAACAGCGGCGTGCGGGAGCGGTCACGCTCGATACCCAGCTCGTCCACAAGCTGCTCGAACGGCAGATCCTGA
The DNA here is from genome assembly GCF_040648415.1 of Nonomuraea sp. NPDC049141. Classification (NCBI taxonomy): domain Bacteria; kingdom Bacillati; phylum Actinomycetota; class Actinomycetes; order Streptosporangiales; family Streptosporangiaceae; genus Nonomuraea; species Nonomuraea sp. NPDC049141. Next base: position 23,466 of record NZ_JBEZDR010000045.1, read on the forward strand.
TGACCGTAAGCCTCCAGCGCCGTGGCGCGCACCTGATGCAGCAGATCAGTGAAGGTCGGATCGCCCGACAGATCAGCCCGCAACACCAGAGTGTTGACGAAGAACCCGATCAGATCCTCGGTCTCCGCCTGATTGCGGTTGGCCACCGGCGTACCGACCAGCACATCATCCTGACGCGTGTACTTACCGAGCAGGACGGTGTAAGCCGCCAGCAACGTCATGAACATCGTCGCGCCGGTACGACGCGACAACGCTCGCAGGCCGTCGGCCACCTCAGAGCCGATACCGAAGTCCAGGACCGCACCTGCCGTGTCCCGAATCGCCGCGCGCGGCCGGTCGGTGGGCAGGTCCAGGACCGGCGGGCCGGCCAGCTGACGCCGCCAGTAGCCGAGCTGATCCTCCAACGTCTGGCCACTGAGCCAGGAACGCTGCCACACAGCGAAATCGGCGTACTGAACCCGCAGCGGCTCCAGCGGAGACGGACGGCCAGCCTGGAACGCCTCGTAAAGAGCCGTGAGTTCCCGGTGGAAGATCTTGGCCGACCACTCATCGAAGATGATGTGATGCATGCACAGTCCGAGCAAGTGGTCACCACTGGGCATCCGGAACAGCGTGCCCCGTAACAACGGGCCTATGGAGAGGTCGAACGGTGTAGCCACATCCGTGGCGATTAGCCGCTGCGCCTCATCGACATCCGCTACCTCAACAACAGGCAGGTCGAAGTCTGCGGGTGGATCGATGACCTGGTACGGCACGCCATCGGCACCGGTCACCAACCTGGTGCGCAGCACCTCATGCCGCTCAATCAGCGCCGTCAACGCCGCCCGCACTGCCTCCTGATCCAGATCTGCGGCGAAGGCAATCAGCATTGGCGTGTTGTACTCGGCCGAGTCCGGCTCCAGCTGGGCCAGGAACCACAGCCGCTGCTGCGCGAAGGACAGGGAAAGTGGCTGATCGCGGTCGGTCGGGAGGATCGGCTGCGCGATCGCGGTGATGGCGGTGCTGTCGATGAGCGTGGCCAGACCATTGACGGTCGGGTGGTCGAACAGCTCCGCGAGCGCCAGATCCGTGCCGAAGGTGGTGCGGATGCGGGTGATCGTCTGGGTGGCGAGTAGGGAGTGTCCGCCGAGGTCGAAGAAGTTGTCACGAACGCCGACCTGGTCCAGGCCAAGCAGGTCAGCCCAGATACCGGCCAGCAACTGCTCTGTCGTCGTCACCGGAGCCAGATAGCCGCCGGCGAGCTCAGGCCGACTGCCATCGGGCACCGGCAGAGCCGCACGATCGATCTTCCCATTCGGGGACAGCGGGAAAGCGGCCAGCTCGATGAACACCGAGGGGATCATGTAATCCGGCAAACCGGCGGCCAGGTAAGCCCGCAGATCATCGGTGGCAGGAATGCCGTCGGCGGGATCGGCCGGGACCAGGTAGGCGACCAAGCGACGGTCGGTGCCGGCCTCGCCTCCGGTGGTGTCGTGGTTGGTGACCAGGGCGGCGGCGACGTGCGGGTGGCCGGTCAGCGCGTGCTGGATCTCACCCGGCTCGATCCGATGCCCGCGAATCTTCACCTGATGATCAGTCCGGCCCAGGAAGTCCAGCTGACCATCCGGCCGCCACGCGACCAGGTCACCGGTCCGATAAAGACGCGAACCATCCCCGGCGTGCGGGTCGGCGACGAACCGCTCGGCGGTCAGGGCGGGCCGGCCGTGGTAGCCGCGAGCCAGGCCGAGACCACCGACCAGCAACTCCCCCGGCACACCTGCCGGGACCCGGCCGAAGTGGGAGTCCAGGACGTGAGCCGTGGTGTTGGCGATCGGGGCGCCGATGGTGGCCGGGGTGCGGCTGATGGTGGCACACACCGTGGTCTCCGTCGGACCATAGGCGTTCAGCAGCCGATGCCGGCCACCCCAGGCTTCGGCCAGCGCCGCATCGAGATGCTCACCCGCGCTGATCACCGTCAACGGCGGCAACTCCCCCGGATCGAGCGTGGCCAGCAGCGACGGCGGCAACGTCGCGGTGTCCACCCGCCACTCCCGGATGAACCCCGCCAGATCATCCACCCGCCGCTCAGCGCCAGGAATCACCAACATGGCACCAGCAGCCAGAGTGACCGCGATCTCCGACACCGCCGCATCGAACCCCGGCGAGGCGAACTGCAACACCCGAGACGACGCCGACACCCCGAACGCCTCACCCTGCGCCACCACCAGATTGACCAGCCCCCGATGCGCCACCCGCACACCCTTGGGCCGACCAGTCGAACCAGAGGTATAGATCAGATAAGCCGCCTGATCCGGGACCACGCTCACTGCGGGAACCGTCACGGGCAGGGCTTGCAACTCCGCCTGCACGCTCGGCTCATCCAGCAGCAGCGTGCGCAGCCGACCAACTGCGGAGTCCACGCCCGCGGAGGGCAGCAGCGGCCCGGTGGTCAGCAGGAGATCCGCCTGGCTGTCGGACAACAGATAGGCCAGCCGGTCGGTGGGATAGCTGGGGTCCAGCGGCAGGTAGGCGGCACCGGCCTTCCACACCGCCAGAACGGCCACGACGAGATCGAGACCCCGCTCCAGGCACAACGCGACGGTCGTCTCCGGACCCGCGCCCAACGCAATCAGCTTGTGAGCCAGCTGATTCGCTCGCACATCCAGCTCCCCATAGCTGAGCTGCCCGTCCAGCCCGGCCACCGCGACCGCCTCAGGACCGGCAGCCGCCCGAGCCGCGATCAACTCATGCACGCCGGCGGCCTCGGGCAGCACCACCCCGGTGGTGTTGACCTCCCGCAGCGACTGCAACTCGGCCGAGGTGAGGATGGGCAACGCCGACAGCGGCTGGTCGGGGTCGGTGGTGACGGCGGCCAGCAGCATGTTCAGATGGCCGATCAACCGCTCGATGGTCGCCTGCTCGAACAAGGCCGTGCTGAATTGCACCGAACCGACCAGATCCTGGTCGCCAGCGGCCACCATGCTCAAGACCAGGTCGAACTTGACCGCGGACTGCTCGAGCGCGGTGTTCTCCTCTGGAATATGGACGCCGTCAAGGTCGGCGGTGTAATTGAACAGCGTCTCGAAAAGCGGGGTCCGCGAGCGGTCACGATCGACACCGAGTTCGTCGACGAGCTGCTCGAACGGCAGATCCTGATGGCCGTAAGCCTCCAGCGCCGTGGCGCGAACGCGGTGAAGCAGTTCGGTGAAGGTCGGATCGCCGGACAGGTCGGTCCGCAGGACCAGGGTGTTGACGAAGAACCCGATCAGGTCTTCGGTCTCGGCCTGGTTGCGGTTGGCGACCGGCGTGCCGACCAGCAGATCATCCTGACGGGTGTATCGGCCGAGCAGGGCACTGTAGGCCGCCAGTAGCGTCATGAACATGGTCGCGCCGCTGCGGCGCGACAGCTCCTGCAGCCGGTGGCTGATGTCGGGGTCGATGCGGAAGTTGATGGCAGCGCCGGCAGTGGTACGGACCGGGAGTCGGGGCCGATCTGTGGGCAGGTTCAGCACTGGCGGCTGGGCCAGTTGCCGCTGCCAATAGCCGAGTTGCTCCCCCAACGTTTCGCCAGTGAGCCAGGCGCGCTGCCACACGGCGAAATCGGCGTACTGGACCGCCAAGGGCGCCAGCGGGGACGGCTTTCCTTGCCGAAATGCCTCGTAGAGGGCGGTGAGCTCGCGATGGAAGATCTTGGCGGACCATTCGTCGGAGACGACGTGGTGCATGCACAGGGCCAGGATGTGCTCCTGGTCGCTGATCCTGATCAGGCTGCCGCGCAGCAGCGGGCCAGCCGCCAGATCGAACGGAGTCGCCGCGTCCGTGGCGATGAAGTCTTGAGCGGCTTGGTGAGTCAGGTCCACCAGCGGCAGCGGGAAGTCGGCGGGCGGATCGATGATCTGATGGGGAATGCCGTCAGCGTCGGCGACCAGCCGGGTGCGCAGCACCTCATGCCGCTCCACCAGCGCAGTGAGCGCGGCACGCAGAGCAGGGATGTCGAGGTCGCCGGACAGCGGGATGGGGATCGGGGCGTTGTACTCGGCCGAATCCGGGTCGAGCTGGGCCAGGAACCACAGTCGCTGCTGGGCGAAGGAGAGAGGCAGCGGATGGTCGCGGTCGGCCGACGAGATTGGCGGCGCGATCGCGGTGATGGCGGTGCCGTCGATGAGGGTGGCCAGACCCTTGATGGTCGGGTGGTCGAACAGCTCCGCGAGCGCCAGATCCGTGCCGAAGGTGGTGCGAATGCGGGTGATCGCCTGGGTCGCGAGCAGGGAGTGCCCGCCCAGATCGAAGAAGTTGTCGCGGACGCCAACCTGGTCCAGGCCGAGGAGATCTGCCCAGATGCCGGCCAGCAACTGCTCCGTGGGAGTGGCCGGGGCCTGGTAGCCGCCGGCGAGGTCGGGACGGCTGCCGTCCGGTGCCGGTAGAGCGGCACGGTCGATCTTGCCGCTGGGTGACAGCGGGAAGGCGGCCAGTTCGACGAACACCGACGGGATCATGTAATCCGGCAGGTCGGCTGCCAGATAAGCCCGCAGATCATCAGTGGCTGGAATACCTAGCGCCGAGTCGGTCGGGACCAGGTAGGCGAGCAGGCGATGGTCGTCGCTGGCATGGCCGCCTCGCGCGATATTGCGGTTACTGGTGTCGACTCCGTCGCCGATGCCGACGTGCTGGGTAGTGACGAGGGCTGCGGCGATGTGCGGGTGGCCGGTCAGAGCATGCTGGATCTCACCCGGCTCGATCCGATGCCCGCGAATCTTCACCTGATGATCAGTCCGGCCCAGGAAGTCCAGCTGACCATCCGGCCGCCACGCGACCAGGTCACCAGTCCGATAAAGACGCGAACCATCACCAGCGAACGGATCGGCGACGAACCGCTCGGCGGTCAGCGCGGGCCGGCCGTGGTAGCCACGAGCCAGACCCACACCACCGACGAACAACTCGCCCGGCACCCCCACCGGCACCGGCCCAAGGTGCCCGTCCAGGACATGAGCCATGGTGTTCGCGATCGGAGCGCCGATGGTGGCCGGGTTGCGGCTGATGGTGGCACACACCGTGGTCTCCGTCGGACCATAAGCGTTCAACAGCCGATGCCGGCCACCCCAGGCCTCGGCAAGCGCCGCATCGAGATGCTCACCCGCGCTGATCAACGTCAACAGCGGCAACTCCGCCGGATCGAGCGTGGCCAGCAGCGACGGCGGCAACGTCGCGGTGTCCACCCGCCACTCCCGGATGAACCCCGCCAGATCATCCACCCGCTGCTCGGAACTGGGGATCACCAACATGGCACCAGCAGCCAACGTGACCGCGATCTCCGACACCGCCGCATCGAACCCCGGCGAGGCGAACTGCAACACCCGCGATGACGCCGTCACCCCGAAGGCGTCCTGCTGCGCCATCACCAGGTTGACCAGCCCCCGGTGCGCCACCCGCACCCCCTTGGGACGACCAGTCGAACCAGAGGTATAGATCAGATAAGCCGCCTGATCTGGGGAAACCACCACCGCAGGAGCCGTGACGGGCAGCTCCCGCACGCCCGGCTCATCCACCAGCAACGTGCGCAGCCGACCAACAGGGGAGTCCGCACCCGCGGAGGGCAGCAGCGGCCCGGTGGTCAGCAGGAGATCCGCCTGGCTGTCGGACAGCAGATAGGCCAGCCGATCCGTCGGATAGCCCGGATCCAACGGCAGATAAGCGGCACCCGCCTTCCACACCGCCAGAACGGCCACGACGAGATCGAGACCCCGCTCCAGACACAACGCGACTGTCGTCTCCGGCCCCACACCCAGTGCGATCAGCCGATGAGCCAACTGATTGGCGCGGACATCCAGCTCCCCATAACTGAGCTGCCCCTCCAGCCCGGCCACCGCGACCGCCCCAGGATCAGCGCTCGCCCGAGCCGCGACCAGCTCGTGCACGCCCCCCACCTCAGGCAGCACCACCCCGGTCGCGTTGACCTCCCGCAGCAGCCGCAGCTCAGCCGACGTCAGGATGGGAAACGCCGACAGCGGCCGATCAGGATCAGCCCCCACAGCCTCCAGCAACACCCGCAAATGACCGACCAACCGCTCGATGGTCACCCGGTCGAACAAGGCAGTGCTGTACTGCACCGAACCGACCAGGTCGGTATCGCTGGAGGCTGACAGGTTGAGGATCAGGTCGAACTTGACCGCTATCTCATCGAGAGTGAGGTCGGTTGGCGCCTGATCCGTGTTGTCGGCGGAGAAGTAGTTGAAGACCGTCTGGAACAGCGGCGTGCGGGAGCGGTCACGCTCGATACCCAGCTCATCGACGAGCTGCTCGAACGGCAGATCCTGATGACCGTAAGCCTCCAGCGCCGTGGCCCGCACCTGATGCAGCAGATCAGTGAAGGTCGGATCGCCCGACAGATCAGCCCGCAACACCAGAGTGTTGACGAAGAACCCGATCAGATCCTCGGTCTCCGCCTGATTGCGGTTGGCCACCGGCGTACCGACCAGCAGATCATCCTGACGGCTGTAGCGACCCAGCAGCACGGTGTAGGCCGCCAGCAACGTCATGAACATCGTCGCGCCGGAGCGGTGGGACAGCTCCTGCAGGGCCGCGGTGGTCTCGGGGCTGATATTGAACGTGACGGTTGCGCCGTCGGTGTCCCGGATGGCCGCGCGGGAGCGGTCGGTGGGCAGATCGAGGACAGGCGAGTTGGCGAGCTGGTGACGCCAGTAACCGAGTTGCTCTTGCAGGGTGTCGCCGGTGAGCCAGGTGCGCTGCCACAGGGCGAAGTCGGCGTACTGCACCGCCAGCGGCTTCAGCGGGGACGGCTGACCGACACGGAACGACTCGTAGAGGGCGGTGAGTTCCCGATGGAAGATCTTGGCCGACCATTCGTCGGAGACCACGTGGTGCATGCACAAGGCCAGGATGTGCACCTGATCGTTCAGCCTGATCAGGCCGGCCCGCAGCAGCGGACCGGCCGCCAGATCGAACGGCGTGGCGGCATCGGCGGCGATCAGCGCCTGTGCTTCCTGCTCGCTCGCCACCTCGATGACGGGCAGGTCGAAATCAGTCGGCGGGTCGATGATCTGATGCGGGATACCGTCGCCGTCGGCGACGAGCCGGGTGCGCAGCACCTCATGCCGCTCCACCAGCGCCGTCAGCGCGGCACGCAGGGCCGAGACGTCGAGGTCACCGGGCAGCAGGACAGGAGTGGGGCTGTTGTACTCGGCGGAATCGGGATCGAGCTGGGCCAGGAACCACAACCGCTGCTGAGCGAACGACAAGGGCAACACCTGGTCGCGCGGGTACGGGAGGATCGGGGGTGCGGTGTCCGTGGTCGCCGTGTTGTCGATGATCGCGGCCAACTGGTTGAGGGTTGGCTGGTCGAACAGGGCGGCAAGGGCCAGGTCCGTGCCGAAGGTGGTGCGGATGCGGGTGATGGCCTGGGTGGCGAGCAGGGAGTGCCCGCCGAGATCGAAGAAGTTGTCGTGAACGCCGATCTGGTCCAGGCCGAGCAGGTCGGCCCAGATCCCGGCCAGCAAATGCTCCGTCGTAGTCACCGGCGCTTGATAGCCGCCGGCGAGCTCAGGCCGGCTGCCATCGGGCACCGGCAGAGCCGAACGATCGATCTTCCCGTTCGGTGACAGCGGGAAGGCGGCCAGTTCGACGAACACCGACGGGATCATGTGATCCGGCAGGCCGGCCGCCAGATAAGCCCGCAGATCATCAGTGGCAGGAATGCCGTCGGCGGGATCGGCCGGGACCACGTAGGCGACCAACCGGTGGCCGGCGTCCTGCCCGAACGTGGTGACCAGGGCGGCGGCGATGTTCGGATGGCCGGTCAGCGCATGCTGGATCTCACCCGGCTCGATCCGATGCCCGCGAATCTTCACCTGATGATCAGTCCGGCCCAGGAAGTCGAGCTGACCATCCGGCCGCCACGCGACCAGGTCACCGGTCCGATAAAGACGCGAACCATCCCCGGCGAACGGATCGGCGACGAACCGCTCGGCGGTCAGCGCGGGCCGGCCGTGGTAGCCACGAGCCAGACCCACACCACCGACGAACAACTCGCCCGGCACCCCCACCGGCACCGGCCCAAGGTGCCCGTCCAGGACATGAGCCATGGTGTTCGCGATCGGAGCGCCGATGGTGGCCGGGGTGCGGCTGATGGTGGCACACACCGTGGTCTCCGTCGGACCATAAGCGTTCAACAGCCGATGCCGGCCACCCCAGGCTTCGGCCAGCGCCGCATCGAGATGCTCACCCGCGCTGATCAACGTCAACAGCGGCAACTCCGCCGGATCGAGCGTGGCCAGCAGCGACGGCGGCAACGTCGCGGTGTCCACCCGCCACTCCCGGATGAACCCCGCCAGATCATCCACCCGCCGCTCA
>NZ_JBEZDR010000046.1:0-31524 GCF_040648415.1 Nonomuraea sp. NPDC049141
GCCGCTTAGCCCGCGATTATGAGACCCTCCCCGCCAGCTCCCAAGCCATGATCCACATCGCCTCGATCAACAACCTCACCAAACGCATAACAGACGAGACCACCCCAACCTGGCGAGGCACCTACTAGAACATAAGCCGCAATCTACTCAAATCAAACGCCCTCTCACGGCGTCGCCCCCTGTCCGGTGAGGCACTGCTGCACGATCGGGCCGAGGCAGGCCACCAGTTCATCGGTGGACGCGGAGGCGATCGGCTCGAGTCGTACGATGTAACGCGCTACTGAGAGGCCCAGGATCTGGACGTTCACCATGCCGGCCCGTAGCGCGCGGTCGCGATCAGGTTGGCGGCGGCGTCGACGTCGTCGACGCCGCCGCGTCGGATGAGGGGGCATGACAGGGCTCCTCTTATCAGGCTGGTAGTAGTGCCAGGTCCAGCACGGCCCACTCTGCTCGGTGGTCGCTAGCCCGGTTACCCTCCTCGCTGTCGTCCACCCGATAGGAGGTGACAGCCGGCGCGAGGTCGGGGCTGACGAGAATGTGATCGATGCGGGCGCCCTGGCGGTTGTCGACGTCGGGCTGGACGGTGGGCGTCATGTTGTTCAGCAGGCAGCCCACGTTGACCCAGCCAGCCTCGACCAGCGCTGCCGGTGCGCCGGCCGGAGATCCACTGGGCGGATGCGTCCGCTGCCTCTGCCGCTCCTCATCCAGCTCATGATCGGGCCGATGGCGGGGCACATGCTGCCGCGTCCGGCGCTGACGGCCGCGCCGGGGGACATCCTGCCCCCGGTCGAGGTGGTGGCCGCGACGTTCGCCGAAGCGTTCATCCGCGCCACCACCCACCCTGACCACGCACGTGAGACCGGCACACTAAGGGGCCATTGAGTGAGGCTCCTCAGTGTCCCGCCGTCGGCAGGCCGGTCAGCTCCAGGCGGCGGTCGGTCCGCAACTGGATCTCGCCGTACGGCTCATGTTCGAGTGGAAGAGCGGAGTCAGGCCGCGCCGGTCAGCGTCGATGAGCACGTCCTGCCACTCCGCCAGGACGATGGCTGACCTTTATGCATCACTGAGGCACCCACCGAACCATTCCTCGTCGGCGAACGTCTTGGAGTTATGTCGCTCGACTTTCCTGTGGGCCCGCGGCGGCGGGAGTTCCTTGCCCTGGCCCTGCTCGCCATATCCGCGTCCGCTTGCGGCGGATCGGAGGACACCGTACTGATGGCTCAAGGGGTCAGCCGGGAGGTGCCGGTGGACCCTCCCCTCGCCGAGGTGGTGCGCGGACTGACCGCCTTCGGTCACAGCGTGTACGCAGCGGCGGTCGAGCCGGGCAAGAACATGGTGCTCTCCCCGCTCAGCATCGCCTACGCGCTCGGCATGGCGAGGGCTGGAGCGGCCGGGGCCACCGCGGCGGCGCTGGGCAAGGCGTGCGGCTTCCCCGCGGCGGGGCCGCACACCGCATTCAACGCCCTTACGAGGAAGATCGTCACGGTTGCGGGCGTGCCGCCGGAGCCCACCTCAGGAGGCGAGAGGGACGCCCAGAACAGCGAGCCCGCCGACCCCGTGGTCGGCATCGCCAACGGGCTGTTCGCGCAGCAGGGCTTGTCGGTCAAGCAGCCGTTCCTGCGCACCCTGGCCGCGCAGTACGGCACGGGCGTGCGTACCGTCGACTTCCGTGAGAACGCCACCGCCGTCATCGACGCCTGGGTCGAGGAGCAGACCGCGGGGCGCATCAAGAAGCTGTTCGACCAACTGGACGAGGCGACACGGTTGGTCATCGCGAACGCCGTCTACCTCAAGGCGGACTGGGAGCATTCGTTCGCCGAGGGTCCCCACGAGGAGAACGCCGCGTTCACGCGCGAGGACGGCTCCACGGTGCGCACGAAGCTGATGCGGCAGACGGGGGAGTTCCGGTACGTCTCAAGGGCGGGCTGGCAGGCTGTCGAGCTGCCGTACGCGAAGAGCGACCTGGCGATGTGGGTGCTGCTGCCCGCGCGGGGCGGCTCGCCGGGGGAGCTGATGAAGCCCGGCAGGCTGGCCCAGGTGGCCGCGGGCCTGAAGCCGACGGCGGTCACGGTCAGCCTGCCGGGCTGGGACTTCGCCACCGACCTCGACCTGGAGGAGCCGCTGCGCGCGCTCGGGCTGGGCGTACTGTTCGACGGCGCCGACTTCTCCGGCATCGCGGACGACCTTTTCCTCGGCCAGGCAGTGCACCGGGCCAACATCTCGGTGGACGAATGGGGCACCGAGGCCGCAGCGGTAACAGGGCTGGCGTTCCCGACGTCCGGCCTGGCGGGCACGGTGACCGGGTTCCGCGCTGACCACGCCTTCGCCTTCGCCATCATGCACCGTTCGACGTCCACCCCTTTGTTCATCGGTCACGTCAGCGACCCCACCGCTTCCGCGTGACACGCTCTCGTCCCATTCGGGGACACCTCATGACCACGCCGACGCGTACCTGACGGACCTGCGCCTCCCCGCCCCGGCACCCCCTGCCGCCCCGCGACCACGTCGTGACGTAGCACCGCGGCGACACCATGGGCAGCCGGGTGAACCGGCATCGGATCGCGAACTCGCAGGAGGAGCGGCAGGCGGTCTCCGGTCCGGACCGGGCCAGGGTCCGGGAATTGGAGCGGGAGAACGCCGAGCTGCGCGAGAAGTTGATCTTCCTGAAAAGGGCGGCGCGCCGCGGCGAGCACTGCTCGGCCGAGCTGGTTCGCGCCCTGATGCGCGAGCAGGGCTTGGTCCCGGCCCAGGTCCTGGCGTTCCGGCCGGCCACCACCGCGCGGGGCGACTATCGTGGCATCCCCGACCTGGTGGGCCCGCGACTTCACCGCCGCCTGGCCGGGCATCAAGCTGGTCGGCGACATCACCTACATCCCTGTGCGGGGTCCGTTACAAGATCGCGACAACGACTAGAAGCAGGCCAGGATCCTCCCGCCGAGCGTCAGCTTTCTGTCCGGCGTGCCATCAACTTCTGTTCCCGCGGTTCCGTACAAGCTGGTAGCGGCCTTGGGATTGGGCCTTCCGCTAACACCAGACGACGCTGTCGAGAAAGGCCTCAATGGCCGTCGTCACCTGACCGAGCACCTCGGCGGATCTGTGCAGCGGCCCGGCACCTTCATGCCATGATCGGCGCCGGCGACCTCAAGGACGTGCGGCGTCGACTCCCGCGCCAACGCACCATCCCAGAAGTCGTCCGCGGTGCCGCCGACGAGCGTCCTCGTCGTTCGTCTTGCTCTGCGGATGAAGGCGAGGAGGCCGGAGTTGGCGCTGGCTGTGGTGAAGGATCTGCGGGTGGCGCGTGCCCCGGCCACTGCGGACGAGCTGGCAGCGTTCGAAACCGACGTGTTGGCCGGGTTCGTGCTCGCCCGTGCGGCCGCCGGACTGTCGGACACGACGATCAGCTCTGATGGGATCAGGACAGCGACGTAGACCTGCGGGCCCGGGCGGCCGCGGCAACCAGCAGGGCCACGTCCTACCACAGGACATTCGCGAAGCTGAGGCTGACCGCGGTTACACGCTTGCCGGGCTTTCGGAGTCGTAGTCGTCGTTGCCGTGGTCGGCAAGCGCATCGAGGAGCTGCAGGTTGCCTCCGAGCCGACGCAGTCGAGTAGGTCACGGTGTGGGATATCGTCAACTGCGTGTTTGTATCGCCTGGTCAAGAGGTCACGCATCGCTTCCTCGCCGGGCGCTTCCTGTCGTCTGTGGAGCTTCCATCGGCTGGCAACTGCAGCGGTCAGCATGTAGATGCGCATGTCGATGAGGTCGTCTGCGAACGCTGACAGCGGCATTTCCGGGGATTCTGCAGTCTCGGGTTTGGAGGCGCTCGAGGCCGCGCACGAGGCGGTCTCAGCCCATCACGGCAACAATTACCTGCCGCTGCTGGACCAGCACTATCGCTCGCACCGCTCAACGTTGTTCACCCTGGTGGAGTCGATCGACCTGGAGTCGGCCAACGCCGAGCGCAGCGTTCTGGACGCAGTGGAGTACGTGACGGCCCAGAGCCGCCCCCGACAATCGGCCACTTTGAGCGGGAGCTCATCCGCCGTTACGGGCCAGCAGGGCGAGCCGCATGGCTTTGACCGCTCCGCTCTGAAAGCCCTGACGCCGCTCGACCAGCACCACGGGAATCGAGGAGGAGGCGGCGGCGACGTCCAGGACGCGTAGCCAGCCCGCGTTCAGTTCCCGCTCGACGGCGCTGCGCGGCACCATGGCCAGCCCGAACCCCGCTTCCACCAGGCTGATCTGAGCGGTCAGGCTGTCGATCGGCACGATCTCGGTCGTGTCGGCCGCTTCCTGCCCCAGCAGTGCGCGAAGGGCGTTGGCATAGGGTTCGCGCGTCTCACCGGTGCGTGGCGGAAAGGTGATCCAGGGATGTGCCGCCAGTTCGTCGCGGGTCGGGTGCCGTGAGGCGGCCAGTGGGTGCTCGGGTGCGGCGATGGGCACCAATTCCTCGTCGTAGGTCCGCGTGGAGAGCAGGTCGGGATGGTTGTCGTCGTCGTACCGCAGCCCCAGTGCGACCTCGCCGCGGCGAACTAGGTCGCTGACGCCGTCGCTGGTCGCTGTGCGGATCCGCAGCCGCACGCCCGGGTGTGCGCGCTGGTAGTCACGCAGGCGCCTGGTCAGGCCCGTTCCGGCTAGCGTGCCGACGAAGGCGAGAGCCAGTTCTCCGGTGTGTCCGTGGTGCAGTTCGCGGACCGCGTCGAGGCTGTCGCGCATCAGGGTGACGAGCGTCTCGGCGTACGGCAGGAACGCCCGCCCGCCCTCGCTGAGCATCACGCCCCGGCCGACCCGTTCGAAGAGCGGGGCGCCCAGTTCCTGTTCGAGCAGGCGGATTCGGCGGCTGATCGCGGGCTGGGAGACGTGCAGCGCCTCGGAGGCCCGGGTGAATCCGCCCTGCCGGGCGATGGCCAGGAAGGCCGTGATTTGATCCACTTCCATACACATCAATTTAACTGATGATATGCCTTAAATAGATGCATTGGACACATATTGCCTGCTCTTCCTATGTTGACCGTGTGCCGAAGATACTCAGCATCCGCGATCTGTTCCTCCTGGACCCCGCGATCACCCATCTGAACCATGGAGCCTTCGGCGCCTGCCCTCGACCGGTTTTCGAGATATATCAGGCCTGGCAGCGCGAACTCGAACGCTCGCCCAGCCTGATGTTTGACACGCGGCTGGCCGACAGCCTCGCCCATGTCCGTATCCTGCTCGGCGCCTACCTCGGCGCCCAGGCCGACGATCTCGCCCTGGTGCTCAACGCCACTGTGGCGATGAGTACGGTGCTGCGATCCCTGCGCCTGTCACCCGGCGACGACATTCTCACGACCGAACACGAGTACGGAGCCGTGGACAAGGCCCTGGACTTCATCGCCGCGCGAAGCGGCGCGCGGATCGTGCGGGCCCCGGGCACTTGCGCGTCTGAGATCTGGTCTCACGCCTCCGAACGCACCAAGGCTCTCGTCTTGAGTCACATCACCTCGCCCACGGCGCTGCTGATGCCGGTGGAGGAGCTGTGCCGCCTGTCCCGCCGGGCCGGCGTCTTGTCCGTCGTCGACGGCGCCCACGCGCCCGGCCATCTCGCTCTCGACCTGGACGCCGTCGGCGCCGACGTCTACATCGGCAACTGCCACAAGTGGCTGTGCGCCCCCAAGGCCGCGGCCTTTATGCAGGTGCGTCCCGAGATCCAGCCCACCCTGGAGCCGCTCGCCCCGGGCTGGGGGACCGGCGAGGACGATCCGCCCTACGAGCCGAGCCAGGACTGGCGCAGCGCCCGCGACCCGTCCGCGTACCTCTCCATCCCTGCCGCCATCTCGTTCGTCAGCGTCCACGCCCGCCACCTCGAATGCCGGGACCTGCTGCTCACCGGCCGCGGCCTCATGGCCGCGGCCGGGTTCGAGCCGTTCGCCGAGCCGCAACCCCTCCAGATGGCGTATTTCCGCGTCCCCGCATGCGACGCGGCGGCCACCACGGCCCGGCTGCGTGCCGAATTCGCCATCGACGCACCTGTCCGCATGTGGAAGAAGCAGTCGTTGATCCGGGTGTCAGTCGCGCCCTACAACGACCTGCACGACATCGAGCGCCTTGTCCGAGCCCTGACCACGATCTTCGCACCCCCCGGGAAAGCACTGTGAAACTACGCCGCGACGTCCGGCTCGTCGGACTCCTGTTCACCTCAGTCGGTGCCATCATCGGCTCAGGATGGCTCTTCGGCGCCCAGAGCGCCGCCAACACCGCCGGCCCCGCCTCCATCCTGTCCTGGATCATCGGCGGTTTCATGATCATGACCATCGCCCTGGTCTATGCGGAACTGGGCACCATGTTGCCCCTCTCTGGAGGAGTGACCCGCTTCCCGCACTACGCGTTCGGATCCTTCGCCAGTTACGGCTTCGGCTGGATTCTCTGGATCACGTGTGGATCGGCGGCCGCCATCGAAGTCGAAGCGGCCATTCAGTACAGCTCCGTGCACTTCACCTTCCTCATGCACGAGGTGGACGGTGTGGCGGTCCTCACCTTCCCCACCGGGTTCGCGGTCGCCGTCGTGCTCATGGCCCTGCTCACTGTCGTCAACCTCTACGGCGTCAAATGGTTCGCCCGCGCCAACAACCTGCTCGTCTGGTGGAAGATCGCCGTCATCGTGGCCGTCATCGTGGCGTTCGCCTTCACCGCCTTCCACAGCGCCAACTTCACCCTGCCGGCGGCCGGGGGCTTTGCTCCTTTCGGGATCGAGGGCATTCTGTCCGCCATCGCCACCTCAGGCGTTGTCTTCTCCTATCTCGGTTTCAGGCAGGGCATCGAACTCGCCGGGGAGACCGACAACCCCCGCCGCAACGTCCCCATCGCCGTCGTCGGATCGGTGCTCCTGACCGGAGCCCTGTACATCCTGCTGCAGATCGTCTTCATCGGCGCTCTGTCACCGGAGTCCCTCGCGGGCGGCTGGGGAGACATCGCGCTCGCCTCCGGCTCCGCCACCGGCATCTTCGGCCCTCTGGCCGCCCTGGCCACCATCCTCGGGCTCAACTGGCTCGCCGTGGTCCTCTACGTCGACGCCGTCGTCTCACCCGCCGACAGCGGTCTGATCTACACGGTCAGCACGTCTCGCGTCATGTACGCGATGGGGCGCAACAAGAACGCGCCTTCCGGGCTCGCCCGTCTCGACAAGCGTGGCACCCCGTACATCAGCCTCATCCTGACCTTTTTCGTCGGGGTCGTCTTCTTCCTTCCGTTCCCCGGCTGGCAGTCGCTCGTCGGGTTCGTCACGGCCGCGACGGTCCTGTCCCTGGGCTCCGGCGCGCTGGCCCTGGCCGCCCTGCGGCGCTCTCTGCCCGAGCACCCCCGGCCTTTCAAGCTCCCGGGCAAGGATGTCATCCCCTTCCTCGCCTTCTTCTCCTCGAACCTGATCATTTTCTGGACCGGCTGGGAGACGTACTGGAAGCTGTGCGTCGCGGTCCTTCTCGGCTACGTCGTCTTCTTCGCCACCCAGCCCTTCATCAAGGACGGTCCCGCCATGGAACTGCGCGCGTCGTCGTGGTTCCTTCCCTGGCTCGGCGGCCTGGCCCTGATCAGCTTTATGGA
Organism: Nonomuraea sp. NPDC049141; assembly: GCF_040648415.1. Classification (NCBI taxonomy): domain Bacteria; kingdom Bacillati; phylum Actinomycetota; class Actinomycetes; order Streptosporangiales; family Streptosporangiaceae; genus Nonomuraea; species Nonomuraea sp. NPDC049141. Next base: position 7,576 of record NZ_JBEZDR010000046.1, read on the forward strand.
AGAGAGCCTCGGCTTCGCGTGGGGATCCGTGGCCATCGGGGTCTGGAGCCTCATCGTCTACGGATGGGCCGTCCGGACCAGACTCTCCGACGGCAAGGTGTCCGAACTGCTCGACTCGGGATTCGTCGGAGAGGAGGAGACCCTGGAGCCCGTGCCCGCCGCGACCGCCCAGCACTGACACACCGCCTCCAAAAGGGAGATCATCGCTATGGATCTGTTCGACCGCATGGAACAGCACGCCACCGAGCAGGTCGCCATCGGCGCCGACCCCGCCAGCGGGCTCCGCTCGATCATCGTCATCGACGACACCACCCTCGGCCCGGCCCTGGGCGGAGTACGTATGTGGCCGTACGCCGACGAAGATCAGGCCATCGCCGACGGCCTGCGCCTGGCGCAGGCCATGACGCTCAAGGCCGCGGCCGCCGGGCTCAACCTCGGCGGCGGCGCGAGCCTCATCATCGCGGACCCCGCGCACGACAAGAGCGAGGCCCTGCTGCGCGCCCATGGCCGGTACATCGCCACGCTCGGCGGACGGTTCATCCCGGTCAACGACGTCGGCACCACCCAGGCCGACATCGAGGTCATCGGCTGTGAGACCGCTCCCGTCTGCGACAGGGGCGACCCGTCCCCGTACACCGCGCTGGGGGTGCTCGAATCCATCCGCGCCGGGCTGCGGGCCACGCACGGCTCCGGCGACCTGGCCGGCGTGAAGGTCGCGATCCAGGGGACGGGAAACGTCGGCTCCCACCTGGTCCGCCTGCTGCGCGCCGAGTCGGCCGAGACGATCGTCGCGGACCTGGTCGCCGAGCGGGCGCACGAGGTCGCCGACCGGTACGGAGCGAAAATGGTGCCCGCAGGAGAGATCATCTCCTCCGACTGCGACGTGCTGGCGCCGTGCGCGCTGGGAGAGGTGGTGACGGAAAAGACGCTCCCGCGGCTGCGGTGCCGAGTTATCGCCGGGGGCGCCAACAACGTCCTCGCCGCTCCCGCCCTGGCCGGCGCCCTGGCCCGTGACGGCATCCGGTACGCCCCGGACTTCCTCGCCAGCGCCGGTGGGCTGATCTACCTGGAGGAACAACTCCTCGGTCACGATGACCAGCGGGCGACGGCCAGGGTCCGGCGCGTGGGGAACATTGTCGCGGAGGTCTTCGAACGGGCCAGGCGCGAGGAGATCACAACGGTCGAGGCGGCTACGGCCCTGGCACTGGCCCGGCTCGCGGCCCGCCGCAGCCACCCGCCCTACCTCGGCCGCGGCCTACACGGAATGGGTTAGGTCAGTCAACGGCGCGGCGACAGTACTCGCGCAGCCGCGCGATCATCTCCGACGCGGTCGTCTCGCGCACCACCGGCCCCGACTCGGCGCTCTGCCCTGCCTGGTCATCGGGCTGCGCAGGCTGTTCCTGCTGGGTCATCGGGGTGTCCAGCGCCGCCCGCAGCGCCAACTCGGCCTGCAGCGCGGCCTTGCGCAACTTGGGCAGCGACATCAGCAGATCGAACAGCAGCAGCGCGTCATCGACCGACACACCCTCCAGATGCCGCAACGTCGCGACCCGCCGGCTCCCCTTCAACTGCCCGATCTTCGGCGCCTTCGCCGACATCCCGTAGGCGGCCAGCTCCGTCAGCTTCACCGGAGCGACCCCGCCCACATCCACCGCGCCCACACTGAACGCCCACACCGCCACCGACCGGTTCAACGCCTCCTTCGTCCCCGCCCCGGACATCAGCGCCACCGTTGTGCGCATCCACTCCAACGGCGACACCTTCTTGCCCGCCGGTACGACCAGGGTCTCGAGCAGTTCCCGCCGTATCTCCACCGGCGTCTGCTCCACCAGATGGGTGTTGACCGCAGCCAGCTGCTCCGCCTCCGCGTCCGCGAACTCCCGCAACCCCAGCAGCTCGCGGATCTCCCTCGCGTGCTCATGCTGGGTCGGCAGCCGCTCCGCGTAGTGCTTGATACACGAAGGGTCCGCCACCCCGAGGGTCGGCCAGGAACGTGCCGAGCATCCGCGCCGTCCCCCACTGCAGACCCCAGCCGAGCCGGTTGTGCGGGCCGCGCTTTTTCGCCACCTCAGCCAACGCGTCCGCATCCAGGTAGAAGAACCGCCGATAGCGGGCCCTCTGCTCCTCGGACAAGTACTGAAAGGACATAGATCGCGACGGTATGAGATCGATGACCGTCTACCAGCCGGTACACCCAAACCGAGATCAACTCGTCCGCGACGCTCGGCCCGCAACCCCCCTGACCTGCGGCGGAGGCTTATCGTTCAATTCCGGCCGGATAGTCCCTAGACCCCGGGTGAGACGGCGCGTCATCTGAGTGATCGCCGACCAGATGATCACAATTTCGCTGTTCTGGGGAAGCCGTTCGTCTGCGCGGATGTTGCGGCGGGCGCGCAGCACCCACTCGGGCTGGCTCATCCTCCACCGCCGACTGGTCCGCGACTATGAGACGTGGCCAGAGCACGCCGCGGCCGTGATCCGCCTGGCGTCCATCGACGACCTCTCCCGACGCATAACGGGCGAATCAACCTCAACCTGGCGATACACCTAACCGGCAATCAATCACAAACTTCGCACTTCAGGCGCCCTCTTAGATTTCGAGCAAAAGGTCTTTGCAACAGGCCCGGCCTCGGGGGGCGTCTTGTAGGTGTGGAGTTCGAGAATTTCGTCCGGGCGCGCGGGTCCGCCCTACTCAGATACGGCCACTTGCTGACCGGCAACGCCGACGACGCCGCCGACCTGGTACAGGAGGCACTGCTCAAGCTGAGCGACAGCTGGCGCAGAGTCCGCAACAAGGACGATCCAGAATCGTACGTACGGACGATCATGGCCCGGCAGCACATCAGCTGGTGGCGCAGGCGGCGCAGGGAGCACCTGACGGACGACGTACCAGAAGGCTCCTACACCGACAGCCACTCCTACGGCGAGCTGTGGAAGGAACTGGCCACGCTGCCGCGCAAGCAGCGTGCCGTCCTGGTGCTGCGCTACTACGAGGACCTGTCGGATCAGGACATAGCCAAAATCCTGGGGATCTCCCGGGGAACCGTGCGCAGCCAGGCGTTCCGGGCGCTCAACACGCTGCGGATCAAGCCGGCGATACTTGAAAGGGGACGATCGTGAGGACAGAGAACGAGTTGACCGACGCGTTGCGGTCGGCGGCGGAGTGGGCTCCACAAGAGTGCGACCTGCTGGCGGCCCTCGCGGTGCGCAGGCATCGCAGGCACCGGCGGCGCACGCAGGTGCTCGCGGCCGGGGCCGTGGTGGCGATACTGGGTGTGGGCGCGGTGGGAATCAGGGGCTTCTCCTCCGGCGGGGGCCACGCCGCCGTGTCGGCGGCGACGCCCACGAACATGACGGTCATCACCACGATGCCCCCGAACGTGGCGCTCTCCCCGCCCGCGCGCTCGAAGGTCGTGGACGCCGACAAGCTCTGGCCCGGCGCGGTCTTCACGATGCCCGCCAAGAACGCCGACGGCTGGCACTATCGCCCGATCACCAGCCTCAGCGCGACGGAGGTGCTGCTCAGCGCCGAGTCGTCGTTCGAGAAGGCCGGGGCGTTCGAGGTGTACGACTCGGCGACGGGCAAGTCGCGCGTGGTCACCACGGTGCCGCGGACGCCGGGGCTCGACAAGTACATCCCGCAGACCGCCACCACCGATGGCCAGAGCCTCGCCTGGTTCGCGTACGGCGAAAAGGATGGCGCGGCCGTGCGCGAGATCTGGACGGTCCCGCTGGCGGGTGGCGAGCCCAGGCTGCTCGGCACGTTCACCGGGAAGCACGCGCAGATCGACGCGATCGGCGTCGACGGCGACCACGTCTACTGGTCCGAGCTCTCCGGCGGCGTCTGGAGCATCCCCCTCGCGGGCGGCGAGGCGGCGCGCGTGCCCGACAGCGACGGGCTGCACCTGATGAAATGGCCGTACGCCGTGGACGCGGCCGACGGCCCGAAGGAGCACGACCGCAACCAGACCAAGCTCGTGGACCTGGCGCGGGGCGCGCAGACCAAGATCAACGTGCCCGCGTCGGCGCGGGGCCTGCGGTGCGGGCCCTCCTGGTGCGTCGGGCGTAACGGGCAAGGCCCGTTGTACCAAGGCTCGTTCGTACAGTACCTCGACGGCACGAACACGATCGCCCTCGACGGCCTCAGCGACGTCTCGACACTGATCCAGTTCCCGATCCTCGACCGGTTCCTGTTCGACGGGAGCACCGTCTACGACGCCGCCACCGGCGAGGTGGCCGCCATCGGCAAGGGCAGCGGCATGTTCGGCGTGGGCACCTCCTCCGAGCCCAGCACGATCATCTACTGGGACGGCGAACCCGGCACGTTCACGGTGCTGAACTTGGCAGCCGTCCCGCCCGCGCAATAGCGTTCGGGACCACGCGGACCTTCGCGAATGTTCAGGAGCTCAAGACGGCCGTCGGCGAGAAGTTCGGCCCTACGGAGTGGCGGAGGGTCACTCAGGACCAGGTCAACCCTCTTCACCGATGCCACCAATGATCATCAGGTGGATCCACCTGGACGCGGAGCGGGCCAAGGAAGGGCCGTTCGGCCGCACGATCGCCCACGGCTGTCTGAGCTTGTCGTCGCTGCCATCGTTCATGTTCGAGATGGTCGAGGTGGGCGGCATCGCGATGGCGTCGACCACGGCCTGAACAAGGTCCGCTTCTCCAGGCCCGTGCCTCTCGGCGCGCGCATCAGGGCCGTGGGCGAGCTCACCGACGTCAAGGGCACGCCGGCCGGTCGGCTACCTGTCCAACCTGAAGATGACGATCGAGATCGAGGGCGAGAAGCGGCCTGGCCAGTACGAGCCAGGTGTCCCTGAGCAGGCATTTGCTTCGGGACAACCCGGTTCGCCGCGCCCTCCAGTACCTCGCGAACCCCGGTTGCGGTCACCTGTTTCGACTCCTGTCATGGGAACCTCACCGCCAGGAAGGAGCGCCGTCGCGGGTCAGGCGGCGGGCCATGACGGCCGTCATCGCCCGATACACCCGTGATTCGGAGCTGGCAGGCAGGTGTTCGTCGTCGCGGGGTCGGGCGCCGGTGCAGCATCAAGGTGCCATAGGTCTGCTCGGCGATCCATCGTTTCGGCTGGGGGACGAACCCGTGGTCGGCGGGGGTTGCGTGCGACGACCTCCACGTCGATCCCGAGGCGGGCACCGTGATCGACGACCGTGTTCTTGAACCCCTGGTCGACCAAGGCTTTGGTCACCGTGCCGGGCGTCTGGGCGGTGACTCGGTCAGTTGGCTGATCCCGAAGGTGCTGTCGTGCGTGGCGGGGACCCCGGCTGCGGCGTGGACGCTCTGGGTGTCCAGCACGACCAGGCTCGGATCGGCTGATCGTCCCTTCTTCTCCCGCACGTGCCGGCACAGCAGGTCGTGGATCTTCTGGGTGGTGCCGTCGTCGCGCCACTTGGCGAAGTAGTAGCAGGTCGCGTTACCGGGTGGTAGGTCGTGCGGCAGGCAGTCCCACTGGCAGCCGGTCCGGCCTTGGCAGAGCAAGGATCGCGTTGACGATCTCGCGCATCGCGTAGTTGCCCTGAACCATTCGAGGACGCCCGAAAGGAGATCGCGAGCACGTGCGTTCGCTGGCATCGCCGGGCCTCGATCGTGATTGAGAAAGGGAAAAACCGGACGTTGAAAGAAATCATCAAGAGCCTCGCCGCGCTGTTCGGCGGCTATGACGACGTTCATGACGGTGACGACGCGCATGCGCTTGACCATGACGCGGAGATGGAGGACGGGTTCGCGGACGACGACGATGAATTGGATGACAGATGACCAGGGCAGACCGTGAAAAGAGAGGAATTGACGTGTTGACATTCACACTGGCGGAGGTGAAGTCCTCGACTTACAAAGCCCGTGATGCCTGGTGGACGGTTTTCCTGGTGGATCCGCTGGCGGGGCGGCTCGTGGTACAGGTCGCCAACCGCACCTCAATCACACCCAATCAGATCACCTGGGGAGCCTTCCTGCTCGGTATCGGATCAGCCGGGTGCTATCTCATGGCAGAGTGGGCGTGGCTGGCCGCGGGGGCTCTGCTTTATCACCTGAGCTTCGTGCTCGACTGCATGGACGGCAAGATCGCCCGGCTCAAGGGCACGGGGACCATCCTCGGCGGCTGGCTGGACTATATCTTTGACCGGATCCGCGTTTTCCTCTGCACGCTCGCCCTGATGTGGGGGCAATACCAGGCCACTGGGCAGGGGCTCTTTCTGATCCTCGGCCTAACGGTCGTGTTTCTCGACATGCTTCGCTATGTCGATGCCCTTCAGGTGGCGAAGGTCCGGCGTCAGATGCGCAGCCGACTGCGAAAGGCGATGGCGGAGTCCGCGCTTGCCGACCTCTCCGCTCCCCAGTTCTCCGGCGCCACGGAAACCAAGAGCCGAACCAGCCGGCCCGCCCCCGATCTTCCCGCTCAGACGCCGACACACGTGGACGAGACCGCCGACCTGCAGCGTGAATTCCGCAACCGTTTCACGAGATACATGCACCTTCGTGACTGGCTGCGCAGGCACCGGATCCGCACTCATCTGGTCAGCGGCATCGAATTTCAGATGGCGGTGTTCATCATCGGCCCCCTGACTCACCACATCGCTCCGGTCACCATTGGCACGGCAGCGCTCCTGCTGGTCTTCGAGGGGGCGATCACGTACAAGCTCTGGTTATCGACCCGCGACCTTGCCCGCGCCCTTGGCCAGATCACCCCAGGACCGGTGGGGCAGACCGTCGCGCCACAACCGTGAGCCGCAACCTCTCGCTGTAGCGGCCCAAACTGTTCAGCGCGATGGTGGCACCGGTACCGATCAAGAGCGGTGCCTTCGACGCGGTATTCGCCGATTCAGGCTTGCGCGTCCTGAAGAGTCCGCCACCAGCCCCGACACCGCCGCCCGCAAGGAAACGGCGGCATGAACGGCGAGGACGCCACAGCCTGGTCGCTGGCCCGGCTCAACCACGCCTCCTTCCACCACTACGCCCGCCGCACCTACGACGCGCTACTCGCCCTGTTCACGCCCGACGCCCTGTATGAGGTGCATGGACGGAGCCTTCGCGGCCATGCCGAGATCCGCGACGTGCTCAACGCCCGTTCCGGACCCGAGATGACCATCCGCGACCTGGTGACCAGTGATCATGTCGGGTGACTTGTCGAGGCCGGTGACGTGCCGGGCCTGAGCGGTGAGCTTGCGCGCGAGGAGCCCGTCGCCGCAGCCGACGTCCAGGGCCTTCTCACAGCCGTCCGGTAGCGCCTCGAGGATCAGCGGATGGTAGTGGACGTTGTGGTTCCGGCACGCTGGCCACCTTGGCAGCTGCAAACTCCCGGACACAAGGACGCCCAAGGTGTCGCTATTGGCGCGACGTAGGGTTGTGGCTGTGGAGGAGATCTGGCGTCGGCTCGAGGCTTGTCATGCAACCGTTTACTTCGCACCCGAGGCCAGGTCCGTCTCCGCCGCCGCTGGTCTCAAGGGCTTTTGGATGGGTTACTTCGCTTCCCGTTCTGCCGCGCTCGGCGCCGTCCCCGCAGACGTGGTGACCGCCGTGTTCTACAACTTCGCCCCCGCGCGGGTGGCGCGTGCCATTCCCGACGCCTGGACGTACTGCCCGCCCGAAGCCGCCCTGACAGCTCGGCTCAAAGTGGTGGATCAGTCGCTGCGACATTTGCTGGGTGACCTCGTCGCCGCGCCGTCGACCGCTGAGGCCGCCGCACTCGCCCGCCGCGCGGTTGATGCGTGTCCCCGTGCGGGACGGCCGCTTTTCGCCGCGCACGCCGCCCAGCCCGTGCCCGCCGAACCGCATCTGGCGCTGTGGTGGGCGGCGACCGCGCTGCGGGAGTTGCGCGGTGATGGCCACATCGCCGCATTGCTGAACGCTGGGCTGGACGGTTGCGAGGCCAATGTGGTCTCGGTGGCGCTGGGCGCGGCCCCGCAACAGCAGCGTGACTTCCGCGGATGGACAGAGGTGGAATGGGCCGCGGCCACGGATCGGCTCCGCGACCGCGGCTGGCTCGCCGCCGACGCAACGCTCACCGCCGAGGGACGCCGTGGACGCCAAGCGGTCGAGACCGCGACCGAGCGGCTCGCCGAACCTGCGCTTGCCATCCTCGGGCCGGAGGGCATCCACCGACTCGGCGAATACCTGCGGCCCCTCGTCCAGCGGATCATCGACGCGGACGCGATCCCGTTCCCCAACGCGATGGGACTCCCACGACTCCGGCTGAACGACAGCCACTGAGCCGCGACAAGAGCGAACCTCGAGGCCAGCCCGGTAGGCCCGTGCTCTTCGGCCTGATCCTTTCCACCCTGTCGGCGCGCCAGAGCGTGCCTGTGGCATCCTGACCGGCATGCGCGATCATGATTCGGTACGGCGCAGCTACGACAGCGTGGCCGAGGAATACACCGCACGGATGCACGACGAGCTCGCCGGAAAACCACTCGACCGCGCGCTGCTCGCCTCCCTCCTGGAACAGACGGAACCAGGCGCCGGGATCGCTGATCTCGGCTGCGGCCCTGGGCATGTGGCTGCCTGGCTCGCCGAGCAGGGGGCGAGCGCGGTCGGCATCGATCTGTCGGCGGCCATGGTGGAGGCGGGCAGCCGCCGCTTCCCGCAGGTCGAGTTCCGGCAGGGTGACCTGCTGGAGCTACCCGCCAAAGACGGCGAGTTCGGCTCCGTGGTCGCCTTCTACACCATCATCCACCTCGATCCGGCCGACCTGCGCCGCGCCTTCGAGGAGGCCGCGCGCGTGCTGCGCCCCTCCGGGCTCGCCCTCTTCGCCTTCCACGCCGGTGAGGAGATCCGGCACCTGGACGAGTGGTGGGGCCATGAGGTGGACCTCGATTTCCGCTTCTTCGAACCGGCGCGCATCGCCGACCTGCTCGAAGCCGCCGGGTTCACCGTGGAGATGCGCATGGAGCGCGCCCACTACGCCCACGAGGTCGACACCCGCCGCGCCTACCTTCTGGCCCGACGTGGCACGGCTGCCTGATCTGCTCGCCGCCTACCCGTGGCTGGAGCTGCTGGGCGCCGATCAGCTCGGGCGGCTCAACCTGGAAGAACTGGCCGATCCGCACCCGGCGGCGTCGGCGCTCGGGACGACCGTGGTCGCCTACCGGCGCGGTGCCCGCCCTCGACCAGGACGGGTCTCGCTGGTGCCCGCGGCGCGGATCGACCAGGCACGGCTGGCGGCCCAACCGATAGCAGCTCCACAGCAGGGGTGCGGCGGCTGGCGACACAGCGGGCACGGTGTTCGAGTGGGGTGGACCAACAGGCGACGTTGCCCAGGTCGCTGCCACCGCACGTGTCAAGCGTGGATCGAGATCGGAAGGTTTTTGAGGATGCGGAGAGCGGTGTCGTCGCGGAAGTGGATGTCGCTCTGGGAACGGCTGAGGCGCAGTTCTGGGAAGCGCTGGATGATTGTACCGATGGCCACTTGTCCTTCCAGCCGGGCTAGTGGTGCGCCGATGCAGTGGTGGATGCCGTGTCCGAATTGGACGTGCGCGATGGCGTCGCGGTGCGGGTCAAGATTCGGGTCGTCGCCGAAGACGCGTGGATCGGCGTTGGCCGAGTCCAGGTCCAGCACCACTTTCTGGCCCTCGTGGATGAGCACCTCGCCGAGGCGGAGGTCCTTGTTGGCGTAGCGGAGGTTGACGATGCCGGGGCCGATGAAGCGCAGCAGTTCCTCGATCGCCGGTTTGATCAGGTCGGGCTGTCGTCGTAGGGCGTCGGGTTGCCTGCCGGGCCACAACATGGTGTCGGTCCAGGTGATGAAGTCGTGGCGGTCGCCGGACGGTACGCCGAGGAGCTCACAGATGACCTGGACGGGCAGAGGTACGGCGAATTCCGTGACGAGGTCGGCTTGGCCTCGTGCCGCGATGTCGTCGAGCAGGGTGTCGGTGATCTGCTGCACCCTGGGCCGCAATGCCTCGACGCGGCGCGCGGTGAATTCTCTGGCGAGCAACTGCCTTAGCCGGGTGTGTTCCGGTGGGTTGCTGCCCAGCAGCGTGTTTTTGAACAGGCCGCTCATCGGTGAGTGCAGCCCTCTGCTGATCGCGAATGCCGTCGGCGGGCTCATGTCCGGGTGCGCCAGGCAGGTGCGGACGTCGTCGTGCTGGGAGACCAGCCAGGCCTCCTCGTCGGGCAGCCATCGGGGTGGTGCGGGCCGGCCGAGTTCGCCGGTGAGGGCGTGTACGTCGATGAGGGAGATGCCGCCGCTGGGGGGTGTGGCCGGGTCGGTCATGTGGTTCCTTTCGTCGGTGCGGCGAGCGACAGGGCGCCCGAGGGGCAGTTGCGTATCGCGCGGCGGACGGTGTCCGCTTGCGCGTCTGACGGTTCGGGCCGCAGCAGGACGACCGTGCCGTCCTGCTCGTTCTGGTCGAATATCTCTGGCGAGGTGAAGGCGCACATTCCGGCGCCGATGCATCGTGTCGTGTCCGCTGCGATGCGCATCGCGTCACCAGGTGATCGGTAGCCGGTGCACGCCGTAGATGCTCATGTCCGCGCGGGTGGGGATGTCCTGCGGGTCGGCTGCGAGGCGCAGGCCGGGTAGGCGGTCGAACAGAGCCTGGTAGCCGATCCGCATCTCGATGCGGGCGAGTTGCTGGCCGAGGCACTGGTGGATGCCGTGCTCGAAGGCCACGTGGCCGGTTGCCCGGCGCGAGAGGTCCAGTGTGTCGGGGTTGTCGTAGGCCCCGGGGTCGCGGTTGGCGGCGGGTAGCGAGATCGTGACGGTCTGGCCAGCCTTGACCGTTACCCCGCCGATCTCGATGTCCTGAAGTGCGGTGCGGACCGTGCCGAGGTGCAGGATCGTGAGATATCGCAGCAGTTCCTCGACCGCGCCGTCGATGAGGGACGGTTTCGCCCGCAGGGCGGCGAGTTGCTCGGGGTGGGACAGCAGGGCGAAGGTGCCGAGGGCGAGCATGTTCGCGGTCGTCTCGTGCCCGGCGACCAGCAGCGTGAGTGCCATCGTGACGAGTTCGTCGTCGGTCAGTTCGCCGTCGCCGTTTACCAGATCGCTGAGCAGGTCGTCGGCGGGCCGGGTGCGTTTGGCGTGAACGAGGCCGGCGAGGAAGCCGCTGATCTCCTGCCTGGCGGCCAGCACCTGCTCCGGTGTGGCGTGCAGGGTGAACATCGTCTGGGTCGCCTGCTGGAAGCGTCCGCGATCGGCGTACGGCACGCCGAGCAGTTTGCAGATGACGAGCGAGGGGATGGGCAGGGCAAACGACTCTACCAGGTCCGCCGGCGGGCCCACCTGCTGCATCTGCGTCAGCACGTCATTGGTGATCTGCTCGATGCGGGGGGTGAGCAGGTTCATCCGCCGGACCGTGAACTGGCCGGTCAGCAGGCGGCGGTAGCGGGTGTGCGCGGGAGGGTCGGCCAGCATGAAGGCGCCCGGGCGGGGCGGCGGCAGCTGGAGCCCCGGCACCGGCAGGTGATGCAGGTCGGACCGCGAGCTGAAGCGAGGGTCGGCCAGGACGCGGCGGGCCAGGGCATGACCGGTCACCAGCCAGCCGACATGGCCGTCCGGGTAGGCCATCGGGGCGATCGGCGCGTTCTGGCGCAGCTCGCTCAGCTCGGGCGGGGGGTCGAGGTTCTGCGCCGGCTGCGGCTCCTCGTCCGGTCCAGCACGCGGGCCGACTTCCTGCGCTCGCAAGCCGACGCCCTACTGGCCCGCGATCTCATCGAGACCGTCACCCTGAACGGACAACGCCAGCACATCCTGGCCGTCATCGAGCACGCCACCAGGAGCATCCGCGTGCTCGGCACCACCGCACACCCAAGCGCGAACTGGGTCACCCAAGCGATAAAGAATCTGGCGATGGACCTGGAAGAGGCGGGCTGCCGGGCGCGCTATCTGATCCGAGATCGGGATGGGAAGATCCCCGCCCTCATGGACGAGATCCTCGCCGAGGCCAGCATCAAGACCGTACTCACCGGCATCCGGATGCCGCGCATGAACTCCTCGACCGCTGCCTCCTCTGGAACGAACGCCACCTGCAGCACGCCCTACGCGAGTACGAACTGTGCCACAACCAGCACCGAGCCCATCAAGCCCTGGACCAAGCCGCCCCGCTGCGTCCCGTCCCCGACCCGATCACAGACCCCGAGCGAATCACCGACCTGAACATACGCCGACGAGACCGGCTCGGCGGCATACTCCACGAGTACTCATATGCAGCTTGAACTGCATGGATGTAGTTTTCGGCAGGCGCAGCGTTCCCGAACGACCTCCCAGGTACCCTCGAAAGGGCGGCGAGCCGGTGCTGACTGATGGCGGCGCCGGGCAAGGGGGTCGTCAGAATGGCTGGCCGGTCGATCGCGGGGCGCGCCACAGGATCGTTCACGATTCCCATCCTGGTCTGATGCAGCCGGATTTCACGGGATTCCCAACGTGGTTGGGGAGGAGACCGCCCGAAGAAGGTCGCGTCCCGGGCATCGAGGCGCGACCTTTGTTCCAGTCCGGTGACTAACCCAGGTCGCGGCGGCGGAGCGCGGTCATCCCGGCGGCCGTGAGGGCGGCCGCCACCACAAGCAGCACAACCAACGGCGTCGTCGTGAACTCAGCCACCGGCAGCCCGGGGGTTTGCGCATACGGCGACACGTTCAGCAGCGAAGGATTGGCGTGCAGCAGTTCGACCGCGAACTCCAGCAGGAAACACAGGCCCAGCACCGTGTAGGTGCCAACCGCGGCGATCCTCGGCAGCAGGCCATACAGCAGCACCGCAACGGCGGCCAGCACCAGCACCGACGGTAGCCGCGTCAGGCTCGCGCCCAGCATCCGGGCGATCTCGCCGCCCGGATCTCCCGTGGACAAGCCGTAGACCAGGCCCATCCCGAGGCCGAGCCCGGCGAGCACGATCGCCGACCCGGCCGCGACGATCGCCAGGTGACCGCCTGCCCAGCGCAGCCTGCCGACCGGACCGGTCAGTATGGCGTCGGCGCGGCTGGAGTCCTCCTCCGTGTGCAGTCGCAGGACCGCCTGGATCGCGTAGATCGTGATGACCTGGCTCGTCAAGTAGATCACGAAGGCGAAGAAACCGTCGACGGGACGGCCGTCGCTTCCGAGCCGATCGATCATGCCCTGGAGGGCTTCGCTCGCGTTCAGTTGCTGGGCGGCGCTCAGCGCGGCGCCGCCCAGCCCGGCACCGAAGGCGGTGAACGCCAGGGCCCAGGCCAGCAGCGTGCCCCGCTGAAGCCGCCACGCCAGGGCGAACGAGGTGCGCAGGCCTGGCGCGGCGTCCGCGGGTCCGAGCCTGGGCGGGAGGATCCCGGCCGCCAGGTCCCGGCGTGCTGACATCCGGTAGGCGGCGGCCACCAGCACCACGAGCAGGCCGAGGACGGGCAGGAGCGGCCAGTAGTGGTCCCCAGCGAAGGGGCGCATGTGCTGGGTCCAGCCGAACGGCGACAGCCAGGCCACCCCGGGACTCTGCTCGAGGTCAGCGATCGCGCGCAGCGCGTAGAGAATGCTCATCGCCGTGGCGGTGATGCCGGCCGCCGTACGGGAGCTCTCGGTCAGCTGGGCCGCCAGGCCGGCGAGCGCGGCGAAGACACAGCCGGCGGCGCCGACGGACAGGCCCATCACCAGCGAGCCCCCCGCAGGCAGGCCTTGGCCGGTGAGCCCCAGAGCAATGACGAGGGCGGTAACCAGGTTGGCGGCGAACGCCACAATCAGCGCGGCCGTCAGCGCCGCGTGCCTGCCGACCACGGTCGAACCGAGCAGCTCGCTACGGCCCGCCTCCTCCTCCCCGCGGGTGCTGCGGATCACCAGGAAGAGGCTCGCCAGCGAGATCAGTAGGGCGGCCTGCCCGCGGACGCGCCATGCGGCGAGCCCTGCGGAGGAGGAGTCGTAGATGGGGCCGATCATCATGAGCTGCGTAGGGTCGCCGTTGGTGGTGTGGAGGAAGGCCTGGCGCGCCTCCTCTGTGGGATAGGCACCGGCCACCGAGCCGGCCACGCCGAGCACGAGCAGCGTCACGAGCCCGTACCAGACGGGCAGCCGCACCCGGTCGCGTCTCAGGATCAGCCGAATCAATCCGCCGGTGCCGGTGAGGGTGCTCATCGCTGGGCCGCCGCGTGCTTGCCGGGGAGGTCGCTCTCGTAGTGACGCAGGAACATCTCCTCCAGCGTCGGCGGCTGGCTGACCAGGCTCCGCACGCCCACCCGCACGAACTCGCGCAGCAGCGGGTCCAGCGCGTCGCCGTCGACCTGGCAGCTCAGCCGGTTGCCCTCCGCATACAGGTCGTGTACACCCGTCGTACCGGCGAGCCGGGGAACGGGGCCGTCGAGCTCGGCCGTGATCGAGGTCCGCGTGAGATGGCGCAGCTCGGCGAGCGTACCGGTCTCCACGGTACGACCGTTGCGGATGATGCTCACCCGGTCGCAGAGGGCTTCGACCTCGGCGAGGATGTGGCTGGACAGCAGCACCGTGCGCCCCTTGCGCCGCTCTTCCTGGACGCACTCCTGGAAGACCGCCTCCATCAGCGGGTCCAGGCCCGAGGTGGGCTCGTCCAGGATGAGCAACTCGGAATCCGAGGACAGCGCCGCAACCAGGGCCACCTTCTGCCGATTGCCCTTGGAGTAGGCCCGGCCCTTCTTGCGCGGGTCCAGTTCGAACGCCTCGAGCAGCTCGGCCCGGCGTTGGGGATCCAGCCCGCCGCGCATCCGGCCGAGCAGGTCGATCGCCTCGCCTCCGGACAGCGTGGGCCACAGGGTCACGTCGCCGGGCACGTACGCCAGGCGGCGGTGCAAGGTGGTCGCGTCGCGCCACGGATCGCCGTCCAGCAGCTGAGCGGTGCCCGAATCCTGACGTAGGAGGCCCAGCAGGATCCGGATGGTCGTGGACTTGCCGGCCCCGTTCGGGCCTAGGAAGCCATGCACTTCGCCGGCCCGGACCGACAAGTCCAGGCCGTCGAGTGCGCGCGTCCGTCCGAAGGTCTTGACCAGACCGGACACGGAGATCATGTTTGACATGTTTTGCACAATACATCAACTTCACGAAATTTGTGAACTGTCTGATATTCTGTGGTCTAAGGCCATCGATTGAGAGGTGTGCATGACCGATGAGGCGCGGCGGTTCCTTGAACGTTTCGCGGTGATCATGTCCGAGGTCGGCTATCCACGCATGGCGGCACGCGTGCTTGCCGCGCTCCTCGTCGCCGACGACGGGCGGCGCACCGCCGCCGAACTTGCCGACCTGCTCCAGGTGGGGCCGTCGGCGGTTTCTGGCGCGGTGAAGTACCTGATGCAAGTCGGGATGGTGATCAGGGAAAGGGATCCCAGGGAGCGGCGCGACCGTTACCGCGTCGACCAGACGGCGTGGTACAGGGCAGCGGCGTCGAGCGACGAGGTGTTCCGCCGCTTCGAGGAGGGGGCGAGCGACGGGGTGGAGGTGCTTGGCATCGACACGCCCGCGGGACGACGCATGGATGAGACCCGGCGCTTCTTCGCCTTCCTACGCCACGAAGTCCCCCAGCTCCTCCACGAGTGGAACGAACTGAACGCCGGCACCGGATCCTCATAACAAGCAGGCAAGAACAAGGCGAAGCCCGTATCGCTCGATGCTCCAGCCTCGGGCGGGATCTCGGCGACTGCGAGCTCCTGCACCGGCTGGGTGCCGCACCGCGTAGCCGGTCGGGATGGCTGAGTAGGAGACGTGCCAGGCGGCGCGCAGGTTGAGGCTGCCGTTGTAGCCGACCTTTGGTCTCTCAGAACAGCCTGAAGGGTGTCATAATTGGGGCCCAGACCCTGACTGACCTGCGTATTTCATGACTGCACTCCGGTGGTCAGCCAGCTCGCCGGTACTCGCTGATCAGCGCGCCTGCCGAAAATTCCATCCATGCACGTCAAGCAGGCTCTGCATCGCTTCCGAAGCGACTACAAGTCATCCTGGCGAGTAGACGCACATCGCCTACCGATGACTGCTCGGTGGTTGCTCGCGTGTACGCGGCACAGCCCGGCATCCATCACCACCTCCCGGCACGATGTTGGGGATGATCGCGGACAGAGTGATAGAAAACGTCATCCCGCGGCACTGAGCGGCACCAATCGAACCGACTCATAATCCGTGGGTCGTGGGTTCAAGTCCCACCCGCCCTACTCTTCAATACCGCGTTCGACCTTGGGTTTCTCGGTTTTCGCCGACCTCCGAGTTTGCTGTTGACCATGGTTGGTTGCTCGGGTCCTTGCGCCGTACTTCTTCGACCGGCGGCAGCGCCTTGGTGTCCTTGAGCTCCGACAGCAGCAGCTCGGTGTACGGTCCCTGTCGGGTGGCCGTCGTCCACGAGCCTGATGCGGCCGATGGCCGTTGTAGTGGACGGCATACTGAGAACCGACGTCCTGCGTGTCAGCCGAGAAGCTGAGTGGCGACGAGTTCGCGATGGTAATCGGGAGAGCCGAACATGGCTTGGGTGGATTGGGCACGGCGAAAATAGAGGTGGGCGTCGTGTTCCCAGGTGAAGCCGATGCCTCCGTGGATCTGGATGGTGTCCGCCGCGGCCTGGAGGTAGACCTCCGAGCACAGCGCCTTGGCCAGGCTGGCGACCGTCAGCAGCTCATCCGCCTCCTGGTCGGCCGCCTGGGTGGCGTGGTAGACCGCCGACCGGGCCCGTTCGATCGACAGCAGCATGTCGGCACACCGGTGCTTGATGGCCTGGAAGCTGCCGATCGGGCGCCCGAACTGCACACGCAGCTTGGCGTACTCGACGCTCATGTCCAGGCAGCGCTGGGCGCCGCCGACCTGCTCCGCCGCCAGGGCGATGATCGCCGACCGCAGTGCGGACTCCATCGCCGCCCGGGCCGGCCCGAGACGGCGGGCCGGCACCCCGTCGAGGGACAGGGCGGCCTGCTTGCGGGTCAGATCAATGGTCTGCAAAGGTCTGCGGGTCAGCCCGGGGGCGTCGGCGGCGACGGCGAACAGGCTCGGCCCCGACTCTTCGCTGGCCACCACCAGCAGCAGGTCGGCCGTGTGCCCGTCGAGGACGTAGGTCTTGTGGCCGGTCAGGACCCAGGTGTCCCTGTCGGGGACGGCCACGGTTCGTAGGCCGTCCACGCTCCAGCCCCGGTCGTCCTCGACCAGCGCTACCGTCGCGACGGTGGTCCCGTCGGCGATACCCGGCAGGAACTGGCCTGCCAGTAGGAGTGGAACGGTGAACCGGGTTTAGTGTCACATCTGTTGACGCTGTGCGGGATGATGATCGGCGGCGGTCCCGTCGTGATCTATGGCGGTAGCCACTGACCAGCCGATATCTCTACAGGAGAGGTGCCTGATGGCCCTGTCGGCGATGATGGCGGAGCAGCGTGCGAAGGTGTTGGCGAAGGCGGCCCAGGCGCGTACGGCGCGTCGTGCGCTGTTGGCGGAGGTGGCGTCCGGCGTGGTGAGTGTGGCGGAGGTGTTCGAGCGAAGCGGGCAGGATCTGGTCGGCCGAACACGAGTGGTTCAGGTCCTGCGGGCCGTTCCCGGGTATGGGCCGGCCAGGGTCGCGGCGTTGATGGCCACCTGCGGGGTGCAGGAGAAACAGCGTGTTGGCGCGCTGAACGAGCCGCAGCGTGAGCGGCTCTTGCGGGCTTTGATCGGCTGACAGCGCCGGAACTGATCGTGTGAGCTATCGCTCCGCGTTCGGGTGAGGTTGGCTCTGCAGGCGATGGCGAAGTTCGGCCTCCTGCGCCGTCAGCGCCTGGCCCGGGCGTCGGATGCGGGCCGGGCGGGGTCGGGGGATGTCTTGGCCTTGCAGGAGGGCGAAGTCGGCGTGGGCCGCCTCGACGGCTTCGGGGTAGGCCTGCTGCTTGGCGTGTTCGGCGAGTGCGCGGTAGATGCTGGCCGCGCTGGGGTTGCGGCCCTTGCGCTTACCGGTGGGGATGATCAAGTCACCTCGGATGGATTCCACCGTCTCGCCGGTGGCGCGGCGGCGCAGCACGGTGTGCAGCATGTCGTCGGTGATGACCGGGGGCCGGCCGCCGTGGTTGCCGTTGCGGGCGGCGGCATCGAGTCCTTCCAGGGTGGACTCGCGGATGGCTTCGCGTTCGGTCTCGGCCATCGCGGCGAAGAAGCCGAACAGCATCCGGCCCGGCCCGGACGGGTCGTAGATCCCGGCCAGCGGCCCGGCGAGCATCTCCAGCACCAGGCCATGCGCGGTCAGGTGGTCGGCCAGCGCGGTCAGCTCGGCGGCGTCGCGGCCGAGCCGCTTCATCTCATACACCGTCAGGATGACCCGGCAGTGCGGGGCGTGCGCCTTGATCTGCCGGGCCAGCGCGAGCGCCGCCTCGAACTGCGGACGCACCTTCACCCGGGTCGAGATCTTCTCGGAGAAGATCTTCTCGCGACCGATCCCATGCGCAGCCAGCGCGTCCAGCTGCGACTGCAGTTCCTGGGTGAGCGCGGAGCAGCGGGCGTAGCCGATCCGGATGTCCGCTGACGGCCCACTGAGCGGCGCGGGCGGTGGTGTGCCCGGCCGCCAGGGCTGGCCCGGGTTCCGGTCGGCCGGGGTGATCACCCGCAACAGCTTCGCCAGCCGGGCCACCTTGGTGAACCGGCCGGTGTGGTAGGTGCCGGCCACCGCGCCCGAGCGTGACCGGCACGGCGAACCCGCCGCGACGGTGCATCGCGGGCACGGGTGACGCTCCACCTCATCAGCATCACGGGGGCCTTCCCCGGCGATAGCGGACAGGGAGATGGATTCGGCGCGTTCGTCGGGTTCCGGGGCCTTGGTCATGCCCCAGATGTTCTCACAAACATTTCCCAGAATCCGGCGATCCGCCGACTTGCATGAGAACGAGTTCTGAGAAAGAAATCAGCCTCTCCGGGACTCAGACTGGCGCTCCGTGGCCTGCTGGTGATCTTCTCTGGCAATCGGGGTTTATGAGAATCACGTCCCTGGCTTGGAGAGGATTGTGGGTTCGGCTCGGCCGGGGCTTGGCTTTAGTGAAGGAACTGCTGGGTGAGTTCGTGGTGGCCAGTGACTCGCGCGCCGGTCGTGTCCAGCTGGAAGTTCCGATCACGCGATGTTTGCGGGTGGCGCTGAGTAGCCGGTATAGCCGCGGTGGTCGACGCCGCAGAAGGCCAACACCGTCACAGCGGGGCCAACGTCGCCCCGGGTTCGCACGTGCTAGAGGATTTCGTCGATCATTTGTCGGTGGTCGCGCCACCGAGCGCAACGCCGGGGGCGCACGCCAGCAGTACCGGGAGGCCACGGTCCCAGCTCAGCTGTCGGCCGCTGTCGGTTGCTGAAGGACCGGTCGCGCTCGCCCGTATTCGTTGTCGGTCCCGGTAGGGCGACGTATCGGGGTCCTGGCAGCGTGAACTGGTAGTCCGGGGTTCAGGATCCGGTGCGATAGCGGGTGAGCATGAGGGCGACGGCTTCGTCCACGATCGTGGTGTCGGTGGGGTCGGGCGGGACGAAGTCGGTCCGTACGAGTTGAGGCCACAGGAGCTGGCCGCAGATCATGCCGAGGAACTGTTCGGCCACTGCGGATGCCGGCTGTGTCTGTCCGTCGGCCGAACGGAAGTCGAGTGTGCCGGCCTGTGCTTCGGCGTCCAGGTAGTCGCGGAGCCGGTCGAAGAAGGGTCCGCGGTCGATGGCGAAGCCGGTGCCGACGATGTCGGCGAGTTCCGGCATCTGGGGAAGTTCGGTGATGATGAGGCGGCACAGCGCCGCTGTGCCGGGCCGCGAGACCAAGCAAGCGTAGTCGCGGCCGATGTGGTCCAGACCGTACCGGGGATCACCGGGCGGGGGCGGTTCGGCGTACTGCACGTCCAGCTGCCACTGTTCGGAGGTGACGGCCGCGAACAGCGCAGCCTTGGAGGGGTACCGCTTGAAGAGGGTGCCGGTGGAGACGCGGGCCTCCCTGGCGATCTGGGCCAGGGAGGTCTTGTCGTATCCCCGGGCGAGGAAGAGGTCGCGGGCGGCGCGGATGATGCGCGCGCGGTTCTCCGCTTTGATCTGCGCGTGATACCCGGCCTGGCACGTATCGCCACCGGTTTCCGCTCGGTCACGGTCCGCCACCGACATACCCACGCCCCTCGCCCGTCTCCCAGCCGCATCCTCGCTGTCAGAGGACGGTCTGGCCGCCGTCCAGGATAAGGTCCTGGCCCACAGCGAAGGCGGAGACATCGGAGGCCAGGTACACGACGGCTTCCGCGACCTCCTCGGGCATACCCATGCGACCCAGCGGGATGCCGGAGCTGATCGCCTCCAGAACCGCCGTCTGCTGCGCGGGGTCCTCGATCCCGAGCTTGGAGTACAGCGGGGTGTCCACCGGGCCGGGACTGACCGCGTTGAACCGGATGCCGTGCGACCTGAGCAGGTCCGCGTTCCACGACCGCATCAGGGAGCCGACAGCCGCCTTCGTCGCGGCGTAGGCGTTCGACTGACCATAGCCGCCGTGCGCGCTGCTGGACGCGTTGAGGATGACCGAGGACGGGTTGGCCAGCACGGGCACCAGGGCCTGTGTGAGAAAGAAGACGCTCTTGACGTTGATGTCGAAGAGCCGGTCGAAACTGTCCTCCGTGTGGTCCTCGAACGGCCGCCAGTCCGAGACGCCGGCGTTCAGGAACGCCACGTCCAGCTCCCCGAAATGCTCACGCACCCGCTCCGCCAGGCCGCGCTGCGCATCGAGATCGCGCGCATCGGCCTGCACCACCGGCACCTTGTCCCCGAGGATCTGCCGCGCCTTGTCGATGCTGGCCGGGGTGACGCCTGTGACCAGCACGTCGGCCCCCTCCGCGATGAAACGCTGCGCGGTCTCCAGACCGATCCCACTCGTGCCGCCGGTGATGAGGGCGCGCTTGCCCGCAAGACGATTCATGTTCATTGTTCCTTGCCGAGTCGTAAGGTAAGTCGATGGACTCACCACCTGAAGGTAACTCCCTCGCCATCCTTAAGGCAAGTCGATCAACTTGCCATCGGTGGCCTGGAGCGGTTCGGCCACGCCGGAGAAGGTGGCCGACACCGGCTCGAAGGCCATGTCGCTGCCGTCCGCGAGGAGCCGGGCGATGGTGGTCTTCCCGACGCCGGGCGGCCCCGCAGGATGGTGGAGCTGAGCCGCTGCTGGGCGACCATGGGGGCCCAGCAGCGGCGTCCGCGGCCAGGAGGTGGTCCTGCCCGGCGACGTCTTCCAGCTTTGCGGGGCGCGGGCGGTCGGCGACTGGCCGGGAGGGCTCCTCGTCGAAGAGCGGCAGGATCACTGCGGTCGGTTCCATCGGTCTCTCGGGTCGCAGGCGGGCGTGTGCGGACGGGGCGAGCCCTTGCACGGGACGCTGACGAGCGAGGGCTCGCCGTTCGCGGGGAAGCTCGCGGCGCTCATCGGGCACTGGGGCGGTCGCGTCGCGGCAGCCGCCCGGCGACCAGGTCGTAGGAATCCTCGATCGCGTCGGTGATCAGCCGCTCGGTGATGCCGGGTCCCGGCCCCAGTGAGATCCAGTGGCGTTTGTCGAGATAGCGGCCCGGTGTGATCGAGGCGTAGCCGCGTTCTTGCGCGCGGGCGTGTTCGGGTTCGCACTTGACCGTGATGATCTGTTCGTCCGGGTCGTCGGTGACGATCAGGAACACCTTGCCCGCGACCTTGTACACGTCGAGTCCCGGGGTGAAGGGGTATCCGTGGCTGACGTCGGGGAGGGCCAGGGCCGCCTGACGGGCGGTGTCCTGGAGCCGGTCACCGGCCGCGTTCACCGGGCCGCCCGTGCGCCGATGCCGTAGGTGTGCGGGTCGACGGGCTGCTCGGCCTTGGGCAGGTGGGCGACGACGAGCCGGTAGGAGTCGGTGACGAGCTCCCTGACGAGCTCATTGTCGACGCCTTCTCCGCTCTCCAGGGTGATCCAGTGCTTCTTGTTCATGTGGTAGCCGGGGGTGATGTGGCTGTACTGCTCCCGCAGGGCGTGGGCCTCGCCGGGGTCCGCCTTGAGGATCACGACGGGCCGCCCCGGGACTTCGGTCATCAGCATGAACACCTTGCCGCGTACCTTGTAGACCTCCCAGGCGGGGCCGAAGGGGTGCTCCAGCTGGGCTCCGGGGAGTTCCTCCGCGCAGTCGGCGGCGGTCTTGTGCAGGGCCGATCCGTTCATGGGTGGTGAGCCTTCTCAGGTGGTGACGGACTGTGGCATCGAAGGAGGCGGAGGGCGCGCCGCGCGGGCGCGGTGGCACGTCCCATCCTTCCGCCGAAGCCGACCGGAAGGGCGGTAGGCTGCGGACACGTGATGGTCGACAAGCGACACTCCGGGCCGAGCGGGCAGGCCGGACCAGCTGCGGTTCCGCTGTACGGTTTCCAGCCCCCGGTCGGTACTCCCTACGGCCTTGAGGTGAGTACCGTCGAGGACTTCTTCGCCCAGCACGACGACTGGCCGTGGAACCCGCCCCGTCCGGGCCGTGCCACCTTCCACTACCTCATCGCGATCACCGAGGGTGAGTTGCGGCACGACGTCGACCACGTCACGCGGACCGTCGCCCCCGGCCAGTGGCTGTGGGTGCGTCCCGGGCACGCGCAGCGCTGGCATCCGCCCGGCGCGGCCCGCGGCCCGTTCATCCTGTTCGAACCGGACGTGCTGCGGCCCGACCTCGCCCGTCTCCTGGCCCCGCTCACCGCGCACGAGGCCCCCACCGTGCTCAGCCCGCACCCCGACGACACCGCCTGGCTCCAGCAGACGGCACTCCAGCTCCTGGACGAACACCGCGCACTGGGGCGCCGCCCCCTCGACATCCACCACGCCCTGCGGCGCAGCCTGCTCGAATCGCTGCTACTGCGCCTGGCCAACTCCCCGGGCATCGCCCCCATCGGCACGGCCACGGCCGGCACCGGCCGCGCCCACAGGTACGGGCGCTTCCTGGACGCCTTGGAGCTGCACTTTCGCGAGCTGCACCAAGCCGCGGACTACGCCGAGTTGCTCGGCTGCTCGGTCCGCACCCTCAGCCGCGCCGCCCGGGACGTCACCGGCAAGGGAGTACGCGAGCTCATCGACGAGCGGCGCCTCCTGGAAGCCAGGCGCCTGCTGGGAGGTGCCCGGTGGGATGCCCGGGCTGTGGCCGTCCACCTCGGCTTCACCGATCCCGCGAACTTCGGCCGCTTCTTCCGCGACCGCACCGGCCTCACCCCGGCCGCCTTCGCGGCCCGCGCAGTGACGACCGACGCGTGACGGAAACGCGGCGGAGGCCCCTTGCCCGTCGGGAGGCGATGACTCCCGGCGCGGTCAGTCTGTGGTGAAGCTGGACAGCATCGCAGCGGGGTAGCGGCTGCCTGCCGAGCCGTGGGGAAGGATCTCAGTGATGCGGGCCAGATCGGCGGCCGAGAGCTGGACGTCGACGGCGCCGGCGTTCTCCTCAAGGCGCTTGGTGCTGCGGGTGCCGGGAATGGGCGCGATGTCCTCGCCCTGGGCGAGCAACCAGGCCAGCGCGAGCTGGGCGGTAGTGATGTCCCTGGTGTCGGCCAGATTCTTGAGCTGTTCGATGGCGTGCACGTTGTACGTGTAGTTCTCGCCCTGCCAACGCTCGTCCCAGCTGCGCATGTCGTCCGCGGCGTACTCGCTCGCGGGCTTGACCTGGCCGGCGAGGAAGCCGCGGCCGAGCGGGGAGTAGGGCACCAGGCCGATGCCGAGTTCCCGCAGAACGGGAAGGATCTTCTCCTCCACCTCCCGCTCGAAGAGCGAGTACTCGTACTGGAGCGCGGAGACCGGGGTGACGGCGTGGGCGCGGCGAATGTACTGGGGGCCGACGTTGCTCAGGCCGAAGTACTTCACCTTGCCCTCGGCGATCAGTTCGCCAACCACGCCGGCGACCTCCTCGACCGGAACGGCGGGGTCGGAGATGTGCTGGTAGAAGAGGTCGATGTGGTCGCTCTGCAGGTAGCGCAGGCTGTTCTCGGCGACCTTGCGGATGTTTTCCGGTGCTCAGCGAAGCCGCACGACGTACACGAGAAAGAGGCTTGATCGAGCCGGTTCTTGCGGTCCACATGCCCACACGACGAGCACTGCTGGGAGG
>NZ_JBEZDR010000047.1:0-28823 GCF_040648415.1 Nonomuraea sp. NPDC049141
GTCCCCGGACGCCTCTCCAGGCCCCCTTGCCCCCGGAACAGTCACTCCGAGAAACGGACACTCAGGCTGTTACCGATACCTCGCCGTGGCCCTGGAGGAGAACCACCCTGGCGCATCGTGCCAGCGGGTCGTAGGCGTTCCGCAGGGCAGTACGTAAATCCTGAATCTTCTCCAACTGCTCGTCCTGCTGCGTCAGTTGCATGTAGACGTCGCCGAGCCTGTAGCAGAGCTCGCCCGTGATGTGGGCCTGCTCCAGGAACTCGAGGTAGGCCGTCCGACGTGCTTCACGAATCTGAGCATGCTGTTGAGCCTTAGCGGACGCCTCGGCTTGGATTCGTACTGAGCGAGCATTCCCCAAGCTGGTCACCCATCCCGCCAGGATCGCCGTTCCACCCGTTAAGATCGCAACCCACGCCGTGCTGTCCACACGATCTCCTGGTCAAGGTCGGCGGGTTCACTCGAAGGCTGCTGCGCCTACTCACGAAACGGCCTGTACAAGGACTCTTGCTCCGGTCTCGTCACCTCTGTGCATCCACCATCGCTGTTCGGCAGTGTCCAAACCAGGCCAATCTCAAGCGGAGGTCTTATCGAAGTCGAAGAGAGCCAGAGCGGCGGCTTGTACGTGTTCTTCCTGAAGGGGCGTCTCAGTCGCAACCCCGGCAGGGCACCGGTGCTCGTGCTGGGCACACTGTGGCCCGAGCACTGGGCCACCCTGACGGCCACGCCTTCTCCCGGTGCCGCTGATCCGCACGCCCACAGCAGAGCTCTGTTGAGCGGCATGGGAATCTCCATGCCCGAGTCGTTCCCCGACCAGGACCTCGACGCTCTACAGGCGATCTCTGATCCTCCACTGGAACTGGCCGGGCGACAAGCTTCCAATGGCCAAATCCCCCAGTTCCTCGCCGGTGTTCCCGTCCTAATGGAGCGATACCGCAACGCGCCGCCAAGGCACTGCGCCATGCGGCCATGGACGTCCGGCGGCTGGGACTCACCTTTCCGCTGTCTTACGAACTGCTCCACGACGCGGCACCGGGCTACCTTACAGGCCAGCGGTGGGACGAGGCCGGTGACGTCCAGAGTCTCGTGGCTCGCCCGGGATGAGATCGCGGACTCGACTCCGCGGCTCGACTGGCTCCCAGTCACAGCTCAGTGCGTACAGCTGCGCGCTCGTGGAGCTCGCGCACTCCACTCGGTTGGCGCGGTAGATCACCGGCTCATAGTCGAGTGGATGGTGGTGGGTGAGGTTACAGATTACGAGTTCACTGGATTCAAGCGGTCGCAGTTCCAGTTCCACCTCTGAACGCGCAAGCTCAGGATCGCCGCAAAGTGGGTTCTCGATGACAATTCCAGTAACCCACTCCCGCACTCGTATGTTGGCGATTGGCTCTGCATCTTCGTCGTCAAGATCGAAGTCTAAGTCGAACACATCGGGCTGAACGATGTAGGCCACTTCCCTGATATCGATATGCGTTCCCGAAGAGAAGCTCCGGGATTGGGTGATCGATCGGCCTTCCAAGGGCCGGAAGTACACCGCCTCATGAAGTCCGATGGCCTTACACAGTTGCATCAGCGGAGCTAGGTCCAGCGGGATACCTTGTAGCTGAAACGACAGATTGACTATCGACGCGAGCCGCGATTTGTGAGCGGCGAGTTTAGCCGTGAGGGTATAGAACCCGCCGTCGCACACATCGGTGTAGCAGAGCTCCTCAGAATGGTGAGAATCCTCGGACTCGGCTCGCTCTGCCCACCGGGGAAGCACTGTGGCGAACTCGTCTGTGCCAAGGCCGTGCCAGTTCTGGGAGGACTGCTGGATGCTCCAGCGCGCTTGCCCGGTCGCCCAGCCGAGGCTCGCGAGCGTGTCGATCAAATTTAGGATTGCCTGCTCGCTGAAGATCTCCGGGTACAGATCAAGTGTCACGCCGACGCCGGCAGCCGGTACCCAGTCGATGTCCGGGATCTCCTGGGTGAACACGAACTGCCCGAACCCGCCACGACAGTCCAGCACGCGGCTGCGATGACCGTCAGGCCACACGAACTCCGCAGGTGACACGGGCAGCGCCGTGGCCGACTTCTTGCGCCTCGCTGGCTTGGGTTGCACGAGCGGCGCGTCCAGCAGCACCTCGCCGTGGGTAAGCAGGGCATCCTTCTTCCGATGCAGGAGCCGCAGCAGCGACTCGCGATCGAGCAGGATTCGCTCAAGTTCGCCACCGGACAGAAGAATGACTGGTTGGGCGGCGTTCGCCACCACGTCTGCGATCACGGACTCAGAGAATCCCTCAATGCTGACCAGGAGCCCGGCTACATGCGCAGGTACTCGGCGTAGCCGCGACCGCAGACCATCGATATCACTGATGTCCAACTTGTCGCTTCGCCACTTTGTTTCGATCAGGTAGCTCTCCGCGTCTCGTGTCGCGAAGAGATCCACCTGTCGAGGCTTGGCAGCTCCAGCGTTCGGCGTAGTTTGAAAGTGATGAGCGCGGAACAGATCGACCATAAACCGTTCGAGGGCGTAACCACGCTGCGCGGGCCGTTTGATCGACGTGATAGCCCGGAACTCCTGCAATAGCCCACGTTTGGTCATAGGGCGATCATGCCAGGCTCATGTGACTGAATACAGCGGACCCGAGCGCCGCCAGCTACAGAAGCCGCGTCGCCAGCTTGAACGGCGAAGGAACGATCATTGCTCGCAAAGACGGTCGCTATGAGGCGAAGGTCCTCGTCCCGACCATGGCAGGGACGATCAAGCGCGTCAGCGTGTACGTCAAGACGCGCAAAGAATGCCACGCGAAGTTCGTCCGACTCAAGCGGCACGCCGACCGAGGCCCCTGTCACAGCTGATAGCCTTTCGCCCCCGCCCGACAAATGTCCGGCTGCTGTCCGGTTGCTGCCCTTCTGGTCTTACTGTCCCCGTGAAATGGTGACGTCGGAGAACTCGCCCGATATATGGAAGGCAAGCAGTAGGAGCTGGCCTCCCAACTGCAGTCCGAGGGGGCTCCGAGCGACCCGCTGTTCGAGGTGTACGCGGCCAGCCCGATCAGTGACTTCGCCGGCCACGAGGCCTGCGGGAGCGGGTCCTGGATCAACCCCATCATGATCAACCCCAACGGTGAGGGCGACTTCCACGCCGGGGACGACCCGGCGACCTGCATTCCCTACCCGCCCAACCCCTCCAACCCGCTTTGTCTGAGCCGGGAGTCATTCCACCCGAACGACACCGGGACGTCCGCGTACGCGGGGGTGCTGGCTCGGACCCTGTCCCAGATCGGATACCAGGGCGGTTAACGCTCATCCGTCCGTAATGAGAGGAACTCTTGCAGTGCTTACGAAGTTAGGCCTGCTGGCAACCCTGATCGGGCTGCCACTGGCCATCACACCCACTGTCCCGCACGAGGCGCCGACCCCGCGCTCCGTGTACGTCACGAACATCCTGTCCAACAACATCACCAGGTTCGCGATCCAGCAGGACGGTGGCCTGACGGCGGACACCAAGCTGACGGCGACCGACGCGGCTCCCCGTGGAATCGTGATCTCACCCGACGCGCGCACGGTCTATGTCGCCAACGGCACGGCCGGCACGATCACGACCTACCGGGTCGGCGCTGACGGCGGCCTCACCGCACTGTCGCCGTCCACCCCCACCCCAGCGGACCCGGACGACGCCGTCGTCTCCCCCGACGGGCAGCGGCTGTACGTCATCAGCCGCAGCGCCGCGATGGTGACGATGTTCCCCATCGCGAGCGACGGCAGACTCACCACGCCCGGAACATCAGTCCCAGTCCTGGGAGAAAATCCCCGGGGGATGGCCATGACCCCCGACGGTCGCAACCTGTACGTGACCACCGGCGACCCGGTGGCGGACACCGAACCGGATGTGCTGGTCAGATTCGCCGTCCAAGAAAAGGGCACACTCAAGCGACTCGGCACGACGCCGATCGGCGCGGCGGGCGGCGCGATGGCCCTCACGCCCGACGGGAGGTTCCTCTTCGTGCCGTGCGCGGCGCGGCACGAGGGCGAGGCGTCGCACGAAGTGTTCGTCTTCCGCGTCGACTCGGACGGCGCCCTGACGCCGGTGCCCGACTCGCCGTTCCCCGCGCCCGACGTCCCGATCGCGGCCGCCGTCACCCCCGACGGTCGCAACCTGTACGTGACGGACGGCGGGCTGATCGGCAGCGGAAGCAGGCTGGTGTCGGCCTACACCATCCGCGCCAACGGCTCTCTTGACCACATCGCAGACGTCAAGGCGGGCAAGAGCCCGGTGGCGCTGGCGCCCGCGCCGGACGGCCGGTGGCTGTACGTGTCGAACCTCGACTCCAACGACGCCTCGGCATTCCGCATCAAACCGGGCGGCGAGCTGGAGGAACTCGACGGCAGCCCGTACCCCACCGGAGGCATGCGGCCCGCGTTCCAGTCGATCGCCGTACTGCCGAACCAAGGCCCTCAGGCGGCACTGGCCGTCGGTGAGACGACCGGACTCGAGGCCCGCTTCGACGCCTCGACCTCGTCGGATCCGGACGGCAACGTCGTCCGCTACGACTGGGCCTTCGGCGACGGAACCGTGCTCAGGGACGGAGGGCCGCGGCCCACGCACCGATTCCCCGCGCCCGGCACGTACCAGGTCACCCTGGTCATCACCGACGACCAGGGCTGCTCGACCGGCCTGATCTTCACCGGAACCTCGACCCAGTGCAACGGCTCCGCCCGGGCGAGCGCCCAGCAAGCCGTCACCGTCACGTCGGGCCTCGGAGGAGATCCTCAAGGAAGCCCCACGGGTAAGTGATCGTTGTAAAGATGGAGCATGAGGCTTCGCCGGTTCCGTCCGCTGTCGCGCCGCGTATCTTGGCCCAAGCGCTCCTTAGGGCGGTGGATCGTGGTCGCGCTCGGTCTGAGCGTGCTCGTGGTGGCCCTCGCCGGCGCTGCCGGCCCGTACCGGCAGACCAGGGAGTTCCGCGAGGTCGTGGCGTGCGATCGGGGCGTCGGCAACTGTTTCGGCAACGAGGCGGGATCCGTTGTCGGCCGGCGCACCTACACCACGACCTCGACGACGACGTCCACCGACGCCAACGGCCAAACACACACGAGCACCACCACGACCACCCACTACGAGGTCACCTGGCAGCGGGCCAACGGTGCCCGGCAGGCCCGCGACGTGTCCCCGAGCTTCTACGCCAAGGCCAAACAGGGACAACCGGCCACACTGCGGCTCTGGCACGACGAAGTCGTAGGGGTGGAGGTGATGGGCGGTGAGCAGTGGTTCCTGCCGAAGTCCGGCACAACGCTCGGCGGCTGGCTGTACCTGGCCTTCTTCGGCCTCGGGGTCCTGCTGTGGGGACTGCTGTTCGGCTGGTGGGACGGGCTCTTCATGCTCGCCTTCCGGACATTCGCCTGGATGTTCATGAGCTTCATGCCCGTGGACATCACGACGGACGCCCTGGCCTATGGCCTGGCCACCGGGACCGATCTCGTCGTGCAGATCGCGTTCGCCCTCTTCTTCACCGGGATCGCCGGCGCGTTACTCTTCGGCTCACTCGGCGGCTGATCTCAATCGTCGTGGGCGATGAGCATGAGCTGCCGCCACAGCAGCACCACGAACACCGCGGAGCCAGCGAAGGCGAACCAGAAGGGCGCCGCGACACCGAAGCGGGTGGCCAGGACACCGCCGATCAACGAGCCGACCACCAGACCGGCGTAAACACAGACGGTGTTGACACTGCTCACCCGGCCGCGCGCTGGCGGACGGTGACCGAGGTCGTGCCCCATATGAAGGCGTGCGCGCCGAAGGCCAGGAAGATGCTCCCGGCGACCCACGGCGAATGGGTCAGGGCCAGGCCCAGAAACGTCGCGATCAGCAGTGGGCCCGCGGTGGCCGCGACCCCGTCACCGAGATTCGTCAGCCAGCTCGAGGCCAGCAACCACCGAAATCCGGTCCCCAGCCGGGCAGGCAGGACTCGCTCCACCAGTGTGATCACGAGCGCAAAACCATACGTTTTGCGAGCATCTACGGCAACGCGTTTTCGCGTGGACGCGCTATGCGGCGACCTTGCTCAATGGCGACAACGTGAGCCGGGGTGATGGTCAGTGAGGCGGTCGAGGGCGGCGGCGGTGGCCTCGTCGGAGGCGAGGTAGACGAGCAGCCGCAGCTCGTCGGGGTCGGGCAGTTCGAGGCTCTCGTACGCCAGCCGCAGCTCTCCCACCTCCGGGTGCGACCATTGCTCGACACCGGTGCGCGCGGGCAGTGCGGCCGAGCCCTCGAACCGGTCGCGGAAGCGGGCGTCGGCGGTGATCGTCAGCTCCTCGGCGAGCAGCGCCGCGTGCGCGTCGCCGAGCGCGGCCGCGGCCCGCAGCGCGGCGGCCCGCTCGCCGGCGACCGTGCCCCAGTCCGGGTGGGCGTCGTGCGCCCGCGGGTCGGTGAACGCGTACCGGACCAGGTTCGGTGGCTCGGCCTCCAGCAGCCCGGTCGGGCCGGCGAGCCGCGCGAACCCGGCCGTCCACGCGAGCAGGTCGCCGGGCCGGTTGACGACCAGCGCCGGCGCGGGCTCGAGCCGGTCCAGCAGCGCCTGTACGGTCGGGCGCACCGTCCGGGCCCGCGTTGCGGCGGCCCCGTCGCACGTGCCGCCGCCTGTGGTCTTCGCCAGCCGGTGCAGGTGAATCCGCTCGTCACGAGAGAGACCCAGCGTCTCAGAGAGCGCGGCGAGTATCTGGGCGGACGGGCTGCGGTCGCGCCCCTGCTCCAGCCGGGTGAGATACTCCACGCTGACGCCCGCGAGCGTGGCCAGCTCGGCCCGGCGCAGGCCGGGTGTGCGGCGCCGGTTCCCGTTCGGGAGCCCGACCGCGGCCGGCGGGACCGCCTCGCGGTGTGCGCGTAGAAACGCGCCCAGCTCTGTCTCCCTCATCGACTGCGATTGTATTCGCGGCGAGCCTGGCCTTGCCAGGGCTAGGAAAACCGCAGCCTGGCCCGACACGCCCAGCGTCGGGACGCTGAGCAGACATGAGCACATTCACCGACGGTTAGGAGAAGGCCCATGATCCAGATCGCGATCATTTTGGGCAGCACCCGCCCGGGGCGCCGCGTTGAGGACGTGACTCGGTGGGTCGCCGAGGCCGCCGGCCGACACCCCGCCGTCACGGCCGGGGAGGCCGACCTCGAACTCGTCGACATAGCCGACTACGAGCTGCCGCTGCTGGACGAGCCCGCGCCCGCGGTCATCGGTTACTACCAGAACGCACATACCAAGCGGTGGGCGGCCACGATCGACAGGTTCGACGGGTTCGTGTTCGTCACCCCGGAGTACAACAGCGCCATCCCCGCCGCGCTGAAAAACGCCATCGACTACCTGTACGCGGAATGGAACGACAAGGCGGCCGGGATCGTCAGCTACGGGGTCTACGGCGGCACCCGTGCCGCCGAACAACTACGGCAGACCATGGGCGAGATCAAAATCGCCGACGTACACGCCCAAGTCGCGATCAACCCGTACTACGACTTCGACTTCGCCGACTCCAAGGCCGGCGTGTGTGCCCCCGGCGAACGTCAGGAAGCCGCCCTGACCCTCATGCTGGATGAAGTCCTCGCATGGTCCCATGCCCTCCGAGCGCTGCGGAACCCCACCGCGAGCGCCGATCCCCAGCCCGGCGGCGACCTCCACACAAGAAAGGACCCTGGATGAAGGTAGAGGTATACGGCGATATCGCGTGCCCGTGGTGCCGCCTCGGCACGCACCAGTTCCACCGCGCGGTGGCCGCGGCCGGTGCGGAACCGGACGTCGAACTCGTCCATCGTCCGTACCAGCTGATTCCTGACGCGCCCGAGGAGCCCCGGCCACTGGTGGACACGGTGGCTGAGATGTTCGGTCCGGAACAAGCGGAGTCGATGCTCGCGGAGATGACACGGCTCGGTGCCAGCGAAGGAATCGAGTACCGATTCGACCGTGCGATGGCGGTCAACACCTTGACCGCGCACCGGCTGCTGTGGCTCGCCCTGGACGAGTACGGTGCCGGGGTGCAGGCCGCGTTGGCGACCGCCCTTTACGACGCGTACTTCCGCGACGGCGTGAACGTCGCCGACCACCTGCAACTCACCGAGTTGGCCGAGCGGGTCGGCTTGGTTGGCGACCGGGTGCGGAACTTTCTTGCCTCCGCGGAGGGGGTCGTCGAGGTACGTGAGCACGTGGCCGCAGCGCGGCGGGAGGGCGTCACCACCGTGCCGAGATTCGTCTTCGAGAACGGCGCGCTGATCGTCGGTGTGACCAGCACCGAGGCGCTCCGAGACGCGCTTCGAAAGGCCAGCACCGTTGGGGCCGACCCCGCCCAAGAGTCGCGTGATCAAACCCGGTGAGTGTTCGGGGTGGACTGCCGTCGTCGTCGGCGCGTCTGCTTCTGCGGAGCCGGGTCCTGCCTCGACGTTTCCGGACGTTCGATACGGGTGGGGTTGCCGCGTACGAGCTCATCGTGGATGCGCCAGCGGGCGGTGGTCACGGCGCGTCCTGCCGTCTCGTCGCCGTGCTCGATGCGCTGTCGCAGCAGCCGCATGGCGATGCGGCGGTTGAGGCTGAACTGCCGCTCGGTGTCGACCACGACGACGAGCCCCGTGGGCCGGTGGATCGCCCGTACGGCCGTGCTGGCCTTGTTTCGATGTTGACCGCCGGGGCCGCCGGTGCGGCAGGCGACGATGTCGACGTCTGCTTCCGCGAAGGTCGTGTGCGGGGTGTCGACCTGGCACGGTTGGGCGATGACGTACCAGTTCTTTCGGCTGGTGTTGGCCCGGTATGGGCTGGGGGCCTGCCAGCACAGGGTTCCGGTCCACGAGGCGGCGAATGCCTCGGCGTCGTCTCCTGCGATCTGGATGAGGACCGATCGGTAGGTACCGGGCCGGTCACCGGGAACGGTCTGGGCTCGATGAGTCTCCAGGCTCTGCCGGGTGGCGTCGGCTTCCAGGCGGTGTAGCAGTTGGGCCAGTGCCCAGGTGCACTCCTGCGGGCCGCGCCCGGCCGACAGGAGCAGGTGAACGTTCATAGCCGGCCTCGCTTGCGGCGGTGGTCTCTCCCGAGGTCGGGTGTCTTGTAGGTGACCAGAGGGATCGTGGTGGCCACAGGCGTGGCCAGGTCATGGTCGACGAGGTCGGCGATCACCTGCTCGATGCGCTTGTAGGCCGTTGGCGCCTCCTCGAAGAGCAGTTGGCGGTCGCCACACACCACCAGCGATCCCACCGGTGTGCGGCGCAGCTCCTCGACCGTGTGCTTGGCCCGGCCCCGGCGCAGGGCGTCGGCACGCGACATCTTGCGGCCCGCGCCGTGCGCCACGGAATGGTTGGCGTCCGGCCCGGCGTGACCGGCCACGAGATAGGAAGGGGTGCCTCGCGTACCGGCGATGAGCACGTCACGGCCGTCGCCCGGCGCCGCCCCCTTGCGGTGCAGGTAGCTCCCGTCGCGGATCTCGACCAGGTTGTGGCACTGGTCGACGATCGGTTCGGTGGGCTCGGTACCCAGGGCATGAGCGACCCGGGCGGCCAGCAGCCGCCGGTTGAGCGATCCCCAGCGTACGGCGTCGTCATGCATTGCCAGGTAGGCGCCGGGATCAGGGGCGGGGCCCGCGCCGTTGACCTCGGTGTGCGCCCGCAGGATCCGCTCGCCCAGCCCGCGGGAACCGCTGTGGACGATGAGAACCAGATCCCCGGCGGCGAGCCCGAGACGGCTCGCGTGCTCCGGCTCGAAGACGGTCCCGATCCGCGCCAGCTCGACGAAGTGGTTGCCCCGGCCGACCGTCCCGAGGCCCTCGACGTGGCCTGCGGGAATATCGCCCTTGACCACGGCCCAGGCGGGATCGTCGGCATCCTGCTCGGGGTCCAGCGCGCGATCGAGATCGGGGAACCGGGCGGCGAGCTTCTCGGGCACGGCGCGCTTCAGCTTGACGGGGAACACGGCGATGCCACAACCGATGTCGGAGCCCACCAGGAACGGGTACAAGACGGTCGACGCCATGGCGGCGCCGATGGGGGCGCCCTTGCCGGGGTGCAGGTCCGGCATGGCGGCGACGTGCGTCATTCCGTCGAGGGCGGCCACCTGGTGGCATTGCGCGACGGCATCGGACTCGATCCAGCTTGTGGGAGAGGCGAACACGGTGACGGTGGCCGGGGTGGACAGCTCCTGCCGGGAGTGTTGCTGAGACAAAGACGCTCTCTTCGCTGAACAGGGTATGGGCGGGCGGCGTTATGGCGCCGTGGCATCTTGGAGTGGCGGGGGTTCTGTCCGTCAGAGCACCATGGACACCACGTTCTCTGAGCTCCGCCATTCGAGGCAAGCGGTTTTCGGCCGTACGGGCTTGCCTGCCTGCACCCACCCTTACTCAACGACGTACAGGTGCGCTGCGTTCGACCTGCTGAGGCCATGGCGGTTGAGCGTCCAGCAGGTTCCGGTCTGAGCTGACGCATATTTGAGAGATGACATATGACGAGAACCCGCAGGCGGTTGTCGACGGGTTGAAGGAAGCTCCCGCCTCAGGTGAGCCATTCAAATCAGGGGCCTGGGGCACGGCCGTTTCAAGATCATGATGTGAGTCTGATGCGCCGTTCGGATGGGGTTTCTAGGTTTCTTCGATGAATGCCCGGATCCAGGTCTTGAACTGAGCTCCAACTTCGTTCTCAGCTGCATCGATCAGGTCGTTGGGGTCGTCCGGTGGGACCAGGCCGAAATGCCGGTTCAGCCATGCGACATATGTCTCGTGAGCCTGGGCTCCGCCGTCGTCCTCACGGTGGTACCCCGTATATTCGCCGAAGCTGGCACCGCCCCAGTCCACTTCAAGTGGTCGATCGCTCGCGAGTTGGCGGAGTAGATCCCGGAGGTCGCGTGCGGTGAGGTGGATTCCTCCCTCGTCTCCGAACACGGCAATGGGCAAGGTGGAGAGGTCCGCGCGGTCGTCCATGCGCCAAAGGGCATAGAACGAGCCCGAACTATTGGCGTAGGCGAAGGAGAGGAAGGAGTCGATGAACTCTTGGGCGTCTGACCAGCCGTCGTGCTTTGACTCTCCGAATTCGATCAGCTCGAACCCATCCGAGATGAACTTTCCTTCGAGTTGCTTCTCAAGGTCGTTGAGCTGGTTCAGTTCTGGTACAGGTGAATAAGCGCTGTTCATGGAGGCGTTGTCCCATCGGCTGGGAGCGGGAGGCAAGATCGTTTGGTGGAGGATACAGGCTCCAGTGAAGGCGCGGGTGGCTGTGGGGATGGTGCATGGTCTTTTCAAGATCATGATGTGAGTCCGAGGATGGCAAAGGGCCTTGTCATATAGCGGCAGGCCCAGCGCGTGGCTTCAGTAATGTCGGTGCGCCCAGCCAGGCGTAACGCGCCGATGGCCAGATTGCGTAGGGAGGCCAGGACGCGAGGGCCGGATCCGGGGCGGGCGGTGGAGTTGTCCTCTCGGAACAGGGTGTCGCGGATCCAGTGCAACACCTCCACACCCCAGTGATCTTGGATGTAGCGGGCCAGGCCTGCGGGGGTGAGCAGGGTGTCGTCCGAGCTGGCGACACCGAGCTGGGCGATGTTGGAGATCGGCTTGCCGTGCAGGTCAGTGACCTGGCGTTCGACCAGCCAGACCCAGGCCACGCCAGGGAAGGGGAGCTCGGCGGGGGCGGGCAGGACCTGGATGGTGCGGGTGGTGATCCGGCCATGACCCTTCTGGACGCTGTGATGTGTGATCGGCGCCTGCCGCCAGGGCAGCGCGTCCAGGACAGCGAACAGGGTGGGGCGATTCTCTTTGACCGGGAAGATGAAGTGGCCGCCCTGGGAGCGGATCTGGCCGGCGGTCGCCTTGACCGTGTGGAGGGGCATCGGCGGTGACGACCATGCCCGTCAAGTCGAGGCCTTTGAGCAGATCACGGGCGACAACGGTCTCGTTGGGCTTGGCGCCTTCCACGGCGGCCTGGGCCGCTACCACCGCCCGCTCGGCAGGGCCGGTCAGCGCCGCCAGCAGGTGAAGCTGATTGCCGTGTTCGTCCTTGGCGCCGCGCACCGTCTTGCCGTCCAACCGCAGCTGCGTCAGCTTCCCTGCCATGTCTTCCTCCCGTCCCGGTGTGGCTGCAGCCAG
Organism: Nonomuraea sp. NPDC049141; assembly: GCF_040648415.1. NCBI lineage: Bacteria > Bacillati > Actinomycetota > Actinomycetes > Streptosporangiales > Streptosporangiaceae > Nonomuraea > Nonomuraea sp. NPDC049141. The sequence goes on from NZ_JBEZDR010000047.1 coordinate 12,073, forward strand.
GCCGGTAGTGGTCAACCAGGTGCCGACCGCGGCATCCAGCGCCTCGGCGTCGGCGCCGGAGAGCACCCGCCAGATCGTGGACCTGCTCGGTGGCCCGATCGGCGCGGCCCCTGCGCGCATGTACAGGTCGGACAGGACGTCGGCGGGCACATCGGCGATCCAACCGGCGATCGCGGTGCCCCGGCAGCTACAACGTTCTGGTCATCGACCTCTGGAACAAGCGGGTGCCCCGCCTTGCGGCCAAGGTCCCAGGTTTGCCGAGCGAGCTCGGTCTCACCAACCCCTTTCCACAATTGGAAGAGTCGTGGGACAGCGACAACCGGGAGTGGGGCTGGACCGTCCCACCAGGTACCGCGATTCCCGACCTCAATCCGCTCTTTGACCTCATTCAGCGCTTGCAGCCAGCGTCAGGACCGATGCAGGCCAGGGCGGCGTTGATTTCGTCAAGCGAGTAGGACTCCAGCGAACGAACGGTCTTCCTGCCGGAGCACCGACGCGGGTGTTACGACTTCTTCTATGGTGCGGCGCTCAGTTGCTGGGTTCTGCGAGCCAGGCTTCGGGTTCGGCGACCCAGCCGGCGGTCAGGATGAGGTGGCTTCGGCGGTCAACCGTGAGGAATCCGAAAGGATGGCTGAAGTCGAGGTCGATGTGCCTGACGCGGTAGGGAGGTGGCGGGGCTATTCCGCTTGCGACGGCGCCGATGGCGGTGATCGCGGCGGACTCGAAGCCGGTGGCTTGGAAGGTGGCGACGGCGTTCTGCTGGGCCTGGGTGACGGCGAGCGGTTGGGTGCTGATGCCGGGGAAGTGCCCGCGGCTCGGGTCCGTCACTGTTGCCAGGCCGAAGACTTCGGGCAGGTTCAGCAGGTCGTGCGTGGAGGTGATGGTGAAGCGTGGGACCCTGACGTTCAGTACATCGTCACGGGCATGGTCGCGGACGTGGCGGACGGTCATTCCGGGGCCTGGGCTGCCCGCGCGCAGGAGGCCGGCTGGGGTGGCGGGGTGGAGTCCGGCCAGTACGTCGATGCCGGCCGTGAGGACGTGGCCGGGTTTCATCGAGTCGTCACCGAGAACGAGGTGGACGTCGATTCCACCGGTACCCATGACGCGAAGCAAGGTGAGCGGACCGGCGGGGGTGTCGGCGACTCTGGCGCGGTCGAGTATGTGGGTGCTGCGGCGTAGGACATGGATGTCCCGTCCGGCCCACGGGCCGGCTTCGAACAGGTCGATGCCGTCGGTGAACGGGCGTAACCACGTGGTGCGAACGGTCAGAGCCATGGCCAGGACAAGGAGCACGCGGTCGGTCAACTGGAGGGGCATGGCGGGGATGAGCCCGCCGGTCTGCTCTTTGGCCCAGGTGTCGAGTCGGAGTTGGTCGGCTGTGGGGTCTGAGGTCAGTTCGCCGTACAGGCCTGCGGGAAGCGTGGTGATCCAGGCCGGATGCAGGGGCAGGTTCGGCCGGGACCACAAGCCCAGCGCCGGCCGGATCGCCGTGGATCCGTTCATGATCGACAGTACGGCTCGGGCCGCCTGGGAGGCGGTAGCGGCGTCTAGCCCGACGGCCTCCTGCAGTTCTTTGCGCCCTCGTCCCTCGGCGGCTGATGCCAGGTGGGCCAGCAGTGGCCAGGCGCCTGCGCCGGCCATCACGACCGATTCACCCGAACAGGTCTTCACCCATCGGGCGGTCATTGCGTTCACCGCGGTCACCGAGTCGTGCCAGGGCTTCCCGTTCATGCGGGTGACCGTACAAGGGTCAAAAGTTTTGGGCGAGGACATTTCTGGTGGCCGTCGTGCGGCCGATTCGGTGGCTCAGGCCTGTCGGGGGGAGCGGATCAGTAGGGTGGCCAGTGCTTCGTCTGGGCCGACAGTGCTGTAGATGTGTGGGACGTCGGCCTGCCAGGAGATGTGCTCGCCTGGCGCAGCCAGCAGAGGGGCGTCGGCCGGGCCGGCGCGCAGCACACCCGCGTGGACCGTGACGTGTTCGGTCACGCCGGGGGCGTGGGCTGGCGAGTGCTGCACGATGCCGGGGCGGACGCTCATCCGCAGCAACTCGAACGTCGCGGTCGGCTCCTCGAAGACCTCCAGCAGTGTGGCCGTTACGGCGGCGCCGGGCACGCTGACGGCCTCCGTGGGCGGTGCGCCGGGCTCCAGAACCAGGGTCGTCAACGGTACGCCCAAGGCTCCTGCCACCGCGTAGAGCGTCTCCAGCGTCGGGTTGCGGGTGCCCAGTTCCAGGCCGGACAGGGTGGCCTTGCCGATGCCGGCGCTGCGGGCCAGCGCCGACAGGGAGATGCCGCGGGCCTCCCGCAATCGCCGCAGTCGGCTCCCGATATCCGTGTCTCGGCTGTCCACCCGGCAATCCTTGCATTCCGCCGCCGGGCTTGTCCCGCGGTGGCCACGTGGCTATGGTTCGTTCCGTAAACGGAACGATTGCGAGTCTGAGGGGTTGGCGTGCGGGTGCAGGCTGTCATGGCGGGGCTGGTCAGCGCGGTGGTCGGCTACGCCAGTTCGTTCACCGTCGTGCTCGCCGGGCTGCGTGCCGTCGGGGCGACGCCAGGGCAGGCCGCGTCCGGGCTGCTCGCCCTCTGCTGCGGCATCGGGGCGGCGGCGCTCTTCCTTGGGCTGCGGTACCGCATGCCGATCAGCATCGCCTGGTCGACCCCCGGCGCGGCGCTGCTGGTGGCGACCGGTCCCGTGCCCGGCGGCTTCCCGGCCGCGGTCGGCGCGTTCATCGTCTGCGCCGGGCTCATCGTCCTCGCCGGCCTGTCGCCCTGGCCGGCCCGGGCGATCGCCGCCATTCCGCGTCCGATCGCCGGTGCCATGCTGGCGGGCGTCATCCTCAGCCTGTGTACCGCACCGGTCCGTGCCGTCGTCGACATCCCGCTGTTGGCCATGCCCGTCGTCCTGACCTGGGCGGTGTTACAGCGGTACCTGCGGAAGTGGGCAGTTCCGGGCGCGCTCGTCGTGGCGATCATCGCCATCGCGGTGCACGGGCCCGGCAACGGCCTGTCCGGCGCGGCGCTGCAGCCTGCGATCGAGCTGACCACCCCGACGCTGAACCCGTCCGTAGTGGTGAGCATCGCCATCCCGCTGTTTCTCGTCACCATGGCCGCGCAGAACGTCCCCGGTATGGCGGTCATGGCGACATACGGGTACACGCCGCCCCTACGCCCGGTCCTCGTCGCGACCGGCCTGGCAAGCGCGGCGGCGGCGCCGTTCGGCGGTCACGCCGTCAACCTGGCCGCGATCACCGCGGCGCTGACCGCCGGCCCGGACACCCACCCTGACCCAGGCCGCCGGTGGATCGCGACGGTGGCCCTCGGCGCCGGGCAACTGACGCTCGGCCTCGGCGCCGGCCTGGCCATGGCTCTGGTGCTGCTGTCCCCACCCGTACTGGTCACCGCGGTGGCCGGCCTCGCGTTGCTGTCGGCGCTCGGCTCGTCGCTGGCCAGCGCGGTGACCGAGCCGGAGGGACGGGAGGCTGCGGTGGTCACGTTCGTGGTCACCGCGTCGGGGATGACGATCCTGAGCATTGGGGCGGCGTTCTGGGGCCTGGTCGCGGGCGGCCTGACCGCGCTACTGCTGCACAGGCCGTTGGAACAGCAATCGTCATCCACCGCGGAAGCCGGGGCGGAACGTCCCGAGGGCCGGATGGCTGGTATATCGGCCGATCAGCCGTCGTAGCGGAAGTGGTGATGCCCTCCGGGGTGGCCGAGCGTCGAAACATCCCCGCCCGAGCCTGGAGCGGATCTTTGAGGGGTGACCAGCCCGGCCCCGGCGGGTATGGTCACGGCAGATCTGGCTCCGCGCGATGCCACCCCTTCCTCGGAGGGCCCGTGAAGGCAGTGCTTCTCGACGGTACGACGCTGGTCGCCGCCACGCGATTGGTTACACGGGCTGATGGACCCAACGCGGTGAACCTGGCCGCGCTCTCTACCTTGGTGGAGTCGGTGATCCTGCACGACCAGGTCATCGTTCTGAGCACCACGTATGGGGACAGCCCGCTGCGCGAAGCTGCCGAGCTGTGGGGCGACGGGGTGGTCGTGCGGCGCCATGGCATTCCTGAACTGGTCGACTCCTATGTGGGCATGGAGTTTCCTGACCTGGCCGACCTGAAGCGACTCAGCCAGGAAGAGCTCGACGAGCAGTGGACAGTCACGCGGCCGTCTCTGGTCCTGGAGCTCATGCGGTTCTTGGTCGGTGTCCCGGAGACAATCTCTCCGCTGCGCCGGGCCGACGCGCACCTCCGGACGCTCGTGAGCCCGGCACCGGACCAGGAACTGGCGGAATACCTCACCGAGTTGAGGAAGACACACGACGCACAGCTGGCCGTCGTCAAGGACCAGGCCCGATCGCGGGTCAATCGGTTCCTGAAGCGTCGCGCGCCCCGGTTCCATAGCCTCACATATGGCTGGGGCGAGATGATGAGCGAGCTGGGCCAAGGGATCATGGGCCCGGACCAGCCCACCTCCGACGGCACGGTGCTGGGAATGCTCGGCGCGGACGACGCCGCCGCCGAAGCGCACATCAATTTCGTCGAGCGGTATTCCCGGCTGGCCGGAACCAGCTCGTGGGAGCACCAGAAGCAGGCGCGGATGCGCGAGCTACATCAGTTCGACAAGTCCATGATCGTCCGCGCGCACCTGTACATCATGGCCTCCGAGGTACTGGGCGCTCCCTATCGGCCAGACCTGTTCCGCGTCCCCATCTGCTGGAAGTTCTTCAGGCAGGGCTCCTTCGCGGAGATCTCCCTCGAGGAGCGCATGGTCGATGCCGCGGAGCGGATGACCTCGGCGCGGATCGTGTCGCTGAATGACTTCTACGGCCGGCCCGCCTTCGCCGCCCTGCCCCTCTTTTTGGGCTGTGTCCTGCGCGAGAGCGCCAAGGCCGAGGACGTGATGGCGGTCACCCAGTTCCTGCGGCGGTCTGACCACGCCCGCAGATTCCGCGCTCACCTGGCCTCACTCCATGAGGCGGAGGAAGCAGGCGAAGTGCGGCAGCTCATCGGCGAGGTGACGCGCTACGGGGCGCTGCTCAAGCGGGAGTTCGGGGATCGGCAGGGTGCCACAGAGGTCGTCTGGTCCCTGGTCAAAACGGCGAGCGAGGCCGCCGCGACCGGGAGCCCGGCCAGCGTCGCCAAGCTGGGCGTCGAGGCCGGCCAGCGGGCATTCGCCGCGCCCGGGCTCGTGCGCTCATGGTGGTACCGGCGGAAAGTGGCTCTCATCGCCACCACACTGCGCCAGGCGCGCAAGGCACGGGCACTGCAGCCGGAGACGCGGCGGCTGTTCGGCGCTGAGCTGGCGCAGGACGAGTTGGAGCTGCTTCAGCGCATCCAGGACCTCACCTCCCCCGACAGCGGTAAGAGCTCGCCGACGGCGGCCGTTTAAAGCAGGCGTCTTGCGCTTCTGTGGAATCTCGATCCTCACTATCGATGTCCGTACGCTGCGGGAAACCCCAGCAGATCGAAGACGGAGGAGGCCAGGACCGTGCGGTTCGAGCATCGCGACACCGACATCGACGCAAGCATCGTCGACCGCGTGTGGCGCACCCGCAGCGATGCCGAGGAAACCATGACGTCGGCAGCGCGTACCTGCTGCCATCTGATCCTCTCGCGGACGCAGGGACGCATGCTCGCCAGCCTGCGCGGGCCGGAGACGAGGGCGAGTACCACCCCGGTCCCGCCGGACACCGAGTTCCTCGGGGTCCGGTTCGCACTCGGCATGGTTCTTCGGCCGCATCCTGCAGCTTCGATCATCGACGGGTACGTGCCGTTCCCAGTGACGGACTTGGGCAGGATCGTCATCGGCGGCGAGGACTGGGAGGCACCAACGTACGAGAACGTCGAGCACTTCGTCCGGCGACTGCAGGTCGCGGGCCTGCTGGTGCAATCGCGCCTCGGAGATGGGGAGCACGTCACCGAGCATCCCGGGGCCAGCCTGACCAAGCGCACCCTTCAGCGCCGCTACCGCGCGATCACTGGACTATCGCAAACCGCCGTGAGGCAAATCGACCGCGCGAACGCCGCAGCCACGATGCTGCGCGATGGCCTCGACTGGCGCACAGTCGCCGAGAGGCTGGGGTACTTCGACCAAGCCCACCTCGCACACGCGCTGCGTCGCTACGTCGGGCGCACGGCGCGCGAGTTGCAGGCGGGCGACCATGCCGCGATGTCGTTCCTGTACAAGACCCACGCTCGGCCTGGCAGTTAGCGTCCCCCCGGCGGGCCAGCCCGACGGCTGGCCGCGACCCGAATTCCGGAGGAGAACCGTGCTGCTCAGCGTCAACACCTTCGTCAGTCTCGACGGCGTCATGCAAGGACCCGGAGCGCCGGACGAGGACCGCTCCGACGGCTTCGACCGCGGTGGGTGGCTTGTCCCGCACGCCTCGGCACACACCAACGATGTCGTCGAGAGCTGGTTCCATGAGGCCGACGCGTTCCTCTTCGGCCGCATCAGTTTCGGTCTGCTCGGCGGGTACTGGCCGAAGGTCACCGAACCCGGCAACCTGATCGCCACCCAACTCAACACCCTGCCGAAACATGTCGTCAGCTCGACGCTGACCGACGAGGAAGCCGGCTGGAGCCCGACGACGGTCCTACGCGGTGACCTGGTCGACGAGGTACGCCGCCTCAAGGAGCTTCCCGGCAAGGAGCTCCAGGTTCACGGCAGCTGGAAGCTCGTACAGACGCTGCACCAGGCCGGGCTCGTCGACGTCTACAGGCTGCTCCAGTACCCGGTTGTCGTCGGGACGGGAAAGCGCCTGTTCCCGAACGGATCGACACCCGCGACATTCGCAACCGCCGAAGAGAGTTCGCGGGTGCTGCCCGGCGGCGTCGTCTCCCTGACCCTCAAACCCGCGAGCCTCGGCGCGATCTCCGCGGGCGCGTACACCGTGGACGAGGGGCGCTCGACGACGGTCCTCGACTGACACCGGGTGCCATTTCGCTACGCGAAAGTCAGAGGAGAATGATGCTAAGCGGTGTCGTGAGGAGGACCGCTGCCGCCCCGGCAAGGCCAGCACCGTGATCACGATGATGTCGTCCACCTTCGCTCCGACGAATATGCCCGCCACTGCCGCCACCTTTCCCGCGTTCGTGTCCACGGCCGACCATGACCACCGGCAGCGCGCCACAGCGGCCAGCCGGGGAGGCGTTACCGACCTGGGCCGCTCATGCGGCATCGTGGTCATCCACGCCCCGGGTGGTGGCGGTTGCCCCTCCGGTGCGGCCGAACATCGAAACATCCCCGTCCGATAGCCGGCATGCGCTGGCGCGTCTTGCGTTTGCGATCGAGGTTCCTGGCTGTCATGCGCCTACAAAGTGGCCTGGCCGAGGTTCGCTTCGGTACGGCCGTGCCCGAAAGGGGCGCCGGGATCAGCGGCGCACTTCGCCGCGCCCGCTTGGCGCCGTAACGCGAGAAAGCAGTGGCCGCGCGGGCTCGGGGCCACATACGTTCGCCTCCATGGTTGACGCAACTTTCGGGCATCCGCGCCTCGCCGCCATCTACGACCCACTCGATCCGGACCGCAGCGATCTCGACGCGTATCTCGCGATGGCGGAGGAGTTCGGCGCGCGGTCCGTGCTGGACATCGGGTGCGGTACGGGCGTGTTCGCGCTGCTACTCGCCGAGCGCGGGATTACGGTCACCGGGATCGATCCCGCGCGGGCGTCCGTCGACGTTGCGCGTGGCAAGCCGGGCGCGGAGCGGGTGCGCTGGCTCGACGGCGACGCGGGGGACCTGCCGCCCATGCAGATCGACCTGGTGACGATGACCGGGAACGTCGCCCAGGCGATCGTCGATCCGCAGGCATGGCGTACGACGCTGCGCGGCGCGTACGAGGCGCTGCGGCCCGGTGGGCGGCTTGTCTTCGAGACTCGCGATCCGGCGCAGCGCGTGTGGGAGGAGTGGGCGGAGTGGACGCGCGAGACCACGTACCGCATGACGGACATCCCGGGCGTCGGCCACGTCGAGACCTGGGCCGAGCTGACGGACGTGAGCCTGCCGTTGGTGAGCTTCCGGGGTACGCACGTGTTCGCTGCGGACGGGGGAGTACTGACCTCGGAATCGACACTTCGCTTCCGCGAACGTACGGAGATCGAGCGGGACTTGCACGAGCACGGCTTCGTCGTCGAGGACGTACGCGACGCACCCGACCGGCCGGGCAGGGAGTTCGTGTTCGTGGCGCGGCGCGGTACCGCGGAGCCCTTCCCTCCCGAAATGCCCTAGAGAGCGTGCGTACCCATCATCCAGGCAAAGCGTTACAGCAAGGCCGTCGCATCGAGGCCGTGCGTGCTCTGGTGGAGTTGGCCCGGTTTGGTGGACACCTGATCTCTGGGGAACCCTGGTTCCCGGAAGAAGGAGTCTGCTGTGCCGAACAACTATCCGCCGGAGTTTCGCCGGCAGATGGTGGAACTGGTGCGCGCGGGACGGTCGCCGGAGGAGTTGGCCAAGGAGTTCCAGCCCCCCGCGCAGTCGATCCGTACCTGGGTGCGCCAGGCCGATCTGGATGACGGCCGCCGCCAGGACGGGCTGACCAGCGCCGAGAAGGACGAGCTGGCCCGGTTGCGTCGTGAGAACAAGATTCTCCGGGAGGAGAAGGAGATCTTGCGGAAGGCCGCGGTTTTCTTCGCGCGGGAGACGGATCTGCCGAGATGAGGTATCGGCTGATCGATGCGGAGAAGGACCACCACGAGGTCTCCCTGCTGGCCCGGGTGCTGGGTGTGTCGCGCCAGGGCTACTACGCCTGGGTGGCCAGGCAGCGGCGCGGCCTGTCGGCGCGAGCTCGCCGCGACGCCGAGCTGACCGAGCAGATCCGAGCGCATCACCAGGCCTCCGATCAGATCTACGGGGCGCCGCGCATCCACGCCGACCTGCGTGAGCTGGATGGGGTCCGGGTGGGCCGCAAGCGGGTGGCCCGGCTGATGCGCGCCGCCGGGCTGGCCGGGGTGAGCAGGCGTAAGGGCGTCCGCACCACTATCACCGATCCGCGCGCCGGATCTGCATCCGACCTGGTTCGGCGCAACTTCTCGGCCGAGGAGCCGAACCGGATCTGGACCGCCGACATCACGTATGTGCCGACCTGGCAGGGCTTCGTCTATCTGGCGGTGGTGCTGGATGTCTTCTCCCGCCGGATCGTGGGCTGGGCGATGGCCGAGCACATGCGCACCGAGTTGGTGACCGATGCGCTGGCGATGGCGCTGCACCAGCGTCGCCCCGAGGCCGGGGTGATTCACCACAGCGACAAGGGGGTCAATACACCTCGATTGCCTTCGGCCAGCGCTGTGAGCAGGCGGGCGTTCGTCCGTCGACGGGCCGGACCGGGACGTGCTTCGACAATGCGATCACCGAGAGCTTCTTCGCCTCGCTGGAGTGCGAGCTGATTGACCAGCGGACCTTCCGCACCAGGTCAGAAGCCGAACGGGCTCTCTTCAGCTACATCGAGGGCTTCTACAACCCGCGCCGCCGTCACTCCGCCAACGGCCAGCTCAGCCCCGCCGAATACGAACGCCGACACGCGCTCAAGAACGCTCAAGACCCCGACTATGCTGCCGCGTAGTCGCAAGCCCTGATGTGTCTATCGAACCGGGGCAACTCCAGTTTGGCAGCTGAAACGGATGCGTCCAGTCGGTCACACGACGGATGGACTCGCCGAGGTCGATGGCTCCGCCGGGTAGGGCCCAGTTGTCGTTGTCGGAGCGGCGGATGAGAGCAGCAGTTCGCCGGCCTCGTTGGTGACTACGACGTTCACTGACGGGACGAGGCTGTTGGCGGCGGGCGCGCTCGGGTCGTTGTAGTAGTCGATCCGCTTGCTCACGCCCGGATCCTACGCTGCCGAGGGCCTGCCGTTGAGGGCGTCGGCGCCCTTGCTCTATTCGGCCCTCCGCTCGCATGGTCAGGACTGTATTGCGAACACCCGAGGGCGTGACATTGGCGCGGACATGGGAAGCGTTACATCTTCGTCCTGGGCACACACTCAACCTGGCAGTGTGTATCGCGAACGTTCGTTAACCGACAAGATCCTTCTCGCCTTAAGGCCGAGCCGGTCGGTAAGTTTGCGGATCACGGAAGCTTCACAAGCACGGACCTCTTCTACATGGGGTCCTCGAACTGGCCGCCTTCGGCAGCGTCATCGCCGCCCGCGGTGCCAGGCAGGGCGGCCTCGTCGGCGACTGCACCGGCCTGGCCCGCCGCTCCCCGCTGGTCGCCGGCGCCTTCGTCCTGGCCCTGGCAGGGCTCGCGGGGCTGCCCCCTGGCCTGGCCGGGCTGTTCGCGAAGGTCACCGTCATCGACTCCTTCGAGGGTGAGGCCCTGTGGCTGGCGATCATCGTGGGCCCTCAACGCGGTCATCGGCCTGGTCTACTACGTCCGCCTCGCCGCCGTCCTCTTCCGCCCCGCGGGAGCCCACGCACCCGAGGAGACCGCCCGCACGCCCTGGCCGGCGGCGCTCGCGCTCACCGTCGCCACGGCCCTCGGTCTGCTCCTCGGGCTCGCGCCCCAGACGGTGCTGTCGCTCGCCGGAGGCTAGGGCCGCACATGCAGCCCGAAACCCGAGCGGCCCGCGGGCTCCAGCCCCTCCTTCAGATGCAGCGACGGGATCTCATAGTCGCCGAAGTTCTGCCGCCGGAACGCGATCGGCTCGGTCGACTCCAAGGTCAGCAGCCGCTGCTCCCAGGCCTTGGCGATGTCCGGGAAGTCCTCGTCGGTGGTCCGGTCCGTGCCGTACAGCACGAACGGCGGCAGCACCTCGATCCCCGGGTAGTACAGGATCCCGTGCTGGATCGGGAACAGCAGGTCGTCGATCGGGCCGTTGATCCCGCGCTCGGCGTAGTGCGACTCCGGGCCGCCGGCGGTCACCGACAGCAGCGCCCGCCTGCCCACGAGGGTCCCCTCACCGAAACGCTCCCCGTACTTCACGTCGCTGTGCTCGCCGACGCCGTACGCGAAGTGGTACGTGAAGACCCGGTCAACCCAGCCTTTGAGGATCGCCGGCATCGTGTACCACCACAACGGGAACTGAAAGATGATCATATCCGCCCACAGCAGCTTCTCCTGCTCGGCCAGGACGTCCGGGGTGAGGGCCCCGGTGTCGAAGGCCCGCCCCGAGTCCGCGGCGACCTTCAGCGGGCTCGAAGCGGATGCGCCGAAGTCCCCGGCGTCCACGACCGCCTTCCAGCGCATCGCGTACAGGTCACTGACCCGCACCTCGTGCCCCGCCTCTTCCAGCGTGGCCACCGCCAGGTCCTTCAGCGAGCCGTTGAGCGACCTCGGCTCCGGGTGGGCGTAGACGATCAGCGTCTTCATGTGAACTCCTTGAGATCGGGTGCCTCCGATCCTTCACACCCGGGGCGCCGCCATTCAGGGGCGCTACTTCCGTCGGACCCGGCTTCCTGGTAACGGCAGGGCCACCTTCCCCACCGACGCCCGCGAGATACTTGACCGATGGACGATCTCGCGGGCTTCCTGCGCACCCGCCGCTCCCGGGTCGACCCCGCCGGAGCGGGCATCCCGATCGACAGCCGCCGCCGGGTCCAAGGGCTGCGCCGCGAAGAGGTCGCGCACCTGTCCGGGGTGAGCGTCGACTACTACATACGCCTCGAGCAGGGCCGCGCCACGCAACCCTCGGAGCAGGTACTCGACGCACTCGCGCGGGTCCTCGGGCTCGACGACACCGAACGCGGGCACCTGTACCGGCTGGGCCGGCAGCGGCGCCGGAAGTCGAAGTCGCCCACCGGGCGGCTGCGCCCGGAACTGCCGCGCGTCCTGGACCTGATCACCGACGCGCCCGCGCTCATCGTCGACCACCGCCTTGACGCCGCCGCCGGCAACCACCTCGCCCACCTGCTGTACGGCCGCCCCGTGAAGGGCCTGAACACCGCCCGGCACATCTTCCTGGAGGAGACCGAGCGCGGCCTGTACGCCGACTGGGACCAGTGCACCCGCGACGTGGTCGGGCACCTGCGCCTGGCGGCCGGCAAATACCCCGAGGATCCGCGCCTGGCCTCGTTGATCGGGGAGCTGGCGATGGGCAGCGAGCGCTTCCGGCGCCTGTGGGCCCGCGCGGACGTGCGCGCGCGGACGTACGGGCGCAAGGCCTACCGGCACCCCCTGGTCGGGGAACTGGAACTGCATCAGGAGAACTTCGCGCTGCCGGATGAATCAGGCATGGAGCTGCTGGTGCTCTCGGCGGCCCCCGGCAGCCCCTCCGCGGACGCCCTGCGGCTCCTGGCCGGCCTGGACGCCGGTGATGACGTGCGTCCCACAGCCCCCAAAGATCAGCTTGTCCTCATCGGCGATTGTCGGCTCCCGGAACCCGTAGAACTCGCAGATCTGCGCCCGATGATTCTTCACCTGGCGAGAGGCGAAGTCGTAGCCGGCTAACAGCCCCAGGATCCCCCCTTCACCTGGCCGGCCATGAACTCCGCCGCCGCCTTCGGCACGTTGAAGGACGACGTTCGTTCTGAGCACGTAGGGCCTGATATCGACTGGGCCGCGCAGGCGTACCTTGTGCTGACCGTTCGACACAGACACGCGTAAAGGAGCCCGTCGGGTGACCAGTACTCTGACCCTGCAAGCGCTGCGGCGACTGAGGACGACCCCCGGCGGGCAGCTCGACTGCCGGATCAGCTTCTCCGACGGACAGGGAACTTCGCGGCCGGTCGCTTATGTGGAACGCGAGTTGCCGCCCAACGGCATATCCGCCTACCTCGCGGCTCGGGAGAGCGGAGCACGCTCTTTCGTCCTGTGGGCGGACGAGCACCGCCAGGCGCGGGTCGCCACCCTGGTCACCGTCTCCGCGGGCAGCGGGCGGGCACAGTTCCAGGTGCTCGGCCCGCAGGGCGAACTGCTCGGTATGTTCACGCGCGACAAGGCGTTCAGCCGGGGACTGCGCACACGCTGGACGGTGAGCCGCGCCGGCAGCCCCGACGCGGTGGGATACAAGGGCCGGCTCTTCTGGTGGTGCGTGTGGTGGCTCTGCACGCCCCTGCTGCCGCTCATCCTCGTGGCCGCCATCTTCGGCGGCGGCGGCGGAGACTTCCCGCGCGGCCCCCGCCGCATCAAGTGGCGCTCCGGCGGACAGGTCCCGCTGGAGTTCAAGTCGTCCGGGGACACGGTGCATCTGTACGCACCGGAGCTGGACTGGCGGCTCGGAGCCGCCCTCGCGGCCCTGATCCCCACCTTCGACAGCTGGATCGGCGACCCCTGGGACCGCAGGAAGGACTGACAGGCCAGGCGGCGCGCCCGTGATGCGGCGGTGGGAGGCGCGGACGGTGGGTTCGGAGTGCGGAGGGCGCGTGAGCAGGATCTCGGCGAAGCGCTGGCCCGGGAATGGCCCGGGTCTTGATAAACGAGGTCCGAAACACCGGCGCGTGTCCGGCACGCCCGGCCCAGTCGCCAGTCAGCGGCCACTCCCCGCTGGGCACGTCGTCCGGTGCAGGAAGAGGATGACGTGCGGCTCACCCAGCCGCTTGGCCAGTTGCCGCTTGGCGTCCTGCTCCATGTGCTTCCGCATCGGCTCGTCGCCGGCCACCGACTGGGGGATGAATCACTGGGCGTACCGGTCGGGCTTCGTCCCCGCCGGTACGGCATGCTCCACGAGCGCCCTGAACGTGGCGTGCCCGCCGGGGTTGCCGCGCTGCTCGGAGATGACGGGCGCCTTGTCCGGCTCGACGATGATGCGGACCCCGTACACGGTGGTCACATGCGCGCCGGGGACGGCAGGGCCGAGGATCGTGGGCAGTTGGATGGCCAGGTGCGGCCGGTCACCGAGCCGGTCCGCCATCTGCTCGATATGCAGGATTGAGGGCCCGCGCCTTCTCCTCGCTGATGTCTGCTCGGCGCTCTCCCCCTCGCCGGTCGGGGGTGTAGGCCTCGTACGCGGCCGTGCGCCGGCGGAGGATCTCCTGCACCACGGGGTGGTCGCTGAATCCCGTGTGCATGTGCTTCATCAGGATGTCGGCGATCTCCTCGCCGGGGCAGCCGCTGTCGAGGAGGTCGCGGATGTCCTCCGGCGTGAACACCTTCTCCTCCTTGCTGCCTGGATCGCCACACGCCGAACCTCTACCTGTACGCCACGGCCGCCCCGCGGTGCCCACCAGCTCGGGCTGGTACAAATGGGGCATGAGCGACCCCGTCGGGTATCCCCCGCAGCCGAACGTGTCACCGGCCCGGCGTGTCTACAGTCGGACGTACCGTGTGTGGGCCCACGTGCTCCTGTGGACGCCGATCGCGCTCACGGTGGCCGGTATCGTCCTTGGCCTGGGGCTGTTCGCGGCCGCTGACGCCGACTCGACGTACAGTTCGTCCGCGCTCGGCTATCTCGGCCTCGTCGTGTGGGGCGGCCTCGCGGTCCTGTCGCCGGCCCTGCTCGGGTCGTTCATCGCCGGGCTGGTCATGCTGATCCGCACGCGCAGCTGAGGTCGCGGCGAGACGCGGCCCCGCCTCGACATGCTCCAGGCTGGCCGCCTGGACGACGTCGTGGCTGCGGATCGGCAAACCTTCGTCTGTCGCCACTCGGCCGGAAACCGCGAGGTCGCAGGCGGTGAGCGTCGAGAACTCGTGCCGAGAATCAACGTCGGTGAACGGTTCGGTGAGTGGATTCCGACAGGCACCGGTACAACGCGCTGACCTCGGGATACACCGCTAGCTTGCGCCCTATGACACCGACCCGAGTGGAGGGCTTATTCGGGTGCCGTGTCGGCCTTCACGAAGCTGCCCAGGTTGGGGACGGTGTAGGCCTTGCCGGCGCCTCTGAGGCGTTCCATAGCCTTGCGTATGGTGGGGCGGGCGACTCCGAACTCTTCCATGAGCTTGACTTCGGAGATCTTGAACTTGGGTCCCCATTCTCCTGAGTCGATGTGCGCGACGAGGACTTCGAGGCCCACGACAGGAGCCGCCACCGGTCATGGAGTGCTTGCTCCGCGGCGTCATAGTTGGCCGCCGTCGTCTGGATCAGCGTGGCCGCGCAGGAAACCGCCGAAGAACTGCCCGGCACGAATCGGCACCGCCTTACCGATCGCCTCCAGCGCCCGGCAGACCTCGACCACGGGAATCCAGTTGCCATCGAGGGGCACAAGGTGAAGGTCTGGAAACTCCCCGGCTGTGTCGCCGAAGGCATGACTCAGAGGGATCGTCACAGCCTCGTGCTCGTCCTGCCACTGAAGGCCCTTGACGTCCCTCGCGTAGATGGAGAGGGAACCGACGCTGAAGGGGATATCGGTGTCCACCTCCATCCTCATGTCCCTCGCGATCCGAGCTCAC
The DNA here is from genome assembly GCF_040648415.1 of Nonomuraea sp. NPDC049141. Taxonomy (NCBI): domain Bacteria; kingdom Bacillati; phylum Actinomycetota; class Actinomycetes; order Streptosporangiales; family Streptosporangiaceae; genus Nonomuraea; species Nonomuraea sp. NPDC049141. Next base: position 27,327 of record NZ_JBEZDR010000047.1, read on the forward strand.
CCCGGTCCACGTCGATGCCGCGGCTCGGCGAGGGCCAGCCCTAGGCCAACTCCAGCCCTCCATCCCACTGGTCCCAGTCATCGGCCATGTGGGCACTCCTGTCACCGGATGCTTGGTAGCGCATCTGCACGTGATCCGGCGAGACAATCCCAACGGCGCGTGGGCCAAGCCCCGGCGGCAGCGGGTGGTTCCGCTGGATTTCCTGGTGGTGTAGGCCTTCGACGCTTACGAGTTCGAGCGGTTGACGGTCGAGCGGGCCGCTAAGTCCGACTTCGTGCTGGTGAACCTGTTTCGTGAGCCGATCGGTGCGCCGATGCCGCCGGACGCGGTCAACGCGTTGGTGGAGGCGGCCGGGCGGCGGGAGCCGCAGGCAACCGCGTCTCCCGTCGGCGTGCGCCAATAAACGACGTGCTTGCCGTCACGCAGGCCGACGACCAGTCCGCCGCGGGCACGTTCCAGTGGCGGCCGAGAAGATGTCGGCCACGCCGTCGGAGTTGAAGTCCGGCGTGGCCGATCCACTCATCGCGGCTTAGCGCGGGTTCTTCGCGTGGGTGAGGGTCTCCCAGGCCAGGAAGCGCGAGGCACCGACCGGGCGCTTCTGCTTCACCCACTTCTCGGCATGCGGCATGTCGTATCCGAAACGCTGGTGCAGCGCGTTGTAGCCGACTTCGAGGTTCGGCCCGAGGCCGGGGGTGACCTTTCCGCCGCACAGCCACGATGGCACCGTCGCGCCCAGTTGCAGGCGAGCGTGGAACTCCATCGCGAATCGCAGCCGGTGCTTGGCCGTGGCGTACAGGTCCACGCCCTGGTGGCGGGCCGTCTCTGCGACGTGGGAGATGGCCGCAAGCCCCCATCCGGTGTGCCCGAAGTCACGGCAGGTCTCCTGGGTCAGGCCGTTCACGAACTTGGTCTGCCCGTGCCAGTATTCGATGATCTCGGCTTTGGTGTCGTGCTTGCTGTTCGGTGGCGCTTTGGGCAGCGAGCCGTCCGTCTTGAGGTAGATGTAGGCGGGCAGCCTGCCGCGCCAGGTCGTGACCGCTCGGTCGAAGGAGGCACGGTCGTCGAGGTGTACGGCGATGCCGATGGCGGCATCGGTCATGATCAGTTCCCAGTTGCCTTGGTTGTTGGGCATACCGGCGATCACGGTCGGCAGGTACACGGTGCGCAGCTTGCCGGCGAACCGGCCGGCCCGAGTCCAGCCGGTGTAGGTGTGCTTGATGAGTTCGGCGGCGCGGGAGAAGTTGGCGCCCGCAAAGCCGGTCTGCAGCGGCGCGTTGCTCCCGGTGTGTTTGGTGATCACGGCTGACCAGGCGTCCATGATCTGGATCGCCTTCTTGGCGTAGCGGGAGTCCTTGGTGAGGTACCACTGCAGGGCGTGTGTGTAGGCCGCATTGGCGTCCTCAGAGGGCGTTTGATTTGAGTAGATTGCGGCTTATGTTCTAGTAGGTGCCTCGCCAGGTTGGGGTGGTCTCGTCTGTTATGCGTTTGGTGAGGTTG
>NZ_JBEZDR010000048.1:0-26832 GCF_040648415.1 Nonomuraea sp. NPDC049141
CGTTCCAGATGGTCAGCGTGCTGCCGTCCTTGACCGCGGCCAGGTCACTGATGCCGTCGTCGTTGAAGTCGCCGGCGATCGGCTTGCTGTAGGAGGCCCAGCCGGGGCCGATCTCGACGGCGCCGGCGAAGTTGTTCGAGCCCTTACCGTTCCAGACGGTCAGCGTCCCGGTAGCGGCCGAGAAGATGTCACCCACCCCATCAGCGTTGAAGTCGCCACCGTCTTCGTTCGACGCACCACCATCGTTGGCGTCGACAGGGGAGCTGTATCCGACGATGTCGGTGCTCGACCGGGAGTGCGAGTTCGCCGAGGTCTTGTCGCCGCTGTTGCCCTCGATCGTGTAGATCGTGCCGCTGTCGACGCTCTTCACGATGCCGACGTGGTCGATGTCACCGTTCTGCTCCCAGTCGAAGACGACGGCGTCTCCGGGCTGCGGGGTGTAGCCGCTGCTTCTGGTGTGCCAGGTCCCGTACTTGGTCCCGTAGTCCTTGAACGAGCTGGCCCAGCCGGTGAGCACACCGCCGTCCAACTCGGCGACGTCGGCGTGGGGCACACCCGCCTTGCGCCAGACGTACTTGGCGAAGTCCGCGCACCAGTTGCTGTCGCGCCACTGCACGCCATCGCTGCTGGGGCAGCCGGCGGAGTCCTTCCACGTGCGGAAGAAACCGGTGTAGTAGTTGCACCCGCTGCCCATGGGGCTCTCGTGATTTCGGGTGCCGTTGTTCAGCTCCGTCTGGGCGGCGGAGACGATCGCGGGCCTGCTCACCGCGGCGGCCGGGGTGGCCATGACGGCGGTGAAGCCCATGGCCACGATCGCCGTGGTGGCCAGACCCGCTGCGAGCTTCCGGCCTGTACTGCGGAGGTCACCCATCGTGATCCCTCATCTCTCGGTCGTTCGTGATCGACGTCGAGAGCGTGCGGGACCGCGATCAAACTTCGCTGTAATCACCACTTGAGCCTGGTAGACACCGAAAAATGATTTAGTCTGAGTGCCCTGAAGCCCTTGTCCTTGGGGAGGCTGCATGCGTTTCCGGCTTCTCGGCCCGGTTGAGGCATGGGAGGGGGAACGGCAAATACCGCTCGGGGGAGCCAAGCCGCGGGCGCTGCTCACCGCGCTACTGCTCGACCCCGGCCGAACGGTGCCGGTGGAGCGGCTCATCGACGCGGTCTGGGGCGAGCGCTCGCCCGCTACCGCGCGGCCCGTGCTGCAGACCTACGTCGCGTCGCTGCGCCGGTCGTTCGAGGGCGCGGGCATGGCCAACGTCATCGTCTACGACCGGGTCGGCTATCTCGCCGAGGTGCGGCCCGGCGAGCTCGACCTGCAGATCTTCGAGCGGCTCGTCGGCGAAGGGCGGCAAGCCGTACGAGAGACCCGATTATCGGAGGCGCGCGAGAACTTCCGCGCCGCTCTGGCGCTCTGGCGGGGACCGGCGCTCGGCGGGATCAGCGACTCCTTCCTGCGCACCGAGGCCGCGCGGCTGGACGAGCTCAGGATCACCGTCATCGAGGAGCGGATCGCCGTCGAGCTGACGATGGGCCAGGCCGAACAGCTCCTCGACGAGCTGACCGAACTGGTCGCGCTGCACCCCGCCCGCGAACGCCTGCGCCGCGACCTCATGGTGGCGCTCTACCAGGCGGGACGGCAGGCCGACGCGCTCACCGTCTACCGCGAGGGCAGGCAGGTGCTGATCGACGAGCTCGGCATCGAGCCGGGGCCCGAGCTGAGGCAGACGCACGAGGCGATCCTGCGGTCCGACCCCACCCTGCTGGCCCCCGTACGCAGGCGAAGGCCCCGCCAGCTGCCCTCCCCACCGGCCGACTTCATCGGCAGGGGCGAGGAGCTCGCGACGCTGCGCACGGTGCTGACCCAGCCGGACGCCATGCCGATCTGCGTGATCTCCGGCGCCGGCGGCATGGGCAAGTCGGCCCTCGCCCTCCGGGCGGCGCACGAGGTCGCCGAGCACTTCCCCGACGGCCAGCTGCACATCGAACTACGCGGCACGAGCGACGCCCCGGCCGGACCTGAAGAGGTACTCGGCCGGCTGCTGCGCGAGCTCGATCCCGCCACGACGCGGCTGCCTGTGACGCTGGAGGAGCGCGTCGGCCGCTACCGCACACTGCTCGCGAGCCAGCGCAAGCTGGTGGTCCTGGAGGACGCCGCCGCTGAGGCGCAGGTCCGGCCGCTGCTGCCCGGCGGATCCGGCTGCGCGGTGCTCGTCACCTCGCGCAACCGGCTCGTGGGACTCGCCGGGGCGAGCTTCGTCGAGCTCGGCGTGCTGCCCGCCGACACGGCGATCGACCTGCTCGCGCGGATCGCCGGCCGCGACAGGGTGGCCGCCGAGCACCAGGCCGCGAGCGACATCGTACGACTATGCGGCCAGCTCCCCCTGGCCATCCGCATCGCCGGCGCCCGGCTGGCCTCACGCCGCCAGTGGCCGCTCGCGCGGCTGCTCAGCCGGCTGGCCGACGAGCGGCACAGGCTGGACGAGCTGACCGTCGGAGATCAGCAGGTGCGGGCCGGCATCAGCCTGAGCTACGCACACCTGCCGTCCTCGGCCCGTACGGCGCTGCGCCGCCTCGGCCTGATGGGCCTGCCGTCCTTCCCCGCCTGGGTGGCCGCCTCCGCACTGGAGACGAGCCTGAGCGAGGCGGAACGCATCCTCGAACACCTCGTCGATGTCTCGCTCGTCGATGTCGAAGGCGTCGACCCGAGCGGGCAGCTCCGCTACCGGCTGCACGATCTCATCCGTCTGTTCGCCAGAGAGCGCGCCCTGGCGGAGGACGACGCGAAGACGCGCGACGCCGTCGTCACACGGGTCCTGGGCGGATGGATCTGGCTGGTCGAGCGGATCAACGAGACCGCGCCCCCGTACTTGATCTCGGTGCCCGCCACCTACCGGCTGGCCTGCCCGGTGGACGCCGAGGTGGCTCGGTCGGTGGTGGCCGATCCGCGCGCCTGGTTCCGCGGCGAGCAGGAGGCGCTGATCACCGGCGTGGAGCTGGCGGCCGCGATGGACCTGGACGAACTCGCCGTCGAGCTGACCGCCGCGCTGTCGTGCACGGCCTTCGGGGGACACCAGTACGTCTTCGACGACCCGTTCGCGAGCTGGCACAGGACGCTCGAGGCGGCCCTGTCCGCCGCCCGCCGCACGGACAACGCCCTCGGTGAGGCGATCCTGCTCGCCGGGCTCGGGCAGCTCCACTACGAGCGGGACATGTACGCCGAGTCACAAGCCCATCTCAGCCAGGCGCTGTTGATGTTCCGGGCGGCCAAGAACATCCGCGGCGAGGGCGCCACCCTCGCCGCGCTCGGCGCCTCCTGCCGCGAGCAGGGATATCTGCCCGAGGCGCTGCGCTTCCTCGACCGGGCACGGGAGTTGCTGGCCGATCTCGACGACGCCTCGGCGATGGGGCACGTCAGGCGCTTGGCCGGGACCGTGCGCGTGGAGACGGGGGACTATCCCGGGGCGTGGGCCGATTTGGCGGAGGCTCTGTCGCTGTTCACCGCAGTCGGCTCCCGCCGTGGCCAGGGCCTGACGCTGCGCAGCATGTCGCTCTACCACCGCGCCAGAGGCGAGCTGGCCGAGGCCGAGCAGGTCGCCAGGCGGGCGCTGGCCATCTTCCAGTCGGCCGACGACCGGTTGATGGCGGCGTACTGCGAACGCGCGCTGGCCAAGGCGCTCCTGCGCCAGGGCAGGTTCGACGAGGCCATGGCGCCGCTGCGGGAGTCACTGACAGTCCTGCGTACCCTGAACGACGCCTTCGGCGAGGCATGCACGCTCCGCGTACTCGGCGAGCTGCACCTGGCCGATGGGCGGCTGTACCAGGCCAAGGAACTCCTGGAGGACGCGGTGCGCATCTGGGAGCAGCAGCGTGCCACCCTGTTCCGCGCCCGCACCCTCCGCAACCTGGCCGAAGTGCGTGAGGCTCTCGGCGACCTCGCCGCCGCCAAGACGCTCAAAGCCGAGGCCATGGAGATCTTCCGGCGGTACGGCGCCAGAGAGTACGGCGAGCTGTCGCTGTAAAGCGGGTTAAAGCGAACTTTGAGCGCCTTGATCCATGCTGCGATGGACTTTCGCCGCAGATCGCCCATGGAGCGCCCGTATGGCACAGCACGTGCTTCTGTCCGACCCGCGAATCGCCGCGCTGCCGGCGAAGGAGTGCGGCGAGCCCCTCGTCGACCTTCGCGAAGGGAAGGTCATCCGGGTGGATTCGCGGCTGGCCGACCACGAGGGCGCCCACGCGCACGTCCGGCTCGGCATCGTCGGCCGCCTCGCGGCCGCGCAGATCCGGCTTCCCCGGGGACTCCGGCTGCTCCTGGTGGAGGGGTATCGCCCGTACGCGTTGCAGGAACGCTATTTCGCCAGTTCCCTGGACAGGATGCGGCGCACGTACCCCGGCTGGACGCGGGAGCGGCTGTGCGTCGAGGCGGCCAAGTATGTCTCACCGCCCGAGGTGGCACCGCACGTGGCCGGAGGAGCGGTCGACGTCACGCTGTGCACCGAGGACGGGACCGAACTGCCGATGGGCACGGAGGTCAACGCCACGCCTCCGGAATACGGCGAGGAGTGCTACACGGAGTCGGCGGGGATCTCGGCGGAGGCGAGAGGCAACCGGCAGATCCTGATCGACATCATGACGGCGACCGGCTTCGTGAACTATCCCACGGAGTGGTGGCACTGGTCCTATGGCGACCGCTACTGGGCATTCGTCGGGGAAAGGCCCCATGCGCATTACGGCCCCGCGGTCCTCAACGGTGGGCTTCCCACCGGGTAGCGGGCCCTCAGCACCCTGTCACAACCGGCATTCACCTGGGCGGACGAGACCTGTCTCGTAGGCGATGACGACGGCCTGGGCGCGGTCGCGCAGGCCGAGTTTGGCGAAGATGCGGGCGACGTGCGTCTTCACGGTCGGTTCGCTGAGGGTCAGGACATCGGCGAGTTGGGCGTTGGACAGGCCGCCTCCCAGCAGAGTCAGCACCTCGAGCTCGCGCGGCGTCAGGCTCGCGAGCTTGCTACGGAAGGACGGGAGCGGCGACGCGGGTGCGGCGGTGCGGTCGGGGGCGGCGAAGCGCTCCACCAGCCGACGGGTGATCGACGGTGCCAGCAAGGCGTCACCGGTGTCGACCAGCCGCACGGACGCGGCCAGGTGCTCGGGCGTGACGTCCTTCAGCAGAAAGCCGCTGGCGCCGAGCGCCAGCGCGGCGTAGACGTAGCGGTCGAGGTCGAAGGTGGTCAGCATGATGACCCGGCAGTGCGGACTCTGGGCCAGGATCTGCCGGGCGGCCTCCAGCCCGTCCATGTTCGGCATGCGGATGTCCATCAGCACGACGTCCGGGCGCAGCTCGCGCGCCGCCGCGACCGCTTCGAGCCCGTCGGCCGCGTCGCCGACCACGTTGATGCCGCGCGTGGTGAGGATCAGGCGAAAGCCGGTGCGGATCAGAGTCTGGTCGTCGGCGATCAGCACGCGGGGGGAGGGTGCGGACTGGGTCATGACCGGCCCTGGGGTGCCTGGGGTGGGGAGGCCGGCCGGTCCAGGGGGATGCGTGCGCGAACGCGGTAGCCGCCGCCGAGGCGCCGTCGCGCGTCCAGGTCTCCGCCATAGAGGGTGACGCGTTCCCGGAGCCCCAGCAGCCCGCGTCCCGTTCCGTCGTCGCGTCCCTGCCCGTCCGCCGCGCAATCATCCACCGCCATGGCGCTGAACCGATCTTCGAGTACGGCCGCGCGTCCGGCAAGGTCGCCTGTCAGCACGCTGGGGCCGGTGTTCAGCACCTCCACTCGCAGGTGGTGCTCGGCGTAACGGATCGTCACCTCGGCCTTGGTCGCCGACGCGTGCTTGAGCGCGTTGGTCAGTGCCTCTTGCACGATCCGGTACGCGGTCGCGTCGATGCCCGGTGGCAGCGGCCTCGGCGCGCCCAAGATCCGCACCTCTGCGAGCAGCCCGGCGAAGGCGAACCGGTCGAGCAGCGTGCTGAGGCGGCTCAGGCTGGGCGACGGTGCCAGCTCCGGGCCGGCGGGAAGGTCTCCGCGCTGGGCCGAGTCGGCACCTTCCGGTGATGGCGCGAGCAGGCCAAGGAGGTGCCGTAGTTCGGTCATCGCGTCGCGGCCCGCGCCCTCGACCGCCCTGAGCGCCGCGTCGGCCTCGTGCGGCATGGTGATCAGCACCTCGCGCGCGGCGCTCGCCTGGACGACCATGAGGCTCACGTTGTGGCTGACGATGTCGTGGAGCTCGCCGGCGATCCTGGCGCGCTCGGCGTCGACCGCCGTCTTGGCGGCTCTCTGCCGCTCGCGTTCCAGCAGTCGGCCGCGCTCCTCGACGGTCGCGCGGTGCTGCCGCCGGCTCCGCAGGAGGAGCAGGCCCAGCCAGCCCGTGGCCGACAGCGCCACCACGATGACGATCAGGATGTACGCCCCCGCTGCTCCCACGCGTTCACCTTCGCAGACCAGGCGGCGATCCGCATCAGCCTCCAGGCTGAGCGTCTACATCCACGGGATGACGGGGCGGTGAGCTTGCATCCGGGGAAGGATGCCGGGCGGCGAGCGCCGCTCATAGTCTCCCCTCATGACCACCGAGAGCCAGGTCGTCGTCCAACTTGACGAGGTAGGCAAGCACTACGGCGAGACGGTGGCGCTGAACGGCGTCTCGCTGGAGATCCGGGCCGGTGAGGCGGTCGCGGTGATGGGGCCGTCGGGCTGCGGCAAGTCGACGCTGCTCAACATGATCGCGGGGCTGGACCGGCCCACCTCCGGGACGGTCGCGGTCCACGGCGAGGACCTGGGGCGACTGGATGAGACCGGGCTGGCGCTCTTCAGGCGGCGCAGGATCGGCATGATCTTCCAGTTCTTCAATCTGCTCGACGACCTGTCCGCGCTCGACAACGTGGCACTGGTCGCCCAGCTCACTGGGACGCCTGCCGTACAGGCTCGCAGACGGGCGCTCGAACTGCTGGACGAGCTCGGCGTCGCCGGCCGCGCGCGCTTCTATCCCGCGGTGCTGAGCGGCGGGGAACGCCAGCGCGTCGCCGTTGCCAGGGCCTTGATGAACCGGCCGGCCGTCCTGCTGGCCGATGAGCCGACGGGCGCGCTGGACAGCCATACCGGCGAACAGGTGATGGACCTGCTGCTCGATCTGCACCAGATCGGTCAGACGTTGTTACTGGTGACCCACGACCAGCGGCTGGCCCAGCGGTGCGCCAGCCGGGTGATCGAGCTGGCCGACGGCAAGGTGACCGGCGAGCGTGAAGTGGAAGGGACCACATGAGCGGCCACCTTCTTCGGGAGGCCGCCGAGACGGGCCCCGTGAGCGCTCACCGCGCAAGAGCGGAGGGTACGCGCGCGGTGTGGCGGGTCGCGGTGGCGGCGGTGCGGCGCCGCCGGCTGCAGAGCGTGATCCTGGGTGTGGTCGTCTTGTGCTCGACGGTGGCGATCGTGGTGGCGCTCGGCCTGCTCGAAGCCAGCTCGGCGCCCTTCGACCGGACCTTCGACCGGCAGCGGGGCGCGCATGTCGTGGCGGCGTTCGACCGGGGCGCGGTTTCCGACGACCGGCTCGTCCGAGCGGCCCGGCACCCGGCGGTCGAGTCCGTGGCCGGGCCGTTCGGCCAGGCCGTCATCACCGTTTCCGACACCGGTTTCGGCCTGCCGCCCGGCCCGCTCACGCTCGTCGGCCGTGCCGACCCCGGGGGCCCGGTCGACCGGGTCGACCTGTGGGCGGGCCGCTGGGCCACCGCCCCGGGACAGATCGTGGTGAACCGACCGGCCGAACCGTTCTTCCGCGACCTGCTGGGCGCCACGGTCCAAGTGCGAGGTGGGCCGAAACTGACCATCGTGGGCCTGGCCGCCGGCATCAGCGGAACAGCCGAAGCCTGGGTCACGCCGGACCAGCTCCAGGCCATGCACCCGGACACCACCCAACTGCTCTTCCGCTTCACCGACCCCGGCACGGACGGCGAGATGCGGGCGGTCATGACGGAGATCACGTCGGGCCTGCCCGCCACCTCACTGCTCGACTGGCGGTCCTACCTGACGGTCAAGCACGACATCGCCCGCACGGCCACCGCCTACCTGCCCTTTCTGACCGGGTTCGGCATCCTGGGGCTGGCCGTGGCGGTCCTCATCGTCGTCAATGTCATTAGCGGTGCGGTCATCGCGGGCCGGCGGCACATCGGCGTGCTCAAATCACTGGGATTCACCCCCATGCAGGTCGTCTGTGTCTATGTGGCGATGGTCCTGCTGCCGGGGTTCGCCGGATGCCTGCTCGGCACCGTTCTCGGCGGCCTGGCCGCTCAGCCGCTGCTGCGGCTGCTCTTCCAGGGCATCGGGCCGGAGGTCGGCATCGGCATCGGCATGTCTTCCTATGTGGCGGCGCTGCTCGGCGTGCCGGCCGTGGTGGTCCTGGCCGCGCTCGTACCGGCCTCACGCGCGCATCGGATGTCCGCCGCGCAGACGATCAGCGCGGGCAACGCGCCCAGCGCGGGACGCGGGCAGCGGGCGCAGCACCTGCTGGCCGGCACCCGACTGCCCCGCTCGATCAGCCTGGGGTTGGGCCTGCCGTTCGCGCGTCCGGGCCGCTCGGCGCTGACGCTGGGCGCCGTCGTGCTCGGCGTCACCACGGTGACGCTCGCCTCCGGTCTTTTCCGTACGATGATCGCTTACGGGGACGCGGCGCAACGGGTGGGGCACGTCCACACGGTGATCCACGTGGGACGGCCGGACCAGACCAGGCCCGAGCACGAGGACGCCGGGATCGAGGCGCTGCTGCGCTCGCTGCCCGGCACCAGGCACATCATCGCCGACGCCTGGATCGACCTGCACCTCGCCGGACGCCCCGGCCGGATCATGGCCCAGTTCCTGCGCGGGGACTCCGCGACCCGGGGCGACACGATCCTAGGCGGGCGCCGCCTGTCCGAGGGGCCTGGCGAGATCGTCGCCCCCTCGGCGTTCATGACCAAGCATGGGCTGAAGGTCGGCGACCGTCTCACACTCACGCTCGACGGCGCGCGCGTGTCCGCCACGATCGTGGGCGAGGCCATGGACGGCGCAACCGACCTGATCATGGTGAGCTGGCCGACGCTGGCCGCGCTCGCGCCGGACCAGCGACCCACCCAGTACGAGGTTCAGCTGGACCAGGGCGCCGACGTCGAGGCGTACAATGCCGCGGTCAAGGCGGCCGACCAGGGCCTGTATCCGGTCACCCGGTCACAGGTCGACGCCGACAGCGTCGCCGTCATCAGCGCGGCCTCGATCTTCACGCTGTTGCTGGTCGTCGTAGCGTCGTTGGGCGTCTTCAACACCGTGCTGCTCAACACTCGCGAACGCCGCCGCGACCTGGGCGTGTTGAAGTCGATCGGCATGACCCCACGCCAGGTCACCGTGATGGCGGTGACGTCCATGGCGGCCCTTGGCGCGCTCGGCGGCTTGCTCGGCATCCCGATCGGGATCGCCGCGCACCGGGTGATCGTCGGGGCCATGTTCGACGCTGCGGGCATCACGATGCCCGCCTTCATGCTCGACGTGTGGCCGGTGGCAGGACTGGCCGCGCTCGCGCTGGCCGGAGTGGTGATCGCGATGCTCGGCGCGTTCCTCCCCGCGCGCTCGGCGGCCCGCCTGACCATCGCCGAGGCCCTCCATACCGAATGAGCGGGGCCACAGTACGCGCGGGTGCCTGCCAGAGTGATCGCGTGATCGAAGAGCTGTTCTCCCGTGCCGGCTGCGACGGCTGGCTGTGCGTCATGGATGTCGACGGCGACGGCCAGGTCCATGTCGGCAGTGACGAGCCGGTCGTGGCCGCGTCGGTCTTCAAGGTGGTCATCGCGCTGGAGGTCTTCCGGCAGGCGGACGCGGGCGAGCTCGACCGCGGGATCTGGTACGCGTCCGCCCCGGCGCGCGTACCGACGGACCCACCGGCTTCTGGGGCTGCGCCGGACCGTGATCCCCTTCTCCCGGCTCCACGGCCGGGGACATGGCCCGGCTGCTGCGGCTGATCTGGCGTGACGAAGCCGCGCCGCCCGAGACCTGCGCTTCCCCGACGGCCGCCGCTACGCCGCCGCCTACGGCAGGCCGCAGGTGAGGTCGCGTTCCAGGGTGCGGGCGTAGGACTCGACGGTGGCGACGATGTCGACGGCCTCGGGGTCGAGCAGCCACTGGGTCTGCAGGCCGTCGAGGGTGGCGATGATCTCGATGGCCTTGGCCATCGGGTCGACGTCCGGGCGGGCGACGCCGGCGACCTGGGCGGAGCGGATGTTGTCGGCGACGATGGCGCGCATCGAGCGATAGCGGTCGACGAAGTGCTCATGGCCCGGCGAGCCCGGTTCGAGGCTTTCGGCCACCAGGACGGTGAACAGTTTGGCCAGTCCGGCCCGCTGCTTGTTGCGGCGCGCGAACTCCGGCAGGGCCCGTAGCCGCCCGGAGGGTTCCATGCCGAGCAGTTCCAGCGCGAAGGCCTCGCTGTCCAGGTCGCGCCGCTCGATCACCGCCAGCAGCAGGCCCGCCTTGTTGCCGAAGTGGTGCAGGAGCCCGGGTTCGGTGATGCCGGCCCGGGCCGCGACGTCGGCCAGCGAGGTGCCGCGGTAGCCGCTGCGGGCGAACATCTCGCCGGCCGCCGTGATGATCTCTTCTCGCCGCTGGCGAGCGCGTTCCTGCCTGCCAGGTACTTGCCTGCTCGGTGTCACGATGTTAAATCTAACTCATTCACTTACCGAGTACTTAGTAAGTGAACCACCCTCGGACGAAGAGCGAGGTGCGACGATGTCGCCGAGCCCACACCGCATCCGGCCATTACTGATCATCGCTTTCGCCCTGCTGGCCGGGGTCTGCACCGGTTCGCCGGCCCAGGGCGCGCAGCGGGAGCCGGTCATCCTGGTTCACGGCTGGAACGGATCTCCCACCGAGTTCGCCCAGATGCAGGCGGCACTGGAGCAAGCCGGGTACCCGACGTACGCGATCGACCTGCCCGGCGAGGAGAACGTCGCCAACGCCCAGGCCATCAGCGCCCTCGTGGAGCAGGCACGGCAGGAACACGACGGCAGCAAGGTCAGCATCGTCGGGCACAGCATGGGCGGGCTGTCCGCGCGCCACTACCTGAAGTTCCTCGGCGGCGCCGACAAGACGCTCAGCTACATCTCGATGGGCACCTCGCAGCTCGGCTACTGGCCCGCGTGCCTGCTGCCGGCCGGGCAAGGCGGGCAGATGTGCCCCACCAACAGTTTCATCACCCAGCTCAACAGCGGCGACCCCACGCCGGATCCGGTCAAGTACACGTTGCTGACGAGCTCGCTGGACGACACGCGTAACGACGTCATCGCCGGCGTGTGGTGCAGGGCCGAGTTCGCCGGTGTGGCGCATGCCGACGAGCCGTCGTCACCGGTGTTCATCAACGCCGTCCTCAGCGCCCTTGACGGGCGCTGCCCGGCCTGAAAATGCGATCGCCGATCGTACGTGCGGCCTACTACTGTCGCGCGAATGAGAAGCGATCGGCTGCCGTTGCTCTGGCTGTGCGGGCCGTCAGGTGTCGGGAAATCCTCGGTCGGCTGGGAGCTGTTCGCGCGGCTCAGCCGGGGCGGCATCAAGACGGCCTTCCTCGACGCCGACCAGATCAGCCTGTGCTACCCCCTCCCGGACAGCGGCACCCATCGGATCCGGGCCCGGAACCTCGCCGCGATCTGGCCCAACTTGCGGGAGGAGGGGGCGCGGTGCGTGGTCCTGTCGGGCTTCGTCGACACCCCCGAGGAGGTTCGCGAGTACACGGACCTCCTCCCGGACGCCGCGTTGACCGTGTGCCGGCTGCGCGTGGACGCCGCTGAGCTCAAGGAACGCTTCCTCGCCCGAGGGTGGCGTCCGGACCTGGTGGCGGAGGCGGTCGCCGAGGCGGAGCTGCTGGACCTCAGTGACTTCGCCGACATATGCCTGGATACCGACGGGCGCACCGTGTCCGAGGTGGCCCGGATGGTCCGTGAGCGAGCCGGTGGATGGCCACGCACCGGCCCCGCCGCGACGCCCGGCGGCTCCACGTCCCGCCCAGTGGCACCATCCGCTTGCGGCCCGGTCCCCGTGCTGTGGCTCTCCGGCGCCGGCGCGGTCGGGAAATCGACCGTCGGTTATGAGGTCTTCACGCAGATCATCCAGACCGGCGTACGGGCTGCTTATGTCGATCTGAAGCAGATCGGCGCGCTGCGGCCCGCCGCGGACGACGACCCGGACGGCCACCGCCTCAAGGCGCGCAACCTCGCGGCCCTGTGGGCCGGATACGGCGCGGCCGGGGCCCGCTGCCTGATCGTCTCCGGGCACGCCGACCGGGATGACACCGTCCGCGGCTACGCCGAACTGCTTCCCGGAGCGGCGCTGACGGTGTGCCGCCTGCACGCCGGGCCCGCCACGCTGGCCGAGCGCGTCGCGCGGCGTGGCGCGGGAGGCGGGCCGGCGATCCCGGGGGACGAGATGAAGGGGCTGGACTCCGCCGCCCTGCGCCGCGTCGCCGAGCGCGCCGCGGACGAGGCCGCGGCGCTCGACCGCGTCAAGGCGGGTGACCTGCGCGTGGACACCGAGGGCCGGTCGGTGCGTGAGGTGGCCGGAGAAGTGCGGGCCCTCCTCGGCGACAGGTCCGCGTGATGAGGGAGCCACTCGGCCGTCTTCACGGCCCGTAGGGCATCTGCCAGCGCCCGTCGAACCAGTCGGTCAGATACTGCGTCTTGACGATGGAGGCGCCCAGAGCGCGCATCTCGGCCCGGCGCGAACGCTGCAGTTGGCGGGCGGCCTCGACCGCCTCCTGGTGATGGGGCACCATCTGGGCCAGGTAGTCGGCCTCGTCGTTCATCGTGACTCGGTGCATACCACCCATTGGCCAGCCGGTCTGCTGCCATGCCGCAGCGGTGGAAGTGGACTGGCGGTTGGCGGTGGCGAGGGCGGCTCCGCCGACGGCGACGGCGATGGCGAGCAACGCCCCGGCGGCGATTGCCGCCGTCATCGAAGGTCTCATCTCGCTCCTCCACTCCTGCAAGTGCATTGCTTCCAACCTGGCGCTCCTTCCGCGACCAGGGGCAGGGCCGTTGGGCCTTCATGCCCGGGACCAACGCCATCCGATCGGGACGGCTGAGTCGGGTACGACTCCGGAGGGGGCGGGCGCGAAGATCTCCGATGACCTGGAAGCGATGACGGGTCACCGTCCTCTTACGCCAGGGAGGGGGTGCCTGACTGGATGGCATGGGGCGGGGCGACGGGCGGTGGTGGCGCCATGGCCGCCAACCGCGGTGATGCGCTTCGTTCGCATCTACTACGGTCAGTAGCACTCTGTGATGGGACCTTCGCCCCTTTTCATGAGGACGTTCGTCTATGGCGACAGGAGAGCTGCCGCCACATGCTGGTGAGAGCGTAGTAGAGAAGGACGGAGGGAAACCGACGTGCTCGGCATTCCGTAGATCCCCTTCCTCATCATTCTCAGCGACCTGGCTCATCGTGTTCGTGATGGCGGTCACGAGGTGGATACGCGAACGGCAATCACGCGACAACATACGGAGGCCATCATGCTGAAGCAGCACCTGATCCTGGCGGCTGTCGCCGCTGTGGCCGCGTTCGCGGCCGTCTGGGCCGGAGCCCCGCCGAGTACGGTCCTGCTCGTGGTCTTCCTGCTGGGCTGCCCGCTCATGATGCTGATGATGATGCGGTCCATGGGCGGCCACGACGGCGACACGCAGCATGACCATCAGGACGAGGACCACAAGAGGGCAGGGCGGTCGTGACCGCCGCCGACTGGGTCGTGATCGGCATCTCCGTGGCCTTGCTGGGTTTCCTCGGCTGGTACTTCTTCGGGCCGAGGAAGAGCAGCCTGGCCGAGCTGCGTGACGGCGTGCAGGAGATCGAGATCGTCGTGCGGGGCGGCTTCTCGCCGGACATCATCCGAGTACGGCAGGGCACCCCCGTGCGGCTGACCTTCAACCGGAGAGAGAGTGGGGATTGCACCTCCCGGGTGGTGTTCGCCGACTTCGGCGCCAGTCAGGCGCTGCCTGCCTTTGCCAAGACCACAGTGGAGTTGCTGCCGGGCGATGCGGGGGAGTACGGCTTCGCCTGTGGGATGAACATGGTGCACGGCCGCCTGATCGTCGAACCGGGCTCCGGCGGCGGTCACGATGTCGCGGCGAGTACCTCACCTTCGTTGGCCGAACAGCCTTCGCAGGAGGTCGAGGCGACGGAGCGGCGTGCAGAGATCGCCGACCTGTCGCGTCGGGTCCTGATCGGGGCGGTGCTGACCCTGCCTGTGGCGTTCGTCGTCATGGCGCATGAGCTCTTCGGCGCGGGATGGATCCCGGAGTTCCTGCTCAACCGCTGGGTGCAGCTCGCGCTGATCGCGCCAGTGATGTTCTATACGGGCTGGCCGATCCACCGCGTGGGCTGGCTGGCTCTGCGGCACCGCTCAGCGGACATGAACAGCCTGATCACGCTGGGTACGAGTGCCGCCTTCTGCTACAGCCTGTTGGCCACGGTCGCGCCCGGCCTGTTGCCGGAGGGGGTCCGTGACGTCTATTACGAGGCCGTCGGGGTCATCCTGACGCTGATCCTGCTCGGCCGTTTGCTGGAGGTGCGGGCCAAGGCGGGCACGGGCGAGGCGATCCGCAAGCTGATCGGCCTGCAGGCCAGGACTGCCCGGGTTCAGCGCGACGGTGCGGAGATCGAGATTCCGATCGCGGACGTCGTGCTGGGCGATGTGGTGGTCGTACGGCCAGGCGAGAGGGTTCCAGTCGACGGAGTCGTCGTGAAGGGCCGCTCGACGCTGGATGAGTCGATGGTGACCGGCGAGTCGATCCCGGTGGACAAGGGCCCGGGCGATGACGTGGTGGGCGCGACGGTCAACCAGACGGGATCGTTCACGTTCAGGGCCGAGAAGGTGGGCGCGGAAACGGCGCTGGCCCAGATCATCCGTCTCGTCCAGGCCGCCCAAGCCTCCCGCGCGCCGATCCAGCGGGTGGCCGACCTGGTGTCCGGCTATTTCGTCCCAGTGGTCATCGCCATCGCGATCGTGACTTTCGCCGTGTGGTTCGTCGCCGGCCCGGCGCCGGCGTTGACGCTGGCATTGGTGGCGGCGGTAGCCGTACTGATCATCGCCTGTCCATGCGCGCTCGGGCTGGCCACCCCGCTTTCGATCATGGTCGGCACCGGGAAGGGGGCTCAGTCCGGCATCCTGATCCGCGACGCCGAAGCCCTGGAAACCGCGTGCAAGCTGGACACGATCGTCCTGGACAAGACCGGCACCATCACCCGTGGCAGGCCGGCGCTCACGGACGTCGTTCCGTACGGCGACTGGGCGGCCGATGAGGTGCTGCGCCTGGCCGCCTGTGCTGAACGTTCCTCCGAGCACCCCCTGGGCCAGGCCGTTGTCGAGGGCGCGACCGGGCGCGGCCTGATCCTCACGGAGCCGTCGGAGTTCGACTCGGTCACCGGGCAGGGCATCGCGGCGACCGTCGAGGGGCACCGTGTGCTGGTCGGCGGGAAGCGCCTGCTCGGCGAGACCCCGGCGCTTGAGGAAGAGGCCGATCGCCTGGCCCGGGCGGGCCGTACTCCGATCATGGTCGCCGTAGACGGCGAGCCCGCTGGGGTGATCGCGGTGGCCGACACCGTCAAGGACGACTCCCGCCCGGCCGTCGCGGCTCTGCAGCGGCTGGGACTTCAGGTGGTGATGATCACTGGGGACAACCGGCGGACGGCCGAGGCCATCGCCCGCCAGGTCGGCATCACCCGGGTACTGGCCGAGGTGCTGCCCGCGCACAAAGCCGCCGAGATCGCCCGCCTGCAGGGAGAAGGATCGAGAGTCGGTATGGTCGGCGACGGCATCAACGACGCGCCCGCGCTGGCCCAGGCCGATGTCGGCCTTTCCATCGGCACCGGCACCGACGTGGCGATCGAGGCCTCCGACATCACGTTGATCTCCGGCGCGCTCGGCGGGGTGGTCACCGCGGTACGGCTGTCGCGGACCACGATGCGCAACATCCGGCAGAACCTGTTCCTGGCGTTCGTCTACAACGTGATCGGCATCCCGGTCGCGGCCGGGGTGCTCTATCCCTTCCTCGGACTCCGGCTCAGCCCCGTCTTCGCTGCCGCCGCGATGGCGCTGTCGTCGCTGTCGGTGGTGGGCAATGCCAACCGGCTGCGTCGCTTCACCCCGCCGGCGTTGCTCTCCGCGCCGCCGCTCCCGCCCGATCAGCACGTCACCGTCGAAACGGGAGCCGAGTCCACCGCTGTCACCGACCCGGTTTTGCGGGATGGTGGTCGATCCCGGATCCAACCGAGATACCGGCAAAACCGGCCATGAGTCGATCGTCAGATCGGAGCGGATCAGCATCTTAGGTGCTGGCGACGCCGTGGGCGCGGAATTGGGCGTGTACGCGGTCGAGCAGGTCCTGGTCGGGTGGCGCGACGTCGGC
The DNA here is from genome assembly GCF_040648415.1 of Nonomuraea sp. NPDC049141. Taxonomy (NCBI): domain Bacteria; kingdom Bacillati; phylum Actinomycetota; class Actinomycetes; order Streptosporangiales; family Streptosporangiaceae; genus Nonomuraea; species Nonomuraea sp. NPDC049141. Next base: position 16,406 of record NZ_JBEZDR010000048.1, read on the forward strand.
CAGCGGAAAAGGTAGACCGAGCTTGCGGTATTTGTCCGCGGCCATGCGGTGGAAGGGCAGGACGTCGACGCGTCCGACGTTGCCCAGTTGCGCGACGAAGCGGGCCAGGCCGTCCACGTTCTCTTCGGCGTCGGTGAGCCCTGGGACGAGGACGAACCGTATCCAGGTAGGGCGGCCGAGTGTGGCGAGCCGGCGGGCGAAGCGCAGGGTGGGTTCCAGCGGACCGCCGGTCACGGTGCGGTAGGTGGCCGGATCGGAGGACTTGATGTCGAGCAGGACCAGGTCGGTGTCGGCGAGCATGGCGTCGCTCGCACGGTCGCCGAGCAGGCCGGAGGTGTCGAGGGCGGTGTGCAGGCCGCTGTCGTGGCAACGGTGCAGTAGGTCGGCGGTGAAGCCGGGCTGGAGCAGCGGCTCGCCGCCGCTGATGGTGACCCCGCCGCCTGCCACCGAGATGAAGCGCCGGTATCTGTCGATCTCGGTCATGACCTCCTGCACCGTGACCTGGTGGCCGTCGCGCATGCGCCAGGTCTCGGGGTTCTGGCAGTACAGGCAGCGCAGCGGGCAGCCGCCGGTGAACACCACGAATCGGGTGCCGGGGCCGTCCACGCCGATGGACAGGTCCCAGGAGCTGATCACGCCGGTGCCGGGTGGAGGCGGAGGGTGGCACAGCTCGATGGCGGCCCGCCGGAGCTCGGCCTGGCGGGTGTTCACAGGGATCCGTGAAAGGTGCGGTTGATGACGTCGCGCTGCTGTTCGGGGGTGAGCCGGACGAAGTTGACGGCGTACCCGGAGACCCGGATGGTGAGTTGCGGGTAGCGGTCGGGGTGATCCATGGCGTCCAGCAGTACGGCGCGGGTGAGCACGTTGACGTTCATGTGGAAGCCGGCCGCGTCGAAGTAGCCGTCCAGCACTCCGACCAGGTTGTCCACGCGTTCGGCCGGTGTACGGCCGAGCCCGTCGGGGGTGGCGGTGTTGGTCAGGGAGATGCCGTCGAGCGCTTGGTCGTAGGGGAGTTTGGCCACCGACAGTGCGGAGGCGACCAGGCCGTGGCGGTCGCGGCCGTTGCTCGGGTTGGCGCCGGGGGCGAACGGCTCTCCGGCGCGCCGGCCGTCGGGGGTGTTGCCGGTGTGCTTGCCGTACACGACGTTGGAGGTGATCGTGAGCACGGACTGGGTGTGCTCGGCGTCGCGGTAGGCGGGGTGGCGGCGGATCTTGGTCATGAACGCGCGGACGAGGTCGACGGCGATGGTGTCGGCGCGGTCGTCGTTGTTGCCGTAGGCGGGGTAGTCGCCGTCGACGGTGTAGTCGATGGCCAGGCCGCTCTCGTCGCGGATCACGGTGACGTGGGCGTGCTTGATGGCCGACAGGCTGTCGGCGGCGACGGACAGTCCGGCGATGCCGCAGGCCAGGGTCCGTTTGACGGGGTAGTCGTGCAGGGCCATCTCGATGCGCTCGTAGGCGTATTTGTCGTGCATGTAGTGGATGATGTTGAGCGCGTTGACGTAGGTGGCGGCCAGCCAGTCCATCATCCGGTCGAACGCGGCGCGGACCTGCTCGTAGTCGAGGTGGTCGCCGGTCAGCGCCGGGTAGGCGGGGCCGATCTGTTCACCGGTCATCTCGTCGCGACCGCCGTTGATCGCGTACAGGAGCGTCTTGGCGAGGTTGACCCGGGCGCCGAAGAACTGCATCTGCTTGCCCACCGGCGCGGCCGAGACACAGCAGGCGATGGCGGTGTCGTCGCCGAAGCGCGGCCGCATCAGGTCGTCGTTCTCGTACTGGATCGAGCTGGTCTCGATGGACAGCGCGGCGCAGAACCGCTTGAACGGCCGCGGAAGGCGCGGCGACCAGAAGACGGTGAGATTCGGCTCGGGGGCGGGGCCGAGATTACGCAGTGTCTGCAGATAGCGGTAGCTGGTGCGGGTGACCAGCGTGCGCCCGTCGGAGCCCATGCCGCCGATCGACTCGGTCACCCAGGTGGGGTCGCCGGAGAAGAGCTGGTCGTATTCCGGGGTGCGCAGGAAGCGGACGATGCGCAGCTTGATGACGAAGTCGTCGACGAGTTCCTGCGCGCGCTCTTCGGTGATCAGGCCCTCGGCCAGGTCACGCTGCAGGTAGACGTCGACGAAGGTGGAGGTACGGCCGAGCGACATGGCGGCGCCGTTCTGCTCCTTGATCGCGGCCAGGTAGGCGAAGTACAGCCACTGGATCGCCTCGCGTGCGGTGGTGGCGGGATGGGAGATGTCGTAGCCGTAGGAGGCGGCCAGTTGCTTCAGCTCGGCCAGGGCGCGCAGTTGCTCGGCCAGTTCCTCGCGGTCACGGATCACCGCGTCGGTGGCGAAGGCGCCCTCCAAAGAGCGCAGCTCGGCCTGCTTGGCTTCGATCAGCCGATCCACGCCGTACAGCGCGACCCGGCGGTAGTCGCCGATGATCCGGCCACGGCCATAGGAGTCGGGCAGGCCGGTGATGACGCCCGCCCGGCGGGCGCGCCGGATCTCGGGAGTGTAGGCGTCGAACACGCCGTCGTTGTGCGTCTTGCGGTACTTGGTGAAGATCTTCCGTACCAGGGGATCGAGGGTGCGGCCGTAGGCCGCCAGGCCGGATTCCACCATGCGCAGTCCGCCCGCGGGCATGATGGCGCGCTTCAGCGGTGCGTCGGTCTGCAGGCCGAAGATCAGCTCGCGGGCGGCGTCGATGTAGCCGGGACGGTGGGAGGTGATGGACGACGGCGTGGTGGTGTCGACGTCGTAGATCCCGCGCCGTCGCTCCTCGGGGAACATCGCCGAGACCTTCGCCCACACGGCCGCGGTGCGCTCCGTCGGGCCGGCGAGGAATTCCGCGCCGCCTTCGTAGGGCGTGTAGTTGGCCTGGATGAAGCTGCGCACGTCCACCGCCGACCGCCAGGCCGTGTCGCTGAAGCCGCGCCATGCCCCGAGCTCGGTGGGGTGACCCGTCGTGGCCGTCATGGATTCTTCCTTTCCTTGTCTTTCGGTGGTGACCGGCGGACCGGTGTCATCCGCGGGACAGGACCACCTTGAGGGCGCCGGTCGCCGTCGGGTCGGCGAAGGTCTCGTAGGCGGCGGTCATGTCGTCCAGTGCGAAGCGGTGGGTGATGAACGTGCCGGGGTCCAGTCGTCCGGCGGCGATCATGTCCAGGAGGGTCGGCGTGGAGTGGGTGTCGACCAGGCCGGTGGTGATGGTGAGGTCGCGGATCCACAGGTCTTCGAGGTGCAGGGTGGCGGGTGCGCCGTGCACGCCGATGTTGGCGACGTGGCCGCCGGGGCGTACCAGGCGGGTGCAGAGTTCGAAGGTTTCCGGCAGGCCGACGGCCTCGATGGCGACGTCGGCGCCCAGCCCGCGGGTCAGCTCGGCGATCGCGCCGGCCGGATCGTCGCCCGCGCCCACGACCAGGTCCGCGCCGAGCCGCTTGGCGGCCTCCAGCCGTGCGGGGGCGGGATCGACGGCGACGATGTGGCTGGGCGTGAACAACTGCGCGGTGGTGATCGCGGCCAGGCCGATCGGTCCGGCTCCGACGATCACGACCGTGTCGCCGGGCTGGACGCGGCCGTTCAGCACGCCGACCTCGTAGGCGGTGGGCAGGATGTCGGCGAGCATGAGCGCGGCCTCGTCGGTGACGCCGTCGGGCAGTCGGTGGGTGGAGGTGTCGGCGAACGGCACGCGTACGTACTCCGCCTGGGTGCCGTTGACGCGGTGGCCGAGGATCCAGCCGCCACCGCCCAGGCACTGACCGAACATGCCGACGCGGCAGTAGCGGCAACGCCCGCAGGCCGAGATGCACGAGACCAGCACCCGGTCGCCCGGCTTGACGACGCCGACCGAGTCTCCGGTCGCCGTGACGGTGCCGACCGCTTCGTGGCCGAGGATCGTCCCCGGCTCCACGGTGGGCACGTCGCCCTTGAGGATGTGCAGGTCAGTGCCGCAGATGGTGACCGCGTCCACGCGCACGACGGCGTCGGTGGGCTCGATCAGCCGCGGAGCGGGAGCCTCCTCCCAGGACCGCCGGCCGGGGCCGTGGTAGATGAGCGCCTTCATCACGCCTCCTTGCGCTATTCACCTCCCACGCTCGCCGGGACGGGCCGATCCGCCTAGGGACGAAGGTCCCGTCACCTCGATGCCTTTCGGCCGCGCCTTCCCCCGATCACCTCACTTCGGGACTAATGGCACCACATTCGGGACTTCGTCCTCCGGCGGCCAGTTGCCCGTTTCGCAAGGCTGGAAGGGAAAGGGCGAGCTCGTGAAGGAGATGCGTGATGAACGGACGGATCGTGGTCGGGGTGGACGGCTCCGCCCCGGCGACAGCAGCTGCGGAATGGGCAGCCGCCGACGCGCGGCGGCGCGGGCTGGCCCTGCGCATCGTGCACGTCTGCGAGCAGTGGCCGCACGGGCTCGCCGCGTTCAGCGCGGAGTACTGCGCGGGTGCGCTGGAGGCCGCCGCTGACCGGGCGCGCGAGCTGGCCGGTGCGGTCGAGGTGACGACGGAACTACGCGCCGGGAGCGTGATCGACGATCTGATCGACGAGTCCGCCTCGGCCGACAGCCTGGTGCTGGGCAGCCGGGGGCTCGGCGGTTTCAGTGGCATGGTGCTCGGCTCGGTCAGCACGGCCGTCGCGGGCCATGCACATGGCCCGGTCGTGATCGTACGCGGGGGCAGGCGGGAAGAGCACGGCCGGATCGTCGTCGGCTACGACGAGTCCGAGCACTCCGAAGCCGCCATGCAGTACGCCATCGAGCAGGCCCGCGCGTGCCATGCGCGGCTGCACGTCCTGTACGCCTGGCAACTGCCGATCTTCTCCCCGTACGCGGCCGGCTACAACAGCCTGCTGGAGAAGGCATTCCAGCACGAGGTCCGGGTGGCGGCCGAGCGCGTGGTCCCCTGGCGCGAGAAGAACCCCGACGTCGAGATCACCGACGAGCAACTGTGCGAGCACCCGGCCGGCGCCCTGATCAAGGCTGCGACCACGGCCGACCTGGTCGTCGTCGGGTCGCGCGGGCTGGGCGGCCTCACCTCCGCGGTGCTGGGTTCGGTCAGCCGTGCCGTGCTGCACCACGTCACCTGTCCGGTGGCGGTCGTACGGCCCCGCGAGGAGCGGCTATGAACATCGAGTCGCTGACCGCCGAGCGGGTGATGAGCCGCATCCTGGTGGCGGTCAAGGCGGATGAGTCGCCGCTGATGGCAATTTGGCGGCCTCCTGGTCGGGTGGTCCGCAGGAACAGTCGAACCGCCAGGTGAGCGAGCTGCTGGAGGGCGAGCTCAGGCCGCGAGTGCGGCCGGACGACCCGCTGACCCGGGTCGCGGCCGTCATGACCGACGCGGGCTGTGACGCCGTACCCGTGGTGTCCGACCGAGGACTGGTCGGGATGATCACCGCCCGAGACGTCGTGTCGGCGGTGGCCGGACGTACCCCTCACCTGAAGGACGGCGGCGAGGTGGTGACCGGCATGTTCCATCTCGCGCCCGTGATACCGGTGCGGAGCTGAGTTCGAAGGAGGCAGGAGATGTACGCGCTGATCGTCTACGAGTCCATGTTCGGCAACACCAAGCAGATCGCCGAGGCGGTGGCGGAGGGGTTGGCCACCGCGATGAGGGCCGAGGTCGTGGAGGTAGGCTCCGCGCCCGCCTTAGTCGGCCAGGACGTTGGCCTGCTCGTCGTCGGCGGCCCCACGCACGCCTTCGGGATGAGCAGGGCCTCGACCCGGCAATCGGCCGCCCAGCAGGGCCGGGTGGTCTCCCAAAGGCAGGGGGTCCGGGAGTGGCTGCCCACCCTGCGGACGTCGTCGGCCAGGCTCGCCTCGGCCGCCTTCGACACGCGGATCGCCAAGCCGCGCATGCCCGGATCGGCCGCGCGCGGTGTCGCCAAACGACTGCGCCGGCTCGGCCTCGCACTGGCCGCGCCCGCCGAGAGCTTCTACGTCACGGGCACCCAGGGGCCGCTGGTGGCCGGCGAGTTGGAGCGAGCCAGGCAATGGGGCGAGCGCCTCGCCTCATCGTTCCTGGTCCCGACGTCCTGAGACCGTTAGAAGGCGCCCGGCGATCGGTGTGCCGTGCACGCCTTCCTCGGCGAGGACCAAAGCCCGCACGGAGAGCAGCGCTGTCAAAGGCTGTGGATGCGGCGGCCGGTGATCTGGTGCGGGGTGATGCGGACGTACAGGTGGCGTTCGCCGCCTGCCCAGGGGGTGATGGTGACCTTCGGCAGTTCGTCGGGGGGTAGGTGGTGAGCGGGGCCCTGGACGAGCACGCTCCAGCCCTCGCGCTGGGCCTCGTCGATCCGGTCGACCTCGAAGCCGACCTTGATCTCCACGCCTTCCAGGCCGGTACGCAGGTCCTGGTCCATGGGGCCGCCCGAGGCGGTGCGGAAGACGATGGAGCCTTCGAGCAGTTGGTAGTTGACGGGCAGCACGGTCGGGCCGTGGGAGCCGTTGAAGGCCACCCGGCCGATGCCGCCGGGCTCGATCAGCTTGAGGCATTCCTCGCGGTCCAGGCTCTCCGGCGTCGGGGCCGTCCCGGCCCTGCCACGGCTTGGTGGCCGGTCGACGCCGCCGCCGAGGAGGTCTTCGACGCTGGTCTCCAAAGCTTCGGCCAGCCGGTACATGGCTTCGGCGGTGGGTGTGCCGGGCTGTTCCTCCAGATATTGGAGGTAGCCGGGTGACATGTCCGCGCGCTCGGCGACCTGTTCGAGGGTCAGACCGAGCCGCTCGCGGTGGTGGGCGATGCGACGTCCGAGGTCGCCTGTGGCTGTCATGGTCGGTTCTCCTTGCATGCTTGTGATGAAGGTCGGTCTTGCCACGCCGTTGATGCGTGCCTGCCGGTGGTCGGCGTCGATGAAGAGCCGGCTGCCGCGGAAGCGGATGGGCATGGACAGCGTGCCGAGCCGGTCGGGCAGGAGTGGGTTGAGGTGCAGGCCGTCGGGGTGGATCTCCAGGCCCAGGTAGCAGCGCTGCAGGAGGTCGAGGGTGCCGGCCATGGCGCCGAGGTGGATGCCCTCGGCGGTGGTGCCGTGCTGGACGTCCTTGATGTCGCTGAACAGGGCTTCGGCGAAGTACTGCCAGGAGCGGGCCCGGTCGGAGCGGGAGAGCACCCAGGCGTGTACGACGGCGCTCAGCGTGGAGCCGTGGCTGGTGCGGTCGAGGTAGTAGCCGACCATGCGGGGGATCAGGCTGGGTTCGACTGGATAGCCGAGCCGGTTCAGGATTCCCACCAGTTCGTCGGAGGTGAGCAGGTAGCAGAGCATCAGGGTGTCGGCCTGCTTGGCCGCCTTGTAGCGGTTGACGTCGTCGCCGTCGGCCTCGAGCGCCCGGTCCAGCCGGCGCGCGCCTCGGTAGCGTGCCCAGTCCAGCTCCAGCAGGTCCGCGTAGCCGGTGAACTGGCTGATCACGCCGTCGTGGAAGTCGACCCGCATGCGCCGGGTGATGTCGTCCCAGCGCGCCGACTCCTCAGGACTGGCTTTTCCGGTGTCGAGCGCGCGCGACAGCAGCCACACGGTCATGACGTTGGTGTAGGCGTTGTTGGCCAGTCCGGGCGAGGAGGCGCCCGGGTAGCGCTCGTGGTATTCGTCGGGTCCCATGACGCCGCGGATCTCGTACCGTCCCGAAGCGGGGTCGAGCACGGCCAGCGAGGCGAAGAACCTGGCGATCTCGATGAGCAGCTCCGCGCACCACGGCGGCATCGAGCCGGTCGCCAGGTAGTGCTGCCACACGTTGTAGGCGATGGCCAGGCCGATGTGCCGCTGCAGGTGGGAGGCGTCGGGCAGCCAGCGTCCCGAGGCGGGGTTGAGGTGCAGCGTCTGGGTCTCCTCCCGTCCGTCGCTGCCGCTCTGCCAGGGGAACATCGCCCCGTCGTAACCGGCGTCCCGGGCCGCCGCCCGGGCTTCGGGCAGCCGCCGCCACCGGTAGCGGAGCAGGCCGAGCGAGGTCTCGGGGAAGCGCAGGTTCAGCCAGGGCAGGACGAACAGCTCGTCCCAGAACACGTGCCCGCGATAAGCCTCGCCGTGCAGGCCGCGGGCGGGCACACCGACGTCGAGGTCAGCGGTGTGCGGAGAAAGCGTCTGCAACAGGTGGAAGACATGCAGGTGAACGATCTGCGCCAGCTCCGGTCCGTCCACATCGACCTGGGCGCGATGCCACAGCCGCTCCCATGCCGCCACGTGCCGGGCGAGCAACTCGTCGAAACGCGGTGCCAGCCGTACGGCGCGGATCGCCGCGGAGCGGGGGTCGTGGACGGCGGAGTCGCGCGAGGTGGCCAAGGCCACGGTCTTGGTCAGCGTGGCGGGTTCGCCCTGCGCGAGGTCGAGCACATGTTCCGTGCCGATCCGGTCCCCTTCTCGGATCACCTGGTGGCCGGGGGTGGCGGTGTCGGTACGGGAGGCGAGCGCCACGGTGATCTGGGATGAGCGGGTGGTGGCGGTCAGCCAGGTGAGGCCGTCCTGGTCGCCGGTGTCATGGCAGGTGAGGTGGTCGCCGCGCAGGTCGCGGTAGCGGGCCACGCCGCTGTTGGTCACCCGGCCGTCCAACGCGGCGCGCACGCGCAGCGGGCCCGACCAGTTCTCGGCGGTGAACGTGGTTTCCAGGGCGGCCAGGCGCGGGTCGGCCATGGAGACCAGGCGGCGTTGCCGTACCGCGGTGATGTGGCCCGCCTCGTCGCGCCGGCGCAGCGCCCGGGACAGGGTCCCGTGGCGCATGTCGAGCTCCTGGCGGTACTCCAGCAGGTCGGCCCGCTCCGGCCGGAACCAGTCCGAGCCGGGGGCGGCGAAGGTGAGGGGAAGCCAGTCGGGCAGGTTGACCAGGTCCTCGTTGGTCACCGTCCGTCCCGCGATGGTGGAGTCCAGGCGGTCGTAGCACCCCGCGGCGTAGGTGCCCGCGGTACGCAGCTCACCGTCAGGGGTCGCGCCGCGTGTGGCGAACCGGCCGTTGCCCAGCGTGCACAGCGCCTCGCGCAACCCCTCGGAGGCCGGATCGAAACCCTCGTAGGACAGGACCCAGGGGTTCATGACCGGCTCGTGAGGACGCGGCCGGTGACGGCGAGCTCGGGTGGAACCTGACCGCCGAGGTGACGACCGCGCGGCAGTGCCTGCCTGCCGCCACCACAGCGGTATGGCAGCCGCGTGCCGGTCACCACGCCGCCGGTGTCGAAGACGGCGCAGCGAACCTTCGCCAGGTCGGTGCCGGCCATGTTCAGGACGCTACCCGTGGCGAGGCAGGACGGAACACGACCGTCGGCCCGCTGCCGCGGTGACAACGCAGCTGGTTGAGGGGACTCCAGCAGCCGGTCGAGCCGTGACGCCACAGGCCGGGACCTAGGCCCCTGCTGTGGGGGACATTCGCCGCTACCGGCCTCCGCCCGCCGGGGAAGGAGAACTGCCGGAACAGCCGCCGCATCCCGGCCCCGTCCTGGGAGATGTCCGGTTAGCCTTCGGAGTAGGTGCCTTCCAGCCAGGCGTGCGCCACCGCGGCGGCTCCGTCAGCAGCGGATTGTCCAGCAGATATATCTGGCCCACCGACAGATAGTTCGCCGCGCCGGTAAGCATCGACCTGACTAAGTACGTCCATGAGTGCTCCTCATGTCACGTGAGGTCGACGCCGGTCAGGCGCCACCTCACATCGGGGCTTCGATGACGTCGTCGTGCTTCCAGGTGAGCTCGTCGTGGACGGCGACGACGCCGTCGACGCCCTCGACCATGCGGACAGCGGCGATGGCCTCGAAGTGCCTGCTGACGACCCCGGACAGGGTCACGACGCCCTCGGCCACCTTGACGTCCAGGCCCTTCGGGTCGGTCCACATGGCGCTGGTCGGGATCTTGGCGATCGCCAGCTTCCGGATCTCCTCGTCGGCGCGGAGGAAGACCTTGAGCAGGTCGCGGCGGCTGACGATGCCGACGAGTTCGCCGTCGGCGTCCACTACGGGCAGCCGTTTGACGCCGTAGCGTTCCATCAGCCGGGCGGCCGCCACGACGGGCGAGTCGGGCGTGGCGACGTGGGCGGGCGCGGTCATCAGCTCGCCGGCGGTCTCCCCGAGCGCCTTGACCGAGCCGGTGCCCTCGCTGCCCATGGTGTGGCGGATGCGGGCACGTAGCGGGGGCCGGTATGCCTCGCCGTAGTAGCGCTCTTTGAATTCCTCTTTGGCCAGCAGGTCGGCCTCGGACACCACGCCGAGCACGTGGTTGTCGTCGTCGAGGACGGGCATGCCGCTGACGGCTTTGCTTATGAGCAGCTCGGCGACGGTGTGGAAGGAGGCGTTGCGGTTGACGGCGACCACGTCGGTGGTCATCACGTCGGCGACGGTCGTTCTCATGGCGATCACCTCAGGTGTCTGACCCGGATGATGCCGGGCACAGTGCGGGCGAGCACGTCGGCGATGTGGTCGGTGTGCTCGTGGGGGGATCCGCTCAGCTGGGCCACGCCGTCGTGGACGGTGA
>NZ_JBEZDR010000049.1:0-19938 GCF_040648415.1 Nonomuraea sp. NPDC049141
CAGGCACTTCGTTCATAGACAGCGACTCCACGGCAGTCTCGGACATCAAGTGTGTCTCCCTTGATCATCAGATCCGCCGTTAGTTTTACAGTCCCGCGCGATGGTGGAGCCAGCGGTCGTTGGCTTGGGTGCCGCGGTAGGGCAGGCGGCGGTTGCCGCGGGCGACCAGCCAGGCCACGGCGCGTTCGACCATGGGCCGCCAGCGCCGGTAGTCGTCCTACCAGTCGGTGGCGGCTTGGTGGCGGGCGGCGGCCTGGAGATCGTGGTGCGGGCGGATGGTCACGACGCGGCCGGTCTTGGCCGTGGTGCAGCGGTCGTGCAGGGGGCAGGCGGCGCACAGCCCGGTGAAGGTCGCGCGGCGCTGCTGGAAGCGCCCGAGGGGGCGGCGAGGGGACGGTGTGCCCGGCGGGGCAGGTGACCGTGCCGGCGTCTGTGTCGATGAGGAAGTCGTCCAGGGTGAACCCGCCGACCACGGCGGGCTTGAGCGCGGGCGGCTTGATCAGCAGCCGGTGCCCGGCGGCCGTCAGGTCGGCGCGCAGCTCGGCAGCGGCGTAGGCGGCATCGGCCAGGATCTGCAGCGGGCTGCGCTCATCGGCGAGCAGGCCGGGGGCGACGGCGGCCTCGTGGTGCTCAGCACCGGCGCCGGGACGCAGGGCAACCGCGGTGAACAGGCCAGTCTCCGGTTCAACGGCCAGGTGGCCCCTTGTAGCCGTCGTCACGCTGCTGCGCACTTTTGTGGATATGGCGGGCCTCGGGATCGACAGTGGAGATGATCCGGTCCGGTGCGGTGCGACGGGCGATCCGCCACCGGCCATCGGAGCCATCGGCGGGCTCAACGTCTTGCCCGGCAATCACTGCCAGCAGGGTGGGAGCGAGCCGGGGACTGCTTCGACAACGCCATGATGGAGTCGTTCTGGTCGCGGATGCAGGTCGAACTCCTCGACCGCCGACACTGGGACACCCGGATCGAACTCGCCAACGCGATCTTCGAATACCTGGAGATCTGGCACAATCGGCAACGACGGCACAGCAGCCTAGGCATGCTCACCCCGATACAGTTCGAGAACGCGCCCACTGTGGCATGACAATCCAGAAACGCGACTCCACCGAACTCGGGGCACACCAGAGCCTCCAACGAAGCCGGGGCGATTCAGTCGGCCGGATCGCGGCGGCGCTTGCCCGGTCGGCCTGGACGGTGCGCGAGTGGCTGTGCCGAGCAGGCTCGCCAGATCGCGCTGTTTCGCTACCAGCTGGTACAAGAGGCCCTGAACCGGGAGTTGTCCACGCGCCAGCGCGGCGCGCTGTTGCGCGCCATCGCCGCCCAGACCCACCCGCACCCGGCCGGCCGGGTGCGTCTCACGCAAGCCGCTGGATCGGTGGATCCAGGCCAGGCGCCAAGGCGGGTTCGAGGCACTGCTGCCCGCCGCCCACCGTCCCGCCCACAGCCGCGCTCCCGGTCGCGTTGAAGAAGGAGAACCCGGCCCGCACCGCCGTCCAGATCCGGCAGAACATGCTCGCCGCCGGCGGCGATCTGGTGGTGCCGCACGAGCGGACCCTGCAACGCCACTTCCTCCGTCTGGAACTTCACACCGAGGGCCTCGATCCGGCCGCCACGCAGCCGGAATATGAAATGGCGGGAACAGTACGCTACATGGCAGTTGAAACTCTGTACGTTGATCAGTCATTCACGGAGCATCCTTCTGTGTCCGCGTGCGGACACGCTGCCCCGTCCCGTGAGCGAGCCAAGGGAATGTCTGTCATGAAACGCCATGTCTGGCCGCGTCAAGGTGTGAAGATCGGGGTCGCCGGACTGGTCGCGGCGGTGGGATTAGGGCTGGCGACGCCTGCCGGTGCCTCTGCGGCTGGCAATTCGGCAATCCGCGACACCGACGTCTCCGACCCCGGTTTCCCCGGCACTCAGATCGACCCCCCGCGGGGACTGGATCGGCTCGACCAGCGCGACCAGGGCAATTCCAATACCTATTCCTGGAGGACGACCGGGCGCAACGTGCACGCCTACGTACTCGGCGACAAGATCTCAACGACCCACACCACGTTCGGTGGCCGGGCCGTCAACGGACCGGACTTCACCGGTGCTCCGCAGTGCCCGCTCTGGGACAACTGGGGCACCGGGCTGGCCAGCGCCGTGGGTGGCACGCGACATGGAGTGGCGAAGGAGGTGCCGATCACCGGCGTACGGATCATGGCCTGTGGTACCACCACCCCCGACCGCCTTATCCAAGGCATGGACTGGGTCACCGCCAACGCAGTCAAGCCGGCAGTCGCCGTCCTGAACGTCACTCTCGGAGCCGATGTCGCAGTGGATGAGGCGGCACGTCGCCTCATCCAAAGTGGAGTCACGCTCGTCACCGTATCGGGCGTGGCGAACAACGACGGTGACGAGGATTCGATGCGGGTTTCGCCGGGGCGACTCCCAGAAGCCATAACCGTTGCGCGTTCTATCGGAAATTTTGTTGAACATGCGACCGTGCGAACCGGGCCCAACGTCGACCTGTTTTCTATGGCCTCCACCATGGCAATCGGCTCGGGCAGCGCCGAGTACGATCCGACACACAACGAAGCCGGTCTGGTGGCCGGAGCTGCGGCACTCATCCTGTCCGAACATCCCACATGGACCCCGGCACAGGTACAACAGATCCTGGTCGCCAACGCCACACCGAATCTGATCAGGAACTTGAAGCAGGGCTCGCCCAACCTCACGCTGTACGTCGGCCCCTAATCTCGATCATTTAGGTGATCTCAGCGAAATGCGAGTGGGATTTCTTGGACGCTGCTGGTGGCGTTCCAGGCCTTTCGGGAGGAGTCGCCGAAGGCCAGAAACAGACATGGAGCCTCGACAGGAGAGCTCTCACCACAAGAAATCTCATGGGCCGGAAGGCTCTACCCGATTGCCCATCGTGCCATGCTCGACGTCTTTCATGCACTCGTTCAGTACGTCGCCCGGTTGCTGCAGGCGGAACGCCGGGGGCGCGGCAGGCCCAAAGGCAGCAGGGCGTCGACCTTGTTCCGTCACGCGATCATGGAGCGCTGGTTCCAGGGCGAAAGCGATATCTACAAGCTCGGCCGCGATCACCGCGTCTCCCGGGCCAACCGCCCACCGCTACATCCACGAAAGCACCGCGGTTCTGGCAACTCAAGCACTGGATCTGCACCAGGCTCTCGACTGCGCAGAACGCCCAACAGAATCCTTACACCGGATAGGTGCGAGGAGAGCTTGATCGGTGAAGCGCACGCATCGGCGGAATCGCGCAGCGTTCTTGGTGTTGCTTCTGAGTTGACGAAGTCCGGCCTAAGAGGCGCCTATCGAGGGCCCGAGGTAAGCAAAACTCGGCAACCACAGATCAGGAGGATAAATGTCCCGAATATTGTCACGGCTGTCTTGCGTCGCCGCTACTCTGGCTTTAGTCGTAGGAATAATTCCCTCGGCTGCCGCCGAGACGCTGCGGGACGGTGAGCGCAGTGTGGTAGCACAGACAGTACGGAATCCAGTGAATTCGAATGCCGATCCAAACCTGATGTATCACAATGGAAATTACTACCTCGCTACCACGCGAGGGGATCGGATCGGGATCTGGAGGGCTACCAGCCTGGCCGCCATCATGGCCGCACCCGAGCACGTGATCTGGCGAGACAGCGACCCGAGCCGTAATACTCAGATATGGGCTCCGGCTTTCCGACATGTCGGATCGCGCTGGTATGTGTACTACACCGCCTCGGACGGAATCGACGCCAATCACCGGATGTATGTGCTGGAGTCGGCGTCGGACGATCCGATGGGACCGTATAGTTTCAAGGCCCGGATCGCCGATTTCGGTGAGTACGCAATCGACGGCGAGCCCATCACGCACAACGGGCAGCCATATTTCGTTTGGAGCGGGCCAGGCCGTGGCCAGGGAGGGCCGGCGCAGCTTTACATTGCCCGAATGAGCAACCCCTGGACGGTGACAGGCGAGCGGGTCGCAATCCCCGCCAGCGGCGGTTGCAGTGAGGTGAGGGAGGGGCCGACTCCACTCTACCGCAACGGCAGGACCTTCCTGACGTACTCGACCTGTGACACTGGCAAGCCCGACTACCAAGTGTGGATGAAGAGCATCGCCGACGGTGCGGACCCGATGGTGGCCTCCAATTGGGTACAGCATGCTGGGCCGGAGTTCTCGCGTAACGATGCGGCCGGCGTGTGGGGTCCGGGGCATCACTCGTTCTTCCGCTCGCCCGACGGCACCGAGGACTGGATCGCCTACCACGGCAAGAACACCAGCGCTTATACCTACAGTTTCCGTACGACGCGGGTCCAGAAGATTGGCTGGAACATCGATGGGACGCCGGACCTCGGCCGACCGCTGGCCTCAGGCGCCACTCAGCAGTTGCCGTCCGGAGATTCTGGCGCGCCCACCTCGGTGGCCAATGATTTCGACCTAGGCACCGGTCAGAACCAGGTTGAGTACGTCGGATCCTGGCAGTCCGGTTCTGCGTGCGGTAATCAATGCTTCCTGAGCGACGATCACTGGAGCGGCCAATCGGGTGCGACCGCGACAATCCGCTTCATCGGCACGCAGGTGGCGCTGCTCAGCGTCAGAGATCGAGGCAATGGCATTGCCTCGATCTCCATAGACGGCGGCCAGGAGCAGCTCGTGGACTACTACAGTGCCATACGCGTCGGTCAGGAACTGAACTACCTGAGCCCCGTCCTGACGCCTGGCCCGCACACCCTCCGTGTTCGTGTCACCGGTGACAGGAATCCCGCCTCAGACAGCACCGTGATCAGCCTCGACCGCATCGAGATATACGGACATGGGGACAACGTAATAGTGAAGACGTAGTCCAAACAGTCTCAGTGCTGTTCACTGAGCGTGCCAACGCAACCGCTCGTGCCACTGAAGCCCAGTGTCTTGGCTCAATGAAGATGATGTGCGATCGAGTCCCTGGGCTGAGGTGCGTCACGTTCACTGAACTGATCGCAAAGCGTACGGCTCGGCGAAGGCGATACGATTAGAAGGTCGTCGGGCAGAGCCGATCGCGTCGAATGTCCCTGAGCCAGTTCAACTACCTGGCATCAATACGGTGCCGCAGGCATCGCAGCGACGCTCTGGTAGCCGAAACCGTGCATCAGTCGCAGGCCACCGAGGTCACCCAGCACGCCCATCCACCTCTTGAACTTGACCCTGGGTGACCTGCCCACCACAACCCCGACGTTCGAGCAGATGGGGTAAAACACCGTATTCGTCATAACAAAAGCCTACGTTGGTGGACAGCTCTGATCGCCTGGTGGTTCGCTCGGGGAGCGACGATGGGTGACGCTACTCGCGCGTCAGGATGAGAAGGTCGCATTAGATTGCTGAGCTATCGCGCTAAGTTCCCCGAATCGGCATTACGCTCATTAAACCAGAGCCAACAGTGTGGTCATGCCCCGCTCGTACGACCTCTGTCACTTGTGGAGAGGGCACGTGGCGGTGCTGAAGGGACCAGTCGCAGATCAGCCGCATAGGCCGGATTGTGTTTACGTAGCGACGGATGTACTCACAGTGATCAACGCCGTGAGCGGGTCCCCATCGTGAGACGACATGATGGTGAGGCCGCTGAGGAAGTGTCGGCGCACAGCGGAGTTGGCCGGAATCCTCGCTGTGGTGAGCAGGGAAATCCGAGACGCTAGAGATATGATTGAGAGCGCGCACCGATTGCCCGTTTCCGGTCGTATTTAATCGACGTCGGCGTCCAATCTTATATGCGAGATCATTCCACTAGGCGGTCACGAGTTGCGGCTCTTTGGGGACTCCCGTTCTTGATCGAAAAGTAATGGCGATCACATCGTTCTGTTGGCGGGTCTGTGTGGCCGACTCAAGCATTGGGCTTACGAGGTGCTAATGGAATTTCGGCTCCTGGGCCCACTGGAGGTGTGGGCCAGCGGTAAGAGAGTGTCGCTTGGCGGAAGAAAGCCTCGGACGCTTCTCACCGCTCTGCTAATCGAAGCCAACCGCGTGGTGACGGCTGAGCGGCTGGTAGATGCGGTGTGGGGTGAGGAGCCTCCGGGATCGGCCAGGTCCATCATCCAGACCTACGTTTCGGGACTGCGCCATACGCTCTGTGGCGTGGGTGGTGGAGACCTCATTGTCTCTCATCCGGCCGGCTACTTGATTCGCGTTCCGGCTGGTGCGTTGGACCGTGATGAGTTCGAGCGTCTGGCCGGTAAGGGGCGTCTGGCCGCCGAGTCAGAGCGGCATCTGGATGCGGTGGAGGCTTTCAGCTCGGCTCTGGGACTGTGGCGGGGGGAGGCACTTGGTGGGGTTCGTGACTCCTCCCTGCGATCGGAGGCGGCCCGGCTAGATGAGTTGCGAGTGGCGGTGATGGAACAACGGATCACCTCAGAGCTCGCGCTGGGTCGGCATGAGCAGCTTGTTGGCGAGCTCACGGCGCTTGTGGGTCGCTATCCGACTCGTGAGCGGCTTTGCCGCGATCTGATGGTCGTCTTGTGTCGGCTCGGCCGTCGGGCGGATGCGTTGGCCACTTACCGTCAGACGAGAGAGGTGCTGGTCACCGAGTTGGGCATCGAACCTGGCACGGAGCTGCAGACGGTGCACGAAATGATCCTCCGATCAGATGACGTGGCGCTCGGTGGGACTGCGGACGCGGTGCTCGGTGGGTCGGCGGGGCCGGCTGATCACCGCGTCGTTCCCGCGCAGATGCCTTCGGCGGTGCCCGACTTCACTGGTCGCGTGGATGAGGTCGCCTCGGTGAGGGGAGTGCTGTTGTCCGGCTCCTCCTCGCCGATTTGTGTTATCTCGGGTCTGGGAGGCAGTGGGAAGTCGGCCCTCGCTGTGCAGGTTGCGCATCTGCTCCAGAGGCACTACCCCGATGGGCAGCTCTACGTTGAGCTGCGAGGGACCTCCGAGACGCCGGTCTCTCCCATGGAGGTGCTCGGGCGGGTATTGCGTCAGTTGGGAGTTGTACCGGCGGACACACTCGAGGCGCGGATCGCTGATTACCGCAGTGTGCTTGCCGGGCAACGTGTTCTGATCGTGCTGGATGATGCGCGGGCCGAGCACCAGGTGCGTCCCCTATTGCCGGGCAGTCCCGGAAGTGGGGTGCTCATCACCTCACGTAATCGGCTCGCCGGGCTGGCGGGAATGGCTCTGATCGAGCTTGACGTTCTCACACCCGGCGAGTCCCTGGTGTTGCTGGGCCGGGTGGCAGGGCCGGAGCGGATCAAGGCCGAGCCGGAGGCCGCGGTGCGCATCGTGCACCAGTGCGGACGCCTGCCTCTGGCGATCCGCATTGCCGGGGCCCGGCTTGCCGCCAGGCGGGCATGGCCGGTGACGTTGCTGGCCAACCGCCTGCACGATGAACGTCGCAGGCTCGATGAGCTGGCGATTGGTGATCAGGAGATACGGGCGAGCGTCGGGCTCGGCTTTCGGATGCTGGATGAACAGGACAAGAGAGCGCTGCGTCTGCTCGGCTGGATGGGTTTGCCAAACTTCCCCGCTTGGGTGGCGGCGGCGCTGCTCGACGTGGTCCCTGAGGCAGGCGAACAGGTGCTGGAGCGGCTTGTGGATGCCCATTTGATGGAGGTGGAGGGCGTCGACAGAGTTGGCCAAGTGCGCTACCGACTGCATGATCTGGTTCGCCTGTTCGCCCGGGAACAGGCCGAGTCTCAGGAGGCGTCGCCAGCCCGGGACGCGGCAGTGATCAGAGTGCTCAGCAGGTGGCTATGGCTCTTGCGGGAGGTCACTTCGGTGACTCGTTCCGGGGCCGTTCCCTTGCACATTGACTACTGGCTGGCCTGCGCGGTGGATCCGCCTTTGGCCCAGGCTGTGTTGGCCGACCCGGCTGCGTGGTTCGACATCGAACAGAACGCGCTGGTGCAGGGCGTGGAGCTGGCTGCTGCCTTGAATCTGGATGAAGCGGCGATCCAACTCGCCTCGGCGCTATACGACTCGGTCTTCGTCTCCAACAACCTCTTCGACGCGTGGAGCCGCACCCACAACGCCGCGCTGATGTCCGCCCGGCGCCTGGGCAACGCTCACGGCGAGGCCACGCTTCTGGCCGAGCTGGGTCAACTGCGGTATGAGCAGGATAGGTTCGCCGAGGCGAGCAAGTACTTCAGCCAAGCGTTGTCGATGTTCCGGATCGCGGGGCGTCGTGATGGGGAGGCAGCGGCGCTTGCGGGCCTCGGGCTGGCCTGCCGTGAGCAGGGCTACATGCCCGAGGCGCTGCACTTCCTGGGCGAGGCCGAGGAAGTGTGGCGAGACTTGGGCGATGACGGTGCGATGGCGCACGTGAAGCGGGCGGCCGGGGCGGTTCACTTGGAGCAGGGCGACTACCGCGTTGCCTGGCGGAAGCTGAAAGACGCCCTTTGGCTGTATCGGAAGATCGCCAGCCGGCGCGGCGAGGGCATGACTCTGCGAACGATGGCGCTCTACCACCGTGCCAGGGGTGAACTGGAGGCCGCCGACGACGCGGGTGGTCGGGCTTTGAAGATCTTCCGCGAAATCGGTGACCGGCTGATGGCAGCGTACGCCCTGCGGACCTGCGCCAAAACGTGGATCCGGATGAGCCGCCACGCTCAGGCACGGCGGGCGTTGGAAGAGGCCCTGACCACGTGCCGGACCTTGGACGACCGCTTTGGCACGGCTCTCACGCTGCGGACCATCGGCGAACTCGACCTCGCGCAGGGGCGGTTTCATGACGCGCGCAACCGGCTGGAAGACTCCCTGCGCCGGTGCGAGACACTGGACCTGCCTCTGTGGAGCGCGCGCGCCATGAGGGACGTGGCTTTCGCGTATGAGGCACTCGGAGAGACAGCCCGCGCGCAAGCCGTACTGGCCGAAGCGCTTGAGACGTTCCGCACGTACGGTTCCCGCGAATATGGAGAACTGTCCGCAAGTCCGCTACAGGGAAATTGAATCGATTCTGAAGCCTCGGCACGAATACTGTCCGGCCTAGGGAACCGCTGGCCGGGAAGGTATCTCTCATCAGTACAGCGCTCACGGATAGCGCCGGTACTCGCCTCCCGGCCGGGGGATCCATCGTGATGGGATTAGCCTCGATTCGTCAGGGGCTTGTTGTCATTCATCGAGTCTGCGGCCTTGCCCGTCGAAGCCCTCTGCGAACAGACCGCCCATGTGCTTGCACAGCTTGGGTTAAGGCTGTCACCAGCCAAAACCCGGGTCGTGCATATGAGCGGCGGTTTCGACTTCCTGGGCTTTCACATCCAGTGGAAGCGGAAGATGGGCACGAACAAGTGGTATGTGTACACCTTCATCGCCGATCGGCCCATCCGGTCGTTGAAGGCGAAGATTCGTACGCTGACGCACAGGACGTCACAGCAGGACCGCAGGACCGTGCTGATCAGGCTAAATCAGATCATGCGCGGCTGGGCCAACTACTTCAAGCACGCGGTGTGCAAGCACACCCTGGGCAACCTGGCGAATTTCGTCTAGTGGCGAGTCGTCCGGTGGCTCAGGACCCTACACCGCTGGGGGTGGAAGGACGTCCGCCGACACTTCACCCTGCCTGACGGCAGGTGGAAACCGATCACGGCGGACGGGATCGAGCTGTTCAACCTGGAGACCGTGACAGTGACCCGTTACCGGTATCGAGGCAACACGATCCCCAATCCCTGGACACAGACGCTGGTGAACCAGGCCTGACGGCAGACGCCGTGGAGAGCCGGTGCTCATCAATGGGCACGCCGGGTTCGGAGAGCGGCCCGAGGAAACGGACCAGGAGCAATCCCGGCACCGCGCCTCGGGCCGACTCTACGGCGTGATTTCCCCTGATCGTTTTCCGGCCCAATTTCCTCCACGAGGACGGATTCCGCAGGTGAAGGTCCTGTTTTCGGGCGTGCGAGGGCTGCCGCGCGCGGGTCGCGGCTTGTCCGATGTCCTGGGATCGGGAATCGTGAGTGCGCCAGGGTGGCGCGGTGACCAGCTGGGTCGTCTGGCGTGCGTGACCGTGGAGATTTGGGCTGGTCAGGCCGCGTATGGGACGGGCGGGTCGTGGGTGGCGGTAAAAGCGGTCGATCAGGCGTGTCGCCAGCGCCAACGGGCAGGCAGATGCAAGGTCAGGCAGCCGCGTCCATGCCGAGCCAGCCGGGCGGGCGCGCTGATGAGGTGGCGGCGCAGCGTCGCACCGCGCGCCCGGGCGTGGAAGGAACCGGCCAGGCAACCGAGCGCGCACAGCAGGTTGTGGGTCATCGCCGCCAAGGTGAGTCAGGCGGCGTTCGCGGCGAAGACCCCAGAGGGCAAATGCGCAAGCGGCCCGTCGATCAGATCGGCGTTGACCTGCTCCTGCACCGCGTGATCGCGATGCTGCTCTTCGGCCTGCAGGAGGGTGTAGGGGCTGTCAGTGAAGATCGGGTAATAGCGGTAGGCGGCGAACAGTTCGTCCTGACCGCGCCCGGCCTGCTCATTGAGCTTCTTGACCCGGCGCACGATCAGTCGGGCGGTCACCGTCTTGCTCTTGTTGCTGGTGAAGGCGGTGTAGCAGGCCTCGGCGACCTCGGCGTCGGAGACCCAGCCGCCGGCCTGCTCATCGAAGAGGGCGTTCGGGTACTTGATCGGCGTCCACGCGTCCTGCTCGATGGCCGCGATCGCCGCCTTGACCTTGGGATCCAGCTTGGCGGTGACCGAAAAGCGCACGTCCTTCTCGCGGCAGGCGCCGATCACCTCGGCGCCGTAGAACGCCGAGTCGCCGCGCAGGACTAGCGTGCCCGAGCAGCCCGCCTGCCGGGCGGTGGGAATCGACTCGCGCACCAAGGACGCCGCGCCGCGAGCCGATCCCGCGCTGCCGCCACGCAGCCGGGTGGCGGCCAGCACCGGCGCGGCCAGCGGCGTGGACAACGTGACGGTCAGCGCGTTCAGGCCGCGCACCAGCACACTCTTGCCCTGGATCTTGGTGTGGCCGAACCCGGAGCCCTGCTTGGCATAGCCGTAGGTGCGCCGCTGCATCGAGTCGATGTCCAAGAAGGCCAGCACGTCGCCGCCGGGCAGCAGCGGGGTATGCGCGGCGAGCGCGGCCAGCAGTTCACGCGCGACCTTGTCGAGCTGGCGGACGTTGCCCCAGGTGAAGGCGCGCAGGAACGAGCCCAGGGTGGAGGGTGCGCGGATACCGTCGAACTGTTTGTCCATCCCGCCGTGCCGCAGCAGGTCCAGGTCCTCGATGCTGTCGGCGCCGCAAGCCATCCCGGCCACGATCGAGATCACCTTCGCCCCCGCGTTGACGCCGTCGGCGGCGGTCGGCGCAGCGTGAGAGATCACATGCTCGTCATCGAAGATCGCCTGCGTACAGCTGGCGGCGTGGGAGAATCGCACTTACGAGGTGTCCTTTGACTGGCGTGGTTGGAAGCGTGAAGAACTCCCATCCTCCCAGCTCGGAGGGCACCTCACCTCATTTCACGAACTCCACTCCCGATTTCACGCCGTGGATCCAGGCTGAGAACGAGCTACACCCAGCTCTGTTTCAGGGGATTGACACACCACGCCTCAATCCCAACTATGCACGAGGTCGTAAGAGGGCGACTTGCCGGCGGACCCAGACGCCCTGCGGTCAGCGTGGTTCGCCGTACCATTGCCACCCTTCGCGCGGCAGTTGCGGCACTTCGGGGAGCGCGATGCGGCCGCAGGCCCACAGCAGCGTCAGACCAGGGGCGTGCCCGGCGGGGGCGTGGGGGAACAGCCGGTCGAGGACCTGCGCGGCCAGGTCGTCCGGCGGCGCCCAGTCGAACCCCAGTGTCCGCACGATGTCGTGGCTGTGCACGAGGATTTCCACCGCGCCCATCGCGGCGAACCCGGTGCGGTCCGACGTGCCCCACGAATGGTAGGCCAGCACGTGGGGAACGGTCGCGCGCACCGTGTGCGCCAGAACGGTCGCCGCGATCGTGATCGATTCAAGGCACTGCGCCGCCGACGCGTGCGGGTCATTGCCGGTACGCAGGGCGATGTAGCGATCGGTGGGACGGGCGATAAGCAGTCCGGCGTACCCCATCGTCCCGAGGGTGATGTGGTCGAGCAGCTGCCGCAGGCTCCATGCGGTGTCGCCGGCCGGTCGGGACCAATCTTGGTCCAGCCCCTTCTCCAGCACGGGAAGCACTTCAAACACGGCCGCCATGGGGAGGTCGGGCCAGGAAATTTTCACGTTGGGCACTCCTTAGTGGATCGTCAGATGCGCGCGGACGCGCCGGCCGGTGCCGTGGTTCCGTCCTCGTAAACCATGGGAAGACCGAAGGTGCTGAACAGCGTCCGGTCCTCGAGTACCTCGATGCGCTCGAAGCCGGAGCCCGCGATCGTCAGCACGTCGATGTTGTAGGCCTGGTAGACACCGTCGGCGTGCGAGCGGTAAACGCCGAAACCGGGCCTGCCGTTGACGGAGATCGGCACCATGCGGCACTCACCCATGGCCGGACAATGCCGCAGGTAGCGTTGGATCGCGTCCCGCCCGGCCAGCACCGTGTTGGAAGGCCGCCGCTCACACACCGCGTCTTCGGTCAGCAGGTGCACCAGCGCGGTGATGTCCCCGGTCTCGAACGCGGCCGCGTAGTCACCCAGGAACTGCTGCCGCCTGAGATCGTCCGGCTCCGCGGAGTCTGGTGTCGCCTGGGCGAGCTGGGCTCTGGCGCGCCGCAGCATGCTGTGCACCGCGGTACCCGAAGTGCCCAGCAGTTCGCCGATCTCGTTCGCCTGCCAGCTCAGCACGTCGCGCAAGATCAGCACCGCACGCTGCCGCGGCGACAGGCGCTGCCACACCACGGTAAGGGCCCGCTTGCGGTCTTCACGCGCGGTGACGATCACGGCCGGGTCGGCCGACTCGGCCGTCAGCGCGCTTTCGAGCGCCATCCCCTGGTCGAGGTCGCCGGTGACGGGCCACCGCGCCGATCCGACCTGCGCCCGCTCTGAATCGGGCAAACCCGACGGCACAGGCAGCCGGCGCCTGCTCTCCAGCGCGGTCAAGCACACGTTGGTGGCGATGCGATACAGCCAGGTACGTATGGACGAGCGGCGCTCGAACTCGCCATAGGACCGCCATGCCCGCAGGTAGGTCTCCTGGACCAGATCCTCCGCGTCGTGCAGCGAGCCCGTCATGCGGTAGCAGAGCGCGAGCAACTCGGCGCGGAACGGGTCGGCGAGCCTGGCGAAATCGTGCCGAGGCGGCGCGACCACCGCCACCGGCTTGTCATGAGTCATCACTGATCCTCCTATCGGCACACGACCGCGTGCCTCACAAAGACAGACCATCCGGGCTCGGCCAATTCGTCGCGGTGGCTCGGCGGATTTCGATGCCGGCGGCGGTCTATCTCCACGTGTC
Organism: Nonomuraea sp. NPDC049141; assembly: GCF_040648415.1. NCBI lineage: Bacteria > Bacillati > Actinomycetota > Actinomycetes > Streptosporangiales > Streptosporangiaceae > Nonomuraea > Nonomuraea sp. NPDC049141. The sequence goes on from NZ_JBEZDR010000049.1 coordinate 13,318, forward strand.
ACAACAGAAGGCCGCTGTGCCTATCGACAAGACGTCCCCGTCCCTCCTCGACCCGCGCCGCTGGCAGGCATTGGCCCTGCTGTGCACGGCGTACTTCATGATTATCGTCGACTCGCAGATCGTCATCCTCGCGCTGCCGTCCATCGAGGCAGAGTTGACCTTGAGCGCGAGCGGTTCGCAGTGGGTGATGAGCGCTTATCTGCTCGCCTTCGGCGGCCTGCTGCTGTTCGGCGGGCGCACCGCCGACCTGCTGGGTGGACGCCGAATGTTCATGGTCGGTACCGCGTTGTTCCTCGTCGCCTCCGTGATCTGCGGCTTCGCCTGGACCGGGGGCGTCCTGATCGCCGCGCGTGTCGTGCAGGGAGCCGCTGCCGCGATCATGGCGCCGACCGCGATGGCGGTGCTGATGAACACCTTCGCTGAAGGCAAGGAACGCAACCGCGCCATCGGCGTGTGGACCGGAGTCGGTGCGTTCGGCGCCACCGCTGCGCTCCTGGTCGGCGGCTCCATCACGGAAGGCATGGGCTGGGAATGGATCTTCTTCATCAACATCCCGCTCGCCGGCATCGTCCTGCTGATCGGCTCGAAGCTCCTGCGTGAAACCCCCATCCGCCCCGGCAGGCGTTCCTATGACCCGCTCGGCGCCATCACCGTGACCGGCGCACTGGTGCTCTTGGCCTATGCGGTGGTCGAGGCCCCCGTAGTCGGCTGGGGCTCGGGCCGGACGCTCGGGTTCATGGCCGGCTCCGCGGCACTGTTCGCGTTGTTCCTGTTCGCCGAGCGCACCGCGAAGTCGCCACTGATCCCGCTGCGGGTGTTCCGGCTGCGTTCGCTGGTCAGCGGCAACCTCATGACGCTGCTGGTGTCCATGACCATCTACGGCGGCGCGCTGATGATGTCTGTCTACGCCCAGCAGGTGCTCGGCTACTCCGCCGTCCTGTTCGGTCTCAGCACCGCCATTTACGCGTTCATGTCCGTGGTCGGCTCGAACCTGGCGGGTCCCCTGACCTCGAAGTTCGGGTACAAGAAAGTGGCCGTGCTCGGTGCCGCCCTGCTGTCGCTCGGCGCGTACCTGCTCTCCCGGGTGACCGCTGACGGTGACTACTGGATCGACCTGTTCCCCGCGATGGTGGTCTTCGGCTACGGCATCGGCACCACCGTGGTGTCCTCCGCGATCGCCGCCTTGTCCAAGGTTCCCGCGGACGAGTCGGGTCTCGCGTCGGGCATCAACAACTCGGTGTTCCAAATCGGCGCGGCTTTCGGCATCGCACTCTGCACCACGGTGCTGGTCGCCAAGACCGACGCCACAGCGGCCAGCCCGCAGGCCGGACTGAATGCCGGCGTTCAGGCGGCGTTCACCGCGGCATTCGCCTTCGCCGTCGTGTGCCTCGCGGTGGCGCTGATCCTCACGTTGGTGCGGGACAAGTCCGTCGGCGACAGCGTCTGATCGCACTCGACCCTGAGCGTCGGATGGAGGTGGCGGGCGGCCGCTGTGCGGGCCGGTGGCTGCTTACGACCTCGTGCATGGTTAGCCGTGGCCTGCGGCGTGAGTGATCGTTGATCTACGTGTGGCGAGGATTGTCAGGCGTTCGATCGTGGTGAGCAATCGGCGTGTCACCGGATTGCCGGTGGACGTGCTGGCGGAGTTGGTGGCCGAGATCGGGCCGTCATGGGATGCCCAACGGCAGGCTACGCCCCCACGGAGGCGGCCGCGCTCGAGCGGTTCTACGAGTTCGCCGAGGTGTGGGGTGGTAAGTACCCGGCGATCGTGAAGCTGTGGGAGGACGCCTGGGCCGAGTTCGTGCCCTTCCTCAACTTCGATGTCGAGATCCGCCGGGTGATCTGCTCCACCAACGCCATCGAGTCGGTCAACGCCCGCATCCGCCGGGCGGTCAAGGCCCGCGGCCACTTCCCCAACGAGCAGGCCGCTCTCAAGTGCGTCTACATGGCGATCATGAGCCTCGATCCGACCGGCAAGGGCCGCAAACGCTGGATCACCCGCTGGAAAGCCGCTCTCAACGCCTTCGCCATCACCTTCGAAGGCCGCCTGACCCCGACCACCCGATAGAACAAATTCAAGATCGAGTTACACCGTTTACTGGGCTCTGGCTCGTAATCGGTGGTAGCGCTGAGTGATCTTCATTGCAGCAGGATGCGGTGGCGTAGGAGGTCGAACCCGGCGCGGCCGTGCATCTGTCGCATGATTCTCTTCGTGCGGGTGTTGACGCCTTCGGTGCGGCCGTTGTGGTGCGGGAGGGTGAGGGCGGCGTTCACGGCGTCGCGGTCGAGTTCGAGGCCGTTGGCGAAGCCGTGCAGGTGGGGCAGGTCAGCGGCTCGGATGGTGGTGATCCAGGCGGTGAGCTTGGTGTCGTTGCCTGCAGTTGGGGTGAGGAGTTCGGCGAAACTGCGGATATGGCGGGCGAGTTCGGCCAGTTCGGGGCAGGCGGCCGTGAGGTCCTGCGCCAGTGGGGTGTCGCTATCGCGCAGCCGGTCGGGATGGGTGAGCAGGAGACGGGCCAGGTGGCGCGGGGTGATGACGGGCCGCTCTCCTTCGGCTCGGCCTTGAGTGATGTAGCGGTAGAGCAGGTTGAGGCTGCCGGTGTAGCCGAGCTCTTTGAGCTCGCGGAACAACTGCTGGACTGCAACAGCTGGGTCGGCGGCGCGCCGCTGCCGGAGGTGATCGCGGTAAGGATCAACCAGAGTGGGCCGATAACGCGGAGCGCGGCGCAAAGCCTCGGGCTTCTGGGTGCGGGCGTAGCGCTTGACGGTGTTGAGGGACAGGTTCAGCCGGCGGGCGCACTCCAAGAGGCCGACGCCCTTGTCCAGCAGGTCGTGGATTTGCTGCCAACGCTCGCGGGTGGTCTGTTCGCGCACGCCGGCGGGCCGGGGCGGGTTGACCGTGGCCCAGCAGTCGCTGTGGGAACGAACCTCGGCGAGGGTCTTGTCACAGAAATTCGCCCACAGGGCGCTGGTGGGCCGCTGGCGAGGTTCCCGCGCGGAGCGCGGGTCCTTTTCCTGCGGCCCCCAGCCCGAACGACGCATGCGACTTTCACCGCACGTCGCTCTCCGGTGACTACTGCGTGAGCTGCGGTTTGGGCTGCCCGGTGTGGATGGAATCATGGCAGGTCCGGCAGACCACGAGGGTTTTGCGCCGTCGTCTGGCCATGAATTCCGCCCATGCGGGTTGTGGCTGTCCCGGCCGGGTGAGGTCGGCGAGGCGTCGGACGTGGTGCACCGTGATGCCGTCGTCGGCTCTGCAGATCTCGCACCGGTTCGCCAGGAGCCGGGTGATCAGCTCTTTGTGGCGGATGGTGCCCGGGACCAGGACGCGGTCGGTGATGGCCGCGTCCTTGTTGCGCCGTAGTGGAATGCCTCCGAACCGTGCGACCAGTGGCTTCCTGCCGCTGCGTTCGATCCTGGCTTCGAAGCACTTGCGCGGCCCATGCGGGGTGGCGATGGTGGCCGCGTAGCGGCGGGCCATCTTCGCCACCGACGAGCGGTGCTTGTTGGCCAGAGTCTTCAGCAGCGAGGTCTCCATGACCCAACCGAGCCGGTGGAGACGATGGACGTTCCCGGCCAGCAGGTAGTACTGGACGATGCCCCGCCACTCGGCCCCGTAGGTGTTGACGATGGTGTGGTCGTCTTCGTTGATCAGACGGGGTCTGCCCTCGGGTTTGCCGCGAGACAGGTAGGAGGCCTTCTTGGCCTTGATCACCGATGCCGGCACCTTGAGGCTGACGACGCCATTGGCGCTGCGCCGGCCGCGAGTGACCTTGCGGTCGTTGTGCAGCACGGTGATCTCATAGCCGAGGAAACGCGCCGCCTGGATGCGGGCGTGCGTGATCAGTGTCTTGTCCGCCGACAGCTCCAGCGCGAGTTCGTCGCGCAGAAACGCGGTCAGGCGCTGTTTGATCTCCTCGGCTTCGGCCTTGGGTCCGGTGAACCCGAGCAGGGTGTCGTCGCAGTACCGGACGTAGCGCAGCCGCCGGAAGCCGGGATCTCGGGGATCCCCGCTGGGCAGGCTCCGCAACTGCTTGCGCAACTCCCGCGCCGTAGCGTGGTCTCCGCGTCTGTGCGCCCGGTCTCTGGCTGTGCGCACCCTGGCATAGGCGGTGTCCTGCCTGCGGATCCGCCCTCAAGTGTATTGCGGGATCAGAACCTTCTCGACGAAGTCGTCCAGCCGATGCAGGTAGATGTTCGACAGGATCGGTGAAACGATGCCACCTTGCGGGACCCCGCTCAGCGTCGCGTTCCAGACCCAGTCCTCCAAGTATCCGGCCATGAGCATGTTCCGCATCAGCCGCAGGAACCGGCCATCGTGGATCCGCTCCGCCAGCGTCGAGAGCATGATCTCGTGATCGAAGCTCCCGAAGCAGTCGGCGACGTCTCCCTCGATGAACCAGGTCGTCCCGGTCCAGGTCTCGGCCACTTTCCGCAACGCGGTGTGGCAACCTCGGCCGGGACGGAAACCGTGGGACAGGTCGGAGAACATCGGCTCGTAGTAGGCCTCCAGCAGGAGCCGCACCACTTCGCCGACGAGCTTGTCCGACCACGGCGGAAGGCCCAAGGGCCTGGTCTTGCCGTTCTTCTTCGGGATGTGGATCCGCTTGACTGTCAGCGATCGTCTAATTGGGCTCTGGCGCAATTACTGATCGTGAAGAGCTCACGTTAAGTGACTTTCAGGCCAGAAGGATCCGTTTCCGGAGCAGGTCGAGGTTGGCGCGGCCGAACATCTGGCGTTTGAGGGCCTTGATACGGCAGACGTTGCCTTCGACGGGCCGCTGCTGTGGGACAGAGTGAGTCCGGCCAAGACGACGGCGTGGTCACGACGGATGCCCTGGACGAAGGATTGCAGGTGTGGCAGGTCATCATTGTCGGCGCTGGCGAGCCAGGCGTTCAGCCGGTCGCCGTGTCGGCCGGTGAGCATCTCGGCGAACGCGGTGACGTGGGTGCTGAGCCGCTCCAGCATCGGACTGCGGCTCTCGACCTGGGCGAGGTTGTCGGTGTCCGTCGGGCTGAGGTGGTCGGGATGGCTGGTGATCCATTTGGTCACCTCGCGGACCTTGGGCGGCGGAGGCGGGAGCTGCGGCTTGATGAGGCCGGCACGCAGCGGCTGGAGATAGCGGCGGACGGAGCGGGTGCTGCCGCGGTAGCCCTGGGCAGCGATCTCAGCGTGCAGCCGGGCACCGTCGTGTATCCCTTGGTTCCACCGCTCCTGCAGGTAGGAGGCGAACCGCTCGACCTGCACAATAGCCCTCGCGGCCGCTCGTTGATGATCGGATTCTTGGTCCGGGAGTATGTGACGGGTTGCTGACGCCGAGGGATCACAACAAGACGACCACGGCGCTGGCCGGGGTGGAGCCGGTGGTTGGCCGGGGTTCCGCAGTTGGTAGTCACGCATGGGCCCGGATTTGGGTGTTGACCTGGGGTAACGCGTGTAGGGCCGGGAAGGGTCGTGTGCCTACGCCCTCCGCAGCCGGTTGCTGATCGGGTCAGGCAGATTCGAAGACGGAGACCCGTGCAGGTGGTGTGATGGAAAGTGCCTGCTAGATGGCTCGTTGCGGGGTGGTGTGGACGACGGTTCCGGCCGGTCCGGCGAGGGTGACCTGGGACAGACGGGACAGTTCGCGGTTGATCCGGGGCCATCTTTGCTCGCATCCGCGTTCGGCGACGCGGGTCAGCAGCAGGGCCAGCCAGCAGATCAGTACGTGCGCGCGGATGCGGTGTTCGAACCGGTGGAAAACCGGGCCGAGCAACAGTTCGGACTTCATGTCCCGGAAGCCTCGCTCCGCCCTGGCCTTGTGCGCGTTCACCTTCTGCTGGGTGACCTGGTTCGCCGACCCGCCCGATCCCGCCTCCCCACTCAGCCCCGACCCGGACCACAGCCTTGAGAGGGGCAGCCGCCCAACATCCCAGCCACCGCAAACCGCCCCATCGCCACCACCCACACCCAGCTGGCCCCACACCCTGCGCAACGTCCGCAGCTGGCTGACCCCCGCCATCGCGCTCACACGCTGGTGGAAAGCATGGTCGAAAGCGCCCCCACCACCTGAGTTACAAGCCCTCATCGACGCCGTTACCGCAGGCCAAGGCCTACACTTCTACCAGCCGCCTTGATTCAACGGACTTCCGGTAGAATGCGCCACCGACCGGCGCAAAGGCGTCGACACCGGCATCGGCTACCTGAGCGCCAAAGAGCCGTTCCTGGGCTACGACGAGGCCCTGGCCAACGGCTGGCCGAGCGCGACAGGCGTGATCGAAGGTGCCTCCCGACACCTCATCGGCGACAGAGTGGACATCACGGGTGCACGGTGGGGCCTGGCAGGCGCCGAGCAATTCTCAAACTCCGCGCGATGATCAGCAACGGGGACTTCGACGAGTACTTCGCCTTCCACTTGCGCCAGGAACAGCAGCGCGTCCACCAAACCGCTACCAGCACAAACTCGCGCTCGGAGCATGATCAGCCAGTCCCTCCAAGGGAGCCGCACCCAACGGACTTTGCCGGGACCTGGGTCCGTGGTGCATGCCCGAAAACGCGATTTTGCGAGATATCTTGGGTTTTGGCTGCCGGAATCGCTGGTCGCCGTCCCTTCGAGTCTTGACGCAAGCGTGGCTACGAAG
>NZ_JBEZDR010000050.1:0-17593 GCF_040648415.1 Nonomuraea sp. NPDC049141
GCCCAGCCGGAACCCTCCGACGGCCCATCATGACCCAAGTCTGAATCCCCGATCCCGGCCTGGCCAGACCATCAAGATCTTCAGGACACTCCTAGGAGGCGAGGCGCGAAAGCCGACCGGAACGCCCCTCCCCACTCCCATGGGGCGTCGACGGGTGGGAGGATGCCCCGCAGGAACGGCAGCGAGATCAGTCCGGCAGCGGCGATCGCGAGCAGAGCGAGCCGCCAGGACAGCACTTCCGCGCCAGATGCCCAGCAACGGACCCAGCAAGGCCGCCGTGGCGCTGCCGCCGAGCAGCACGGAGACGGCCCTGCCCAGCCACGCAAACGGCGCCATCGACACCGCCACGACACAGGCGACCCCGAAGAACAGGCAGTACAGGGAGCCAGCGACGGCCATGTCCACCAGCAGAGGCACGGCGCCGGACGTCAGCGCCGTGGCCACCATGACCAGCACGGACGCCGCCATCGACAGGAGCAGCAACGGCCGGGGGTTCAGGCGGATACTCACGACGGTCAGCAGCGGCCCACCGACGACCAGCCCTAGTGTGTAGGCGGTTCCGGCCGCGTTGAACGGCGTCCCCATGTCGTCGCTGAGCTGGTCCGGCACACTGGACATGATCCTCTCGACGCTGCCCAGCACGAACGTGGCCACGAACAACACGGCCAGGGCTGCGGCAGTTCTCTGCGGGGAGAAATGGTTCACGTCGAGCTCCAGCGATGGGTGCATACCGGCTCGCGCAGGATCACTCCTCGTCCGGCGCCCCCGCAGTCGATCAGTCTTTCGGATAATGCCACTGTCCGCTCGGTGGGAGAGTGCGTCCCTACGCTCGTCGGTGAGCAGACGGCCATTCCGTAGGACGCAGACCATGCCAGGTACCCATACGGATCTCGTGCGGCGGTCATCTTCCTACGACCTCTTGCGACTCACCGACATGGTCTTTGCTCGCCGGCGTGTCGCGGTTTTGGCGGTAGGCGGTGGGGGGGATGCCGTGGCGTTTGATGAACTGGGCGCGTAGGACAGCGTTGGAACGGAGACCTACTTGTCCAGTGATCTCCTGGATCGACAAGGTGGTGGTCGCCAGAAGTTCTTCCGCGAGGTCAAGCCTCTGATCGGTCAGCCAGGCGTGGGGTGTGGTGCCGGTTGCGGCCCGGAAGCGGCGGGCGAAGGTGCGAGAGCTCATCAAGGCTTGTTTGGCCAGTTCGTTAACGGTCATGGGCTGGTTCAGGCGGGTGCGTGCCCAGACGAGCAGGTCGGCCAGGCGAGTGTCCTCGTCGTCGGCGTGCGACCGGGTGCCGATCTCGGAAGGGCTCGGAACGTATTGTGTCTGTCCGCTCTCGCGGCGGGGTGCGAGCATCCATTCCCTGGCCACGGCGTTGGAGACGGCCGCGCCGTGTTCGCGGCGCAGCAGGTGCAGGCACATGTCGATGCCGGCGGCTGCACCGGCACCGGTGATCATCTGGCCTTCGTCGACGTACAGGACGTCGGTTTCTACGGTGATTGTCGGATGGCGCTGGGCCAGGTGGCCGGACAGGCGCCGATTGGTGGCGGCGCGCAGGCCGTCGAGCAGGCCGGTTTCGGCGAGTAGGAAGGAGCCGCTGCAATAGGCCGCGATGAGGGCTCCTCGGTGGAACGCGTCGACGATCGCCGTGCTGACGGCTTGGGACAGGCTGAGTGGTCGACGGTCGGTGGGCAGCACGATGATCAGATCGGCGTTCGCCATCGCCTCCGGCCCGTGCTCCACGGGCAGGAGCATGCCCAGGCCAGTGCTCAGGATGCCCGGCTGGTCGGTGCAGACGGCGAAGTCGAGCCGGGGGAATCCCAGGTGGCTCCGATCGGCGAAGATGCTGCTGACCGCGCTCACGCCGAATGCACTGACCTCGGACGGGGCATAGGCCAGCACGGATCGGAACGGCGTCCGCGCTTTCCTGATGAACGGTCCACGTGGCTGATGGCCTTCGTCGTGCCATCCCGCTAAGCAGGCTCGACTTACAGGGGATCGCGATAGTCGTGCGTCTGTGCGCATCGTTGCATCTCCTTTCCGTACGAGCCCGAGGTCACTGGGAAATGGGCACGGTGGCTCGGCTTGTCGACGCGCCAAGAGACGGCGCGTAGAAGAACACCGTGAGCAAGAGCCGGATGTGTGTGATCGGCGTTGGCTCAGGAGCAGTGGTCGTTGCCGGCGGGTGTGGCTGATCGCTGCGATTTCCCTGGGTGACTACATTTCTGCCACCCGTTGTCGTCCTGACGTCGCTTCGCTGTCGTCTGGTTGGCCGCACCGTCGACGTGGTGGTCAGTGACTAGCCACTCGCCTCGACCCGTACCGCGCCATCCGTGGGGCGTTTGTTGAAGCCGGTGATGATCGTCTCCCTTTGGACGATCATCGGCTTCGCCTCCCCGACGTTGACTGAGAGCAGCGCCCCGAAGAAGTCCTGTGCCATAGCCTCAAAAGTAACAGTACAATCTTCCCATCGTCCACATATTGTGCTTGCACAATCGCTATATTGAGCACATGCGCCAGGTAGCCCAATCCAGCAAGCTCCGGCACGTCCGCTACGACGTCGGCGGTCTGATCCTGGAGGAGGCCTACAAGCTGGAGGCCGAGGGGCGCCAGATCATGAAGCTGAACATCGGCAATCCCGCCGTGTTCGGGTTCAAGGCCCCAGAGTCGATCCTGACCGGCATGATCCACGACCTCCCCGAGGCGCACGGGGTATTCCGACTCTGCGCCTGCCGATAATTACATCCACCCAGGTCATGCCTCTGTGAAACTTCGTACGGCGTGCGCGGGCACTGGCCACCCAGGAGACGGAAATGTGTGCGGCAGGATGGTCAGCCGTGCTCCTTCGCTTGGCCTACCTGACCGTCACGAATGCCTTCGCCGCGCTGCGGTTGCTCCCATTGGCGATCGGGACAAGGACGTCGAGATTCTCGCCTTACGCCACCAGATCGCCGTCCTTGAGTGGTAGTTCGGGGGCGACACCGGGGGAGATTCGCGCCCAAGGACCGAGCGATTTCTCGCCGCTCTCCTAACATCGCTGCCGCGGCGAGGTCTTGCGTCGGCTGCGGCTTCTCGTCCGGCCGGACACCGTTCTGCGCTGGCATCGCGATCTGATGAAACGGCGTAACGCCCGGACCTGCCAGCCGAAGCAGCCAGGACGCCCGCCTACCGTACGCTCGATCCGAGCCCTCATCCTGCGCCTGGTACGCGAGAACCCCGGTTGGGGCTATCGGCGTGTGCACGGAGAGCTCATCACGATCGCACCGTCCACGATCTGGGAGCGACTTCCTGCGTTCCCAGCCGACGCCCTGCTGGCTAGCGATTTCCTCGAGACCATCACCTTGACCGGGCAACGCCAGTTCATCCTGGCGGTCATCGAGCACCCCACCAGGCGCGTCCGCGTGCTCGGCATCACCGCGCACCCGAGCGCGAGCTGGGTCACCCAGGCGATGAAGAACCTCGTGATGGATCTGGACGATGCGGGCCGCCGAGCGCGCTTTCTAATTAGTGTGTAACGAATGCCACCTGCGTCACGCCCTGCGCGAGTACGAACGGTTCTACAACCAGCACCGAGCCCATCAAGCCCTGGCCCAAGCCGCGCCGCTGCGTGCCAGCCCGGCTCCGATCACGGATCCCGCGCGAATCATCGACCTGAACGTACGCCGACTAGCCCGGCTTGGCGGTGCTTGGCGGTGTCCTCCATGAGCACTCACATGCGGCTCTAACTGCATGGATGGGGTATTCGGCTAGCGCAGAGTCCCTCACCCCCGCAACCGAGTCTCTACCTACAAGAGCGGTTCTCCTCGAGGAATTGGACCGAGAAATGATCACGAGAAATCTAGCCGCGAATCCAGGCTCAGGTGAGAACCGGATCTCTTCGGCAGGAACCTGGCCGACGGCATCGACCGCCCGAGCCGCTCTCTCCCACAGGTCCGTCCGGGACCGTTGTTGGCACCCGCGTTAGCACTTCCCCGCCCACCTTCACCACGGGCCGGGATGCCCATCCGCGCGAACGACGAGAGTCCGCGACAGACAGATTCGCGCGGATGGGTGCTCCGGTTCGCGGAGCTGGGGGCTGCAAAGCCCCCGCTTCGGGCACGCCCAACCGTCTGATCGTGGGGGGTCAGTCGCGGTGTTCCCAGGGTGAAGCCGTGGATCTCGAGGTCGTACTCCTCGCCGTCCTCGGGGATGCGGGGTCCGTCGGCTCGGTACCGGAATTTAGCTTGTGCGTGCTCGCCAGAATTCTCGGCCTACTTCCGGGTCGAGGCCGAAGCGTTCCGCGTAGTGGTCGTTTCGTTCGACAAACCCCTCGTGTGCTTCCTCTTCGGAGAGGAAGCCGCCAGCGAGATAGGGTTCGAGGCGGTTGAGGTACGTGTCCCATCCAGCGGCCCATTGGGCGGCGGCGGGGCGGTCGTCGAATGTGTAGGTGAAGGTGAGGAGGCAGCCGTCGGTGTCAGCTTGGAGTTCGATTCGGTACAGCTCGCCGGCGAAGGTCCAGGCGATGATGTTTAGGGGGACGAGTTCGGTGATTTCTCCTTTTTGACCTCCAGCTTCGAAAAGCTCACCGGCTTCAGGCTTCCAGTTAGCGGCGGCCGGGAACCAACGTTCCAGTTCGGCTGGGACGATAACGGCTTGCCATACTCGCTCCACCGGGTAAGGAACTAGGCGCTGGAAACGAAGCATCGGACGGTCGTTGATTGTGTGAAGTGTTGCGTTCACGGGGTTGACTTTCCTTTCTTCATGGTGCGGTGGCTGAGATGTCAGCCTGCGGAGAGCGACTGTTGGATCTGGATGAGGTTGCCGCAGGTGTCGTCGAGCACGGCGGTGGTCACCGGCCCCATGTCGGCGGGTTCCTGGGTGAAGCGCACGCCGAGGCCGCGTAGTCGCTCGTACTCGGCCTTGACGTCGTCGACGGCGAAAGAGGTGTAGGGGATGCCGTCGGCGACGAGCGCCTCCTTGAACGGCTGCACCGCCGGGTGGCTGCCGGGTTCGAGCACCAGCTCGGTGCCGTCCGGGTCCTGCGGGGACACCACGGTCAGCCACCGGTGCTCGCCGAGCGGGACGTCGTGCTTCTTCACGAAACCCAGCACGTCGGTGTAGAAGCGCAGCGCCTTCTCCTGGTCGTCGACGAGCACGCTCGCCAGGTTGATTCTCATGTCGCCCCCCTCTTCCGGTCTGTATCGACGCCGCCGTCCAGGCGGCCGTCGGCGTCCTTTTCGGGCTTGTTGAGCCACCGCTCGATGATCGGTTCGAGCGGCCCGGTGTTGATGTAGTGGAACTTGTACCGGCCCTCGCGCCTGGTCTCGACCAGGCCGGCAGCCTCGAGAACGTCGAGATGCTGCGAGATCGCCTGCCGCGACGAACCGAGCCCATGCTTGGTAACCAGTCGGGCGCAGATCTCGAAAAGCGTCTGTCCGTTGCGGTCGGTCAGCTCGTCGAGGATCGTCCGGCGCGTGGTGTCGGCCAAGGCCTTGAAGACGTCGCTCACAGCGAAGACGTTAAGCAAGTCTGTGCTTGCCTGTCAAGGTAAGCTGAAGTACGAGATCATTAGATAGCGCGACTAGCCCCCCTTCTCGCACGTGAGTGACGTTCAGCGGAGGTCTCGTGGATCGATGTCGAGGAGGTCCAGCAGATGGAGTTGGAGGTCGGTGGGTTGCGGGATGGTCGGGGGTGAGTGGCCGGTGCCCGGGATCAGCCGGATGCTGGCCAGTGCGTCGAGGATGAGCTTGCCGGTGGGAACGGCGGGCCTGCCGGCGTAGAAGCCGTTGACCTTGGTCAGGTTCTGGGCGGCCAGCACCTGGCGTCTGGCTGCTGTCACAGGCGATGAACACGTTGCCCGTCGGCACCGCCTACGTCGTCTTCACCGGCATCGGTACCGCTGGCGCGATCACCTTGGGCATCCCGGTCAACGACGACCCCATCTCAGTAGGCGGGACGGTAGCGCTCGCCCTCATAGTCGAAGGAATAGTGCTGGCCCGAGTTACCACCTGAACCAGGGCAGGAGGCAAACGCTACCGCCGCCACTCCACGCTTCTCGATCATGCGCGAAGACGCCGACCACACCGTCCTGTGGACATGCGCCCTGGCAGGGGTCTACCTGTGGCTGGCGTGCGTCCTGGCCAATGGCCTGTCCCGGCTGCGCGGCCAGCGCTCCGGATGCGCACCGCATTTCGCCTGGGGCTCCATGGCAGCGCTGGACGACGCCACCTTGGCCTACCTGACCATACGCGAAGGCGAAGACACCGACGGACGGTTCTGGGAGATCGGCGTCATCGGCCACGACCCACGCGCCAAGGCACTCGCCGAAGACGTCACCGCCGCGATCGACGAGTGGGCCCGCGACTACGGCAACGACGCACCAGCCCCCGAGTTCGCATGGCCACCGATGCCACGCGCGAGTTGCTGAAGGCTACCGCCCCACGCTTCATCATCGACAAACTCCACAGCCGCCTCGTCGTCGACTGACCATAAAAGGGGCTCGGCGTGATGAACCCCAGGATAGCCAGGCGCATCCCGCTGATCTGCCGACCCCAGCCTCCCGGGGCTCCACTGGCGACGCGCATCGCAGAGCTCACCGCGCTGACGATCGAGCCGACCGGAGGGGACCACCATCAGCTGGTGGCCCGCGATGACATCGAGGCACCTCAGTCTCCACGTGCGGCTTCACTGCACGGATGAGATTTCGGCAGGTGCGGGTACGACTGTAGGCCGAGGTCACGTGCCCCGTACCACCAAGATGATCTTTCCACGGCTATGTTGGCTCTCCAAGAGCTGATGCGCCTCGGCGGCGCGCTGCAGCGGGAAAGTCGCAGCGATGACCGGATGGATCGTACGACCAAGTTGTTTGGCCAGTGCCTGGATGCGGGGGCCGTCATTTTGGAAAAGGATGCCGTGGAAGGTCAGGTTGGCGTCGATGACCGGATCCAGATCCAGATCCGGAGTCTCGATCGAGGCCAGCTGGCCGTGGGAGCGTACCGCCGAAAGGCTGTCTCGAAGCACCGTCCCGCCGAAGAGATCCACGATAGCGTCGACTGGTCCGCCTGCGGCCGCCAGCGCCGCCGGTGCCACCTTGGTGGTCCGGTAGTCGATGCAGTGCCAAGCGCCGAGTTCGGTGAGCAGCTTATGTGAGCGGTAGCCGCCGACCGCGATGACACGAAGACCGGCGCTCGTCGCCAGTTGCACGAAGAATGTACCGACCCCGCCGCTAGCGCCGTGCACCAGCACCGAGGCCCCGCGCGGCAGTTGTAGCCGCCGCAGGATCTCGTACGCGGTGCCGCCCGCAAGGGGTACGGACGCCGCCTGGATGAACGAGCACTCCCCCGCTATCGGTGCGACCATATCGGCGCCGACCACCGCCAGCTCGGCGTAGCCGCCGCCACCGCCGGGAAACGATGTCATCGCCATGACCCGGTCGCCGATCCGCACCTCGCGCACGCCAAGACCGACTTGGTCAACCACACCAGCGACTTCGTATCCGAGAATGCAGCCAGGAGCGAGCCCCGCCCACGTACCGTCAGATCGATTGCCAGCGTCGACGGGGTTGGTCCCCGCAGCATGGACGGCGATACGAACCTGGCCAGGCCCGGCCTGCGGATCTGGTAGCTCAGCCAGCCGAAGAACGGCCGGGCCACCGAACGCGGTGACGACCAATGCCTTCACGAGAGACTCCTTCGACTATCGATCAACAGCAATACTGCGATCAATGCATCAGGTAACTGGGACAGATGAGCACAACGTCACGAACACAACATCAGCCGAAGCTGTGCTCACACAGCCGGACCATGCACTAAGGAGTGCGGTCGGCAGAAACCCCACCGAGGCCCACGGATCCGACGCTCCGGCGGAAAGCGAGTAGGGCGCAACTTCTGGTCTACGCGCTTATCGCTGCGCGCCGCTGAATGAGATCGTCAAGAATCGTAGCGGTGGCGGTGGCTCCGAAGCGCGCAACCCCCCGCTTCGGCCATCTCGAGCAAGATGTCCGGGGTGCGGATACCGCCGGCGGCTTTGACGCCGATCTTCGGCGATACCGTTGCCCGCATCAGACGGACATCCTCCAGGGTCACGCCGCCCGGCGCGAATCCCGTCGAGGTCTTGACCGAAATCCGCACCAGCCTGTTCGGCGAGCCGGCAGCCGCGGACCTTCTCCTCCTGAGCTAGGTACGCGATCTCAAGATCACCTTTACCTTGGCGCCGCCGGGGGCGGCCCGCTCGGTGACCGCACGGATGTCGTCCGCGTACGCCTGAAGAAGCGAGCGGCTTGACGTGAGACCCATCACGACGTCGGGCAGCGCGATGTATCGCCCTATGAACTCCCGTCCCCGATCGATGTGAGCCAGGAGCTGCTCTGCCTGCCATGGTCGAGCGGCCGCAACTCGGCGCCGCCGTCGCCCAGGGATGTCGAGTGCATTGTTACTCTCCTTGGTGAACGGATCTTCGCCGCCGGTTTCGTCGGCCTGTCAGGAGCGGGTCACGAGGCGAGCTGCTGGCACAGCCAGGCGAGCGCCAGGGGATACCGGTACTCGATCGCGCCGTGCCCGGCGTCGAACAGCTCGAAGTGGACCCGCTCCTTGGGCGCTCCGGCACCCAGGACAGCCTGGTGGAACGCGGTTGCGCCGAGGTCGAGGTGGAATTCGTCCCGGTTGCCAGCGTCGATCCAGATGGCCCGCATGGACTGGAGCGCCTCGGCATATCGCTCCTGCCGGGCCATGCGGACCGGGTCCCAAGCGAGCCAGCGCTCCCAGACGTCGGGTACGAGGGCGCCGTTGGCGTCGAAGGGCAGGTGGACCTTGCCATCGTCGTCGGCGGAGTACGCTGCGGCGTAGCCGTAGATCTCGATGAGGAGTTCGTCGTTGGGCTTGGTCAGGGGGATCCGGCTGCGGAAATCGGCCAGAAAGGCGTCGTACGACCCGCCATACAGGTCGCGCAGGGTGCGCACCTTGCTCGGGAATTCCGGCACGTAGCAGGTCTCGAAGAGCGCGTCCCCGGCGTGGGTGGCGAGTGCGCCGAACACCTCCGGGCGCAGCATGGCCGTCACCATGGAGCCGTACCCACCGCTCGACTTCCCTGTGATCGCCCGCATGTCGCGCGTGGGAATCGTCCGGTAGCGGGCGTCGACCCAGGTCACTACCTCTTCGCAGAGATAGGTGTGATAGCGCCCAGTTCCGGGGGAGTCCAGGAACTGGCTGCCGCCGTAGGCCGTCCACGCGTCGACGTAGACGACGATCGCCGGGGGCACGTCTCCGGTCACGAAGACCTCGTCGGCCAGCTCAGGGTAGGGTCGCCGGAACGGGGTTCGGTTGGCCCACATAGCGATGTGGCCGGTGAAGCCCTGGATGACGTACACAGTGGGATAGCGCTTGGTGGGGTCGTCGTCGTAGCCGGGCGGCACGTAGACCCAGAGCGGTCGCTCATGGGGGTCGCCCAGCGGGTTGCCCCGGAGCGCACGGCTGTCGATGACATGGTGGTCGAGGCGACCGGCGAGGTCGGCGAACCAGGGAAGCACGAGGAGTCTCCTAATTCTCAGCCGCGCAGGGAAGCGATCAACGTGTCGATCATGTCCTGAGCGAGCCGGCCGTCCGGGTCGAGGTCGGGGTCGAAGATGGTCACCTGGAGCCCGGCGCAGCCCGGCGCAGCCAGCAGGGGGGACAGCAGCGACACGAGTTCCCCGTGCTCCAGTCCGCCGGGATCGAGTGAGTCGACGGCCGGCATCACGCGGGGATCGAGCACGTCGGCATCGAGATGCACCCAGAAGCCGTCCAGCTCCGCCCGCTCGAGATGCGTGATCGCGGCACCCGCGATCACGGCGGGGCCCTCCTGCCGGATCCGGCTGACATTCCAGACGGGAATGCCGAGGTCATCGAGCTCGTCCTGATTCGGGTCCGCGTCCCGGACGCCCACCACGACTACATCCGAATCCCGCGTGTAAGGGCGGCGGCCCTCGATGTCGGTCAGATCCGCCTGGCCCCGCCCGGTGACCAGGGCCAGGTCCTCTCCTGCGGCGGCGCCGATGTTCGACGAGTTCCCGGCGTGCCGGAAGTCGTCGTGGCCATCGATGAACACCAGGCCGTAGCGGCCTCGCCGGGCGAGCGCCAGTGTGGTGCCCAGCAGGATGCTGCAGTCCCCGCCGAGGATGATCGGGAATCGATCGTCCTTCAGCAACGCGCCGACCCGGTTGGCCAGACTCACCGTGTACGTGGCCATGGCGGCGGCGTTGAACACCCCGTCGCCCGTCTGCCATGCGCCCCGGTCATAGCGAGGAGGAGTGACGCAGCCGGCGTCCTCGGCGTCCAGGCGGCGTTGCAGACCGCAGTCGCGCAGGGCTCCGGGCAGCTTGTAACACCCGGGCACGGTCCCCGGTGCGGGTGGCCGTAGGCCCAGGTTGGAAGGAGCGTCGAGCAACGCTGGTCGTCGGTGCATCAGAGCCTCAGCTAACCGGTATTCGCAGATTTGATGGTGAGAATTCTGTTCTGCATCATCCAACCTGTCAAGGCTGGTTGAGTAGTGAGATAATTCCGGGTGTGAGCGCAACTGAGCTGGTCGGCAACTGTCTCTGCCTGGACTTCGCCAACACCGTGACCAAGCGGCCGGAAGGCCATGGCGACCGGTTGGTGACGATGGAGGGGTTGCTTACCTGGGCGCGCGCGTCTGGAGCCCATCCGTCGGATGTCCCGGTCGGCGGAGGCGGGGTCGCGCTCAGCGAGGCGATCAACCTGCGCGAGTCCGTGTACCGCATGTTCTCGGCGATCGCCGCGCAGCGGCGGCCCGAGCCCGGCGATGTCGCCGTCATCATGAACGCCTACGCGGCGGCGCTGCAGTCTGCCCATCTACACCTCCACCACGAGGGCGTCGGCCACGTCCTGCGCTGGCCGGGGCAACGATCGGCTCGTCCGATCCTGTGGTCCGTTGCGGCCTCCGCCGCGCGGCTGTTGCTGGAGGGCCCTTTGGGGCGGGTGGGAGAGTGTCCCTCGTGCGGATGGCTGTTCCTGGACACCAGCCGCAACGGCCGCCGCCGCTGGTGCAGCATGGCGATGTGCGGGAACCAGGTGAAGTCGCGACGGTACTACGCCTCGAAGACCGCACACCGGTAGCCCGCCGGAGTTTCGCGCATTCCTGGGCGGTGGCTACGCACTCATGCGCGATCCTGGTACGGGAAAATCCGGCAAGGTGGGCGGGAGGCCGAACGTGGCGACAAGGTCGCCGCGGGCGTATACCCCGGTCAGGACTTATGGCATCTATCCCGCTTAGCGGATTGTGGCTTTGGGGTTACGGTGTGTCGACGTGAAATGGCGGGGCCACCGTCTCACAAGGTGACATTCCTTGCTCGCTGGCCCGCGGACAAGGCACGTAGTCGCTGGTGGGGATGACCTTGTTGGCGACCACGCCGCCCTTCAGGCAGCCCATCCGATCGGCCAGCACCACCTGCGGCACCCCGCCGAGCGTCTCAAAGCACTCGGCCAGCAGCGCCAGCGTGGTGGTGGCGCGCTGGTTGCCGGCAAAACGCACGAACCGCACCCGCGACCAGGCCAGCACCGCGCAGAACACGTGCAGAACACGTGCAGCCCGCCGCCGGCATCGCCCCAGTCGATGACCAGCATCTGCCCCGGTGTCCAGATCGCCGGGCGGCGCCCGCGATGATGCCCGCGCCGCCAGGACTTCTTCGCCTCGGCCACCAGGCGGCGGAAGTTGCGCGCCGACCCGGCGTATCCGGCGGCCTGGGCCAGCGGCAGCAGCCGCTTGGCCGACATCTTCCCGGCGATGGCCTTGATCTTCTCACTCACCAGATCGGCGACCGCGTCGTAGTTGTGATCGCGCCGCTTACGGCTCGGCGGCTTGCCGTCGGCCAGCGCCTTTTCGATGATGCGTCTGACGGTCTTGTGCGTGGTGCCGCACACCTCGGCGGCCCCGCGATAGGTGCCTACCTCGCGGTAGGCGGCGATGATGTCCATGATCTCCCCCGAAGACTTCATGGCCGGGCAGACCCCCTGAGCGGTGATCTCGTGACTGGCTGACACCGTCACGATCACCGCTCAGGGCACACACCGCCCCACGACACGCGAACCAGCGCGAAGGACAGGCGGGGACCTAAACCGGCCATCAATGGCGACCTCGAACTGGCCACCTGCGGGGACTTTTACGGCTCTGGCACAAAGATCGGTCTTTGTGCCAGAGCCACTTTTACATGGCCACGGACACGGCCCACACCTGCCACATCATGTGTGGCTTTTCCACGACGCTCACCACCACGACTCATTCACCGCAGCAGCTCGTGGCGGTTTGACACCCGCACCTGCATGCCGATGCCGAAGGACCTGCCTCCATCTCCACAACAGCACGACGACTGGAAAACATCGTTTTCTACATCGAAAATCCTCTCAGTCGTCTGCAGGACACACCAACGCTCTGGCCGAGTCGTTCTTGGCGATCTGAAAGAGGAGCTGCTGGCAGAGCGTTCCTGACCGAGTCGGCCGCCTCCCCCAGCGTGATCTTCGAACCCAGTGAGAGCTGACGCAGCGCTCAGCCCAACTGCTTGAACTGCGGCCACAGCACCGTCCATGACGCCCGATGCCCGCGGCACACCCACACAGGCTTGCCCTGCTCCTGGCTGTCGAGGTCGACGCCGTTGTCGAACCGGCCCGCGACAGTTACGTCGGTCCAGAACCTGTGCAGATACGCCGCACCGTCCTCGCCCTCCGGGCCCACGAAGATGGTGGGGCCATCCGTGTCGGCGGGGCGTCCGAAGTACCAGAACCCGTTGTGGCCGCTGTATGCCCGGGGCAGGCCGAGCGCCGGACCGTAGCGGTCGAGCGCTCCGGCTTGGCCGTAGTTCCCCGCCACGATGGTCGTGAGGGAGCGGTCGGCGGCTGGCAGCGCCCGATAGACGCGGGCCACCTCGGCGGCGAACTCCCGCCAGCCGACGGTCTCGGCGGAGTCCGCGTTGATGTACGGCTGCGGGGTGCGGGCGAGCCAGTCGACCGGATAGACGGGCAGCGTGAGTGCTACGGTCACGACGCCGGTCATGACGTACGCCGGAGCGGAAACCACCCAACCCGCGCCGCGCGGCGCGCCCCGGCGCTCGACCTCGACCGCCCCCGCAGCCCACAGCGCAGCCCAGAAGCCCGACAGGTAGTACGGCTTCCCCGCGGTGACGAGGAACACGACGATCAGCAACAGATAGGCGTAGCCGAGGAACCGGTATGGCGCGAGCTCGTGGGAGCGGAACAGCCGCCACAGCCCGTAGATCCACAGCCACGACAGCACCACTCCGGTGAGGAGCACCTGGAACGGGAGAAATCCAGGCCGCCCGGCGAAAGCGCCATCCTCTGCGATCGCGCGGGCCATCTCCAGCTGCGGCCACCCGTGGCGGGCCTGCCAGATCAGCCCAGGGATCACGGCGATCACGGCCACCGCCGCACCGACCGCGAGCGCCGGGCGGCGCAGAAAATCGCGCGGCCCGTTGATCAGCAAGCCGGCGACGATGGCGGCAATAAGAAAGACGACCAGGTACTTGACGTTCGCAGCCAGGGCCGTCACGGCCCCCACGGCGAGCAGCATCCGCTGATCCCGCGTCCGCACCCAGCGGACCACCAGCCACACCAGCGTCGTGCAGAGGAAAAGATCCATCGTCGCCGTGTAGAAGGTGTGGCCGCTGGCGGCGACGAACGGGCAGACCGCGTAAGCCGCGGCAGTGAGCAGCTGTGCGCGGCGGCCGCCCCCCATCTCGCGCGCCGTCAGACCGGCGATCACCACGCCCGCGGCGGAAGCCAGGTCCGCCGGGAGCCGCAGCATGATCAGCGAGTCGCCGAACAGCGCCGTCACGCCCCGGACGAGCAACGGTAGCAACGGCGGCTGGTCAGGATACCCCCAGTCCAGGTGCCGCCCGGCGACCCGGAAGTACAGCTCGTCGCGGTGGTAGCCGTACCGAGCGCTCACGGCCAGCAGGACGACCCCCAGCGCGACGCCCATCGCCACTATCAGCGCCCAGGCGATCGGGGGTACGGCCGAGGCAGGGTTAGCCTCGGTGACGCTGGGCGTCGCCGGCGTGGGGGCGGACATGGGTGCACCCTATTGCGCCCGTCCACGTCCAGACCATGCAGGGGTCGGCCCACGAGCGCGCCCCTCGGGTGACCAGCGGTCAACGTCGCACCTGGTTGGTATCAACGTGGCAGCGGCCGATAAGGCATGCCATATGGGCATGAGCCTGTCTCGGTCGAACGCATATCTGTCCTCGTCACCGACCATTCTCGCGGTCGGCAAAGAAGGAAAGACGACCACGAAGGCCGAGTGGGTCGGCTACCGCGACCACCAGAGCGAGACCTGCGATGACGACCGGCCCAACGTGATCGTGCACGTCGTCACCAGCCCGCGCCTGTCCAGGACATCGACGTCCTCGACGCCATCCACGCTGGCCTGGCCCTCATCGAGCACCTGGTCGACAGCGGCTACGTCGCCCCGGACGCCCTGCGCTACAACCTCCAAGCCGACGTCGACCGCATTACTCCCGGTCTCGTGACAGATCTGCTGTCTCTCGTCGACGAGCACCGCGAGCAGGAGGACCCGCGCGAGGAGGCCTTATCCATCGCGCGGAGCCGTGGGCCTTCTCATGCGCCCGCCGAACTCGCCCGTCGATGTCGACCGGGTGGCTCGACTCTCGAAGCAGGATCGCCATCGCCCTAAGCTTGACTCTGTCGGGGATCTTGGGGATCCCCGGTGGAGCAACATGATCAGCAGGCAGGCTCGTGGCTGTGGTGTAGGCCGACCCAGTTAACGAGGTGCGCGTTGTCCGTCCGTCCCCGTTCCGGTGAGCAAGTTCCCCCTCTGACCGTGCAGGTTGCACGGGCGAGCAATCCGAGGGGAACGACGGCGATGTGGGTGCGGGATCGGTTGGACGGGCTGTGACACGACGAGGACTTCGCCGACTGGTACCCACGTGACGGCCGTCCCGGTCTCTCGCCCGCCCAGCTAGCCACCGTCTGTGTGCTGCAGTTCCTGCTCGGTCTGTCGGACCGGCAGGCGGCGGAAGCGGTCCGCTGCCGCATCGATTTCAAATACGCCCTGGCCATGGAGTTAGGCGATACCGGTTTCCACCACAGCGTATTGTCCGACTTCCGCGAGCGCCTCACCCATGACGACCGCGCCGACTGTCTCCTCGATCTGGCGCTCACCCGCTTGAAAGAGGCCGGACTCGTACGCGAGCGCACCACGCAGCGCACCGACTCTACCCACGTCCTGGCCGCGGTGCGCGACCTGACCCGGCTGGAACTGATCACCGAGTCGATCCGTGCAGCGCTGGAGGAAGCGGCCCGCACGGCCGGGCATCTGCTGGTCGGCCTGGTCGACGAGGACTGGGGGCGCCGATACGGCCGTCCGGTCCGTCTGGGCAAGAACCCCACCCGGCCCAAGACCCGAATCCTCGCCGCCGGCGACGACGCCTGCCGCTTGCTGGAGCATCTCCACCGGCATGGACCGGGCTACCGGCTTGGCCCGCAGGCCGAGACATTGCGGCAGATCGTCGTCCAGAACTACTACCGCGACACGGCAGGCCGCCTGTGCTGGCGCACCGCTGATGACGGCGGGCTGCCGCCTTCCTCCTCAGCGATCGTCTCTCCCCACGACACCACGGCGCGCTATGTCCGTCACGGGCACATCATCCGCTGGAAGGGATTCGCCGCCCATCTCACCGAGACGCTTGCCCCCGACAGCGTCAATGTGATCACGGACGTCGCCACCACCTCGGCCGCCACGAACGACGCCCAAGCCCTGCCCGGCATCCACACCCGTCTGGCGCGTCGTGGACTGCTGCCAGCCGAGCACCTGGTCGACGGCGGCTACACCTCCCTGGTCCACCTGGAACGAGCCGCCCGCGAACACCAGGTCACCCTCAGCGGGCCGCTGCCGGGCAACCCCACCCGCCAGCACCGAAGGAACGAAGCCTTCGACCGGGACGACTTCCGCATCGACTTCGACCGCCGACAAGTCACCTGCCCACAGGGCAAGGTCAGCCAGGGCCGGCACGGCCCCTACCCGACCTCCTCGCCCACTGCGGCACCCCTGATCGTTGCGCGGTTCACCAAAAGCCAGTGCCAGCCGTGTCCGGACCGCCCCCGGTGCACCAGCTCCCGTGAGAGCGCCCGGAACGTGGGCTTTCCCCCACGAGAACTCCGCGACCTGCAAGTCCGCGTCCGCGCTGAACAGCAGACGCACGACTGGAAGGCCCGCTATGCGATTCGCTCCGGAGTGGAGGGCACCATCAACGAGTTCGCCCATGGACACGGCATGCGCCGCTGCCGCTACCGAGGACAGCCGAAAGCCCACCTGCAACACGTACTCACGGCCATCGCCGTGAACATCGAGCGACTCAGTGGCCGGTCAGTTACCGAGGAAACCTCTTCAGGGAGACAGCCGACCGCCTTCCAGACCTTCCTGGACCAGCAGGGGATCCCCCGGTCGAAGTCCTGGCAAACCCTCGGCAGCTGACTCCACTTTCAAGATCTCCGACAGAGTCAAGCTAAGGCACCTCACTGATGAGAAGCTGAAGCAAAGCTGAAGCCCACGAGCGCAGTCTCATCGCATGAACCAACCACAGCTGTTGCTCCGGCACGTCAAACGACCACCTGTCAAGGCAGGCACATTAGCCTTAGCCATCACGATCGTGCTCGCGGCCGTCTTCGCCACGCTCATGGCGCTTCCATCGCCAGCGATGGCCTCGCCCGCGACCACCCGCCTTAGCCCGACCGACCCAAGCACCGCACAGACCTCCGCAACGACCTCATCGCCTACCCCGACGCCATCAGCCTCAGACCAGCGCAAGGGCGAGGTAGGCGTCCTATTCAATTGCGGCGACTACACCAACCAGCCGATGACCCGAAGCCAGGCCCTGGTGCGAGCCCAGAGCTGGATCACCGCTCGCGTGCCGTACAGCCAGTCAGCCTGCCACAGCAACCAGTACGGCAGCTACCGGACCGACTGCTCCGGCTTCATCTCCATGGCCTGGGGCCTGAGCCGCTCGTACACCACCTTCGACATCCACCTCGTCTCACACACCATCGCCAGGGCCGACCTCAAGCCCGGAGACGCGCTCAACGATGTGGACTCGCACATAGCGCTCTTCGTCAGATGGGACGACGCCCAACAAACCAAGCCGGTTGTCCGTGAACAGGCAGGGCCCGACGGCTCTCCCACCATTGAACGAGTCTGGTCGGCGGCGTACGCCAGCGGCTACACACCGATCCGTTACAACAATATCCGCGACGACGCCCCGCCCGCGCCGGCGGGTGTGCGGTCGGTGGTGACGGCGAACGGTAGCCAGCTGTTCGGGATCGGTTCAGATGGTCATGTGATGTCGACGTTCTGGTCGCCGTCGATCTCCACCAATGGTGGCTGGCATGAGTGGTTCGCCATCCCCACCGGATTCGCCGATGGCAAGACGGCTCTCAACGCGACGGTGTCGTTCACGACCATCAATGGCCAGATCCAGTTGTTCACCATCGCGCCTGACGGTCATGTGATGTCGACGTTCTGGTCGCCGTCGATCTCCACCAATGGTGGCTGGCATGAGTGGTTCGCCATCCCCACCGGATTCGCCGATGGCAAGTC
>NZ_JBEZDR010000050.1:17690-17790 GCF_040648415.1 Nonomuraea sp. NPDC049141
GGCTGCTCCGAACACGACGGTGTCCATCGGCACAGTAAACGGCAATCCTCAGCTGTTCACCACAGCAGCCGACGGACACGTGATGTCGACCTACTACCAC
>NZ_JBEZDR010000050.1:17880-19876 GCF_040648415.1 Nonomuraea sp. NPDC049141
ACGACGGTGTCCATCGGCACAGTAAACGGCAATCCTCAGCTGTTCACCACAGCAGCCGACGGACACGTGATGTCGACCTACTACCACCCATCGATCACCAGCAATGGCGGCTGGCACGCCTGGTTCGCCATCCCCACCGGATTCAGCGACGGCAAAACCCGCAACTAGTACGGGACTCCCGGCAGTAACGTCGCAATTATCGCAGGATATGCAGGTCAAACATCTAGCCTAGATGCTACGCATGTAGCCCGGCGAAGAGTCGTTGACCTGCATATCCGTTGCTCTTCGCGCTCACTACCGGGACCACTCAGGACGCCGCCACGACACAATGGCTTTGCGGCTCGAAAGCAAAATCGGCCAGCATTCACCGCCGAGAGGAGCCCCGGGCCTGTGCGGAAAAGGGTGGGAGTGCAGTCGAAGGCGAGTGGGGCCGGTGCGACCGCCTTGAGGACCGCCCCTCCGTCGTCGATTGACCTCCGATCGCCGGACACTCCCAGAACTCCCAAACCCAGCGTGCGGGCCAGTTTCACGACGGGGACGATCGCGTGCTCGCGAGTGTCGAGGACCAGCAGCAGGCTCTGCCCGGTCAGCGCATAGACCAAGCGCTTGACCGGATCGGTTTCCGCGCCCGGCATGAACCCGGACTTGCGCAGGCCGAACGCGCCCAAGCACGGCACCGGTTCCGCACCCGGGCCGAGGCTCGCTTGAAGATCGCGACGTGGATCGCCGACTTCTACAACGCCAGCCGGCGGCACAGCGCCAACGACGGGCGGCCGCCCATCACATTCGAGCGGCAGATGATCGAGAAGAGGCAAGCCTCATCGGCCCTGCTGAGGGCCGCTGTGGCATAGGACCGTCTCCACGGTTTGAGGGGATTGGTGCGCCGCGAGGCGCTTTGTTATATCTCCAGCGCAGCTGGAAGGAACTTGGAGGGAGGTTCCTAGGTCTAATGGCTAACCTGGATCCGAAAGGCGAAGGGGACAGTAGCATGCCAGGAAAGCAACGGTCGCGTTCAGGCGTATGAAGCGAGGCGTTGCGGGACCCGCGCGATATGGCTAAAGCTAAACTGCCTGAACCCTAATCTCCAGACGATGCAACTGAAACATCCGCCGGAAAGACGTCTGAAACCGGCGCCGCGCCCTGCGTTGATATGGCAATCCGATCGGCGCAACCTCCGGGATGCGGAGCGATCCCCAGCGAGGGGATTCAAGGAGATGAATGGGGGGCCTAAGTCGCGCTATCACGTATGACAAAGATGAACGCGGGATCGCCTAAGGGACGCGAGTCCTATGGCGACGCAGGCCTCGTAGTAGTCGTGGGAGTAACGCCTCGCCAAGGAGGACGGGAAAGCCGTCTGCACGGGCGAAGGAGGCCAGGTGATCGGACACTTAAGACCGGGAGGTATGCGCAATGCAAAACGTCGAAACGGTACTGAATGTCCTCCGTGATCGCGGTACAGGGGCGAAACGTTCTCATGTCGTGAAACCCAGTAACTGGAGTCCGTCGGCGGGGTGGCTGCGGTAGTGGTCGGTGGCGGCGGCGATGTTGGTCCAGCCGATTAGGCGGGCCAGGCCGATGGCCAGGTTGCGCAGGCCGGCCATGATCCGGGGTGCGGTGCCGGTGCGGACTTTGGAGGCGTCCTCGCGGAAGGTGACGTCGCGAATGTGGTGCAGAGCTTCGACGCTCCAGTGCCCGCGGATCAGCGCGGCGAGCCGGGCGTGGGTGATCCGTCCCGGTGGGAGGCTGGTGACGGCATAGACCGTCACGATGGTGGTCTTACCGGTCTTGCGATCGGTGCGGCGGCGTTTGACCTGGATCGCCTGGGCGGCGTGCGGGAAGGGCAGCCCGGGCCGGACGGTGCAGATCTTCATGCGGCGGATCTCACGGCGGCCGTGCCCTTGCTCGTCGGTGCGGTCGTTGAGGACGGCTTGGCGCCAGGGCAGCGCCTTGAGCCGGTGCAGGAGTGTGGGCTGGTTGCCCTTGACGATGAACAGGT
>NZ_JBEZDR010000051.1:0-18936 GCF_040648415.1 Nonomuraea sp. NPDC049141
GGCGGCGGCTCCGCAGGAGCCGGTTGCCGCGCCCCGGCCCGCGCCGCGCGGAGCGCCTTGATCTAGTACAGGCCAATTCGGCAACAGATCACAGGAAGCGCTGTCCTCCGTCGGCTGATGTGCGACACGCGTCCGCCAGGTGATCTGCGACAGTGGTCGGTTTCGGCACTCTGAGCCCGACGTCTCCGCGGGGCGTCGGGACTCGGGGAGGCCGGGATTGGCGCTGGTTGTCTTGTCGGTTGTCGAGCAGCGGTTGGACGCGGTCCGTGCGGTGCTGGCCGGGTCGGATGTGGTGGAGGTGGCCGCCAACTGTGGGGTGCATCGGTCGACGGTGCATCGGTGGGTGGGCCGGTATCTGACTGAGCAGTTGGCGGGGTTGGCTGACCGGTCGCACCGGCCTCACTCGTGCCCTGGTCAGGTGGCGGAGGCGGTTGAGGTCGCGGTGGCGGAGATGCGTCGGGAGCATCCCCGGTGGGGGTCGCGGCGGATCCGGTTGGAGATGCTGCGCAAGCCCGGCCCGTGGGTGGTCGAGGACCTGGCGGTGCCGTCGGAGCGGACGATCGACAGGATTTTGCAGCGGCAGGGGCTGCTGCGGGTCCGGCCCCGGAAACGGCCGAAGGACTCGTATAAGCGGTGGGAACGGCCTGCGCCGATGCAGTTGTGGCAGATGGACATCGTCGGCGGAGTGCAGTTGGTCAACCCGGCCACTGGTGTAGTGCGGGAGGCGAAGCTGGTCACCGCCGTTGACGACCACTCCCGGTACTGCGTGATCGCGAAGGTCGTCGAACGGGCCACCGGCCGGGCGGTGTGTCTGGCGCTGGCGGAGGCCCTGACCCGGTTCGGGGTCCCGGAGGAGATCATCACCGACAACGGCAAGCAGTTCACCGACCGGTTCGGCAAGTATCGTCCCCGCACCGGTGAGGTGCTGTTCGACAAGATTTGCCGCCATAACGGCATCACGCACCGGCTCACCGCGCCGGCTTCACCGAACCAGAACGGCAAGGTGGAACGGTTCCACGGCACCGTCCGCCCGGACTTCCTCGACACCGCCGAGGCGTTCACCAGCCTCCGGGAAGCCCAGGCCGCGGTGGACGCGTATGTGTTGCACTACAACACCGACCGGCCCCACCAGGCCCTCGACCCGAGAACACCGGTCACCCCTGCTGACCGGTTCCAGCCGGTCGGAGCCCAGCAGCGGACGCTGGTCGACCTGTGGCTGCCGCCCACCCTGGACCCCGTCCCCTCCACCGAGGTCCAGCCGGTGGCAGCCGACGCACCACCGGTCCAGGCCCAGGAGACGGCGGTGGAGCCGGGTGGACCCGTGGAGTTCGACCGGGTTGTCCCGGCATCGGGCAATCTGATGGTCTGCCAACGCCAGTTCTGGATGGGCACCCACCGGGCCGGCATGGTGGCCCGGATCTGGGCCGACTGCGACCTGATCCACGTCCTCATCGCCGGCATCCGGATCAAGACCGTCCGGTCTCACCTGAGCGTCAACGACCTGGCCACCCTCGTTC
This sequence comes from Nonomuraea sp. NPDC049141, assembly GCF_040648415.1. Lineage (NCBI taxonomy): Bacteria > Bacillati > Actinomycetota > Actinomycetes > Streptosporangiales > Streptosporangiaceae > Nonomuraea > Nonomuraea sp. NPDC049141. Next base: position 1,518 of record NZ_JBEZDR010000051.1, read on the forward strand.
GCCAGGGCGCCGTCCCGGCCGGCCCCGCACCGCTGCCGCCGATCGAGGACGGCGACGCCATCGAGGTCGAACGCTGCGTCAACCGAGGCGGCGGGGTCTCACTGGGCCAACACATCGTCCTGGCCGCAGAGATCCTCGCCGGCCGCCGCGTCGGCATCCACATCGAGCCGACCACCCTTATGTTCTACGACCTGGACACCCGCGAACTGCTGCGCACCCGCGCCAACCCGCTCCGCCCGGAACAGATGAAGCGCCTGCGTGGCGCCCGACCGGCAGGACCACCACCACGACCCTCCGTCGAACCCGTTCGGGTGCAACGGAGGGCTTCCAACAGCGGGATCATCATGGTCGCCGGCCAGAAAGTAGCCCTCGGCCGGCTGCACCGCCACCAGACAGTCACCGTGACCGTGTCCGAAACGACCCTGGCCATCGAACTCACCGACGGCGACACCAAGGTCATCCGACGCACGACCACGCAGCCAGTCCGTAGCATCAAAGGCCAGCGACCGCGGATCGCTACCTCAGTTTCCTAGACCACCCGTCGCACATCACCTGGCAGAGCTGCGTCGCACATCAGCTGTCGGATCACAATCACAGGAAGCGCTCCGAGTCGACCTAGCCGGCACGAACACAACACCCACCCGGCCGCCGCCGTCCGGTCGCCTAGGGAAGCGTCGCCGTGTCTCCAACGCGCATGGCGGTCGGCTGCCCAAGTCGCTGCGCACATGCCGCCTGCCAACCTCTGCCATCATCGTCCCGAGCAGCTCCCAAGCTGACCCAGCCAGTACGAACCTCTCGCCCGGCCCCGACATCTCCCAGAGCTCCAACCCCCTACGGTGTCCGTGGAACTTGCACGGCTCGAACGCTCGTTCTACTGTGTTGATCACGGCGGCGGTCCAACACGCCGAAGCGGGTTCCAAAAATCCAACCTCCTGGGAGGTAGCGTTTTTGGAACCTGGATGAGGAGGGACGATGGATCGCAACGTGGAGTCCGAGCCGGAGGAGGTCTGGCTCACCGGGGACGACGCAGAGACCCGCTTGCGGCAGATGGGTCTTGAGGTGGCAGACCTGGTCCAACCACTGGAACTCGCCGCGGTCGATGCTGCGGGGTGTACCGAGGTTGATGCACCTGGCGCGGCAGGCTACATCTTTTGGACCAGGGGGAACCGGTACCTCAGGGAACGGCTTCACCCACGAGGATGGAGTTGGACCAACAGGGACAACATCCTCCGCACGATCAGCCCGGATGGACGGTTCAGCATCTCGGCGATCAGCGGGGCCGGCGCCGTCGGAGTGCCGAGTGGCAGGGTGCAGACGCGCAACCCGAAGGGATCTGCGGTCGCCACCCTTGTTCGCTACAACTATTCAGTCTCGGGTGGAGCAAGGAACGCCGACTTCCTTCCGGGCCTCGATTTCCCGGAAACGGATTTCGAGCCTGACATGCACCCCACATGGTTCTTGCTCTATAAAGCTACATCTGAGGGCATCATGATGGAACTTTCCATGCCTGTTGACATGCTGGGCAGCACCGTTAATCGCTGGCGTGAGCACATCATTATCGGACCCGCAGGATACGGCGGTGATGGTGGCGTTAGACTGGACTTGGACTCCTTCGGAGAAGCCAATGCGCCCGTCGTGGACGTTCCTGTCGAGCGGATCGCCTAGTTAAGGCCTACATGAGAATGGGTTGAGGTCAGGGTCATGTTGACGCCATCACGGCTTGTCGTCGCGAGGAAACGGCGTCGTATGACCCTGGCCCAGCTTGCGGTCGCGTCTGGGGTCTCTGTCCGAAGCATCACAGCGTTCGAAAACGGCCATAAGCAGCCGAGTTCCGAGACGCTCGAAGCATTAGCTACAGCGATGTCTTTTCCGCGCCCCTTTTTCGAAGGTCCGCCAATCGACGAAATTCCCATAGGGTCTGTTAGCTTTCGCGCGTTATCAAAGATGAGTGCCCTGGATCGTGAAGCGGCTCTCGGCGCCGGTCAAGTCTCAGCTCTTATCAACCAATGGAACGAGCGTCACTTCCGCCTGCCCGGTGCCAACGTTCCCACCCTCTCCCACCTAGAACCAGAGGAGGCGGCGGAGCGAGTGCGAGCCCTGTGGGGCTTGGGCGAAGCACCAATCCCTAATATGATCCACTTGCTTGAGGCCAACGGCGTTCGCGTCTTTTCCTTGGCAGCGGACTGCGAAAGCATTGATGCCTATTCGCTGCGATACAGAGGAAAGCCCTTTTGCATATTGAACACGAGGAAGTCCGGTGAGCGTGGTCGCTTCGATGCCGCCCACGAGTTAGGACACCTAGTTCTTCACGCAGACGACAGATTGGCCCACGGCGTTGAGGCCGAAGAGCAGGCCAACAAGTTTGCTTCGGCCTTCTTGATGCCCCGTGCGGGAATCCTCGCTCAATCCCTACACGACGCTACGCCGGATCGAATTTTGCTGGCGAAGCGTAAGTGGAGGGTGGCCGCCGTCGCGCTCGCTTATCGCCTTCACGATCTAGGGTTGCTCTCCGAATGGAAGTACAAGGCGGTTTCAAAGCGGCTAGCCCAGCTGGGATTCCGACGTGGCGAGCCAGGCGGAATTACTCGTGAAAGCTCCCAACTGCTAGGCAAGGTATTCGCTTCCCTTCGACATGACCCGGGGAGGATATCGCTTGCGGATGAGCTGAGCATTAGCACCGACGAGTTGAACCTTCACGTATTTGGTCTAGTTCCGATCGTCCTCGATGGGGGTCGGCAGGCTGGTCCTCCTGGGCGCCCGCAGTTGCAGCTGGTTGGTGCCCGGCGCCGGTAGTCTTCTACCTGTGTCCGTTCACCCGTACGCTTACCGACTTCCGAAGGACATCAATACCTCTTCTGCTGCTTCCGCCGCTGACATCGCTTCGGTGTTCAGCATCACGTCTGCGGCGATAGCATCGGTTTCATCCCAAGCACGTAGGCGGGCTTTCGTGTCGCCGGTGCCACGAGCGGCAATCCTGGTAGCAGCGACTGGTCGGGGACACCAGAGGTAGACGACGAGCCAGCGTGCCGCAGGGAAAGCGGATTTCACCGCCTCGATCGCCTCGGGCTGGCCCAGATGCACAACTGGCACTCGGCCATCCAGCAGGGCACGGAGGTGTGGGCGGTCGACTACGTAGGTCGCTCCGTAGCGGTGGTTTTCCCAGATGACCTCGCCCGCGGTCCGCAGGTCTTGAAGGTGCTTCTCGCTGGTCATGCGGTACCCAGCGGTCCTGCCTGGGCCAGCCTTGAGTCGCTGGAACTGCGTGTATCGCTGGTCGAGCTGGCAGAGGGCGGCCGTCACGGTGTCTTTGCCCGCTGCGGGTGGCCCGTAGAAGATGACACCCTGCACTATGCCTGCTCGTCGCCGGTCAGGCTCTTCAGCAGCTCCTTCGCCTGGCTTTGAAGAGGAAGGCTGGAGGTGCAGTTGTTGACCAGGACGTGGGGCACCTCTGGCCGGAAGTCGACGTCAATCTTGGTCAGGTACGCCGGCCAGTCGGCCAGCTTCGCTGCGTCTCGTGCCGCGCCCCGTCGCCTGATGTACACGTTCATCGTCTCGACGTCGCAGTACACCCACACGAAGGTCGTCAGGGCATTCATGGCGGCGTAGGCGGCTCGCGTCCGACCGATCCAGGCGGCGTCATTGAACTCACGGATGAACGGTGCCGTCACGATCGCGCTGTTGCCGCATTCGACGTTCTCGTCCGTCGCGGCCCGCAGGGCTTCGTACTCGCGAGGGCGCACCTTGGTCAGGTAGGTCTCAGACTCGCGGTCGTGCGGGGAGTGACCAACGGCCTCAAGCATCGCCTCGACCACGGGACGGGTGAGAGTGTCCTTGTCGAGCATCGGCCACCCGGTCTCGCGGGCCAGGATCCGGCCTAGCTCGGTCTTCCCACTACCGGGGTAGCCGCCCACGAAGATGACCCGTGGGACGTGAAGCCGAACCTCGCTCCTGCGCGGCTGGTTCGGGGCGCTGACGACCCTCTTCGATCGGGACTTGCTGACCACCAGGCCCTCTTCGGCAAGCAGCTTCATCGCCTCGGTGATCGTGAAGACGCTGACGCCCCACTGCTCAGCGAGTTCCCTGGTCGACGGCAGAACGTCGCCATCGCGTAGGGCGCCTGCCTCGATGTCGTTTCGGATGTTGCGGGCGACCTGCTGGTGCAGGGACTCCGTCCGGGCGAGCCGGCTGCGCGGAGGCGTCATCGGTGCTCCCAGCGAGGTAGGCAACAGCTATCCGCGCGTCAGCCTACCAGTGGGCTAACAGATCGACCCTTGCGTGCCTGCTCAGTGACCCTCTGCGAGGAGTTTAGTCATAACAGTTGACCCGTAGACCTATCAGTTGTTAGGTTATCGGCATCACACAGACCGGATGGCCGGTTAGTCGCGATTGCGAAGGAGAGCGCCATGGCCCTCAGGGGTGGTACTCGGTTCACGGTTCCGTTCGAGGCTGTCTTTCCGCACGGTGCGGTGTTCGTGCCGGACTCGATCGCGGAGGCGCAGGACTTCAACGAGGCGACCCGGCAGCGGACGCCGGCGAAGGACAAGGTGACCGGTGAGCGGGTGTGGCAGTGCCGGGTGATGGACATGGACCCGGAGTTGGGTTCTCGGTCGCGTGAGGTGTCGATCAAGATCCTGTCGAACGTGCAGCCGGTGCCGCCGGTAGGTCCGTTCCAGCAGGTGGAGTTCGAGAACCTGACCGTGACCCCGTACGTCGGCAGCAACGGCCGGCTCGCCTACTCGTTCCGGGCCACCGCGATCGTGGCGCCGAAGACCCTGGCCGAGACGCGCGGGAAGGCCGCCTGATGTTCGGCCGGAAGCGCTCCGAGACGGAGCCGGTACGCAAGGACCAGGTGATGCGGCTGATCTCCCTCGGGATGCGGGAGACCGACGCCGCCGACAGGGACATTGACGGCCCGGAGTTCGACAAGGCCAAGAGTGCGTTCGAGGCGGCGCTTGGCAAGTCGACGCAGGCGGAGAAGAACGCGGCGATCGACGCGCTCCGGCGGCACGGCTACTAGATGTGGCGCGGGGCGGCCCATGCCCTAGGAAAGCCGGCCGCCCCGCTGCCCTCTCAACCCTCACGGCCTGGAAGGGCAGGTTCATCATGCCAACTTCTCTGGACTGGCGACGCGACGGGAGCGCCGGAGACCTGGCCCCATGCGTCATCTGCGGTAAGCCGGCGATCTGCCGCAGCCCTGCGGGCAAGCCGGTGCACAAGGTCTGCGCTGAGGCGTGGATCGACCAGCGCAACGCCGACAAGGCGGTGGCGTGATGCGCGCTCCGCTGGTCAACTTCCGTCGCCTTCAGGTCGCCGCCCCGTGGCCCCTGGTCTGGACGGTCACCTTCTTCATCCTGCTCGCCCGGCTCGTGGTCTTCCTGGTGGGCATCGCTGTCACGGCGGTGCGGCACTGGCGGGCCTGGCCGGCTGTCGCCCTGGTCCTGCTCGCCGTCGACGTGCACCGCTCGCACGGCTGGTGGCCTCACCTCCTGGTCCTCATCGTCGTCGCCGCTTCGGCGGGCGTGTGGTGGTGGCGGTCTCGGGAGTCCTTCGAGCGCCTGGTGGTGCTGCGAGGGCTGTCGTGGTGGCGGCGGCTGTGGGTGTATCGGCGTCAGTGGCACGAGGTCATGTCGCTGTGTGGGCTGGTTAAGAAGTACGACGGTGGCGAGAAGCTGCCGGAACTGCTGTCGGTGCGCTGCACGTATGCCACGGATGAGGTCGTGTTGCGGATGCCTCGGGGGCAGAACCCGGAGGCGTACCACAAGGCGGCGCGGGATCTGGCGTACTCGTTCGGTACCCGGCACTGCCGCGTCTTCTCCGGCCGCCGCCAAGCACCCCCGGCCCGCTCCGGCTCCCTCGCCTGGATCCTGCGCCGCGTCGACGCCATCCGGTTCCGCGACCGGCCCCGGCACGTGTGGTTGGTGCTGATCCGCCGCGACCCGCTCACCCGCATCGTCAAGCCCCTGCCCGTGCCGGCCCGCCCTGACTTCACCGCCCTGCCCCTCGGGATGCGGGAAGACCTGGCCGTGTACTGCCTGCGCCTGCTCGCCACGCACGTGCTGATCGGTGGGGCGACGCGGATGGGCAAAGGCTCGGTCATCTGGTCCCTGCTGCGTTCCCTCGCCGCCGGCATCCGGTCGGGCCTGGTGCGGGTGTGGGCCATCGATCCCAAGGGCGGCATGGAACTCGCCATCGGTCGGCCGCTGTTCTCCCGCTACGTCGATGACGACTGGACCCGCATGGCCGACATGCTCGATGACGCCGTGACCCGGATGCGGGCTCGTCAACGGGTGCTGCGGGGCAAGGTCCGGGTGCACACCCCGACCGTGGATGAGCCGCTGATCGTCATCGTCATTGACGAGCTGGCGACCCTGCTGGCCTTCCTGCCTGACAGCGACATTCGCAACCGCATCACTCAGGCCCTCGGGATGCTGCTCTCCCAGGGTGCCGGTCTCGGCGTCCTGGTCGTCGCCGCCACCCAGGACCCCCGCAAGGAAGTCGTCTCCGTCCGCGACTTCTTCCCCACCCGCATCGCCCTCGGCCTGACCGAACGCGGCCACGTCGACCTGCTCCTAGGCGACGGCGCCCGCGACCGCGGAGCACTGGCCGACCAAATCCCGCTGTCGGCCAAGGGCGTCGCGTACGTCCTGCTTGACGGTCAGCCCGAACCCGCCCGGGTCCGCTTCTCCTTCATCAGCGACGACGTGATCCGGGAGATGGCCGCGACCTTCCCCGCTCCTGCCGAGGTCCAGCCCGAACCGGTCGACACCCCGACCCCGGCCCCGGCTCCGGTCAAGGCCCGGTCGAACGGCAACGGCCGGCACACCTACCGGCCCACCCCGCCGAAGCAGGCCGCTCCGCTGCTGCCGCCGTCGCTGCTTCACGCCCTGGACCTCGACGCCACCCCGAACGGAGGCGACCCCCGATGACCACCGAACTGCCTGAGGGCACCCCGGCTCGGATGCCCTACGCCGACGAACCCGACACCACCGAGGAACCACGCCGCTTCTACCGGCTGCGCGCTCCCCACGTCGACAAAGCCTCGGTGCCGGTCACCGTCCGCGTCACGCCCGACGCCGATCTCTACGTCGCCGTTGGTGCCGGCCGTCGCCGCATGTACCTCACCCCCTCCGAGGCGTGGGCGCTGTGGCGCTGCCTCTCCGAAGCGGTCGCCTCGACGGGTGAGCCGCCGGAGTGGATCCGCGTGCACGTCACCCCCACCCACCGCTGACCTTCCCCGCCTGCTTGGAGTCCTCGTGATGCGTACCCGTCGACTGACCCGACGCCCGGTCCGCCGTCTCTGCCTCGACCTGGCCCACACCGACCCCGACCAGACCTGCCCCTACTGCGCCGACGACACCCAGGCCGCCGCCATCGTCGCCGCCGCTCTCGCCCAGCACGCCGAGATCGCCGCCGAAGACGCCGAAGCGTGGGGGTGGGCGGCATGACCTACCAACTGTGGTCCTGGCTCCTGATGGTCGTTGGCGTCACCGGCCTGTGGCTGGCCGGAAAGCGCTCGTGGACCGGCTGGGCCGTCGGCCTCGCCGCCCAGGTGCTCTGGCTGGCCTACTCGCTCGTGACTGAGCAGTGGGGCTTCCTCGTCTCCTGCTTCGTCTACGGCGCGGTCTACGTCCGCAACCTGCGGGCCTGGCTCCGTCCGACCCCCGCCCCGGTGACTGCCTCGGCGGTGCAGGAGGTGAACGTTCGTGTCGACCACTGACCCGGCCACCGTCACTGAGCAGTTCGCCACCGAGTACGCCCGCAACGCGGTGCCGGCCATGCTCAAAGCCATCGCGTCGATCAAGCGCTACAACCGGTTCGTCCTGCTCGGCGCGCTGCTGACCAGCTACCTGCACCAAGCCCACTACCTGTGGACCCAGGGTGCCGGCTTCTTCGCCTACCTCGTGCCCCTGATCTTCGACGCCGCGATGGTGTCCATGCTGACCGTCGTCCGCACCTCCGGCATCGCCCGCGATGCCAAGCGGGGAGCGCTGGTCGTGTTCGCCGCCGCCGCCCTGTTGTCGGCCACCATCAACTTCGCTTCCCCGGGCAGCCTCGGTCTACGTCTGGTCTTCGCCCTGGTCGTCGTCCTCGTCATCGGCGTCGAACTCGTCGCCGGACGCATCCGACCCGACTTCGCCGCCATCGAAGCCGAAGCAGCCGCCCTCCTCACCGCTGCCCGCGACCTGGCCGAGAAGAACCAGCGGACCAGCGAACCCACCAACACCCCGGCTACGGACCCGGACCCGGACCCGGACCCGGCAACCGCCCCGGCGCCCGCGCCTGCGGCTGACCCGGTCGACCTGGACCCGGTCGACCTGGACCCGATCGACCTGCCCATCGATCCGGCACCTGCCTACGTCCCACCGGCACCCGTGGTCGTCCCGGCCCCGCCGGCCCCGGCTCCGGTCCGGCCCGCGTTCATCTCGTCCGTCGTCCAGGCCCCCCGCAACGGTCAGGTCTTCGCCTCGGAGGTTGTCCGATGACCCGCACCCAGCTCGCCCGCCGCAACCTCGCTCGCCCCGCTGTCGTCGCCCGCCGTGTGGTCGGCACCCCGGCCGAGGTCGCCGCCACCGTCGCCCTGGTCCGCGACTCCGGCCGCCTTGTGTCCATGACCGCGCCTCGCCAGATGCCCGGCGACTCCCGCGTCACGGTCACCGTCCGGTTCCTCGATAACAACGGCCCGGCCCCGGCTGCGGTCCGCCGGCTGCGCCGAGGTCACGTCGTCGCCGCCGTCGCCGTTCCGACCGTGGGCGCTCTCGCCGCTGTCGGCTACCTCGCCGCGCAGCTCGTCAACGCGGTCCGCTCGGCGTTCCCGCTCATCGCGGGCGTCGTCTTGGTCCTCATCGTCGTCGGCCTGCTGCTGCGGCGCTCCGGTCGCTGCTGCCCTGGCCTGCACTGCCCCGGCTGCGGCCACTGACCCGCGATGACTGCTGGTTGGCCCACCTACTGCGCGCGGTGCCGTAGGTGGGCCACCGCCCTTGTCGAATCCGGCCGCCCCGGCACCGGCCACTACCGCGCCGAGATCGCCTGTACCCGCCATGAGGCTGCCGCTCACCGCTGGGCCAGTCGCCTCGGTCCGACCCGCACCACCCCGATCGGTGACACCCAACCCGTCCTGTTCGAGCTACCGGAGGTGACCCGTTGACCGCCCCGACCCTGCCCGGCCTCGCCCCCGCTCCCACCGAACCGGCCTCGGCCGCGGCTGCCCCGCCGGCGCCTGGCTCTCGCGCTGCCCGCCTCGCCCTGCCCATGTCGCGGCAGGTGTTGAAGGAGATGGCCGCTGAGTACGGCGTGTGCCTGCGCCCGGTCACCCTGCGCCGTACCGACCTGAGCACCGGTCAGACGGAAGTGATCGACCTGCCCTGCGGCACCACGCGGGAAGACAAGTGCTCCCCGTGTGCGAAGCGTGCCCGCCGGCTGCGCCAGACCCAGATCCGCGAGGGCTGGCACCGCGCCGACGAACCCAACCCGTTCTCTGCCTGGCCTGCCAGCGAGGAACAGCGCGAGTTGGTCATGCTCCGGGCGCACCTGGAATTCGCCCGCGATGAGGCGCAGCGCTCCGCGCAGTTCGACCAGGTGCCCGGCATCGATCAGGCCATCGCGGAGGTAGAGGACGCCATCGCCGCCGAGGGCCTACGCGGACAGGTCGCCCCGCCCCACGACGGGGAAGGCTCCGAAGGTGGCCGGCGCACGCGGTCGACCAAACGGCGTCAGGACACCCCCGACCTGCCCCGCAAGAAAGTCGAACCGCGCACGGTCGGCAAGGTCTACACCGCCCCCGACGGCACGCAGCACCGCCCATCCATGTGGCTGTCGCTCACCCTCGACTCCTACGGCCGCGTCCGGCCTGACGGCACGCCCGTCGACCCCGACAGCTACGACTACCGGCGGGCCGCGTGGGATGCGGTGCACTTCGCTCGGCTGCTCGATCGGTTCTGGCAGAACCTGCGCCGCTGCGTCGGCTGGAACGTCCAGTACGCCGGCTGCGTCGAGCCCCAACGACGCCTTGCGCCACACGCGCACTTCGCCATCCGGGGCACCATCCCCCGCGCCGTGCTGCGCCAGGTCGCCGCCGCCACCTACCACCAGGTCTGGTGGCCCCCGGCTGACGAGCTGGTGTACTCCCTCGATCGGCCGCCGGTGTGGGACAACGACGCCGACGCCTGGGTCGACCCCGACACCCGTGAGCCGCTGACGACGTGGGCTGACGCCCTGGACCTGATCGACGCCGACCCCGACGCGCAGCCTGTGCACGTCGTCCGCTTCGGCCGGCAGGTTCACGCCGAAGGTGTCACCCCCGGCACGGTGCACGCTGACCGGACGATCGGCTACATCACGAAGTACATCACCAAGAGCGCGGCTGACTGCCACAAGGCAGAGACGGACCGGCAGCGCAACCACCTGGAACGGCTCTGGCAACAGCTCCGCATCACGCCGTGCAACGAGCGGTGCGCCAACTGGCTGCTCTACGGTGTCCAGCCGAAGAAGGCCCACGGCCGCCTGCAAGCGGGGCGCTGCAAGGGCAAGGTTCACCAGCGGGCCACCCTCGGCATCGGTGGGCGCCGCATCCTCGTCTCGCGTGACTGGTCCGGCAAGACCCTCGCCGACCACCGCGCCGACGCCCGCGCCTGGGTCCGCCGGCTCCTAGGCGTCAGCACCGGCGCCGACGATGCCGACCCCGTCGACCAGGGCGACGCGCCCGTCTACGCCTGGGAGATGGCCCGGCCGGATGACCCGGACATCCCACCCCTGCAACACCGGATGCTTCGGGCGCTGTCCCAACGTGCCCAATGGAAGGCCGCCCTACGCGCTGCCCAGGATCGAGCGGCGGCCAGCTCGTCAGACGTTTCGGCAGTCCCCTCGGATCGGAAGGAGTCGCGGTAGTGGAACGGCTGTTGACGGTGGCTCAGGCCGCCGATCGTCTTGGGACGACGGAGCGTTTCCCGCGTCGGCTGATCGCTGAGCGGCGGATTCGGTTCGTCAAGCTCGGTAGCAAGGTCCGCATTCCCGAGACGGCTTTGGCGGATTTCATCGCTGCTTGCACGGTAGAGCCCGTCACCGTCTCGTGGTCGGATGGGAAGGCGGCCTGATGGCGAAGCGTCGGTTCGGCATGGTCCGAAAGCTGCCCTCGGGGCGGTTCCAAGCCTCGTTCGTGCCGCCTGGTGGCGGTACTCGACAGACCGCGCCGCACACCTTCAAGACAAAGACTGACGCCGGCCGCTGGTTGACGCTGGTAGAGGCGGACATCTCGCGTGGCACCTGGCTGAACGACCGCGCGGCGGCGGAAACGTTCGGCAACTACGCGCGGGCCATCCTGCGGGACAGCCCGAAGATAGGCGTCCGGTGGCGGGAGACGTGCGAACGTAACCTGCGGCTGCACCTGGCACCGCTGGTCGACGTGCCGCTTCGTGAACTCACCGCGAGCAGGGTTCGTGAATGGCACGCTGCCGCACTTCGGGGCACGGGTGGCCGTACCTCCATCTCTCAGTCGTACCGCTTCCTGCGCATGGTCATGAACACCGCCGTGCGTGAGGGCATCATCGCCCGGAACCCCTGTCAGATCCCGGGTGCCGGGACCGTGCGCGCCGTTGAGCGTCCAGTCGCTACGCCCGCTCAGGTCGTCGCCCTGGTCGACGCCATCAACCCGCGCTACCGCACCGCCGTGCTCATCGCCGCTTGGTGCGGCCTGCGGCGTGGCGAAATCGCCGGCCTGCGCGTCTCAGACGTGGACCTGACCGAGCACACCATCACCGTTCGGAAGGCTCGCGTCGAACCCCTGCACGCTCCTGGTCGAGCGTTCGACAAGGACCCCAAGTCGGAAGCCGGGAAGCGCACCATCTCCATCCCGCCTCACGTCGTGCCGCTGATCCGGCTGCACCTCGACGAGTACGCCGGTACTGACCGGCTGTTCGTGAGCCGCGACGGCACCCCTCTACGGGGCAACACGCTCTATCAGGCGTTCGTCCGGGCGCGGAAGCAAGTGGGCCTCGATGACCTGGCCTTCCACGACCTACGGCACACGGGGCAGACCCTCGCCGCCCAGACCGGCGCGACCCTGGCCGACCTGATGAAGCGACTCGGGCACTCGTCCATGGCTGCGGCCCGCCGATACCTGCACGCCGTCGACGGGCGTGACCGCGAGATCGCCAAGGCCCTCTCGGAACTCGCGGCGCACGGCGATGTTGCACGGCTGCCCCGGCACATTACGATGCGAAGCTAGTTGCACGATGGTTGCACGGTGGCCTTCGGCGACTGTCTGACCTGCGAAAATGCGGGTGCCTGAAAATCGGAAGGTCGGCGGTTCGACCCCGCCCCTGGCCACATAGCCTTTCGCCGGGCTACTGAAGCGCCGACCAGCGGAAACGCCGGTCGGCGCTTCTGCGTACGGGTTGCTGCCGTGGGCCGCCACCGGGTAGCGACCGGCTTCTCGCTCGCCGCCGCGGTGCCCGCGTGTCCGCCCGCGGACGCTTCAGTCGTGTTCGGGGATGCCGCGCACCCGGTGCGAGGCCGCGTGCATGACCTCGGTGACCAGCCGACGCACGTGACCTCCTCTGCCGCTGTAGAGCGCCCGCCGGCCGTCGCGCCGCATCGTGACCAGTCCCGCCAGGCGCAGCTTGCCGAGGTGCTGCGACACCGCCGGCCGCGCCACTCCCAGCGCCGTCACCAGGGCCGTGACGTCGTGCTCTCCGTGGACGAGCAGCCACATCAACCGCAGTCGGGTGCCGTCCGCGAGCATCCGCACCATCTCGGTAGCTGCCTCGACGTGGCTGTCGACAGGGAGACGTTGTTGCAGGTCGTTGGCACCTGCCGCATTGTCGCGTGCATACATGGGCACATATTATCGCCGTCGTCGGGGATACCGGTCCGCTGAGCCGTCAGGGACGTTGGGAGACGCGGTGGAAGACCACGAGCACGGCCACGACCACCCGCACGATCACGGTCATCACCAACAGGGGCGGCTCGCCGCCCGCTGGCATCGGCTGACCCACGCGGTCGTCCCGCACTCGCACGACTCCCGCGCGAAGGTCGACCCCGCGCTGGAGTCCTCCCGGGAGGGCCTACGCGCCCTGTGGATCTCACTCGTCGGCCTCGGGGCCACCGCCGTCGCCCAGGCCGTCATCGTCGTGCTGTCCGGCTCGGTCGCCCTGCTCGGCGACACCCTGCACAACGTCGCCGACGCCCTCACCGCCGTACCGCTGGCCATCGCCTTCCTGCTCGGCCGGCGGGCCGCCACCCGCGCCTACACCTACGGCTACGGCCGCGCCGAGGACATCGCCGGCATCATCATCGTCGCGGTCATCGCCGCGTCCACCGTCGCCGCCGCCTGGACCGCTGTCGCCCGGCTGCTGCACCCGGCCGAGGTGACCCACCTGCCCTGGGTGGCCGCGGCCGGCCTCGTCGGCTTCGTCGGCAACGAGCTGGTCGCCCGCTACCGCATCCGCATCGGCCGCCGCATCGGCTCCGCCGCCCTGGTCGCCGACGGCCTGCACGCCCGTACCGACGGCTACACCTCCCTCGCCGTGCTCCTCGCCGCCGGCGGGGCCGCCCTCGGCTGGCGCTGGGCCGACCCGGCCGTCGGCCTGGCCATCGCCGTCGCCATCACCCTCGTCCTCAAGGAAGCCGCCCGCGAGGTCTACCGACGGCTCATGGACGCCGTCGACCCCGCCATCGTCGACCAGGCCGAAGCCACGCTCCGCGCCGTCGACGGCGTCCGCGACGTCACCACGGTCCGGCTCCGCTGGATCGGTCACCGCCTCCACGCCGAAGCCGAACTCGTGGTGGACGCCCACCTCAGCCTCGTCGCCGCGCACGGGATCGCCGCCGACGCCGAACACCAGCTCACCCACGCCGTGCCCCGGCTGACCAGCGCCACCGTCCACACCGATCCCGACTGCCATCCCGGCGCCCACCATCACGCAGACCTGTCGCACGAACGCCGGCAGACGATCTGAACGGCCCCCGGTGCACCCCGTGCCCGGGTGTCCGCGTCCCACGGGCCGCCGGCGCGTGCTCAGCTGACGGCAGCCCCGAACCACCTCGGCAGCTGACCGACCAGCCCCGCCTGGTCGTCGCCGACCCAGGCCACGTGGCCGTCCGGCCGCAGCAGTACGGCGGGCACGTCCAGTTCGTCGCTGCCGTCGACGACGTGGTCGACCCGGTCGTCCCACCCGGCGACCGAGAGCCGACCGGTCCGGTCGAGGAGCAGCCCCCGGCCGGCGTGCAGCAGCTCGTAGAGGCGTCCCCGCTTCAGGCCCACGTCGCGCAGCCGCCTGCCGAGTAGTTCGTGGCCCTCGCCGAGGTCGTAGCGGACCCCGATCGCGGTGATCTTCTCGATCAGGTGCCGGTTCACGTCCTGGAAGTCCATCAGCTCCGACAACAGTCGACGCACCGCCTGCGGGCCCGGCTCAGTCGACAGCAGGTGCATCTGCGCCAGGGTGTTGTCCAGCACGTCGGCGGCCACCGGGCGACGTTCGGCCTGGTAGCTGTCCAGCAGCCCCGCCGGGGCCCAGCCGTCGATCTCGGCGGCCAGCTTCCAGCCGAGATTGAACGCGTCCTGGATTCCGAGGTTGAGCCCCTGCCCACCCGTAGGCGGGTGGACGTGCGCCGCGTCGCCGGCCAGGAGCACCCGGCCGATCCGGTAACGCTCCGCCAGCCGGGTGGCGTCGCCGAAACGGGAGAGCCAGCGCGGGGAGTGCACGCCGAAGTCGGTGCCGGCAGTCACCCGTAGCTGCTGCCGGAACTCCTCGATGGTCGGCGGGACGGCGCGGTCCTCGGCCACCCCCGCGGCGGGCACGACGACCCGGTAGCACCCGTCCCCGAGAGGCGCGGCGCCGAACCTCAGCTGGGTCCTGCGGACCTCCGCGACGACGGCGGCAACCGTGGCCGGGTCCTCGGCCACCTCCATCTCGCCCAGCAGCGTCTCGACCCTGGTGGGCTCACCGGGGAAGCCGACGCCGAGCAGCTTGCGCACGGTGCTGCGGCCGCCGTCGCAACCGACCAGGTAGCGCGAGCGCAACCGGGTGCCGTCGGCCAACTCGGCGTTCACCCCCTCGTCGTCCTGGCTCAGCCCGACCAGCTCGCAGCCGCGCCGCACCTCGGCGCCGAGTTCGGTGGCGCGCTCGGCCAGCAGGCGGTCGGTGGTGGTCTGCGGAATGCCGAGGACGTACGGATGGGCGGTGTCCAGCCGGTCCGGCGCCGGCTTGGGGATGCCGGCGAAGAAGCCGCCGAGCGGATGCTGCCCACCGAGCGCGCGGAAGCGCCCCAGCAGGCCCCGCTGGTCCAGCACCTCGATGCTGCGCGCATGCAGGCCGAGCGCGCGGACGAACCTGGTCGGATCCCGCTCCTTCTCCAGCACGAGCACGCGTACGCCGTGCAGCCGCAACTCGCTGGCCAGCATCAAGCCGGTCGGCCCGCCGCCGACCACGATCACGTCGATCATGGTGCCCCTCATTCACGAGATGGGAACTGGGCCAGCCGCCGCGCTGTGCCGCCGCGCCGGTCTCCCGCAGCCGCGCCGCGGGTCCGTCGGCGTCCGACGTCCCGCCCCGGACCGTACGCCGACAACGGCACGGAACGCGCAAAGCTCTGATTTCCGCAGGTTCTGGCCTCGGCCGACAATTCTGGGGCACCACCCGGGCCTTGCGGCAAGTCCCCCCGTCCGATATACGTTGAAGGTGGCGGGAACGAGATCCCGCACCCTCCTGGCCCTTCCCCGCAGTCGGTTCGCTACTTCGGCTGTCGGACGTGGGCGATACCGTCCCGCCATGGCGACCAGGATCAGTCTGACTCTCGACTGCGGCGACGCGAAGCTCCTCGGCGAGTTCTGGAAGACGGCACTGGGCTACGTCGACGAGCCCCCGCCCGCCCCCTTCCACACCCGCGAGGAGTGGCACGCGAGTTTCGACCTGCCGGAGGACGACCCGGTGGACGACGCGGCGTGGCTCTGCGACCCCGAGGGCGTCGGCCCCGCACTCTCCATCCTCAGGGTCCCCGAGCCCAAGACGGCGAAGAACCGGTTGCACATCGACGTCCGGGTGCCGGGTCACGGCACCCCCGAGGAGCGGTGGGCGCGGATCAGCGCAGAGGCCGAGCGGCTGGTCCGGGCGGGCGGGACCGTCCTGGAGGAGGTCACCGGGCACCACGTCGTCATGGCCGACCCGGAGGGCAACGAGTTCTGCGTCGCCGCCGCCTCGGCGTGACGGCGCGCCCCGTCCGCCCGTGCCGGCGACGCCGATCGACGGATCCGGGACAGCGGTGGACGGCCCGGCCGTGCCACGCTGACCCCGACCCGCCCTCGCGACCGGTGCGCGTCGCCTCCGCCGCGCTGATCGCCGTCTTCGTGGTGGGCACGGCCGCGCTGCGAGCCCTCGGCTGATCGCCCCGGCGTGGCGGCCGAGCAACCAGCCCGGCGCGGGAGACGAATTCGGTTGCAGCGGGGGGCCGCGCTGCGATTGCGTACACCCATGCTGACCGTCCGTGTCGATTCGTACTTCGTCTGCGGCACCCCGCGCACCGGCAGTTCGCTCCTGCTCGGGTTGCTGGAGTCCACCGGCGTCGCCGGTCGTCCCCAGGCATACTTCCGCTCCCCCGACGAACTGCTGTGGGCCGACCGGTGGCGGCTCCCCCGCACGGCCGACGGCGGCTTCGATCACGCGGACTTCGTACGCGCCGCGCTCGCCGCCGGCCGCACCGTCAACGGCGTGTTCGGCGCGAAGCTCATGTGGGGAACGCTGGAGGAACTGCTGGCCAGGCTCGGGGCGAGCCATCCCGACCTCGCCGGCGACGACGTCGCGTTGCTGGGCAGGGCGTTCGGCCGTACCGGTTTCGTCTTCCTGCGACGCGACGACGTGCTGGCGCAGGCGGTGTCGCGGCTGCGCGCCGAGCAGACCGGCGAGTGGTTCGTCGGGGGCAGTGGGGAGATCAGCGGCGACGCCGGCAACGGGCGGGCACCCCGCTTCGACGCGGACGGCATCCGCCACCACCTCGACGAGATCGGCGAGCACAACGCGGCCTGGGAGCAGTGGTTCGCCTCGCGGGGGATCCGACCGCACGTGGTGCGCTACGAGGAACTGGCCGAGGACATGGCCGCCACCACCCGCCGCATCCTCGACTTCCTGGGGCTCGACGTGCCCGAGGACGGCTGCGCCGTCGTTCCCCGGCACCGACGCCAGGCCGACGAACTCAACCGGCAGTGGATCGAGCGATACCGGGCGGAGATGATCGGCCGCTGACCGCCGGGTCGCCGAGCCCGGCCCGGCGCGGATGGACCTGCGGGTCGGCCTGCCCCGGCGCGGGTGGGCACGCCCCGGCGCTCACCCCGCCGGCCGTCTGGGCCGCCCGTCAGCGCCGCTGCTGGCGGTGCTGGGCCACCCCGTCCTGGATCGCCTCCCAGACGCTCCGGCCGGCCTGCCGGAGCGGC
>NZ_JBEZDR010000052.1:0-18322 GCF_040648415.1 Nonomuraea sp. NPDC049141
AGGAATGAGCAAATCTATACCTATAGGACGAAGAGCCCAAAAGCCTGCGACCACAAAGCGGGCACATGCCAACGAGCCATGCCTAAACGCCCACTAAGAGGGCGTTGTGCGAGTTGATGTCCATGATGTCGCAGTGTGATCAAGTGGATCTGTAGCGTTATCGCCGGTCGGTGGGCTCGGATGTGCTGGGATGGCCGGGTGAGTGAGCGCAAGCCGTACTCGAGCGACTTATCCGACGAGCAATGGGCGTTGATCGAGCCGATCATCACGGCGTGGAAGGCCGCGCATCGCTCCGTCAGCGGCCACCAGGGCAAATACGAGATGCGCGAAATCGTGAACGCGCTCCTCTACCAGGGGCGGACCGGCGTCCAGTGGGACTACCTGCCACACGACCTGCCGCCCGGCAGCGCGACCTACTACTACTTCGCCAAGTGGCGTGACGACGGCACCTCCCAGAAGATCCATGATCTGCTGCGCTGGCACATGCGGGAGCAGAAGGGACGATTAGCCGATCCGAGTCTGGTGGTGCTGGACACCCAGAGCGTCCGTGTGGCGGCCGGGGTCCCCGCCGCTACGACGGGCAGGGACGCGGCCAAGAAGGTGCCGGGCCGCAAGAGAGGGCTGGCCGTGGACGTGTTCGGCCTGGTCGTCGCGGTGGTTGTGCTGGCCGCCTCGGCGCACGAGAACACCGCCGGGACCGCTCTGCTGGACCGGGTCGCAGCCCAGACCTCCGGCACGGTGACCAAAGCCCTGGTCGATCAGGGGTTCAAGAACACGGTCGTCGACCATGGGGCCGGGCTCGGGATCGACGTGGAGATCGTCGAACGCAACCCCGCCGACCAGGGGTTCGTCCCCCAGCCGAAACGATGGATCGTCGAGCAGACGTACGGCACCTTGATGCTGCACCGGCGTCTGGTCCGCGACTATGAACACCTGCCGGCCAGCTCCGAATCACGGGTGTACTGGGCGATGAGCGACGTGATGTCTCGCCGGCTGACCCGCGCCCCCGCACCGTCGTGGCGGTCGACATGACCAGGCCAGATGCACAGCAACCGGACCCCGGCACGTGGCTGTTGAACAAGATCGACGCCCGCGAGCGGGCCCTGACCGGCCAGATCGAGCAGACCCAGGCGGAGATTGACGCCATGGCCGCGCACCTCGGCGAACTGCACGAAACGATCGAGCACCTGCGGATCACCCGAAAGACCCTGCTGTCCCTCACCGACGAACCCGGACCCAAGCCGGCCCCACCGCCCCCCGTGGTCCCCGACCACCCCGCCTACCGACAGATTCTGGACGTCTTCGCCGACCACGGCCGCCCACTACGAGCTCGTGACCTCTGCCAGGCGCTGGACCTGCCCATCGCGAAGAAGAACACCGAGAACATCCGCGCCAAGCTCAAGCGCCTGGTCAACCAGGGCATTCTGGTCGAGACCGAGCCAGGATTGTTCGCTCAGCCACGCCCCCGGCCCAGCTGATAACGCCCTGACCAGCCCGCCTTCCCCAAGGCAAAGGACGAAAGGGGCATCAACTCGCGCAATGCCCACTCAAAGGACACCGCGAGATCCAGGACGCCGAGCGCATGAAGGCGGGGGAGGGCTGGGAGAACCATGACCTGGTGTTCGCCACCAAGCACGGCACTCCCATCGAACGCACCGAGGACTGGAAGCTGTGGAAGGCCATTCTCAAGCAGGCCGGCGTCCGAGACGTCCGAGTGCACGATGCTCGGCACACCGCCGCCACGCTCCTCATCGAGCAGGGCGTGAACATCCGGGTCGTACAGCAAGTACTCGGCCACACCCGCGTGACCACCACCGAGCGGTACACCCACGTATCCACGCCGCTGATGCGCGACGCGGGGGAGCGTCTGGCCTCCGCTCTCTGGGGAAACCCGTAGCCGTTGCAACTAGCACTGCAACTACGACACCCGCAAAGATCAAAAGGCCCTCTCCCCAAGAACGGGGCGAGGGCCTCTCACCTGCGGAGGATCGGGGATTTGAACCCCGGATGGTGTTGCCACCAAACCGCATTAGCAGTGCGGCGCCATAGACCTGACTAGGCGAATCCTCCTGGTAGCCACGCGGCTCAGGACAGCGTACCGGCCTTCTGCCAAGGCAGCAAAGTCGTTCCCCATCCCAGCTTATCCAAAGGTTATCCACTGCCTGTGAATAACTCCCTGTGGACAACACGGCAGACAGCAAGCCCGCCCCAAGGCATGCCGGGACGGGCTCAGCGCGGAGGTCCGGCGCGGGGACCCGACGAGCGGGTCCGGCGCGCGAATCTCGAGGTCAAAGGGGTCCTAAGGGGTCAGCGGGGTTACGCGGCCGGGTTGGCCTCGCCCTCGATCTCAACCTTGATCTTCTTGCCGACCAGAACGCCGCCCGTCTCCAGAGCCTGGTTCCAGGTCAGTCCGAAGTCCTCGCGGTCGAACTCGCTGGTGATGGAGAAGCCCCACACCGCCTGGCCCCACGGGTTCGTGCCGGCGCCGCCGTACTCGACCGTGAGCTCGATCTCCTTGGTGACGTCGCGGATCGTCAGGTCACCGACGACGGTGAACTCGTCGCCCGAGTGGCTCACCACGCGGGTGCTCGTGAAGGTGATCGCCGGGTACTTCTCCGTCGACAGGAAGTCGTCGCTGCGCAGGTGGCCGTCACGGTCGGCGACGCCGGTGGTGAGGCTCTCGGTCTTGATCGTGAGCTCGGCGGACGACTCGAGCGGGTTCTCGGCGATCGTCACGGAGCCGGTGAAGTCGCCGAAGCTGCCGCGCACCTTGCTGACCATCATGTGCTTGACGACGAAACCGATGCGGCTGTGCGCGACGTCCAGGTTGTAGGTGCCGGCGGCGGGGACGGTCAGGCCTTCCCAGGTGCGGGTGGTCATGGGGTTCTCCTCAGAAGGGGTTAGGTGCTTGCTGTGCGGATGTCTGCGGCAACAAATGTCTACACGAGGAATATTCCTCGCGTCAACTATCGTCCGCTACAGTATGAACGTGGTCAACATTGACGACCCCCGGTTGACGGCCATGGGCCTGCTGGCGGAGGTTCACGCAGGTCTTACAGCCCGGCTGCAGCCGGTGTTCAACGCTGCCGGGCTGTCCGATATCGATTTTGAGACGCTGCTGCGGCTCGGGCGCTCTCCCCGGCAAAGCCTGCGGATGAGCGATCTGGCCGCTCAGACCGGCCTGTCCACGAGCGGCGTGACCAGGGTGGTCGACCGGCTCGAACGCGACAGCCTGGTCGCCAGGGTAGCTTGCGCCACCGACCGGCGGGCGTCCTACGCCACGCTCACCGACGCCGGGCGGGAGAAGCTCGAAACGGTGCTGCCCCGCCACCTCGAGGACATCGACACGTGCCTGACCGGCCTGCTCAGCGCGGAGGAGCTGGAAGTCTTCCTGGCCACCCTCCGCAGGATCCGGGAGGTCGTACGGCCCTGCGCTACGGTGGGGGCTGTCGAGGAAGAATGCCCAGCTCAGCCCTGAGCTTGGCCATGGCGCGCGACATCGTGCTCTTGACCGTGCCCAGGGTGATGCCCAGCGTTCTGGCGATCTCCGGCTCGGTCATGTCCTCGTAGAAGCGCAGCACGATCGCGGCCCGCATCCGGGTGGGCAGCCGAAACAATGCCTGCTCCAGGAGTTCGTGTACGTCACCGCAGGCTTCGGGCTCCGGGGCGACCTCCGGCAGGTCCTCTGACGGGTACTCCTCCAGTCGGCGCCGCCGCCACTGCGAGATGTTGATGTTGACCATCGCCCGCCGTACATATCCGTCGAGCGCGGCCCTGTCTTGGATGCGGTCCCATGCGAGGTACGTCTTGGTAAGCGCGTTCTGCAGCAGATCCTCCGCGTCCAGCGGATGTCCGGTGAGCTGGTGGGCGGTGCGCAGCAGGGCGGGCCCGCGCGTAATGACGTACTCGCGGAACTCCTCTTCCCACCTGAAGGTCTGCATCCTGGCCAGAATCGCAGCCAAAGGCCGAGATCGGGCGTAACCGGAATTCAGGATTCGGCCCGCCGACGATAAAGGTAGGTCAAGGTCGGTGGCGGTTTGTATGTCGCCGAGGGTCAACTTCTGTCCCGAGGGGTGCGTATTTTGCTCTCTATGCATGGGTACGGCGAAGCAGCCCTCGGAGTCGTGTGACGCTATAAGCGCGACCAGGGAGGGACTGATGGGGTATCCGAGCGTGGAACGCCGCCGGGTGCTCGCGGCTGCGGCACTGGGCCGGGAAGCCGGCGCCCCAGGTCCCGAGCAAGGGGATCCGCTGCGCGCGGTCATGGGGGACATCCGCGACATCAGCCCGCACCTGGTCATCATCGAGACCCCCGAAGGCGACGAAGAGCGGCTCGTCATCGCGCCGTGGGCCACCGCCTGGCATGGCGGCGACCTGGTGCCGGGCGATCTGCCGGTGGGCTCGACGGTCATCATGCGCACGCTGCGCGACGGCCGGGTGGTCGAGCGGTTCTGGGCCGGCATCACCCGGATGACCGGGACCATCCTGTCCGTCGAGGGACGTAAGGACGTGACGGTCAAGCTCGACTGCGGGCCGCACCGGGGCCGCCGGACGATCGTCGTGCCCTACCGCGCAACCGGCCGCATCCTGGTACGCCATGCGCGGTTCGAGCCGGGGTTCCTGTTCGACGCGATCGGCATCAGAAAGGACGGGGTGAGTCTGGCTCTGCTGCCGGCGACCTCGCAGCCCGCCTATCCGGCGCGGGCGGTCCCCGCTCCGCCGCCCGCCTACGCCGGCCTGCAGTCACGCATCTCCGGGACCGCGACCTGGTCCGACGCCTTCGACGAGGAGGATCGGGGGGCCGCCTACCCCATGGTGGAGCGCTCCGATGTGGGCTGCCCGGACGCCGAGGTGTCGTGCGTGGGCCTGCCGTACCTGGCCATCGGGTCGATGCTGCAGGTTCGGAACGCCTGTGCCGATCGATCCGCTAACGTGCCGATCGTGGCGTGTGGTTGCGTGGCCGGGCGCTTCTGCGACCGATGCGTCGAGTGCGACACCTCTCCTCGCGGGCGGATCGTCGAGCTGTCGCCCTTCTCGTACGTGGAGCTGGGCGGCGACCTGGTCAAAGGGTGCTTCAACGCGCAGATCGGATTGGGGTGACGCTCGTGCTGGCATCGCAGCTGCCTGCTCTGATCGTGCTGCTCGTCTTGGGGGCGGTGGCGAAGGTGCTCACCGTGCGTTCGGGCGGGGAGATGGGCTCGCTGGCCCGGCTGGGGCCGGCGGCGCTGATGCCCGCTCGCATCGAGGTGCCGATGCTGGTCGTCTGCGCCATCGGTGAGCTGGTGATCGCGACGGGGCTGCTGGTGAGTACGTCCCCGGTCTTCAGGTGGGCGGCGGTCGCGTTCTTCGCCATGTGTACGTACGTGCTGCTGGAGGTACGCAGGCGGCGGCCCGATGCGGGATGCGGATGCTTCGGCGAGGTGAGCGGGGCACCCGTCGGGCTGCGCTCGGTCGCCAGGACCATGGTGCTCACCGGGATGGCCGTGCTGTCGCTATGGGCTGAGGAGCCCGGTTGGCTCGCCTTCGCGCAGCCCTCGTGGTTCGTGGCCGCCGGGGTGGTCGTGCTCCTCGTACTGTCGCCCGAGCTTGAGGAGCTGGCGGATCGGCTGCGTTATCGGGCGCCGTGCGAGCAGCGCCGGGGCCCGGCCGTGGAGGTCACGCTGGCCAGGCTCCGGTCGAGCGGCCCCTGGCGCCAGCACCGGGACCAACTCACCGCGGCGGAGCCGTACGACAGCTGGCGCGAGCTGTGCTGGCGCTTCTTCGCCTTCGAGCGGCGGGATGGGGCCGACGTCGTGTTCGCGGTCTATCTCAGCGGGCGGCGCCCGGCCGTACGGGTGGCCGTGGTCAACGCGGAGGACAGCGGCGCTATGCCGGTCTATACGCCTGTATCGGCCTGACGCTAGACAGCGCTATAGAACCCTCGACAGAGGATATGACTCTATTGGGCTATCTAGCTTCCCCACTAGACAGCCCAATAGAGGACTAGGGGTGTCGCCTAGATCGGTTGGGCACGCAGGAACCTCCCGAAATGCGGCACGGTGAACGCGATCAGACCGCGCTCAGCGCTGTAGATGAGCCCCTTCTTGATGAGGCTGTCGCGGGCGGGTGACAGGCTGGACGGCTTGCGCCCCAGCGCGTCGGCCACCTCGGCGGTGGCGACCGGCTCGTCGCCGATCTGCGCCATGGCGTGCATGTAGTCGCGCTCCGCCGGGGTGGCCCGCTCGTAACGGCTGCCGAAGAAGCCCACCGCGAGCTCCTCCTCGGCCTCGGGCGCGGACACCTTGACGTCGTCGAGGGTGATCGGGCTGCGCGGCGCCAGATCCCAGGCGACCTTCCCGTACGCCTGGACGAAGTAGGGATAACCGTCGGCCGCCTCGTAAAGGGCGTCGAGGGCGTCCTGCGTGAACTCGACCTCTTCCTCCCGCGCCGGCAGCATCAGCGCGAGGTCGGCCGCCTCGCGGTCGAGCTTGTCGATGCGGGCGTAGCGGAAGAGCCGCTCGGAGTAGCTCTTGCTGGCCGACAGCACGCTCGGCAGGTGGGGCAGGCCCGCGCCGACCACGATCAGCGGCCCGCCCGACTGCGACAGCTCGTGGCAGGCGGCGCAGAGCGCCGAGACGTCGGCGGGCTGCACGTCCTGCATCTCGTCGATGAACAGCGCGATGCCGACGCCCAGATCGGTGGCCACGCTCGCGGCGTCGACGAACAGCTCGGTGAGGTCGATCTCAAGGTCGCCGGAGTCGGCGCGGCCACGGCTGGCCGGCACCTCGATCCCGGGCGACCAGTGCGAGGTGCCCTTGGCGGCGGCCGGGTCGCGCATCGCGAACGCCTTGAGCACGCCCAGGAACTGCTCGATGCGCTCCGGCGCGCGATGCCGGGGAGCCAGCTCGCGGATCGCCATGTGCAGCGCGGCCGAGACGGGACGGCGGATCGACTGGTCGGGCCGGGCCTCGATCTTGCCCGTGCCCCACAGCCGCTGCATCGCCATGGACTTGAACGTGTTGAGGAGCACGGTCTTGCCGACGCCGCGCAGGCCGGTGACGACCATGCTGCGCTCGGGACGGCCGCGGGCCACCCGCTCCAGCACGACCTCGAACTGCTGCAGCTCGCGGTCGCGCCCGGCGAGCTCCGGCGGACGCTGTCCGGCTCCGGGGGCGTAAGGATTGCGCACGGGGTCCACGCTCTCGGACTTTATTGCGGGATATAGCGGCCGTCTTAGATTTGGGAAGAAAGCGCTACGGCGTGTCCGAGCAGGGGCCGTCGCCAGTATCGTCATCGGACACACCCCCTCCCACCAGGCCGAACCCTTGTTCGAGTCGGTACCGAGAACTGTAGCGCGCACTCGAACACGTGCGCGATGGTTTCGAGTAAAGATCTTTGCAACAGAGCGGGCGGCTCATGCGTCCCGGTGATGTGGAGTTCGAGGAATTCGTCCGGGCCAGGGGTTCGGCTCTGATCAGGTACGGCTACGTGCTCACCGGCAACGCCGAGGACGCCGCTGATCTGGTCCAGGAGGCGCTGCTCAAGCTGAGCGACACCTGGAACCGGGTCCGCAACAAGGACAGCCCCGAGGCGTACGTACGCACGACCATGGCCCGTCAGCACATCAGCTGGTGGCGCCGGCGGCGCAGGGAGCACCTGACCGACGACGTCCCCGAAGGCATCTATCACGACAGACATTCCTTCGGCGAGCTCTGGAAGGAGCTCGCGACGCTGCCCAGGAAGCAGCGGACCGTGCTGGTCCTGCGCTACTACGAGGACCTGCCGGATGGGGAGATCGCCGCGATCCTCGGCATCTCACGGGGAACTGTGCGCAGCCAGGCATACCGGGCGCTCGCCACGCTCCGGATCCGGCCCGCTGTGCTGGAAAGGGGACGGGCATGAGGACAGAGGACGAACTGGGCGGGACGCTGCGCGATGCGGCGGGTCGGGCGCCCGAGCTCGACCTGATCGCCGGAGTCAACAAACGCAGGCGCCGGCGGACCAGACGACGCGCGCAACTGCTCGCGGCGGCCGCGGTGGTCGCGGTGGTGGGCACGAGTACGGTCGTCGCCCGAGGGGCCTTCTCCAGCGGGGGCGGAGAAGAGGCGGCCGCCCGGCCGGCCACGACGGTGACGACCGAGGCTCGGCCGCGTCCCAGTAAGAAAGTGACTCCGACTCCCGGTCCGGAGGTCACGGTGACAACGACCATGACTGCTAAGCCGCAGGGGATACCGGTCGCGAAGCTCTGGCCGCAGGCGCTCTTCCAGATGCCCGCGAAGAACGCCGACGGCTGGCGTTACCGGCCGATCACCGGCATCGGCGCCACCGAGGTGCTGCTCAAGGCGGAGCCCTCGGTCGGTAAGGCCGGCAGGATCGAGGTGTACGACACCAAGACCGGTAAGTTCCGGGTGGTGACAGAGGTCCCGAGGACCCCGGGACTGAAGGGATACTTCCAGGCAGCCGCCTCGACCGATGGCAGGAACGTCGTCTGGTCCACCACCGCGAAGAAGAACGGGACCTGGATCGCCGAGCTCTGGTGGGCCCCGCTGTCCGGCGGCAAGGCCAAGCTGGCCGTCACGTTGACCGGCGCCGCCGCGGACGTCGAGACCGTCGGGACGGACGGCGAGAGCATCGTCTGGTCGACGCGGAAGGGCGGCGTATACCGGAAGCCGTTCGCCGACGGTGCCCCCAATCGCGTGCCTAAAACTGATGGGCTGCACCTGATCAGCTGGCCGTGGGCGGGCGATGCTGGCAACGTGTTCATTGAGCCTGACCGCAACCAGTCCAAGATCGTCAACCTGGCCGATGGGACCGTGACCAAGGTTGTGATCAAGGACAAGATGAAGGGCGTGCGATGCGGGCCGGTCTGGTGTAGCGGCCGCCAGGGCGGCGCTGCCTTCTTCCAGCGCCTCGACGGGACCAGAATCGGGAAGGTGCCTGGATTCGGATTCATCGGGGGGCCCAGGCCGTATCCCGTCCTCGATCGCTTCCTGCGAGCAGGCGATTCCGTGTACGACCTGAACACCGGCAACGTGGCACGCATCGAGAAGCCCGGTAGCTGGATCGGCAGCAACTCGTTGGAGCCCAGTACGGTCCTCTATTGGGGCACCACGAAGGGGAACAACCCCGACAAGTACTGGGTGCTCAACTTGGCAGCCGTCCCGCCCGCGCAATAGCGTTCGGAGCCATGCGGACCTTCGCGAACGTACAGGAACTCAAGGCGGCCGTCGGCGAGAAGTTCGGCCCGACCGAGTGGCGCACGATCACTCAGGAGCAGGTCAACCTCTTCGCCGACGCCACCGACGACCACCAGTGGATCCACGTCGACGTGGAGCGGGCCAAGGAAGGGCCGTTCGGCGGCCCGATCGCGCACGGCTACCTGAGCCTGTCGCTGCTGCCGTCGTTCATGTTCGAGCTGGTGCGCGTCGAGGGCATCCAGATGGGCGTCAACTACGGCCTGAACAAGGTGCGGTTCCCCAGGCCGGTGCCGGTCGGCGCGCGGGTCAGGGCGCTGGGCGAGCTGAGCGACGTCAAGGGCACGCCCGCCGGCTACCTGTCCAACCTGAAGATGACGATCGAGATCGAGGGCGAGAGGCGCCCCGCCTGCATCGCCGAGACGCTCAGCCTGTACATCCCCGATGGGTTCACCGCAGGGAATTGATGATCGCCGCCGCCGCGACGAGCGCCAGCAGCCCGAGATAGGCCAGTACGAGCCGGGTGTCCTTGAGCACGCACTTGCTCTGGGTCAGCCCGGCCCGGCGCGCCTTCCAGTACCCGGCGAACCCGAGGACCGCGAACCCCAGCACTGCCCACGGCCCCAGCAGCCAGGCCAGCAGCGCGACGGTCGCGTACACGCACAACCGGAGCGGATCCTTCACGTGACCACCTTGAGCTGAGGTCTGGAGGCCACCGCCGACAGCCGTTGCTCCGACAACTGCGGCCAGGCCTGCACCGCGCAGAACGGCGCGCACTGGTCCTGCTCGGCCCGGGTGCCGACGTGCACGCAACACTGCGTGAGCCGCTCCTCGATCATGGTTGAGATGTCCATGAACGGCTTGACCGTCACCCGCACCACCCGCTCGCCGAGCAGTTTGCGCAGTTTCTTCCGCCTGCCCGGCAGCGCCGAAGAGGCCAGCGTGAGCAGCGTGGACACGCCGAGGTCGCAGTTCTCGCAGATGTCCCGCCACAGGTCGCCGATCTGCGGGTGCGACAGTGACGACTGTTCGGACAGCAGTCCGAGAAGCGATTCCTGTACGGCCAGCCGCAGCTCGCGGGGGATCTCGGTGTCGGCGATGCGGTTGGAGACCAGGCCCAGGTTCGCCTTGAGCCGGTCGTGGCCGATCAGCGCGACCAGCGAACGCCACTGCTGTGAGTCGTCGCGGATCAGGTAGCCGACCGAGCAGCAGTGCGGATGCGAGCAGGGCAGCGCGGTGAGGTCGCGCCAGGTCACCAGGCCGTCGGTCTGCGGGCCGAGCCGCTTGAGCACGCCGGTGTGAGTGAGGCGGTCCATCGGGTCGATCGGTCCCGACCTGCCCGAGCCGAACTGCGGCTGCAGCGACACACCGCCGACGAACGGCGTGTCGAGCGCCAGCCGTACGACGTCGCCGATCTCCCCGTCGTTGACGCCGAGCGCGGCGGTCATCACCAGCGTGGTGAAGATCTCCCGCTCCGACAGCCGTTGTACGGCCTGCGCCTTGAGGTGCCGGAGGTCGCCGCCGCGGTGGTGCTTCGACGCTTCGGCCGAGCTGCCGTCGTACTGGAGGTAGACCTCCACCCGTTCGCGGTGCTCGGTGAGGAGGTCGAGCAGGGTGTCGTCCCTGGCGATGAGGACGCCGTTGGTGTTGATCAGGATGCGGGTGACGGGGCGCTGGTGGAGCTCGGCGAGCAGTTGGGCGAGCTCGGGGTGGAGGGTGGGCTCGCCGCCGCTGAGCATGAGAACGTCGAGCCGGCCGTTCTCGCGGGCCAGGCGCTGGTCGACGTTCGTCAGGATGTCGGTGATGGGGACGATGCCGGTCAGGTCGGGGGAGCTGTCGGCGAAGCAGGTGGGGCAGCGCAGGTTGCAGGCTTCGGCGATGTCTTCGAGCAGGATGCAGGTGTGCTGGGTCTGCATCTCGGGCAGCCCTTGGAGGTAGGCGGCGGGGACCTGCTTAAAGTTGCCGGTCATATCCGGCATGTGGTGCTTTGTGGGTGCGGTCCATTCCTCGAGATATGCCAGGATTTCTGGGTCTTCGTCGTAGAGAGTCCTGACTAGGCCGTGTTCGCGGCAGCCGCGCTCCAGCCACACCCGCTCGTCGCGGACGGTCAGGTAGCCGCTCAGCCGTTCGACCCGCTCCAGGTCCTGGCCGTGGCAGTGGGGACAGAAGGCGTTGACGTACCTGAGGATGCGGTCACCCCGCAGGCCCATTCCGGTGCTCATGTCATGACTTTCCGCTTGAAGAGGGGATCGTAGTGGCCGCGCCGCCAGCCGTACCGCAGCCTCAGGGCGAGCAGCAGCAGGCCGGGGATCAGGAACCACTGCGGCCTGGTGAGATCGAGCCAGACGGTCTCGTTGGCGCGGGTGAACTCGACGAGGAAGCGGAAGACGGCGTACGCGGCCAGGTACAGCGTGAACAGCTCACCCGGCTCAGTGAGCCGCCTCCGCGCCCAGAGCAAGGCGGCGAACACGGCGAGCTGAAAGATGATCTCGTAGATGAACGACGGGTGCATGGCCTGGCCGGTCAGGCAGCCGGGGCACTCGGGCGTCGTCGGGGGAGCGTGTACGCCCCAGGGCAGCTCGGTCGGACGGCCCGGCGCCTCGGTCAGATGGCAGCCGATCCGGCCCACCGCCATGCCCAGCGCCACCGCCGGGGCGAACAGGTCGCCGGTGCGCTGCTTGTAGCCGATGATCCTTTTGGCGATCAGTACGCCTATGTAGGCGCCGGTCAAGCCGCCGAGGATGCTCCGCGAACCGTACAGCCAGAGGTCGGACAGGTTCAGCGTCTCCAGCCAGCCCGCCAGCCGCATCCCGATCGCGCCGCCGACCAGGGCACCGGTCACGGCCACCAGCGACTGCTCGTTCAGCGCGCCGCGTCGGCGGGCTTCGTGCACGAAGACCACGGACGCGACCAGCACCCCCAGGCCGACGAAGATCTCGTGGAGGGGCATGTCAGGTGTACAGGTCCGGGCTGACGCCGGTGACGATCCCGGCGGACAGGATCGTCCACAGCACCCAGCCGATCAGGAACCCCAGGCCCAGGCCGGTGGCCCATGGTTTGCGCAGGAACTGCAGTCCCGCTCCGGCGCCCAGGCCGAGGAGGGCGAGGAAGATCGTGCAGGAGATGATGATGGGGTGGTTCGGACCGTTCTGGTCCAGGGTGCTGACGAAGATCAGGATGCCTAGGATGGCGTTGACGATGCTGTAGGCGACCAGGCCGGCGAACGCCAGCCCGATGATCAGAGCGATGGACTTGCCGGTGGGTGGCCGCTTCGGTTTCTCCCCGGGCGGCGGTCCGTCGGCTTGCTGGGGCGCAGGTCCGCTGGTTTGTCCGGGTGGCGGGTCGTCGGCTTGCCGAGGCTGAGGCCCGCCGGTTTGCCCGGGCGGCCCTCCGTCGCTTTTGTCCTCCAAGGTCGGGGCGCTTCCTCCGAGTGGTGGCGCCCCTTCGTCGTGGCCGTCCGGTGCCGGTGCGGTCATGCGTACATGCCCGGATTCAGCCCCGTGCAGTAGCCGGCCGTGACGATCGAGGCGAGCGCCCATCCGATCATCAACCCCAGCCCCACCCCCAGCGTCCACGGCTTACGCAGCACCACGAGCACGATCCCCGCACCGAGCCCGACCACAGCCAGGAACCCCGCGCCCACCCCGATCGCAACCGCCGACCCCGCGCTCAAGGCGATAATGCCGACGACCACATTGAGGACCCAGTACCCAAAAGCTCCGGCGAACGCCAAGCCGACGATCAAGCCCGTCGGCCGCGGCGGCTGAGGAGGCGGTGGCATGGTCACGACCTTCAGACTAGCGGGGGCCCTCCGAGTAATAAATCGCCGCTTGCACCCGGCTTTTGAGACCCAGCTTGTTCAACACCCGGCTCACATGCGTCTTGGTGGTCGCCTCAGCCATGTCGAGCTCCTTGGCGATCTCGGCATTGGACAGCCCGCGCCCGACGCAGGCCAGCACCTCCTGCTCGCGCGGCGTCAACCCCTCCACCTGCTGATCCTTGCGTACCGGCTGCTCGGCGAAGGCCGCAATCAACCGCCGCGTGACCGTGGGCGAGATCAGCCCATCACCCCTGGCCACCAGCCGCACCGCCGCGATCAGCGAATCCGCGTCGGTGTTCTTCACCAGGAACCCCGCCGCCCCCGCCCGCAACGCCCCGAACACATACTCATCCACATCGAACGTCGTCAAAATCAACACATCGGCCACCCCGGCGAGCTCCCTGGTCGCCGAGATGCCGTCGAGTTTCGGCATCCGCACATCCATCAACACCACGTCGGGCCGGGTCTCACGAGCCAACTCCACCGCCTGCTCACCATCGGCCGCCTCCCCGACGACTTCGATGTCCGGCGCCCCACCGAGAATCAGCACCAGCCCCGCCCTGACAGCCGCATGATCGTCCGCGACCAGCACCTTGATCGTCATCCCACCACTCGTTCCCTACTCACCGCGCACGCGTTCATGGACCCTTTCCCGGTGTGGGCAGCGTGGCCCTGACCCGCCACGAACCCCCGTCCGCCCCAACCTCGAACGACCCCCCGACCAACGCGGCCCGCTCTCTCATCCCGACGATCCCCGCTCCAGCGCCGGGCAGCCGAGCCGTACGTCCATCCACAGGGTTATCCACAGCCACCGTCACCTGCTCCGGCTCATAGACGACCTCGACCGCAACCGGCCGCCCGCCGTGCTTGAGCGCATTGGTCAGCGCCTCCTGCAAGATCCGATAGCCGGCCAGATCGACCGCCGGAGACAGCTCCCGCGCCTCTCCCTCAACACGTAGATCAGCCGTCATCCCCGCCCGCCGCGACCGCTCGACCAGACTCTCGGCGTCGGCCAGTCGCGGCCGGGTGGCGTCAGGCTCGTCCCCTTCCTGCCGCAACAGTCCGATCATGGTCCGCATCTCGGCCAGCCCTTTCAGGCTGTTCTCCCGAACGGACTCCATGATCTTCCGTACGGCCGCCGCATCCAGATCCCTACGCGACAGCGCGCCCGTTGACTGGATGGCGATCGCGCTGAAGTGGTTGGCGATCATGTCATGCAGCTCCCGGGCCATCCGCGTACGCTCCGTCGCGATCGCCGCCTGCCGGTCGAGCTCGGCAAGCCGCGCCACCTGCTCAGCCCTGGCGCGTTCGGCCGCGGCCTGGTCGCGATGCTGGCGTAACACCATGGCCGTGGTCACCGGCGTGATCAGCACGAGCCCCGCCTGAATCCCGATCACCGCCAGCGCCCGCCAGTCACGTGCCACGACCCCCGCCGCGGCCCCGGCCAACACCGCCAGCACAGAGGCGATCCCCAGCAACCACCGTGAGAACCGCGCCGGCCCATACAACGCCGCCGCATACACGTTGTCCGTAAATATCAGGACAGTCGGCAACGACGGCCCTAAAAACAGATCAACCCCGATCCCCACAGTCCCCAAGCCCAGCCCCACCAGCGGAGCCCGCTGCCGGACCACAACCGCCGAACACACGAATGCCAGCGGCACCACCAGCCACCCCGCGGGCACCCCGCGATGACTGTAGGCCCCACCCACGATCAGGAGCAGGCCCACGACGAAGGCCAGCCCGGCCCACGACGCCTCCCGTTTCATGTCCCCCATCCCACCACCGTCCGGCCCCGGTTCACTCCTTCGTGGGTCCGCCTGTGGATAAACACTTCGATGTATCCACAGGCTCGTCTTCACTGACGATGTGCCGCGCAGAAGAGTGGAAAAGGATGGGATGCGTGATTGTCGCCATCCTGATCGGCTGCGAAGTCGGCTTCTGGCTCCTGCTCGGACTCGGCCTCGCGAGCCGCTACCTCTGGAACCGCCGCCGACTCAGCACCGCCCTCCTCATCTGCGTACCGCTCCTGGACGTGATCCTCCTGGCGGCAGCCGTCATAGACATGCGCGGCGGCGCCACGGCCGACCTGAGGCACGGCCTGGCGGCCGCGTACCTGGCGTACTCCATCGTCTTCGGCCACCGAACGATCCGCTGGGCCGACGCCAAGTTCCGCCACCGCTTCGCCGACGGCCCCCCTCCCTGGAAACCACCCGAGGGCGGCAGCGCACGCACCCGCTACGAGTGGGGCTTCTGGCTCCGCATCGTCCTCGCGTACGCCATAGCCTGCGTTCTTGTGCTCGGCCTGGTCTGGCTCGTGAACGAACCGTCCCGCACGGGCGCACTGATCGATTTCATGTACGGCATGCTGAAGGTGCCACTGATCGCCCTGCTCTGGCCACTGAGCTACACCCTTTGGCCAAAGAAGGTGGGGTCTACTGGAACGTGATGGCGGTTTCTGGTTCGAGGCACGGCTCTGGACCCGCTATGCTGGTTCACGCAGCGAGCGGCCGTAGCTCAATGGATAGAGCATCTGACTACGGATCAGAAGGTTGGGGTTTCGAGTACCTCCGGCCGCACACAGCATCAAGGCCCGTTACCAGGGAAAACCTGGAACGGGCCTTTGTGTTTGTCAAGACAATCTCGGGATCTTGCTAACACCTCTGCTAACAAGGGGTGCTCACTCGTTGATCGCCTGGGCGAAGATGTCCGCCGCCGACGCTTCCGCTGCGCGGATCACGTGGGCGTAGACCCGGAGGGTGATCGAGGGATCTGCGTGGCCGAGACGGGCCGCGACGACGTGGACCGGGACGCCCGCCAGGAGCAGGGTGGTCGCGTGGATGTGGCGGAGGTCGTGGAGTCGGGAATGGGGTAGCGGGTCCTTCGGGTGGTGGGCATTGTGGCGCTTGATCAGGATCGGGAAGAGGGAGCTGACGGTGTCCGGGTGGATCGGCTCGCCCCACCCGGTGGTGAACACGTACGCGCCGGTGCCGCGCCACTCAGGGCCGACCTTCAGCTTGTCCTCTACCTGCATCTTTCGCTGGTTGCGGAGGACCTGGGCCGTCTGCTCGTCGATGCTGACGATGCGCTTCCGGCCGCTCTTCGTGGTGCCCTCGATGCGCTCGCCGTCGATGAAGGCCGCCGAGCCGGTGATGGTGAGTTGTCTGCCATCGAGATCGACGTCGGCCCAGCGGAGGTGGAGCAGCTCCCCGCGGCGGGCGCCCGTGTAGGCGGCCACGTGGAAGAAGGCCCCCAGCCGGTGGTCCCGGGCTGCGGTGAGGAAGGACCTGAGCTGGGCGGTGGTCCACACTGCCCCGGGCTCGCTGCTCTCCCGGCGAGGGCGCTTCGCCTTCTCGACGGGGCTGGTCGAGAGGATCTCGTCTACCTCGACGGCGTCCCGGAATGCCTTGCGCAGGACAGCGTGGACATACTCGATGGTGCGAGGAGACAGTGGGCGACCGTTCTTGCCGCCGTGGGCCATCAGGTCCCGGTAGAGCTTGGTCACGGACGAGGGGCGTACGGCCTGGAGACGGGCACTGCCCATGTGGGGCTTGATGTACCGCGTGATGATGTCTCGGTAGTCCTTGAGGGTTTTCGGCTTGATCTCGACTGCGTGAGCCTCGATCCACTCATCGAGGTACTGGGCGACTGTGATGGTGTTGCGGTCGATGTACTCGCCGCGCCGGGCCTTGACGCGGGCTTCGTCGCGGGCGGCCTTGGCGTCGTCCTCTGTGGCGAAGCCGCTTACCCAGCGTGGACGGCTTTCGCCGGTTTCCGGGTCCTTGACGCGGATGACGTAGGACCAGGTCGTTCCCCGCTTCATCACGCCGTCGCGGAGTTTGGGCGCCATCTTCTTCCGAGGCTGCTCGTCAGGGGTGGCCACGAGGGTCTTGGTCATGCTGCTTCCTCCTTCGTGGCGAGGCGAGTGATGTAGTCCGTGAGAGCGGAGACGGGGATGCGGCGGGAGCCGTCGATGCGGAGCGATGTGACCGCGCCAGCGGAGATGAGTCGGTAGAGCTTGCTCCGCGAAATGGCCAGGGCTTCTGCGGCCTCAGGGACCGTGAGGAGGAGCCGGGTCATGGGCGGCTCTCTACGGGGTGTTCGGCCGCAGGCAGCGGCCTTCCTGTGAGGGCGGCGGCGAGGAGTTGGTCTCCGGCGGAGTGGCCTTGGCCTGCGTACTCCCATTCGCTGATGACGAGGATGGTGTCCTCGTCGAAGAGTGGGAGGCGTCCGTGGGTGACCTCTTCGGTGTGAACGAAGCGCTCTCTGGCTGCTCGGAGGGCGCCGAGGGTGGTGGAGTAGCGGCGGGATCGGGTGGAGAAGTGGCCGCGGAAGCCGAGCATGTGGGCCCAGTCCATGAGCCGGAGTTCGGCCAGTTCTTCGACTGCGCCGAGGTGCATGCAAGTGGTGATGAGGCGGCGGGCGTGGTCGCGCAGGTTGAAGGCTTCCAGGTTGTCGAGGGGGTTGATGCGGCGGTCGAGGGTGCCGACGCATTCGGCAGCTTTGGTGGCGTACTTGGAGATGTAGCCGGCGACTGCTTGTTCGGTGAGGTCGCCGTCGAGGGTGATGGGGCGTATGTCGAGTTGATGGCCCCAGCGCAGCACTCGCGCGGGCTGATCGCCGTGGGCTGGGACGGTGGCAGAAACTGCTCTTGCCGCGTGCTGGACAGCATGGGTCAGGGCATCGGCGGTGGCCCAGGCCGGAGGCGGGAATACCGGTCCTTTGGGGCCGTCGAGGCGGAGGACGGCGTGGAAGTGGACGACGCCGCGCCGCTGGTATTCGGCGACCTTGGCGAACGACACCGTGAGGTGATGGCGGAGGTCTTTGAGGGCAAGCCCGCCGAGTTTGGCGAGGTGGCGGCGTAGGGAGTCGGCGAAGCGTTTCCACAGCAGCGGGGCCAGGGCGTTGAACAGGACGGAGCCGGTGTAGTCGTAGCAGTTGGGGCAGAGTGGTTCGCCGAGGCGGGGATCGTCTGCGCTGTGTTGTTCTGTGCAGGCCATCATGCGGCCGTGTGGGCATGTTTCCGCGTTGCGGCGGGCGTGGCAGGGCAGGACCTTGCCGTTCTTCTCCCGGCGGGCGTGGACGGTGCCGAAGGACGGGGCGGTCAGGGTGACGAAGAGCGTCGGGTGGGTGGTGACGGTTTCGGGGACGCCTTTGCCGCCGATCAGGCCCGCGCGGATGAGGTGGTAGGTGTCGGAGCGGTAGGTCTCGGCGCAGGCGGGACAGCGAGAGGCGGGGAGTGTCAACTTAACGGCTGATCTTGGTTGTTGAAGTGTTCAGAGGTTGGCGGGGGTGAGGCGGCCTTCGAAGGCGATCTGGAAGGCGTTCA